>JAHEDK010000011.1 GCA_024641245.1 Actinomycetes bacterium
TCATGCGTATAGGCAAACTCATTGCAGCGTTAGTCGGAATCACGATGGTCGTCGGCAGCCTCGGTCTGCTGGCCGCCGGAACCTTCCTGGTCGTCGCTACCGATGATGCGGACGGATTCATCTCCGCCGGCCCGGTGCGAGTCCGGACCGATTCAGCCGCCCTCGTTGGTGACGACCTCGACCTTTTCCTCGACGAACCGGTCCGGGGCGGCGTGTTCCTGGGAATCGACAACATCGAGACCCGCCTCGCTGTGAATCCCCGCAATGACAAAGGGTTGTTCGTCGGAATCGGACCATCGAGCGACGTCAACCGGTTCCTGGCGGGCGGGTCGTACTCGGTCGTGGAGGTCTTCGGTGACAACGTGGTCCTCGATGACTTCGCCGGTTCGTCCCGTCTGGGATCGCCCGCCGATCAGGATTTCTGGGTTGCTTCGACGCTCGACGATGTCCTGAACTGGGACCTCGAATCCGGTCACTGGTCGGTCGTGGTGATGAACGAAGACGGCACGGCCGGCATCGATAGCTCGGTCACCGTGGCCGCCAGGGTGCCTTTTCTCCGGCCGATCGGCGCCGCCATCCTGGTCATCGGAGTCATCGGCCTGGCGGTTGGAGTCGCCCTGACCTACTTCGGCGTGCGGATCGATCCTCAGACTGCGGTTGCTTCGCCACCTCCGCTCGAACCGGCTCCGGTTGCATAACCAACCGAAAGCTTGCAAGCGAGTGTCCCCGCCCGATGGCGGGGACGCTCTTTGCCTAGGCAAACGGTTTCTCGTACGTGGTCCCGAAACTGACGACCTCGAAACCAAGGCTCTGATAGAGCCGGTAGGCGCCGTGCGGGTTCTCCACGTGGACACCGAGGGCCGCCTCCTCCATCCCCCGCTCCGCCAATTCTCGCAGGCTGGCGCAGATGAGAGCCGTCGCTACGCCCCTTCCGCGCCACGCCCTAGACGTCGAGATGAACTCCGTCCATCCCCGCCTGCGGTTGTTCTCTCGGGTTTCGACCTCGTTGATGAATGACCGAACCTGCCCGGCGACCCGATCGCCGTCCCAAGCGATCTTCCACAGCGATTCGTCTCGATGGGGAAACTCGAGGAAGGCTTGCCAGTCCTTCTCCGTCGGTTCGGAGAAGCCCCAGTGATCTCGAAACGCATCCGCGTCGGCCTCCCAAATCGTTCGCAGCTGGTCGTCTGTCACCGGGCGGATCTCCAGACCATCCGGAAGGGTGGCCTCAGGGATACTGTCCAGATTCGGGCGGACGAGTGTCGCTCCGTGCTGGATTGCCTGATACCCGTTCTCTTCGAGCAGAGCCGCCCCGCCGGCTGCTTGTTCGTCGACGTCGGTTCGGTACACCTTCAACTTGTCGGTGCGATGGGTGGCCGCCCGCTCGGACAGGCGGTCTTGTGCCCAACGGAGCATGGCCGCCCCGATGCCGCAGTTGCGCCATTCGGGCACCACCTTGCACATGTGCCGGTAAACACGCGGTCCGTCGACCTCGTCCCACCAGCGGGTCGTTACGTAGCCGACCGGGACTCCCTCGATCTCTACGAATCGAAAGTCGTGGTCGAGGTCCATGTGGTCGGTGTTACGGAAGGCGACTTCGACGTCCTCGGCAGTCATCACGGTGTCCGTCTGACCGTCCGCCCGTGCTTCGGCGACCACGAGTTCGGCGACTACCCGGAAGTCGCCTTCCCGCCCGAACGGGCGGTCGCTAACGCCGACGATGTCGGGAAGCTGCATGTCCATTTTGGCAACGCTACACAATCGCCAGACCCCAACCGGGTCCTTTTCGTGGCAGGCAGGGTGCTCTAGGCCTCGGGGCTGCGGGAAGTCACCAGCGCAGACACGCGCACCCAGATCAGATGGTCGGATTGCCGAAGGCGCAGCCAGTCCTGGGCATTGTTGATGACGTCCGACAAGCGTTCCCCGGACCCATCATCCACGAGGAGTGCACCATCGATACGATGTCCCCCGGTGAGTCGAAGCGTGGCGGGCGTTTCGTGCCAGTACCCCTCGAGATCGAGTGCGGACGGTGTCACCGACACCCCGCTCACTGCAGTTTTGTGGATGAGGATGAACTCGCCATCACCATCCACAGCCGGCAACACGTTGCCGGGCTCGTCGATGAGGTCTTTCACCGTCTGGGAGCCGCCGTGGGTCTGGGCGAAGTCGGCCAGAAACAGGAGGGCGCCTATCACCCGCCCGTCGGACATGAATACCTCGGCCGGACAGGAGTGCTTCTCGATGAGAAACCGTTCGGTCATCGGTGGCCCGCTCGGGCGAGGTAGGGAGCGATCAACTCCGGGTTGAGCATCTTGTCCGAGGCGTCGAACGGATCGATCTTGCCCGTCTCCAGGAGTTGAATGATGGAGGCATCCATCGTGCGCATCCCGTCCTTCTTGCCGGTCTGGAGGGCCGATGGGATTTGGAATGTCTTGCCCTCGCGGATGAGGTTGGAGATGGCCGGAGTGCACATCATGAGTTCCAGTCCCGCCACTCGGCCCGGTTGGTCGACGCGTTTGAACAAGGTTTGAGCGATGACCGCCCGAAGCGCGTCGGCGAGGGTGGAGCGAATCTGGGCTTGTTCCCTGGAGGGGAACACTTCGATGATGCGATCTACGGTCTTCGCCGAGTTGAGGGTGTGGAGCGTCCCGAAAACGAGGTGTCCGGTGGCGGCGGCTTCGAGTGCCAGTCGAATCGTCTCGAGGTCGCGCATTTCTCCGACCAGGATGATGTCCGGATCCTCACGCAATACTGCCCTCAGTGCAGCTGCGAAGCTCTGCGTGTGGTTGCCGACCTCGCGGTGACTGACGAGCGCTTTGATGCCGCGGTGGACGAACTCGATCGGATCTTCAATCGTGATCAGGTTGTCTGATCGATTCCTGTTGACCTCATCGATGATGGCGGCCAGCGTGGTCGACTTCCCGGAGCCGGTGGGGCCCGTGACGAGCACCAACCCTTGTCGGAGGTAGGCGAGGTTGCCGATTTCCTCCGGGAGACCGAGGTCGGCGCAGCTCAGGATCTTGGAAGGAATGAGCCGGAAGACACCAGCGGCTCCGTCCTTCTGAAAGAAGAGATTCGCCCGGAAGCGAGCGATGTCTGCAAGTTCGTATCCGAAGTCGACATCGCCCGATTCGGTGTAGGTCGTCCACATCGAGGGCGGTGTTATCTCCTGGAGCAACGGTCGCAGGTTGGCGTCGGTGAGGGCAGGACTATTAAGACGGATCAGCTCGCCGTCGATACGCATGATGGGCGGGTTGCCGGCCACCAGATGTAGATCAGACGCACCATGCTCTTTCATGGCGCGAAACAGCGTGTCGAGTTGTGGCAAGGCGTCCCCCCAGGAGGTTCGGTATGAAGAGATGGCATCGGCCGGGGGGTCGTGTTTCTTGAGGGCTTTGCGCGCGGAAAGCGATGTGTACCGCCGTACGATCGACCAAACTGAGGGTGAGAAAGGAATCCATGACGGGCATGCGGACGTCGGTAGGTCGCGCAGGCCGCGCCGTTGGCGATGCGGCCAGGCAGGCGATCCGGACGGGTGGTCGCGGCGTCGATCGGTGGGTGTCTGTGCACGGCCCGGCCTTTCGGCGGCTGGCCGTGACTCAGGCGGCTGCCTATGCCGGCGACACGCTGGTGGCGATCGGATTGGCCGGGACTATCTTCTTCGATATCCCGTCGGCGGAAGCACGCGGCAAGGTGGCCCTCTACTTGCTCCTGACGTTGGCGCCGTTCGTAGTCCTGAGTCCATTCCTTCCCCGCATCTTCGCTCGCCTTCCCAACCCCTATCGGGTCGGGCTGGTCGGCAGTGGCAGCCTCAGAGCAGTTCTCACGGTGATCTTGGTACTCGTTGGGCTCGATAGCATCTGGCTGTTCCCGATTGCGTTTGGTTTGCTGGTTCTTTCTCGCCTGCACGGGATCGCCCGGAGTTCGCTGCTTCCGATTACCTTGCCGGAAGCCGTGGCACTTGTAGCCGCCAACTCCCGGCTGGCGCAGGTGGGGCTGGCCGCCGGGGCGGTGGCCGCAGTAGTTGGAGCCTTGGTGATGGAGGTGTTCGGGCCGGAAGCTTCGCTCCTGCTGGCTGCCGTGGCCTTCGCAATGATGGCGTTCCTGGCCGGCGCCATCGATGCACCCAGGGCGGCGCAGGGCTTTGCCAGGGAACGGAACCGTGTGTGGTCGCCGCCCCGGGTCGTGCGACTCTCGATGACGGCGACCGCCATGGTCAGGTTGTTGCACGGATTTCTCGTTCTCCTCCTTGCTTTTGCGTTCAAGGAGGCCGACGCCGGTCTTCTCGACTTCGGTGCCCTGCTGGCCGCGGCGGGCGGAGGGTTCGGGCTTTCATCGTTGCTGGCTCCGTGGCTCGAGCGCCGTCTGAGAGAGGAGCCCATGGTCGTGGCCGCGCTCGCCGTTGAGGCAGCGGCCGCGTTCATCGCTGCACAAGTCTTCGGGCTGGCAGCGGGAGCCGCGGTAGCGGCGGCGGCCGGACTGGCGTGGGGAACCGCCAAGTTCGCGTTCGATGGGATGCTGCAAAACCACACGCCGGCTCACCGGCGCGGTCTGGCCTTCACCCGGTCTGAGACGTTCTTTCAGATTGCCTGGGTGCTGGGGGCGATCGTTCCGGTGGCCATCCCCATAGGCGTGCCGCTCGGTCTGGCGCTGGCCGGCACCTCGGCCCTAGCCGTCCAGGCGGTCATCGTTTCGGGTTTGCTCGTCTCGGTCCGAGAGGGCAACTGACTTTTCTCCGCAATGCTATGGACCGTGGCAATGCACTGCATTGCGGAGAAAATGGATTGAAGTTTCTCAGCAATACTGTGGACCGTAGCAATGCGCTGTATTGCGGAGAATAACCTGGGAAATCAGTCGGGTTTGCTCAGCAGGTAGGCCGCCAGCACGCCGCCGGCCATGCCGAATAGGTGGCCCTCCCACGAGATCCCACGCTGGAACGGCAGGAGTCCCCAAATGATTGCTCCGCCGTACACGAACAACACGCCGACCCCGATCGCGATCCACCGCAGGTCCTTCTCGAAGAAGCCCACTACCAACAGATATCCGAGGTATCCGAAGACGAGAATGCTGGCGCCGATATGGAGTGTCGGTCGGGCCAGCAGCCACACGAGCAGCCCTCCGACCACCATGATCGTCAAGGTGACGGCCAGCCACCGGCGGATTCCGCGCAACATCACGAGTCCGCCAACCACGATGAACGGGATCGTGTTGGAAATGAGGTGGCCGAAGGATCCGTGCAGGAACGGCGCCCACAGGATCCCGTCGAATCCCGAGAGAGTCCTCGGGCGAATCCCCTGAGACTGGAGGGCATCACTCAGGAACACACTGTCCACGATTTCGATGCTCCACAGCAGGATGACCACCGCGATGAGCAGTTGCAGTTCGTGAATAGGCTCCGTGGCCTTATCCGTCGGTTCCATCCGTGCTCAACCTAGAGAGTTCCGGTGAAGTGTGAGTGCGGGAAAGAAGCGCAAGTCGAATCCCGAACGATGGCACGCTCAGCGATCCACTGCTCTGGCGGCGAGCGCGGCTGCCGTCCGGCCGGAGCCCATAGCCGTGCTCATCCCACCGCCACCTATCCACGCACCTGCCAGGAACAGATTGGGGATCGGTGTTCTCGGCGACCGTCGGTTGCTGAACATGTTCTCGACGGTCTGTTCTCGCCCGTAGATCGACCCGAATGGCTGGCGCCCGTACCGGACGTTGGTCAACGGGGTAGCGATCTCCTTGACGACGATCCGGTCGGCCAGGCCCGGGATGAGCGCGCTTGCTCTCCTGATCAGCACCTCTCCGGCCGCTTCTTTGACGGCCAGGTACCCCGGATGCTCCGAGTACCCGTCGAGGTTGCCTCCGGTTCCCCACACGTCGGCGTGATCCCACGGCGCCAGTGTCATCAACACGAGGGAGCTGTGTCCGTCAGGCGCACAGCCGGGGTCGGACTCTGTGTAGTTCGTGATCACCATACCCGCCCGTGCGAAGTCACCGTCGACCACCGACCGATATCCGGCCTCGAGATCGTATCCATCGTCAACGAAAAACTCGTGGTGAGACCAACCTTCGGCCGCCAGGTCTCCTTTCACCCCTAAATAGACGACCAGATTGGAAAGCGCCGGCTGATCCGACGACATTGCGGCAACGAAGGCGTCATCGAAATGCTCCTCTCCGGCGAATCCGATGGTGTCGAGCGGACCTGCCGTGCTGATGAATACGTCTCCTTCGTATCGATTCCCCCGGTGGGTCGTAACTGCGCTGATCCGCCCGTCGACGACATCGAGGCCGGTGACCGTGTTCCGGTAGACGACCCGTCCACCGTTTTCTACGATTACCGCCTCCAGAGTCCTGCTCAACGCCATACTTCCACCGATCGGGTAGTAGCCGCCGTTGATGTGGTAACTCGATAGGGCGGCCGCAAACAGCCCTGCGCTCATCCGACTGGGAGGAAGCCCGAAGTAGCCCCAGAGTGCCGAGAGGGCTGCCTTCAGCTGGTCATCAGTCACGTGCGCCGCCAAGAAGTCGGCCCAGCTCTGAGTGAAGGCGATGCTCATCGCCGGGTAGCGTTCGAGCATCCGGCCGGGATCGGGGCGATCGCCGCCGGCCCGGTCGCGTGCATAGGCAGAGATGTCTCGGCCGACCTGGACGACGCTATCGAGGAAGGATCTGATCCCTCCCGCTTCCCCCGGGAAAAGCTCTACGAGCTCGGAGCGATAGTCGTTGATGTCGGCGTGGGCGGTGACCTCGAAATCGGGTAGCCGTAGCGTGTAGAGAGGGTCGAGACGCTGCATGGTGAGGCGGTCGGCTACCCCGAGTTCTTGGAGCATTCCGTACAACCAGCCCCCAGGGCCGGCTCCATCGAGCGCGTGCAACGCGACCTCGAAGCGGAAACCTCTTCTTTTGAACTCGTGGGCAAATCCACCTGGGACGGCATGGTGCTCGACGACCAGTACCTTCTGCCCCTGCCGGGCGAGGTGGGCGGCGGCACTGAGTCCGGCCAAGCCGGCTCCGATGACGATTACATCCCGATGTTTCATTCAGTGCCCCTTCGTTTCTTGCCCGGAGGCTACCGGCCCGCGTCCGGTTCACGCTCCTGCGCCCGCCGCCGGAGCAGGCGGATCAGATCTGGCCCGAGTCCGTCATCTTGTCGACCAGCGTGAGGTAGTCCGGATCGGCATATCGGTCGGGCGAGAACCAGCGCCAGTAGTCCGGGAGCGCGCCTCCAACCACGTGCAATGCGCCGAGTTCCCCCGCCGCCGCGGCTGCCATGATCCCGAATCCGGAGAGGGCGGCGACCACAAACGATCCGGCCACGCCGGCCGGGCCTATCAGGGGTCGATTCTCTGCCGTTTTCGTGTAGTAGCCGCCGTCGACGTACGGCTGCGGGAGCCGTTCGAGGTACTCGCCGAACCCCGGCACCATCGTGGTGAGACCGCGCAGCACGATCTCGGGGTAGAGCGGATCATCTGCGATCGGGAACTCGGGAAGACGGACGTCCGTGTGACACTCCCACAATCCGAGCACGGTGGCCGCCTCAGCCGGTCCCTCCGGCCGGCAATGCGCCCCCGCTCCTAGCAGCCCGACCAGGTAGCGGCGATCGGGGTCCTCGGCCAGTTCCGCCTGTTCGGCTTTGCTCCAGGCCAGCGTCTGGGGATCATTCCAGATGAGCAATGGCGCGTGACGGGGGAGGGCAGAGCGGACATCGCGAAACGAGACTTTGCGATGCACCTCCGAGAACAAAGGGAGATCGGCGCCGGCCAATCTTCCAACGTCGGCTGCCAGTGGTCCGGCCGCGTTAAGAAACCGGTCGGTTTCGATCATCTCGCCCGATGCCAGCCGCACGCCGCTTGTTCGTCCGTTTGAGATGTCAAGAGCCACCACCCGATCTGCGACCAGTCCGACGCCGGCCGCTCTGGCCCGACCGAGCAGCCAGACCCCCAGCTGCTGGGCAGAGAACCACCCGGCCCGACGAACGTGGAGGCCACCGACCGCCGCCGGCGACAGGTACGGGAAGTGGGAGCGCAGCGCCCGACCGTCGAGGAATAGGTCGGCACCACCGGGCACTTCCTCGAATCCCGCCGGAGGTGAGGCGGCATAGGGCGGATCCTCCGGCCGGCCTCGATGCACCCGCAGGTCGCCGCCTCCATGCGCGGAGATCCCGCCGGCCTGTTGTTCCATGGCCGCCAGCTTCACCGGGTCGCCCGTTACGTAGAGGTAGCCGCGTCTTGACAGGTTGAACACGTTGTGGCTCGAGATGGCCCACTCCTCGAGGAGGTCGATCGAACGATTCATCAGCGCCACCATGGCGTCGCCGGGACCCGGCCACCAGTTCCGGTAACACTCCGTCGACTTGTCGCTGGTCAGTGTCATCGGCGGGAGGGGGTCGCAGATGACGACCCTTTCTACTCCCAGTCGTACGGCGAGGTGGAACGCCGTGGATATGCCGGCGATACCCGCGCCCGCGATCACAACGTCGGCCCGCCCGGGCGCCTTCTGGGGTTTATGCATGATCCCACCCTATCCGCCGGCCAACGCAGCTTCCTTCAGCATCCGATTCATGCCGGAAGGCCCTATACCGAACGGTAACCGAAGTGGTGGAATCGAGTTCGAAGTGGGCCGGATCCATCGGCCTGAGGAGGAACACATGTCAACCGAAACGAAGACCGCCGCGCCAAAGAGCTGGCCGCGCATGGCGGCGGGGGCTCTAGTCGTCGTAGCGGGTCTCGTCCTGATCACATCGACGTTCATCAACAACCTTTTCGAAGTGGGGCCGGCGTTCGAGGAGATGATTGACGACTTCCGTCCGATGTTGACGGATGAGGCGCTGGGCACCGCCAAGGCCGATATCGGAGGCCTGGCTGCGGTAGCGGACGAATTCCAGAACGCGGTGATTCCGGGCATGTCGCAGCAGCTGGGCATGGACCCAGCGCAGTTCGGCGGATTCCTTGGTGAGAACTTTCCGGCAGTTGCGCAGGGAGCGGCTGCCCTGCCCGAGATCGCGACAACGTTCAACGGCCTGATCGGCACGCTGGAAGCTGAGCAGGGGCGGTTCGCTTCGGCGGACGCCATCCCGACCGAATCCCTTCCCGCCACGACCGTGCCGTGGGGCATGTTGGGAGCGGGAGTGGTGGCGGTACTCATCGGTCTGTTCATGTTCGGTCGGCCGCGGCTCGGATCCATGCTGGCCCTGGTGCTGGGAGTGGCGCTGGTGGCGGTTCCCGCCTTCCTGTCGCTTCCACAAAAGGCGGCAGACGCTGATCAACTCAATGAGAACCTCGAGCCTGTATACACGGCCGAGCTGGTGGCAGGGGCACAGGGTGCACTGGGGGTGGTCGGTGCCATGGGTGCTGAACTCCAGACGGCGATGTTGCCTGCTCTGGCCGAGCAGTTGGCGATGCAGCCCGATCAGTTGTCGGGTTTCATCGGTGAGAACTTCCCGGCCATGGCCGGTGTCATGGCCAATATGGATACCACCATGGGGCGGTTCGAGGGCATGGTGACGGCGTTCGACGTCAACCTCGATAACTACGACACCCTCAAGCCGGTCAAGTTCGTTCCGATCATCTGGACGATGATCCTGGTCGGAATCGGCATAGTGCTGTTCGGAGCGTGGGGCTTCCTGGCTTCCAGCGAAGACTGAATCGACTG
Organism: Actinomycetes bacterium; assembly: GCA_024641245.1. Lineage (GTDB taxonomy): Bacteria > Actinomycetota > Acidimicrobiia > Spongiisociales > JAHEDJ01 > JAHEDJ01. The sequence continues at coordinate 9,640 of JAHEDK010000011.1, forward strand.
GAACTGATCGACGATGGGGCGTTTCGGCGCCCCATCGTCGCGCTCAGCCCTCTGTGGATTTCAGGTTGCGAATAGACACGCTCAGTTCGTCGTCGAAGTTGTCGGCGGATGGGTCGAGGATGATCGAAACCGGGTAGCCAAGTTGCCCGTCGTAGGTGACGTCGATGAAGTCCGCATCCGCGTTTGCTTCGATCAGCGCGTACAGCCCTTCGATCGTCGGGTCCAGGAAGTCGACGATGGCGACCGCGTCGGCGGGCGAACTCGTTCGGACCACGCCGGCCACCTCGCCGGAATGGACTGTGACCCGAAACGGACCCCTCACCTCTTCCGGGCAGTAGCAATCGACTGTGAGCTGGTACCGGTAGGACTGCGGACCTCGTTCAGCCCACGTCTGCCGTCGATCGTCCAGCCGTTCGATGGTTCCGCCGCTACAGGCAGCCAGAGTCAGGGCGATTCCGATGACCAGAGTCCTTCGCACAACAACCACATGATCGCGCCGGAGCCGGGACTCACCAACCTTCGAGTTCGGCGACCCATTCGACGGCCACTATCGCCAACTCGCGTTGGCGCCGCCGCAACCCGGTTCCGTCGGCCGTCCAAACCGGTGGGGGCCGCGAGGCATGGATGCCCATCAAACCGGCCAACAGGGATGCCCAGGCGGCAGGTTGAGGCAGAACATCCGGGGTGGGGGCTCGGCAGGCTCTCATGTCGAGCAATGCAGTGGCGACGTCGAGGTAGCGGTTCCCGTGAGACACATACTCCCAATCAACGATCACCGGTCCGCGCTTCGAGAAGCAGAGGTTCCCTGCACCGAGGTCTGCGTGGATGAGATCATTCCCCGACAGATCGATCCTGGACGACAGATCGATCAGGCGGGTGCCGTGTTGGGCGATCCACTCCAAATCCACGATTCTGAGACCGGTGATCTCTGATGGATCCGCCATGATGTCCGACCAGGGCGACACCTCGAGCGGCGGCATCTCTTCGAGATCGAAGGGCACTCTGGTGCCGGCGATCCGGGCCAGCGTAGGGAAGAGGCTGCTCGACTCGGCCGGCCACGGCGGCGGCCACTGAGCTCTCGATAGATCTTCGAGGATGAGAATCGGTTCGGGACCGTCCTCCCATGCCAATACGATCGGGAGCCAGTCGACCTCGAGTGCGGCGTATAGGCCGTGCTCCGTCCGCAGTGACTGGGCCGTTCGCTCATCGGCGGCCGCCTTGACGAAAACCCGGGTGCCCGCTTCTGTGGTCACCAGACCTCGCCACGACCGGGTGTAGCCCCCGCCAGGCTGCTGCACGTCGATCACCGGGCTGGCGAGCAGACGTTCGAGGCGCTCGGGCGGATTCATGTACCTGCAACGAAAGCCGATCGTCCGCCGGCGGTCAACATTAAGGGTTTGGGTCGTGCCATATTCTGACTCTCCGGTGCCGGTGCGGCCCGACCTCGTAGCCGCGTTGCGACAAGTGTGGGCGGGTCTGGCGGCCCCGGGGACCTGGTGGTCGGGTGTCGAGCGGGTCGCAATCGCCGGCGCGGCCAGGGGTGAGACGACAGACGTCATTCCGGCTCACGCCGGCGCGGCTGCCCGGACGGTGTATGCAGATATCACCGCCACCTCGCGGGAGTGGGTGGACGCCTTGATACAGGATGGTCTGGCCCTTCCGGCCTTCGTTGAGGTCATCGGGATCGTCAGCCGCCTGGCGGCTGCCGACGAGTTCAGCAAAGCACTCGGGCGACCGGTTGAACCCCTTCCAGATCCGCTTCCCGGCGACCCGTCGTTCGAGCCGGCTCCTCCGGCCAGACCCGGCCGGTCGTGGCTGCCGAGTTCGAGCGCATCATGCGCTGGTCGCCTTGTCCCGGCCTAGCTGCCGGGTCGCCAGATATCGCGGATGAAGCCGGGGCCGAGTAATGATGCGTACGACACCGCAGTTTCGACGAACACCAAGTCGGGATTGTCCGGGGACCGGAAGAAAGGAATCGGGTCGTAACCCAGGACGCCGTCTTCCCACAGCCGGCGACGGGCCGCTTCCGAGTCGTGGAGTGTGGCAACCCCGCGGGCGAACAACTCACCAGGACCAGAGCCTGGCGTAACCGGCCAGTGGAAGGTGATGTTCGGGTTGCCTCGCAGATTCCGAACTTTCCGGCTGGACGAGCGCGACCCGAACCAGATCGTTCCTTCGGTGAATCCCGGCGAAACCGGCGCAACGTGCGGCCGACCGTCTGGCCCACTGGAGGCCACGTACGTGACCCAATCGATATCGCCAGCCGCCCGAACCAATTCATCCCACGTCATCCGGGATGATTGTAGGGTCCGGCACGCTTCAGGGTTCTAGTGCAACTGCCGTCGCCAGATGCCTTTAGCCCACTGCCGGTCGCCATCCTCCACCAGAATGGACTCATGGCACTCCTGCTCAGCGACATCGTCGAGGTCTCGTCTCGGATCGCAGGCACTCGCAAGCGAACGGAGAAAATAGCTGCGCTCGTCGACCTGTTCGCCGGAGCCGAGGAGGCGGACGTGCCGATCATGGTCGCGATGCTCTCCGGTGCGGTAAGGCAGGGGAAGATCGGGATCGGCTACCGCGCAGTTTCGAGCATCGGCGCCGAACCGGCCGCGACACCAGCCGTCACGATCGTTGAGGTCGACGAAGTCTTCGCCGTGCTCGCAGACGCGCGCGGTGCAGGTTCGCAGGCGGACCGGCAAAACCTCCTGACGGATCTCTTCGGGCGCTGCACGGCTCCGGAACAAGGTTTCCTCAAACGTCTGCTCGTCGGAGGAATCCGCCAGGGAGCGCTCGAGGGGGTCATGACCGATGCGGTGGCGGCGGCCGCGGGTGTTCCGGCCGCCACCGTCCGCAGAGCGCTGATGATGTTGCCCGACCTGGGCCGGGTAGCTGCGGTTGCGTTGGCCGGGGGAGCCGGGAGCCTGGCAGGAATCGGGCTGAAGGTGCTGCGCCCGATCCAGCCCATGCTGGCCAAGACCGCAGCCTCGGCGACTGCGGCGGTCGAAGCGGAGGGGCTCTCGTCGGTCGAGTGGAAACTCGACGGAGTTCGCATCCAGGTGCACCGGGCGGGGTCCGTTGTGCGGATCTACACGCGCAATCTCAACGACGTGACCGAGCGATTGGCCGACGTGGCGGAGGTGGTGCTCGGGTTCGGTTCCGAACAAGTCGTACTCGACGGAGAGGTCATGTCCCTTACCGCAGATAACGAACCACGTGCGTTCGTCGAAACGATGAGTCGGTTTGGAACCGAGCATCGCGATGACGAGGACGCTCCGGTCGTACCCTTTTTCTTCGACGTGCTGCATGAGGGAGGGCGTGATCTCATCGACCTGCCCCTCTCGGCGCGACTGGGAGTCCTTGATGTGGTGGTCCCGGCGGAGTACCGGGTCACTCGCGTTATCACCGACCAACCGGATCAGGCAGAACGCACGCTGATGGAAGCCCGAGGCGAGGGACACGAGGGGATCATGGTCAAACGCCTCGACTCGTCTTATGAGGCGGGGAGGCGCGGCGCCACCTGGCTCAAGGTCAAACCTGTGCACACCCTCGATCTCGTCGTCTTGGCCGTTGAGTGGGGGAGTGGGCGGCGACAGGGATGGCTGTCGAATATCCACCTCGGTGCACGCGACGCAGCAACAGGCGAGTTCGTCATGCTCGGCAAGACATTCAAGGGGATGACCGACGAGATGCTCGAGTGGCAGACGGAGCGGTTTCTCGGGTTGGAGACCCACCGGGAGGGCCAGGTCGTGTATGTGCACCCCGAGCAGGTCGTGGAGGTTGCGTTCGACGGGATCCAGGCCAGCTCCCGCTACTCAGGCGGTATGGCATTGCGCTTCGCGCGAGTCAAGAGTTATCGCCCCGACAAGCCTGCCCGGGACGCCGACACCCTCGACGCGGTCCGGGCGATTTTCGAGGAGTAGGAGCGCACCTTCCGGATGGCCCTGAGGTCTGCCAGGCTGGGCAGGACGCCGATCGGAGCGATATGAGTGAGTCCGAATACCCGTACACGAGCGAAGGCGACTTCGTCTCCTACGACGCAGGCCGATCCTCAGAGGAGGCCATGCGGGTGACCGCTCGTTCGTTCTACGAACTGATGAACCGGCGCAGGTCGATCCGAACGTTCAGTTCAGATCCCGTTCCTCGCGACCTCATCGAACTCGCCGTTCTGGCGGCAGGTACCGCCCCATCGGGAGCACACCGGCAACCATGGACCTTCGTTGCCGTGGGTGATCAGAACCTCAAGCGACGGATTCGCCTGGCTGCAGAGGATGAGGAGCGGACGAACTACCTCGAAGGACGGATGCCGGAAGACTGGAAACGTGAGATCGCCCGACTCGGCACGTCGTGGCAGAAGCCCTATCTCGAGGACGCCCCCTGGTTGGTGGTGTTGTTCGAACAACGCTACGGGTTCGCCGATGATGGATCCCGTACAAAGCACTACTACGTGAAGGAGTCCGTTGGCATTGCGGCCGGACTGTTCATCGCCGCGCTTCACACGATGGGCCTCGCAACGCTCACGCACACGCCGAGTCCGATGGCCTTCCTATCCAGACTTCTGGATCGCCCGGTCAACGAGCGACCGTTCGTGTTGTTCCCGATCGGGTATCCGGCGGAAGGGTCGGTGGTGCCCAGGCTCGATCGGAAGGCTCTGGTCGAGATCATGGTCGAGTGTGAGGCTTGAGAATGGCCGGCTTCATCGAGATCAAGGATCCGACAGATGAACGATTGGACGATTACCGGGCGCTACGAACGTCCGGCCGGCCCACCGAATCCGATTCCGGGGCCTTCCTGTGCGAGGGGATGCTCGGAGTCGAGCGGTTGCTCGACTCCGACATGATGGTTCGCTCGGTGCTCGTTTCGAGTACCAAGCTCGACCGACTGCGGGCGCGTCTCGTCGACCGCGATGTGAAGGTGCTGGTTGCCTCGCAGGACGTGCTCAACGCCACGGTTGGATTCAACATCCACCGTGGGGTAATCGCCTCGGCCTGGCGGCGCCCGCCGGTGGCGGTGCACGATCTGCTCGCCGGTTCCGAAACCGTGGCAGCCCTCGAAGGCATTAGCGACCACGAGAATCTGGGCGCCATCTTCCGCAGTGCGCTGGCTCTCGGTATCGACGGCGTCGTCCTCGACGCAGCGTGCGGCGACCCGTATTACCGGCGAGTCGTGCGGGTCTCCATGGGGGCCGCCTTCGCTTTGCCGTTTGCCAGGATTGCGGCACCGGCAAACATCATCGATGTGCTCGACGGATCCGGGTATTCCTCGATTGCACTCACTCCGGACCCTGCCGCGCTACCGATCGATCGGCTGGCACTGGCGGAAGGGGAGCGTCCCGCCCTGCTGTTGGGGGCGGAGGGAGCTGGGCTCCGATCGGAAACGCTGCTGCGGGCGACCTACCGGGTGCGGATCCCGATTCGCGACGCGGTCGATTCGCTCAACGTAGGGCACGCGGCCGCGGTGGCGTTCCACCGCTTCGGATCGGTCTAGCCGGCTAGTTCGTGGAAGGTGGCCAGACCGGGTTCGAACAGTCCTCAAACGAGTCGGCCATATCATTTGAACTTCCGCCGCCAAAGGTGATGATCGGAGTTGACGTGGACCGATCCTCAGCCACACAGAACCAGTTCCCGGTTTCGCTGAGCGTCACCAACAGCACCCGATCCGGCTCTGCAATGAATCCGACGACATCTGGTGTTGTGACCAGCGGCCCGTCCACGTACGAGACACTGGGTTCACGCAGGTCGAGTGCTTCGGTCGTCAAACCTGAGAAGGTCTCTTCGCCCGTGTGGAACAACTGGGCGGCAATCAGAACGTCGTTGAGGTGGTTCTTGGCCCGGTCGTCTGCCAGCACGTCGCCGGGGATGATCAGACCTTCTGCCGGGGGAACGATGGCAACTGCGGCCCCGAGTTCGTTGATTCGGACTGAGACTGTGACGGTCACGAAGCCGATGCCGTCATCTGCCGTTGCGGCCATCTCAAAGGCGAGCACGAGTCCGTCTGCATCAACCCACACATCCGTGTTTCCTTCGAAGTCGACGGTGATCCCCAGCCCTTCTGCCAGTTGGCCGGCTACGACCGGTCCTGGGAAAATGGGGGGTCCTTCGAAGTGCAAGGCGACGCGTCCGGCGACCGTTTCCTCTGCGACATACTCGAATTCGCCGGCCGAATCGGCGACCTCTGCATGAATCGCACTCAGCCAGGTCACGTCATCGACCGTCTCGTCTATCGGCACAAACGGGCCCATGCCGGTGCGAGACAAAACCGAGCCATCTTCGAGGAAGTAGATCTCGCCCTGTGTGGTGACTCCTGCGGTGGTGATCTCGCCGTTGACCCGCGTGCGGCGGGGATCGGCGGTATGCACTGCATTGGCGATGGATCCGACATCGCCGAAGGTCTCACCTGCTTGGAACGAGTAGGTGTACGCCGTGGTGCTCGAGTACGAGTCGACGGCAGCCAGCGTGAAGACGTCGGGATCGGCTGCGACGGTCAGCTGATTGGATTCGCCGCAGGCGGCGAGCACCATCGTGATGGCAAGGGCGGACAGGAGGTAACGCATATGACGCTCGGGGGTGAGGGGCAATGGAGTGTAGGCACCTTCCGGAGTCTTACGGAAGTTGGAGCAGTTGAACTGTGTTGCCGTCCGGATCGCTCAGCGTGGCGATCCATCCTCCCCACGGCTCGGGCTCCGGAGGTCGGGTGAACGGAACGCCGAGTTTCCGCAGCCTCATGAATGACTTGTCGATGTCCTCGACTGCCAGGTTGATCATTAGTCGGAGCGGATCGATGGCCCGGCCCCGGACTTCATCGTGCACGCCGATGGTCAACCGGAACGCCCCGAATGCGAACGCAACATGATCGGGGCGCCTGGTGGCAGGTACGAGTCCGAGTGTGTGCTCGTAGAAGTTGGCCAGGGTGGCGAAGCGCGAGGATTCGGTCCAGATGATCACCCCGGCGGGAATCGGCGCCGGCTCACTCACTCGCCCGGCCCGGGCCGTCGGTGCTCGGGTCATCGAGGTCGATGTCTAGGGATCCGGCCAGTACCCGTAGCTGCCGCTCGAGGAGTGTGACCCGATCGACGAGGGAGTTGTTCGGAGGCGGGGCGGCCGGTTGGGCCGGTTCCTCGAGCCCTTCCACCAGAAGGGTTCGATAGCGATTCTCCTTCTGACCGGGCGCCCGGGGCAGCCGGTGGACGAGGGGTATTGCTCTGGCCATCAGGTCGTCGAGGACGATCTCGATCGCCTCCGGGGTCTTGGCGACATCGAAATAGCGCTCGGTTCGTCCCCGCAGTTCACCGGGGGTCTGCGGTCCTCGCAGGAGGAGCACTGCCAGGATCGCCAGTTGCTCGTTGTCTATCTCATAGGTGTCTTCTGCCCTATGAAGGTACTTCGTGGTTCGCCCCCCGCTGGATCGGGCCAGGCCGATCAAACCCTTGGAGTCGAGGGAGCGCAGAGCCCTTTCGACGGTGAGATCGTCGTACTCGACAACAGGGTGCCGATTCGTCTTCTGGTTGCACGCCGCCACCAGCGCGTTGACGGTCAGCGGGTAGTACTCGGGAGTCGTCCGTTCTTTCTCGACGAGACAACCGAGGACCCGGGCTTCTTCGGGACTGAGTGATTCCATGGATATCAAGCGTAGGCGTCGGTCGTGTCCCGACATAGTGGAGAGTTCGAGCTTAGGATCACGGTCCGTTTGTTCAGGAGGTCCATCCGTGTCTCGCGTCCGCATCGCCGTCCAGATTCATCCGCAGCAGGGGTCGTACGGTGCCATCCATGATGCTTTGAAAGAAGCAGAGGAACTTGGTGTGGACATCGCCTACAACTGGGATCATTTCTATCCGCTGTACGGCGACCCCGACGGTCGACACTTCGAGGCATGGACGATGTTGGGTGCATGGGCGGAGCAGACCGAGCGGATCGAGATAGGCCCGCTCGTGACCTGCAACTCTTATCGAAATCCCCAGTTGCTTGCAGATATGGCACGGACGGTGGACCACATCTCGGACGGCCGGCTGATCTTCGGCATTGGATCCGGTTGGTTCGAGCGGGACTACAACGAGTACGGATACGAATTCGGGACCGCGGTATCTCGTCTTCGTGATCTCGGGTCGGCGCTTCCGCTGATCGAGCAACGGTGGGAGAAGCTCAACCCGGCCCCGACGCGGAAGATCCCGGTTTTGATCGGAGGCGGGGGAGAGAAGGTGACGTTGCGGCTCACCGCCCGCCACGCCGACGTGTGGCACTTCTTCCCGAAAGATCCGGAGGCGATGGCGCACAAGATGGCCATTCTCGACGGGTGGTGTGAGAAGGAAGGTCGTTCTCCCGGGGCCATCGAGCGGAGCGCCGGTGTTCACCCTCACCTTCTCGACAAGGGCCTCGCCGAAGCCGATGAGTATGTCGATCTGGGTGTTCGGCAGTTCACCCTGGGTGTCGGCGGGCCGGAGTTCGACCTAGGGTCCGTCCCCCGGTGGCTCGAGTGGAGAGACCGGACCAACGAGCGATTGGCCGGCTAGGCCTTCTACGCGTTTTCTCCGCAATGCAATGGCGCGTGGTGATGCACTGTATTGCTGAGAAACCTGAGGGGGCGACGCGATCGGGTAAGTTATCGCTCTACACATTCCAGGAGGATGGGTGCCGACCCCACACATAGCCGCACAACCGGGCGATATTGCTGAAGCGATTCTGCTGCCGGGCGATCCATTGCGGGCCGAGTACATCGCAGAAACGTTTCTGTCGGACGCCAAGCGGGTCACGGCCATCCGAAACATGCTCGGATTCACGGGCGTGTACGAAGGTATGCCTGTCTCGGTCATGGGTACCGGCATGGGCATTCCCTCAGCCTCGATCTACGTATCAGAGCTGATCAAAGAGTACCGCGTTCGGCGTCTCGTCCGAGTTGGCTCCTGCGGAGGTATCGGAGCCGACGTGGCAGTCCGCGATGTCATCATCGCCATGGGCGCGTCGACCGACTCGGGTGTGAACCGGGCCAGATACGCCGGGTGGGACTACTCGGCAGTTGCGGACTTCGAGCTCGCTCGAACCGCGGTTTCGGCTGCCGGGCAAGCGGGGGTGCCGGTCCGGGTTGGGAACGTGCACTCGGCCGACCTGTTTTACAACCCCAATGCGCAGGCCTTTGACGTTATGGAGAAGATGGGCGTGTTGGCCGTCGAGATGGAAGCTGCCGGAATCTATGGAGCAGCCTCAGAAGCAGGGGCAAGGGCGCTCACGATCCTCACGGTTTCCGACCACGTCCGCACGGGAGTTTCGACCAGTCCGGAAGAACGCGAACGCAGTTTCGATGACATGGTTCGCATTGCACTGGCCGGCCTCCTGCTCGATGCCCAATCGGCACTCTGACCCTGATCCGAGAGGCCGTTTGCGGCCGGCGGTTGAACGGTGAGGAACCCGTTGCGGATCGCGAAAGTGACCCCTCGACAGGACCCCCAACTCGTCGTACGATGAGAGCCTGATCGGGATACGTAGGCGGCTGACGAGCTGATACAGAAAGGCTCTCACTGCCGGACCACGGCGATTGGTGAGTGGGCACCAGGCGGTGTTCACGAAAGGGAGGTCCCGGGATGCTGCGCAGCATTGCGGGACCTCTCCGCGTCGGGCCCTCGTCCGAGTGACGTTTCAGTCGCCCATTGTGTTTCAGCGGTTAGTGAGCGGTCGGATCGTCCACGGGCAGCGGTTGAAGGAAGAGTCCTTCCGGAATTGGCGCTCCGACTCGGACGAGGGCCAGGTTCCACGAGGGCGAAGACCCAAGCGCCCATCGCAGCGCCGCAACCGTACAACGCCCGGCCAACATCGACCCCGGGAGTCTATGGACTCCGAGCATCCGGCGCAGCCGTGGCGGGATCGTGGCGACGGCTGCATTGAAGAGGAGTCGATACCCGGCCCTTTGCATCCGGGATAGCGGGGGGTGAACCAGGAAGGCGACCGTCTCTCGCATGCCCGGTGAGGGGGCGGCTTCCGGGTGGTTCGTGAGCCAGGACGACAACGAGGCGGCCGTGTCGGGGAGCGGGTCGGCACGGAGCATTGATCCGACGGCCGTTTGCTCCGCTACGAAGGCATCGGCCTCGGCCGGAGAGAGGCGATTCCGTCCGAAGGCCTGGTAGGCCGTCAGGAAGGAATCGGTGAGGGCATTGTGGACCCACGCCGCGTACTCCGGGGTCGCCGCTGAATAGGGCCGACCTCTGGCGGAGGCGCCACGCACCGGCCGGTGAGCAGTGCGGACGATGTCGATCGCCAGTTCGACCTCCGGGATTGCGCCGTAGGAGGTCGCCGTGACATAGGCGGAGGTGCGAGAGAGCCTTCCGAGAGGATCGGAACGGTAAGAGGAGTGATCGGTCACTCCGGCGACGACCTCGGGGTGGGCCGCCTGGATGAGCAACGCTCGAATACCGCCAATGAACGCAGCAACGTCTCCGACGACCCGCCACGTCACCGAGTCTGCCCCGAATAACCCGGGATCACCCCGATGCTCGAGGGTCGACGCCAGCGGATACCCGGCGTGACTGAACGGTCCGGTAACACCGGCGGTCAGCCGGGTCCGGATGGACTCGAGTAGGTGCGATACGGGTGACATGGTCCTGGCAGAAGTGTTCCACGGCTGCTGCGCAACCGGGAATCCCGGCCCTTAGTCGGTTATATGAGAGCGCGCCCACTCCATGGCATCGATCTCAGAAGTGAAGATCGCGATCGGCCGTTTGGGTTGCATTGCCAGGAACGCCTTCGCCATGGTCTGGCTGGTGCTCGAGCCAACTATGAGGGCGGTCGCCGCCTCGGATGTCTCCTGCGTCGATGCGCCGAACATCTCACGGGCGGCCCGCTCGGCATATCCGACGGCTCGCATATCTACCACGGCGGGTACGGGACGGCCATCCGTGAGCTCGAGGACGGCCGCCTGGACCGCGGCGGCGTCCTCCATCGTGATACTGAGGCCCTGCTCGATGCGATGAACTAGCACGCCGTCATGCGTCATCCACATCTCGCCCAGCGGCGTTTGCACCCTATCCGGCATGGCTTGTCCCTGTTGGCGAAGAGCAAACTGTAGCGTTTGTGCGACGGATTCTGGAAGATCTTCTAGAAAACCGGCCTCTGTCGATCCGGCGAAGGAGGTGCCGGGTAGTCTCGCGATCGTTCGTTTCGCAGGAGGGTTTATGGCCGGCTCCACGGGTGGTGAGATCGTCGTCAGGATGCTGGCCGCCGAAGGCGTCGACACTGTATTCGGGATCATCGACGGAACCTACTTCGGTCTCTACGCGAGCTTTCAGCAGTTCGGTATCCGGCTCGTCTCGCCCCGGCACGAAACATCTGCGTTGCACATGGCCGGAACATATGCCCGCCTGACCGGGAGGCTCGGGGTGGCCATCGCCTCCAACGGCCCGGGGGTAGCGAATGCCCTCCCGGGAGTTGCGGTTGAGAACGGTGAAGGCAATCGCCTGCTTCTCATCACCTCGTCCCGCCGCGAGGGAATCGGGTATCCGGATCGGGGCGGGACGTTCCAGTACTTCGATCAAGTGGCCGTCACGAAACCCATGTGCAAGTGGGCGGGGGCCGTCCCGAACCGGGACCGGATTCCGGAGTTCATGCGCCGGGCGTTCAGAACGACGTGGTCCGGTCGTCCAGGAGTTGTGCACGTCGATATCCCGGAAAGCGTGATGAACGGCAAGGAGAAGTTCGACCAGCGTGTGATCCGTTCTTCGGTATCGTATCGCCGCGTCCACTCGATCGAACCCGACGCGGTCCACGTTGAGCAGGCGGCCCGCATGCTCACTGAAGCCCGAGCACCGCTGATCCATGCAGGGACCGGTGTGATCCACGCACGGGCCTTCGATGGACTGCGGAGCCTGGCGGAACAACTAGGTGCGCCGGTGACGACGAGCTGGGGTGGCAGGGGGGCTCTCGAGGAAACGCATCCACTGGCTATACCGATGGTGCACCTCGACCTCTACCAGAAGCTCCGCAACAACGCCGACCTTGTCCTCGTCCTCGGATCGCGCCTCGGAGAGACAGATTGGTGGGGCAAGCCGCCGTACTGGTCTGCCGATCAGCGGGTGATTCAGGTCGACATCGACGACTCGTCCATCGGTGTCAACAAGCCCGTCGACCTGGCGATCCTTGGCGACATCGGGTGGTTTCTCCAGCGGGTCGGTGAGGAGCTCGAATCCGCAATCGAGCGGCAGCCGGATATCTGGAGTGCAGACCGAGCGGCCGATCGGGCCAAACTGGACAAGCGACTCGACAAGACCGGGGAAGGCGTGAACCCCGGGGCGATCCCCCGTATCGCCCAGCAGACTCTGCCAGACGACACGGTGTGGGTTTTCGACGGAGGCAACACCACCGTCTGGTCGCATTTCTTCCATGAAACGAAGGTCCCCAACTCGTTGGTGACGACGTTCAAATTCGGGATGCTGGGAGCCGGCGTCGCCCAGGCGCTCGGAGCCCAGATCGCCTGCCCTGACAGGGTCGTGTGTTGCCTGATCGGCGACGGAGCAATGGGTTTTCATCCGCAAGAGCTCGAGACGGCCGTGCGCAACCGGCTTCCCGTCATCTATGTGGTGTTCGTGGATCTCCAGTGGGGCATGGTCAAGATGAATCAGCAGTTCTCCTTGAAACCGCTCAAGACGATCGTGCGGAAGTCGCTCGATGAGGACGAGACGATCAACGCCGACTTCTCCGAGATCCGGTTCGACGACCTCGCCCGTGCCATGGGAGCCCACGGCGAACGAGTGTCCAGCATCGATGAGCTCGCCCCTGCGCTCGAACGCTGCGTGGAGGCCCGGCTGCCCTCCGTCGTCCATGTCGACGTTGATCCGGTCACCCACATGTGGGCACCGGCCCTGCGGACCTTCAGAGATATGCATCAAGAACCGTCTGGCTAGGAGAAGCGGTGATCGACCAGGTTGAGCTGAACTTCAACGAGACGACGCTGACGCTGCTGAACATCCTGATCGGCCTCATCATGTTCGGGGTGGCGCTCGACATCCGGATGGAGGACTTCCGGCGCGTTGTGCGCGATCCACGAGGGCCGCTCATCGGGCTCGGGGCGCAGTTCCTTTTGCTCCCGGCGTTCACGTTCCTATTGACCAGGATCATCGACCCGGCGCCTTCCATTGCGCTCGGCATGATTCTCGTGGCCGCCTGCCCCGGAGGGAACTTCTCCAACTTCCTCGCCCATCATGCCGGTGCGAACGCTGCGCTCAGCGTCAGCATGACCGCCGTGTCGACTGCCCTCGCCATCGTTATGACCCCCCTCAATCTTGCGTTCTGGGGCGGACTCAACAAAGGCACCGCCGCCATCTTGACCTCGGTCGACCTCGACCCGCTCGACCTCCTGGTTACCATCCTCCTCATCCTCGGGATCCCCCTGGCCGCCGGAATGTGGGTGGCGGCGCGCTTTCCGGCCCGGGCGGCCAGGTTGCGGCGCCCGATGAAGGTGTTCTCGCTGGCCGCCTTCGGGCTCTTCATCGTTGGAGCTCTGGCGGCCAACTGGCAGCAGTTCATGGACCACATCGGCGCGGTGGCCATTGCTGTGTTCCTCCATAATGGATTTGCGATCCTGCTCGGCTACTGGACGGCGCGCAGCTTGAAGTCCCCGAAGTACGACGCACGGGCGATCGGTATCGAGGTCGGCATCCAGAACTCGGCACTCGGGCTCATTCTCATCTTCACGTTCTTCGATGGCCTGGGCGGGATGGCCATCGTGGCGGCCTGGTGGGGGGTCTGGCATCTCATCTCGGGCCTCACCGTTTCGACCTGGTGGTCCAGGCGGCCGGTCCCCGTCCCGCAGGCGGCATGACGGGATCACGCGTTCTGGTCACCGGGGCGGCCGGGTTCATCGGCGCGCAGGTCGTCGAGCGGCTCGCCGGACTACCGGAGATTGCGCATGTCGTGTCCGTGGACGTCCGCTCCATGAAGAGACGCGACGGTGTCTCCTGCCATGAGCTCGACGTGCGTGATCCAGCCCTCGTCGACCTGGTGGTGCAGCAGGGGGTCGATCGGATAGTGCATCTGGCCGCGGTGGTCACGCCTCGACCCGATCAGACCAGAGAATTCCTCTACTCGGTCGATGTAGAGGGAACCGCCAATGTGCTGGCCGCCTGCTGCACCGGCGGCGTCAATCACCTGACTGTGACGTCCAGTGGCGCCGCCTACGGCTATCACCCGGACAACCCCGAGTGGATCGACGAGGACGATGCATTGCGCGGCAACACGGCGTTTGCCTATTCGGATCACAAGCGCATCGTCGAGGATATGCTGGCAATGCACCGCGCCGAACATCCCGAACTCGGACAACTCGTGTTGCGGCCGGGGACCATCCTCGGGGCATCCGTTTCCAATCAGATCACCCGGCTCTTCGAGTGGCCGGTCGTGCTCGGGATCGCCGGGTCGCCAACGCCATTCGTGTTCATCTGGGATACCGATGTGGCCGAGATCATTGTGCGCGGAACGCTGGGACAGCGCACCGGTATCTTCAATCTGGCCGGTTCCGGTTCTGTGCTGATGCGCGACATCGCGGACGAACTCGGCAAGCGCTACGTTCCGTTGCCCGCCACGGCGGTTAAGGCCGTCCTGGCAGTGCTGCATCGTCTGCGGCTGGCTCCGTATGGGCCAGAACAGGTCGACTTTCTCCGGTACCGTCCGGTTTTGTCCAACCGCCGGCTAATCGAGGAGTTCGGCTACACGCCGACCAAAACCTCGCTCGAGGCTTTTCGCTTCTACCTGGAGCATCGTGGCTGACTCGCCGACGGTCGTGGTAACCGGAGCGGCGGGCGGAATCGGCCGGGAGGTGTGCCGGGCGTTCGCGGCGGACGGGGGACGTGTGGTCGGTCTCGATGTCGACAGTGCCGGGCTGGCGTCGCTCGGCATGGGGATCGAAGGTTTGGCCCTGGACGTCACCGACCCCTTTGCCGTCGGGCACGTTCTCGGCGCGCTCGGACCAGTTGATGTACTCATCCATGCGGCCGGCATCACCTCCCTCGGGCCCTTCATGGACACGCCGCTCGAAGCGTTCGATCGTGTGCTCGACGTCAACGTACGCGGCGCCGTCATCGTGACGGCGGCCGCCTTGCCGGGTCTGATCGAGCGGGGCGGGCGGATCGGCGTGCTGTCGAGTGTGGCGGGCTTCAGCCCGCTTCTATACCGGACGGCGTATGCCGCCTCAAAGCACGCGCTGCACGGGTTCTTCGAGAGCCTGAGGGTAGAATTGGCCGATTCCGGCGTATCCGTCACGATGATTTGCCCGTCTTTCGTTGACACTGGAATCGAAGTGCGCGCCGCACACCGGGCCGCCGGCGAAACCGGTTCGTGGACGACAACCGGCCAAGTCATGACACCGGAGCGCCTGGCCGGTTTGATTCGAACTGGTGTCATGGGAAGGCGCAAGCTCGTGCTCCCGTCATCAACTGCCCGGTCCGCCTACGTTCTCTCGAGGGTGGGCCCGGCACTGTTCGAGCGGATCATGCGCAGGCGCATCGAGCGGCCGACGTGAGCCTCTCCGGGTTTCCCGTCCCTGAGGGAGTTGTGAGGAGGCGTCATGCCGGAAGGGCAATCCGCCGGCATGGCTTCATCGCGGCCGCTCGACCGGCTATGGTGTCGTCTCGATGATCCAGTTGTCGTTCGTTGAAGTGCCGCCCCGAGGGGCGGCCTTTTTTCTGTCTGGAGTGCGGAGCGCGACCGCGCCGGTATCGAGCGAACGTCGTATTGAAGGAGAGCCCACATGACCACCAGGCGCACCACCGAGCACCTTCCATTCGGCGAGAAACGAGATCCTCGGTTTTTCGGCATCGACATCTTGTCGGTCTCGCAATTCGATCGGGCCGACCTCGAAACGATCTTCGAGGTCGCCGGCGAGATGCGCGGGATGGTCGAAAGGATCGGGACCTTCGATCTGCTCAAAGGGAAAGTCCTCACCAACCTCTTCTACGAGCCGTCCACCAGGACCTCGTCCTCGTTCGTGGCGGCTATCGAGCGTCTCGGAGGCAGCGTCATTCAGATCAACAACGTGACCTATTCGTCCGTCTCGAAAGGCGAGTCGCTTCCCGACACCATCAGGACGCTCGAGTCGTACTCCGATGCCATCGTCATCCGCCATCCCGAGAAGGGGTCGGCCGCCGAGGCGGCGGCGGCGGCCAGCAAGCCGGTCATCAATGCCGGGGATGGGCCCGGTGAGCATCCGACTCAGGCGCTTCTCGATGCCTTCACGATCAGGGAGGAAATGGGCACCCTCGACGGCCTCACGGTCACCATGCTCGGCGATCTCAAGTACGGCCGGACCGTGCACTCGCTGGCCAAACTCCTGACGCTCTACGACGTCAAGATCAACTATGTGTCGCCGGAGATCCTCAAGATGCCCGCCGCCCTCGTTGAAGAGGTCGGCGCGGCGGGGATCTCCCAAACCGAGACGGCCGACCTCGACGCCGTGCTGCCGGACACCGATGTGCTGTACGTCACCCGCATCCAGAAAGAGCGCTTCGAGAACATCGAGGAGTACGACCAGGTCAAGGATTCGTACGTGATCACCGCCGAGACCATGAAATCAGCCAAAGAGCGGATGGCTTTGCTGCACCCGCTGCCCCGAGTGGGCGAGATCGCCATGGAGGTCGACGACGATCCGCGCGCCGCCTACTTCCGCCAGATGGAATACGGCATGTACGTCCGGATGGCACTGCTGGCGCTGGTGCTCGGCCGGGCCTAGCCGCATCTCATCCCGTTCTTGCGTCACTTTCGGGTGCTATGCGCCGATAACTGACGCAAGAACGGTCAGCTTCTCCTCCGTTGTAGGCGGATGTTGAGCAGCATGATCGACACGGTGATGAAGAAGATCGCCGCTCCGAACACGTTCACCTGGGCCGGGACGCCAACGCGGGCGGCACCCCAGATGAACAGCGGGAATGTGATCGTGTTGCCGGAGTTGAAGTTGGTGATAATGAAGTCGTCGAATGAGAGCGCGAACCCGAGCAGGAACGCAGCCATGACGCCCGGCAGGATCATCGGCAGCGTCACTTTGCGGAAAGTCGTCCACTCGTTGGCGTAGAGGTCCATGGCGGCTTCCTCGAGGTGGCGATCGAATCCGGCCAGCCGCGCTTTGACTGTGACCACGACGTAGCTGATGTTGAACATGATGTGGGCGATGACGATGGTTCCGAAGCCGCGCGTAACCCCCATGACGATGAAGAGCGCGAGCAGCGAAGATCCCATCACCACCTCAGGAGTGGCCATCGGCAGGAACAATCCCAGGTTGGTCACCGAGCGACCCCGGAAGCGATACCTGACCAGCGCCAGCGCGATGAGCGTACCGAGGAGAGTGGCAATCGCCGAAGAGATGAAGGCGATCTGCAGACTCGTAACGAGGGAATCGAAGAGCCTCGGGACCCCGAAGGCATTCTGCCAGTGGTCCAGAGTGAATCCTTGCCAGGTGAAGTTGTACCGTCCCTGGTGGTCGTTGAACGAGAACAGAATGACGATTGCGACCGGCATGAACAGATATGCCAAGGCCACGACCATGTAGACGGGCAAGATCTTGCGCTTGATCCACGCCCAGGCCGATGGCTTCCTGCGGGCCGTTGCTGCCTGAGCCATCTACGCCACCAGATCCTCGGTGCCGGAAGCCCGAACGTAGGGGATGATGATCGCCAGGATCACCAGCATCAGCGAGAACGATAGGGCCGCCGCAGTCGGGTAGTCCACGATACGGAGGAACCGGTTGTCGATGATGTTGCCGACCATGAGCCGCTGCGGATTGCCCAGCAAGCTCGCATTGACGAAATCGCCCGCCGCCGGGATCAGCGTCAGCAACGTTCCCGCCACGATCCCCGGGAGAGACAGCGGCAGGGTGACCTTCCGGAAGGCGGTGATCGGCTTCGCATACAGATCATGGGCCGCTTCGATCAGAGACGGGTGGATTTTCTCCAGCGACACGTAGATCGGCAGGGTCATGAAGGCCAGGAAGTTGTAGGTGATGCCTGCTATGACTGCCGACCCGGTGGCGAGAATCCGCCCGGTCGGGGAGATGATGTGGAGCGTCTTGAGGGTTTCGACGACGAAGCCGCTGTCGGCCAGGATGACCTTCCAGGCCAGCGTTCGAAGGAGAAACGGAGTCAGGAACGGCATCAGCACGAGCACCAACAGCAGGTTCTTGTACTTTCCTCCCCGGAATGCGATGCCGTAGGCGAGCGGATAGGCGATGACAAGGGCCAGCGCGGTTGCCGCCCCCGCATAGAGGAACGAGCGAAGGAAGTGTGAGCCTGCCAAGGCGAAGGCGTCGGCGTAGTTCTCCCATCGGAAGGTCTGCGTGTAGCCCGTCTGGTATGTCCCTTCCTGCAGGGAGATACCGACCAGCTGGATCATGGGGGCGATGTAGAAGATAGCCAGCCACAGACCGCCGGGGAGCAGCAGCAAGTATGGAACGGCCTTCCGGCGGCGGGCAGCCTTGCGGGCGCCGACGTTTACCAGCGAAGCGGCTTCCTCAGTCGTCATGGATAACGAAACTCCGTTCGGGATGCCAGCCGAGGGAGACTTCCTCGCCCTGCGCGAAGCGATCGCCCGTGAGGTTTTGCACGACGGCGCTGAGGTCACCGGCCGTGCTGGTCCGCACCACGTAGTGGGTGCTGACCCCGATGAACGATGCGTCCATGATCCGGCCGGTGAGGACATTGGGTGGGATGTCGCCGCTTCCGGGCCGGTAGACGTTCAACTTCTCGGGCCGTACTCCGACGCGGAGTCCACTGGTTTCCGCGCCGAGCGAGTTTGGCGGCACGAAGATGGTCGTTCCGTCGGCGGTTGCGACCGATCCGGCGGCCCGGTCGACGACGGACACCGGCATCAGGTTGGAACCACCGAGGAAGTTGGCGACGAACGCGGTCCTCGGGTCCTCGTAGATCTCGGCGGGGTCACCCATTCGCTCGATCTTTCCCTTGTTCATCACGGCGATCGTGTCGGCCATAGTCATGGCCTCTTCCTGATCATGCGTCACATGGATGAACGTGATGCCGACCTCCTGCTGGATGCGCTTCAGTTCTATCTGCATCTCCTTGCGGAGCTTCAGATCGAGAGCGCCGAGCGGCTCATCGAGTAGCAGGACTCGCGGATGATTGATCAGGGCGCGCGCCAGGGCAACCCGCTGCTGTTGTCCGCCGGATAGTTTGGCAGGATGCCGGTTGTCGAGGCCCGAGAGCTGTACGAGATCCAACATCTCGGCGACCCGTCGCTCCAGTTCTCCCTTGTCGACGTTGGTCCGGCGAAGGCCGAACGCGACATTCTCGAAAACCGAAAGGTGCGGAAAGAGGGCGTAGCTCTGGAAGACGGTGTTGACGGGCCGCCGGTAGGCTTTCAGACCCGTCACATCTTCGCCGTGCAGGTTGATGCTGCCTTCGGTGGGGTCTTCGAAGCCGCCGATCATGCGAAGCGTTGTGGTCTTGCCGCACCCGGATGGTCCGAGGAGGGCGAAGAACTTGTTCTCGCCGATGGAGAGCGTCAGATCGTCGACGGCCAGGACGTCGCCGAATCGCTTGGTGATGTTGAAGAGTTGGACGGCGGCGGGTTCGGATGGTCCGAACCCGCCTTCCGTCGTTGCGGCCGAATCGATCACTCGCTATCCACCTGTGACGGCGGCGAATAGCTCGTTGAGCTCGATCTCCTCTTCTTCGCTGAGGTCTCTGAAGATGTGGGTCTTGGCCAAGGTTGCCTCATCCGGGAAGATGAGCGGATCGTCGGCGATACCCGCCAGCTCTTCGTCGTCCATTTCCGTACCGAGCTGACGCAGAGCTTCCTGCGCGCCGGCGACCGGGCAGATGTAGTTGACCCAGCTCTCGATCTTGGCCGCCACGACCGGGTCGTATACGTAGTTCATGAACGCTTCGGCTTCGGCTTTGTTGGTTGCTCCCTTGGGGATCAGCATGTTGTCCGACCACAACATCAGACCCTCTTCCGGAATCAGGAACTGGAGATCGGGGTTGTCGATCTGCAGCTGGATGATGTCACCTGACCAGGCAAAGGCGGCGGCCAGGTTGCCGGAGGCGAGCTCACCCGTGTAGTCGTTGCCGAGGAACTGGCGGATCTGTCCGTTGTCCACGTTCTCCTGGATCTTGTCCATCGCTTGTCGTGCCTCGTCCATGGTGAACGTTGCCGGATCGATGCCCATGCCGAGCATCACCAGCCCGAGAGTGTCACGCATCTCGGTCAGCAAACTGACGCTGCCGGAGATGGCCGGATCGAAGATGTCGTTGATTGATGACAACTCGCCACCGGTCAGTGCAGGGTTGTATCCGATGGCGGTGAAGCCCGATTGCCACGGCAGGGTAAAGGTCCGATCGGGGTCGAATCCCGGGCTCTTGAGCGCATCTACCAGGTTGGCTGCGTTGGGGACGTTGGCCTTGTTGATCTCATCGACCCATCCGAGTTGGATGAAGCGGGCCGCCATCCAGTCGGTCAACACTGCGATGTCGCGGCCGATGTTCTCCCCAGCGCTCAGAGGAGCCTGATACTTGCCGAAGAATCCGTCGTTGTCGTTGACTTCTTCGATGTACTCGAGCTCGATCCCCGTTTCCGCCATGAAATCGTCGAGCGAGGAGGTCTCGAAGTAGCTGTCGTCTCCCCCCGGATCGATGTAGAAGGGCCAGTTAGCGATGACGAGTTTCTTCGGGCCCGAGGCGGCGGTCGTTGCAGTCGCTCCGGCGCCGGCCAGGGTGGTGGCGGTTTCAGAACCCTCCACTCCGCAGGCGGCCAAGAGGGCCGGGCCACCGATCAAGAACAGGCCGGTTCCTCCTGCTTTCCTGAGGAATTCCCGCCGGTCGATGCCTTGCCTGGATAGTTCCCTCATCAGGGCGTCTCTGTTGCCTCGTCGCTGTGATGGTCGCTTGTTAGTCATGTGAGCCTCCTCAACGGATGGATCCGGCATTCCGGGATCTGCAGTCATTGCAGCTTCGCCTCCTGAACGCATGATGCCCTTCGACCGCTGCCGGGCTGAGGCTACTTGCCGGTTGGCCGTCGTGTGGCCGTGATGCGCTCTGATTTGTCGCCGTCTGTAGCCGAGCCCACCTCCCGTAGTCGGTTCTTGTCGACTGGTCACGACATTATCGGTTGCGTTTCCCTTCGATGCAAGCGAAACTGCTGCATAAGGCGCACGATTCAGTGGTTACGCATGCGGAATCGGCGTGTATCAATAGAATCGATCTGAGCGAGTCCCCACAGGATCACCAGGAGTAGTTGGTCGACGATGGTGCAGAACACGATGGCGAGACATCAACGGTCACGTCTAGACGAGACGGACAGAGCCATCATCCGCAGTCTCCAGAGCGATGGCCGCATGCCGTTCTCGAGGCTCGGACCGCTGGTTGATCTCTCCCCGGCGGCCGTCCGACAGCGCGTATTGCAGCTCATGGAAGATGGGGTCATGTCCATCGTGGCGGTGACCGATCCGACTGCCATCGGCCATCGTGTTCAGGTGATGCTCGGTATCAAGGTCCAGGGCGACATCGACCGGGTCGTCGGGGACCTCGAAGCTCAGGCCGAAGTCGTGTATCTGGTCGTCACGGCCGGCCGATTCGATCTGCTCGCCGAGATCGTATGCGAGGACACCACACGGTTGCTCGAGATTTTGCAAGGAATCCGCATGCAACCGGGCGTGCAGTCGGCGGAGGTCTTTTCGTATCTCCGCCTCGCCAAGCAGACCTACAACTGGGGGGTACCTGAATGAACGACCCGTTTTCGAGAACAATCACGAACACCCGCGGAGGAATCAGATGACCGCCCACATCGACCGAGATCGCATCGAGCGTCTCACGAAACAGATGGAAGAGAAACTCCTGGAACAGACCCGTCGGTCGGGTGAGTTCGTGGAAGAGGCCAAGCGGGTCCTGCCGGCCGGCGTCGCCTCTTCGTTCCAGGACCAGCCTCCGCATCCGGTGTACATCGTTGAAGGGCACGGTTCGCGCGTCGTCGATCTCGACGGCAACGACTACGCCGACTATCACAACGGCTTCGGCGTGATGGTCGTGGGTCACGCGCATCCGGTTATCGCCGACGCCATCGCAGCCGCTGCTCAAAAGGGAACCCATTTTGCGGCGCCGAATCAATCGGCGGTGCGGGTGGCAACGGAACTCTCCAGAAGGTTCCGCCTGCCCAAAGTCCGTTTCTCGAATTCGGGCACCGAGGCAACGCTCGACGCCGTCCGGTTGGGCCGGGCCTTCACCGGGAAAGATGCCATCGTCAAGATCGAGGGTTCATATCACGGGCATCATGATGCCGTGATGGTGTCGGTGGGGCCGGCCGCCGACAAGATGGGCCCCAGGGCCCATCCGGTCTCTGTTCCGCAGACCGCCGGAATCCCATCCGCGTTGCTGGACCTCACCGTGGTCATCCCGTTCAACGACCCCGACGCACTGGATGCGGTGCTGACCGAACACAGTGATATCGGGACGATGATCATCGAACCGATCATGCTCAACATCGGAGTCGTTCCCCCGCTCGAGGGGTATCTCGAATCGGTGCGCGAGATCACACGGAAACATGGCGTGGTGCTGATTTTCGATGAAGTGAAGACGGGGGCAACCATCGCGGCAGGCGGTGTCGTCGAACGCTACGGGGTCGTGCCGGATCTCATCGCGCTGGCCAAGGCGACGGGGGGCGGTACCCCGATCGGTGCGGTGCTCGGCACCGATGAGATCATGGCCCAGATCAGCGACGGGACGGTGACGCAGATCGGCACGTTCAACGGGAACCCGCTCACCATGGCGGCGGCTGAGGCGACGCTGACCCAGGTCCTCAGCCCCGGCGCGTACCAGCGCCTCGAGGAAGCCGGCGATCGGATTCTGGCCGGGTGTCAGGACGTGGTCGATCGCTACGGCCTGCCGGCCTACGCAGTCGGCATGTCCTCCAAGGGATGTGTCATGTTCTCCACCGAACGGGTGGTGGACTATCGGTCGTACATTGCCGGGTTCGACGAGGGCCTCAACTACCTGGGTTGGCTGTATCACATGACCAACGGTGTGTACATGACGCCGGGGGCCGATGAGCAATGGACCCTCTCGGTTGCGCACTCGGACGAGGAGCTCGATCACTACGTGGCGGTCTTCGAGGAGTTCGCCAAGGATGTGACTTCCTGACCCAGGCGTCGAGCAGCACTGAGGAGCCGTATGGAGTCTGAGCACCCGGCCGACTTGATTGTGCGCGGTGGCCCTGTCGTCACCATGGCTCGGAGCTTCCCCGAAGGTGATCAACTGGTCGTTCGCGGCGGAGAGATCATCGAGACTTCCGGCCGCATCGATCGATGGCTCGGGCCGGCGACTGAGATCATCGAGCTGGATGGCCGGATGGTTCTCCCGGGATTCCAGGACGCGCATGTTCATCCCTCGATCGGCGGGCTCAATCTCCTGCGCTGCAACCTGGCAGGCGACCCCGATCGCCACGCCTACCTGGACACCATCCGACGATATTCCGACGACCACCCGGATCGGGAGTGGATTCTCGGAGGTGGATGGGGCATGGATCACTTCCCGAACGGAACTCCAACCAAGGACGAACTCGACCGGGTGGTTGCCGATCGCCCGGTATTCCTCGTGAACCGAGACGGCCACGGCGCATGGGTCAACTCGAAGGCTCTGGAACTGGCCGGCATCGGACGGTACACCGACGATCCGGCCGACGGCCGAATCGAGCGAGGAGCGGGAGGAGATCCCATCGGCTGCCTGCAGGAAGGGGCCATGGATCTCGTCGAAAGGTTGGTGCCTGAGACAACGGATACCGAACTGCAACAGGCACTGACGGAAGGGCAGAACTACCTATTGTCGCTGGGGGTCACGGCCTGGCAGGATGCCTGGGTAACCCCACAGGTCGAAGAGGCCTATAGAACTCTTGCGTCGGGCGGGAGCCTGAAAGCACGGGTGGTCGGCGCGCTCTGGTGGGAACGGGATCGAGGTGAGGAGCAGATCGTAGAGCTCCAGCAACGGATGGCCAAGGGGTCGGCCGGTCGATTCAAACCCGGCGCAGTGAAGATCATGCTCGACGGCATCGCCGAGAACTTCACGGCCGCGCTACTCGAGCCATACCGAGGCGCAGACGGTCAACCAACCACGAACGACGGCCTCGACTTCATTGATCCGTCGCGGCTCGGCCGATACGTAACGTCGTTGGACGCCGCCGGGTTTCAGGTCCACTTCCATGCGATTGGTGATCGCGCCGTCCGAAATGCCCTGGACGCCGTCGACCAGGCCAGACGGGTAAACGGCGCATCGGATGGTCGCCATCACATCGCCCATCTCCAGGTGGTCCACCCGGACGACATCCCTCGATTCCGCCTGCTCGACGTGGTGGCCAACGCGCAGCCGTTCTGGGCGGTGCACGAGGAACAGCAGGATCGCCTCACTGCTCCGTTCCTCGGTCCACAGCGCAGCGGATGGCAATACCCCTGGCACAGCCTGGTCGGCAGTGGCGCTCGTCTTGCGTTCGGAAGCGACTGGTCGGTATCCACCCCGAATCCGCTGGCGATCATCGAAACCGCGGTGAGGCGCGTGTCGCCGTTCGACCGCGCGGCTACCGAGTTCTATCCCGAGGAAAGGATCGATCTTGGAGTCGCCTTGCAGGCGGCCACCAGAGGAAGCGCCTACGTGAATCATCTCGACCACCTGACCGGGACTCTGGAAACGGGCAAGCTGGCCGACTTCGTCGTTCTGGACCGTGACATCCGAAACGGCCCTGTGAATGAGATCGCTGACGCACGAGTCGAGATGACGTTCATCGAAGGCGAGTGCGTCTATGAGAACTGAAGGGTGACCAATGACTGGTGAGAGAGGGCGGAGAATGGTGCGCTCGGACGTGACGCCCGGCATCGCGTCGGGCAAGGCGCTCCCCGACAGGGCGCGAGTGGTCATCATCGGAGGCGGCGTGATCGGTGCCAGCGTCGCCTATCACCTCACCAAGCTCGGATGGCGTGACGTGGTCCTGTTGGAGCGCGATCAGCTCAACTCCGGTACCACCTGGCACGCGGCCGGTCTCATCGTCTCGGGAGGCATGACAACGCAGACGCTGGCCTGGATGGCGAAGTACTCGCGCGACCTCTTCGAGGTTCTCGAGGAGGAGACCGGTCTCTCGACGGGTTTTCGCCCGGTTGGATACCTGCAGACGGGGAGCACGAAAGAGCGAACGCACAAGCTCCGCCGCGAAGCGGACTTCATGCGATTGATGGGGATCGATCGCCAGGAGATCTCGCCTGCTGAGGTTGCCGCGCTGTGGCCTCAGGTCGACGCCAAGGATGTCATGGCTGGCTTCTTCACTGCCAACGAGGGTAGGGCCGATCCCTCGAGCGTGACGCTGTCCCTGGCCAAAGGGGCAAGGATGGGAGGCGCTCGCGTTCTCGAAGGCACTCGCGTGACCGGGATCACCCAGAAGGACGGTCGCGTTACCGGGGTCGTAACCGACCAGGGGACGATTGAGGCCGAGTACGTCGTCAACTGCGCTGGGATGTGGGCGAAGCAGGTCGGGGCCATGGCCGGCGTCTCGGTGCCACTTCAGGCGATCGAGCATGCGTACTTGATCAGCGAGCCATTCGAAGGGGTGTCGCGGGATCTGCCGATTTTCGAAGACCCGGATCGGTTCGCCTATTACCGCGAGGAGGTTGGAGGTCTCATGGTGGGTCTCTTCGAGCCGGTGGCGGCCCCTTGGTCGCTCGACGAGATTCCCCATGATTTCAGCTTCGGTGAGATACCGTCGGACTGGGATCGGCTCGCACCCTTCCTGGAATACGCGATGGAAATCCTGCCGAATCTGGCCAACGTGGGTATTCGCAAGCTATTCACCGGTCCTGAAAGCTTCACTCCGGATAATGGATTCCTCATCGGGGAAGCGCCCGAACTGGATAACTTCTTCGTGGCCGCCGGCTTCAATTCCTTGGGAATCCTCACCGGCGGGGGTGCCGGGTCGATAGTCGCCGGCTGGATCGTCGATGGTCATCCGCCGGTCGACGTCACCGACATTGATGTCGCCCGTTTGCTGCCGTTTCAGACGAACCGCCCGTATCTGGCGGAACGCAGCGTCGAGTTGCTCGGCAGGCTTCATTCGACGGGCTCATGGCCGCACTCCCACCCGACCACGGCTCGAAACGTGCGGCGCTCCGCGGTGCACGAACGACTCGAGAAGGCCGGAGCTCACTTTGCGGATTCTGCCGGATGGGAAAATGCCGCCTGGTTCGCACCGCCCGGCGCCCAGATCGGGTACCAGCAGACGTACGCCCGCAAGGAGTGGTTCGAGTTCCATGCAGCCGAGCACAGGGCGGTCCGCGAACGTGTGGCGCTGTTCGACCTATCGTCGATGTCGAAGTTCCTCCTGCAAGGCCCCGATGCCGAGAGTTCTCTCAATCACCTGGCAGGCAACAACGTCGCCGTCCCGGTCGGGCAGTGCGTCTACACGCAGTTCCTGAACGAGCGGGGAGGAGTGGAAGCCGACGTGACGGTGACCCGGATGGCGGGGGATCGGTTCTTCATCGTCGCCGCCGAGGCTTTTCACCGGAGGGTCGAGAAGATGCTGCGCGGGTGTATACCCGCGGACGCCCGCGCCTATGTGACAGACGTAACCTCCGGCTTCACCCTTCTGAGCGTGCAGGGCCCCGAGTCGCGCAATCTTCTGAGGAGCATCACGACCGCCGGACTGACGAACGATGTCTTCCCCTACTTCACGGGGCAGGAAATCGACATACACATGGCTAGGGGTTGGGCGCTGAGGATGAGCTTTGTCGGTGAACTCGGATGGGAACTCTACGTCCCCACCGAATTCGCCCTCGGCGTGTACGACCGGATCATCGAAGCCGGAGGCGAGTTCGGCCTTGCTCACGCCGGCATCGAGACACTCGAGAGCGCCCGGACCGAAGCGGGCAGGCGAGACTACGGGCTCGACATGGAGAACAGCGACACAGCTCTCGAAGCAGGTCTCGGCTTCGCCGTCGATTTCGATAAACCGGGCGGGTTTGTCGGTCGCCGGGCACTCCTGGCGCAGCGGGAAACCCGGCCGCTGAAGTCCCGGCTGGTCCAGTTCCTTCTCGAAGATCCCGAACCACTGCTGTACGGTGAAGAACCCATTCTGCGCGACGGGGCGGCGGTTGGCTACCTTCGATCGGGCGCCTACGGACACACACTCGGAGGCGCCATGGGATTCGGCTACGTTGAACACGCCGACGGTGTGACCCCGGACCTACTCCGCGCCGGTGGCTTCGAGATTCTGGTGGCGGGTGAACGATTCCCGGCCAGAGCGTCGCTCCGACCGATGTACGACCCCAAGGCCGAACGTGTGCGAATGTGAAGTGGCTTCGTTGACCGCCAACCGAACCGACCGAGGGAGCAGGCGCGATGGGAAGTGAAAGCTGGGCGATGCAGGCATTGGCCGGCGCCAAGCCCGCCGTGTTTTGGTCCGACCGCCAGGACGCTCCACCACCGGCGCCTTTTCTCAATGGCGAGGTCAAAGCAGATCTCACAGTGATCGGCGGCGGCCTGACCGGCCTGTGGACGGCCGTTCAGGCTCTCGAGGACCAGCCCAACCTGAGCGTCGTCCTACTCGAAGCACAGCGATGCGGCTTCGGCGCCAGCTCCCGCAACGGTGGATTCTGTGACGGCTCACTCACCCATGGCCTCAGAAATGGGCTGTCCCACTGGCCGGATGAAATCAAGGGTCTGATCCGGCTTGGGCGCGAGAACCTCAAGGGCATCGATGCCAGCATCAGCCGCTATGGGATCAACGCCGATTACCGGAGGGCAGCAGAAATCGACGTAGCGACGGAAGCCTGGCATGTCGAGGCGTTGGAGGAAGCGGTCGAAGAGCACGTGCAATTCGGAGATGACGTTGAGTTGGTCGGAGCCGATGAGATGCAGACCCGGATCCATTCTCCGACCTACCTGGGTGGCCTCATTCGCCACAACGACATAGCTCTGGTTGACCCTGCCCGTCTTTGTTGGGGCCTGCGTCGAGCGGCGGAGTCGCTGGGTGCCACGCTCTACGAAAACTCACCGGTCGTCGCGGTGGAGAGCGACGGCCCGGACCTGAAAGTCGTCACTTCGACCGGCGCCGTCCGCAGCGGGCGAGTCGTGATGGCCACCAACGCCTACGCCGGTCCTATTGGCCGGCCGCGCCGGTACATCATCCCGGTCTACGACCATGTTCTCATGACCCAACCTTTGAGTTCAGAACAGCTGACATCGATCGGATGGCAGGGAAGGGAGGGTGTCGGGGACGTCTCGAACCAGTTCCATTACTACCGGCTGACCGAAGACAACAGGATTCTGTGGGGCGGTTACGACGCTACCTATCACTTCGGTAGCGATCTGGATCCGAAACATGATCAAAGCGAGGTCACGCACGGCATGTTGGCCGACCATTTCTTCGACACATTTCCCCAACTTGAGGGACTTCGGTTCACGCACCGTTGGGGTGGACCCGTTGCGACGACCTCGCACTTCGCCCCCACCTGGGGATCCGCCGGCGGTGGCCGTCTGATATGGGTGGGCGGCTACACAGGATTGGGTGTGGGTTCTAGCCGCTTCGGGGCGCGGGTAGCGTTGGATCTCGTTTTCGGACGGACCACGGAATACACCGAGTTGGAGATGGTGAGGAAGAAGCCGTTTCCGTTCCCACCCGAACCATTGCGGTGGGCAGTGGTCCAACTCACCCGCAAAGCCATCCAACGATCCGACCGTCGCGGTGGTAAACGCGGAGCCTGGCTCGGATTGCTCGACCGTTTTGGTGTGGGATTCGACTCGTGAACCCCACGCCTCACCATGTGATCAATAACCCAGGCGTATCGCGCCGACGCAAGGAGCTATGGAAATGACCGTCGACTACCGCAGTCTTTCGTTTTGGCTGGATGCTCACCCCGGAACACTCGACCCACGCCCTCCGCTCGGGGGCGACACTCAAGTCGACGTGGCAATAGTCGGTGGCGGATACACCGGTTTGTGGACCGCCTACTACCTCCTCCGCCTGGATCCGAAATTGCGAGTACTGGTGATCGAGAAGGAGATTGTCGGTTTCGGCGCGTCGGGTCGTAACGGGGGTTGGTGTGTTGGTGAACTCGCCGCAGGCCCGGATCGACAGGAGAGGGTCGCCGGCAACGATGCCGCTCGCCGCCTGTTGCGAGAGGTCTTCGACTCCGTCGATGAGGTGGGGCGCGTTGCAGAGAGGGAGAGCATCGACTGTCACTTTGCCAAGGGGGGCACGATCCGGCTGGCTCGAAACCAGGCACAGTTGGCGCGCCAGCGAGCAGAAGTCGCCCACCATCAGCACACGTTCGGGCTCACCGACGATGACCTCCACATGCTCGACGCCGGCGAAGCCAGGGCTCATCTCAACGCGACCGACGTAATTGGGGGTTTGTTCTACGCCCATACCGCCGCATTGGACCCTGCCCGACTCGTCCGGGGTCTGGGCGAAGCAGTGGAGCGGCAAGGCGGCACCATCGTCGAGCAGACCGGCGCCACCGCCATTGAGTCGGGTCGGGTCGTGACCGAACTCGGCACAGTCAGGGCAGAGGTTGTTGTACGAGCCACTGAGGGCTACACCCCAACGCTCGAGGGCCACGGGCGCGCCCTGTCGCCCTTGTATTCCCTGATGGTGGCCACCGAACCGCTCGGCGACGACGTTTGGGCAGAAATCGGGCTGTCCGACCGGCAGACTTTCTCAGATGATCGTCACATGGTCATCTACGGCCAGCGGACCGCGGATGGTCGAATTGCTTTCGGTGGGCGGGGTGCGCCCTATGGTTTCGGCTCCAGGATCGACCCGGCCATCGAGCAGCGATCGCGAATACACGATCGGATTGTCGCCTCCCTGGTGGAGTTGTTCCCGATGCTCGAAGGGATCGGCATCACCCACCGCTGGGGCGGTGTGCTTGGTGTGCCGCGCGACTGGTACCCGTCGGTCGGGTTCGATCGCACCACCGGGATCGCCTGGGCAGGCGGCTACGTCGGGGAGGGCGTATCTCCTTCCAACCTCGCCGGTCGTACACTCGCCGATCTGATTACGGGCGCTGATTCCCCGCGGGTCGATCTGCCCTGGGTGGGGCACCGATCCCGCAAATGGGAACCCGAACCGATTCGCTGGCTGGCGATCAACGGTGCCCTGGCAGTGATGGGACAGGCCGACCGCTCTGAGTCGCGCTCCGGCAAGGACTCCACTCTCGCCAAGCTGATGTGGAAGTTGATGCGGTGATCGGATTCATTTCAACCAGTGAGCGTTCGGAGATGTCCCGGTTTGCAGGAGCGATACTCCGCCGACTCGATCGCAAATCAACTGGCGATCAACTCGAGACGGGACGGCAACCATGATCCGAACGACCGGCTCCGCCACCAAGTCCAAGGCGATTCTCCCCGACCGAACTCAGGTTCTCGTGATCGGCGGTGGCGTTGTCGGAACGAGTGTCGCCTATCACCTGACCCGGCGGGGCATCACAGACGTCACCGTCGTCGAACAGGGTGCGCTCACCGGCGGAACCACCTGGCACGCGGCCGGCCTTGTGTCTCAGCTCAAGTCCTCGCACAGTCTCACCCGGTTGGCAACGTATTCGGCGAGGCTGTTCGAAGAACTCGAAGACGAGACCGGACAAGCGACCGGATGGCGCACACCGGGCTCAATCTCGGTGGCGGCAGATGAGGAACGCTGGGAGGAAATCCTACGCGGTGCCACGATGGCGACCACCGTTGATGTCGAGACCGAGGTGATCGACCTCGATCGGGCCAAGGAGCTGTTTCCTCTCCTGAACACTGATGACCTGGTGGGCGCGTTGTACATCCCAGACGACGGTGTCACCTCTCCGGTCGATACGACCATGGCGCTGGCCAAGGGTGCCAAAGCGCGCGGAGCGCGGATCATCGAGGGCGTTGCAGTAACGAAGCTCGTTGCCGAAAACGGCCGAATCGTCGGCGTCGAAACCGAGCAGGGATACGTTGAAACCGAGACCGTCGTGCTTGCCAGTGGGATCTGGACCCGCCACCTCGCCGAGACGGTCGGTGTCAACGTTCCACTTCAGGCCTGCGAGCATTTCTACATAGTCACCGAGCCGCTCGACGGTGTGGAACGGGGTATGCCCACACTCCGCGACCCGGGTGGCTACACCTACTTCAAGGAAGAGACCGGCAAGATAATGGCCGGATTCTTCGAGCCCCGGGCCAAGGTGTGGCGATTGGACGGTATCCCAAGGGACTTCTCGTTCGGTACCCTCCCGGAGGATTGGGAGCACATCGGGCCGATCTTCGAGAGGGCCATCCACCGGGTCCCGGCGTTGGGGCAGTGCGGGCTCGAGCTCTTCTTCAACGGCCCGGAGGCCTTCACTCCCGACGGGGTTTACTACCTCGGTGAAGCACCGGAGGTCGACGGAGTTTTCGTTGCGGCGGGGTTCAACTCGGTGGGACTCCAGTCGGCAGGTGGCGTCGGGTGGGTGCTCGCCGACTGGATCGCCGACCGCCATCCACCGATGGATCTTGCGTCGGTCGACATTCGCCGTGCTTTTCCCTTCCAGAGGAACCCGCAATACCTCCAGGAGCGCATCTCGGAGAGCCTGGGCTTGCTCTATGCCATGCACTGGCCGTTTCGCCAGTACGAAAGCGCCCGCAATCAGCGGCTGTCGCCCATACACGACCGACTCGATGCCCACGGTGCAGTATTTGGCGAGGTAGCAGGGTGGGAGCGACCGAACTGGTTTGCCCTCGAGGGCCAGGAACGGGTCTACGAGTACAGCTACGGCAAGCAGAACTGGTTTGACGCCTCTCGTATCGAGTGCGATGCGGTACGAAACGCGGTCGGGCTTTTCGACCAGACGTGCTTCGTCAAGATCCGTGTCGAGGGCCCGGAGGCACTCACCGCTCTCAACGAGATTTGTGCGAACGATGTCGATGTTCCCGCCGGCAAGGCCGTGTACACGCAATGGTGCAACGATCGGGGCGGGATAGAGGCCGACCTCACGGTCACCAGGATCGACGAAAACGAGTACATGGTCGTCACCGCGGCGGCGGCCGGCACTCGCGATTCCGCCTGGCTTCGCCGAGGATGTCGCGGCTACGACGTAACGATCACAGACATCACGGAGCAGACGTCGACACTCGGCCTGATGGGGCCGAACTCCCGGGGGTTGCTGTCCAAACTGACCTCGGTGGGACTGACCAACGATGTGTTCCCGTTCGGGACGGCGCAGCAGATTGAAGTGGCGGGACACGACGTGCTGGCTATGCGCATGACCTATGAGGGCGAACTCGGCTGGGAACTCTATGTCCCGTGGGACGCGACGGGGTCGCTATACGACGCCATCTTGGCGGCCGGCGACGAGTTCGGGTTGAAACACGCCGGCTATCACGCAATGAACGCTCTGCGACTCGAGGCCGGATATCGCCACTGGGGACATGACATCACCGACGAGGACACCCCGCTCGAGGCGGGGCTCGGGTTCGCGGTCGGATGGGAGAAACGATCCTTCCGAGGTCGGGAGGTGTTGCTTGCTCAGCGTGAGGTTCCGAGGACGAAGCGCCTCATCCAGTTCCGGCTCGAAGACGCGGATCGATTGCTTTATCACGACGAGCCCATCTTCCGTGACGGCCTACTAGTCGGCCGCACCAGTTCCGGAATGTGGAGTTACGTTCAGAATCGCTGTTTGGCGATGGGCTACCTGAACTATCCAGGCGGAGTGACCAAAGACTGGCTGGAGGCAGGCACATACGAGATCGAAGTGGCCTTGGAACGCATACCGGCTACCGCCTCAATCCGCTCTTTCTATGATCCGATGAGCCGGCGCGTGAGAATGTGAAGATACCGACTATTGCGGCGAGACGGAGGGGCGTTAGCTCTAGGTTTTAGGTTCCGGGTGCTGAGTCAGATGAATCGCGGTCGATCACAACAGGAGACCGACCACAAAACCTTCAACCTATGACCCAGAACCTCCTTTGCAAGCAGCGTCTCTGAAGAGTCTCCTATGGCGCGCCGTTTGCTCATTCCCGCACGAACGGGACCGGGACCATCGCCTCAGAATCCATCTCTCGCGCACAACGATGTCCCGAGTACACCGAGGTCGCTATCGTCCCGGGAGCGAGGCAGTCGCCGATTCGCTGGATGTCGATGCGATCGACCAGCGCGTAGTAGAGATCATCCTGAGGGATCCGTGACGTGATCATGACGACGCTCGCAGCCTCGATATCCCGCGATTGTCCTGTGTAGATGCTCTCGAGTCGCGCGGAGGTCTCGTTCACACTGGTGAGGGTGGCGCCGGTTTCCACCACGATTCCCAGTCCGAGAACCCGTTCCTGAATCCGGTGCTGTTCTTCCGTGTGCGTGGTCCAGGTTGAGATCTCGTTGGCCGGAGTCACCAGTGTGACGTTGAGTCCGGCTTGTCGGAGCTTCTCGGCAATGACACCGCCCATGTAGTAGTGATCGTCGTCGTAGACGACGACGGGACCGGTCGGCATCACCCCGGCCAGGATCTCGTCCGGTGTTATGACCAACGGGCCATCCCAGCCTGGAACCGGCTCTTCGAGCCACCGACCCGTGCCATCTCGACGCCACTTGGCGCCGGTCGCGATCACGACGCGATCGGCGCCAAACTCGAGGATCTGCTCTTCGTCAACCAGGCTCTCCAGGTAGAACTCGACATTCGGCAGCTTTCCGATTTGATTGAGCCGCCAGTCGCGGACGCGAGCCCATTGGGCGAGGCCGGGTAGGGAGGACTCGAGGGTGACCCGGCCGCCCAACTCACGGCGTGCTTCCGTCAGGGTGACGTCATATCCGCGCTTGCCCAGTGATACGGCTGCCTCGAGTCCTGCTGGGCCGGCTCCGACGATCAGAACGGATGAATCGGATCCCTTCGCCGGTATGTATTCGGGGTGCCATCCTTTCCGCCACTCCTCTCCCATGGTGGGGTTTTGTGTGCACCGGATCGGCGTCCCCGTCTGATCGCCCGTGTAGCAGATGTTGCAGCCGATGCATTCGCGAATCTCGTCTTCACGTCCTTCTGAGATCTTTTTGGGTATGAAGGGGTCGGCAATCGAGGGACGTGCTGCACCGACCAGATCGACGACGCCCTGTCGAACGAGGCGCAACATCGTCTCAGGGGATGTGAAACGTCCAACGCTGACGACCGGCTTGTTGGTCACGCTCTTGACCCACGACATCGTCGCTTCGAGCCCTGCCTCGGGCACGAAGCGCGAAGTGCCCATTTCGAACGTGTAGTCGTGCACGGTGATATCCCAGAGGTCGGGCAACTCTGCGAGGAGCCGGATCATCTCTCGCGGCTCAGCAGTGTCCTGATCGTCGTCCGGGCCGCCTGAACTGGCGGAGAAGCGCACTGCCACCGCACAGGTGTCTCCCACGGCTTCCTTCGTCTCCTCGATCAACTCGCGCAGCAGACGCGTTCGGTTCTCGAGCGAGCCGCCGTATTCGTCGGTTCGTTGATTCGACGGGAGCAGGAACTGGCGAATGAGATACCAGTGAGCCGCGTACACGTAGACGATGTCGAAGCCGGCGCGTTGGGCTCTGCGGGCGGCTTCGAGGTGCCAGCGCTTCAGCTCTCGAATGTCGGCCTTGTCCATCGCCCGCGTTTGCACCGGGTCCCACACTCCCGCCGGCCGGCTGAATGGGCCGAGGGGTGCCTCGCGGGAGTAGTGGTTGGCGCTGGCCGCGCCGCCGTGCCACAGTTCGACACCGGCAAGAGCTCCGTGCTCGTGAATCTTGTCGACCGTCATCGCCAGGGCCCTCACGTCCTGGTCGTCCCAGAGCGATGCGGACGGGTACGGCTCGTCGTCTGACGAGGGGTGGATTGAGCAGTACTCAGTACATACTGTGCCCCACCCGCCCTCAGCCTTGACCCCGCGCAAACCGGCGAGTGTTTGGGGACGGCGATATCCCATGCCCGTGCAGTGGGGCACCTGATAGAAGCGGTTCGGAGCCGTCACAGGTCCAATCCGGACCGGCTCAAACAGTATGTCGAATCGGGGGTCGCGGGGCATTTCTTCCTCCAAGCTCGACCGTGGTGCTTGACCCGCTGAGCCCCCCGACGTTCCTAAACGAGCGAGCCGGTTCCTCATAGCCGGCTGTGGTTGTGGTGGGGACGGCCGAGGGCCGCCCCCACCCACGGTTCTAGCTCTTCACCTCGTTGAAGGCGTCCGAGTAGTTGGTCTCGAAGTCGCCGGTATCGGCGAGGAACTCGAGGCGCTCGAACACCTCGTCGGGGGGATAGATCGTTTCATCTTCGAGAATCTCGGGATCGACGAAGGGCTCCGACGCCGCGTTCGGGCTGGCGTAGAAGTTGAAGTTCGTCAACGCGGCTCCGTTCTCAGGGTCGAGGAGGAAGTTGATGAAGGTATGGGCCGTGCATGGAGCATCGGCGGTGATTGGAATGGCCATTGTGTCAACCCAAGCAACCGCACCTTCCTTCGGAATGCCGTATCCAAAGTCCTCATAGGCGTCGTAGGTGTCGTCGGAAGCTTCGTCGAATGCGGCGAAGAAGTCGCCGGACCATCCGTGCGCGACCGTGGTCTCACCGGAGACGAGTAGGTCCTCAAACTGATCCGAATCGAATAACTTGACGCGGTCCTTGATTCCCTTGAGCAATTCGACGGCCTCATCAAGCTCTGCCTGATCGGTCGTGTTGATGGAGTAGCCCAGATACTTGAGGGCAATCCCCATCGTTTCCCGCGGGTCGTTGAGCAGGGAGATCCTGCCGGACACGTCGGGAGCGAAGCCGGGGTCGAAGATGATCTCCCAGCTTGCTTCCCAGTCCTCCGGTACAACGTCGTAGCTGTAGCCGATACCGCTGGTGCCCCACTGGTAGGGAACTGAGTACTCGTCGTTCTCGTCGTATGGGAGGCCGGTGAAGGCAGGATCGAGGTTGCTCAGGTTCGGGATGGCATCCTTGTTCAGTGCGATGATGAGGCCCTCCTCAGACATGATCGTCACCGTGTAGTCGGACGGCACTACCAGGTCATAGTCGTTGCCCCCGGACTCGATCTGCGGGAGCATCGCCTCATTCGAGTCATAAAACGATTCGTTGACCGTAACCCCGAAGTCCGCCTCGAAGGCGGTGACCAGGTCCGGGTCGATGTACTCAGACCAGTTGTAGAGGTCCAGGTCACCATCGACATCTCCGACCTCACAGGCGGCGGCGAGGTCCACCAGTTCGGAATTCCCGTCCCCCCCACAAGCGGCGCCAAGTAATGCGAACGCCAAGGCGATCACCAGTATGCGTCTCATTGCCCACTCCTCCAGTCAATTCCGTCTCTGCAAGGCTAGTGAACCGAGTACCAGCACCACGGACGCCGTCAGCATGAGCGTCGAGACGGCGTTTATCTCAGGGGTGACGCCCCGCTTGATCAGACCGAAGACAAACGTCGGCAACGTATCCGGGCCCTTGACGAACTGGGTGATGACCACGTCGTCCAGCGACAGGGTCAACGCCAGCAGGGCTCCGCCCAATACCCCCGGCATTATCAAGGGCAACGTGATCTTCCGGAAGGCCTGCCACCGACCCGCGTAGAGGTCCGCCGCAGCTTCCTCGAGCGCCGGGTCCAGATTGGCGAGGCGAGCTCGCACGACGATCGAAACGAACGAGATGTTGAAGGCGATATGGCTCAGGACAATGGTCGTGATGCTCAGTTGCCGACCCAGTGAGGTGAAGAAGACCAGCAGCATGGCGGCCATGGTCACGTCCGGGATGATGACCGGCAGATATAGCAGCGCGTCAAACGTCCGCTTGCCGAGAAAGCGTTTATAGCGTTCGAGCGCCAGCGCCGCAGCAGTCCCAAGGGCCGTTGAGATCACCGTGGAAACCGCTGCTACCTGGAGAGACGCCCACAGCGCCGCCATCAGGTTGTCGTTGGCGAACATCTGTCGGTACCAGCGCAGCGATAGGGCCTCCCAGGTGAAGAACCGACTCTCATTGAAGGAGAACACGATCAAGACGAGGATCGGGAGATAGAAGAACAGATAGACGAACCAGGCATGGCCTTTGAGGATTCGATCAAGACGGCGGGTGAGGGCCGATCCGTCGCGAGTAGTCATAGCGTTTTTGCTCCCGACCGGAAGTACCAGATCGTGGCGATCAGCATGACCACCATGATCGCCATGGAGACAGAAGAGCCGAGCGGCCAGTTGCGGGCGGTCAGGAACTGGTTGACGACGTAGTTGCCGATGAGCGTCGTCTTTGCTCCACCCAGGATGTCCGGCGTCACGTAGGCGCCCAGGCTCGGGATAAAGACAAGAATCGAACCGGCGATGATGCCTTGTTTGGTGAGCGGGAGCGTGACCCTGCGAAACGCCACCCATCCGGATGCATACAGATCCCGTGCCGCCTCGACCAGCGACCAGTCGAGTCGTTCGATGGCGGCGTACAACGGCAGCACCATGAACGGCAGGTAGCCGTACACCAGGCCGATATAGACGGCCGGCAGTGTGAACAGCATCGAATCCCAGAGATTCAAGAATCTGCCCAGCTCGGTGATCAGACCGTCCTCGCCGAGGAGAACCCGCCAGGCATAGGTGCGAACCAGGAAGTTGGTCCAGAACGGGATCATCACGAATACGAGCAGGATGTTGCGCGTCTTTTCGGATCTGGTGGCGATGTAGTAGGCGAATGGGTAGCCGACCAGCAAACAGAACGCAGTCGTGAGAATGGCGACGATCAGCGACCGGGCGAAGATCGAGCGGATTAGATCGTCGGTGAACAGCTTGGTGATCGAGTCGAGATTCCAGGCCTCGAGCTTGGGCATGCCGGTGCGGGACCGGCTGGCGAACGAGTAGACGCCGATGATCAGCAGCGGTAGTGCGAAGAGAAACAGCAGGTAGATGTAGGAAGGAAGTGCGAGGAACAAGCCGCGTCGTGATTCCGCCCGTTCGGCATCCGCCTCCAGTTCGGCGGTGACCGGCCCGTCCGTCGTCATTCGGTCAACGCCTCGGCCGAATCAGGGTGAAAGGCGGCAATGATGGGGGCGCCTTCCGCGAAGCGTTCCCGGCCCGGCCGATTCTCCTCTCGTGCGTCGACTATCGAGTGCCCGAAGTCGACTTCGTAGAAGAGTGAGTCGCCGAAGTAGAGCCGGCGGACGATCGTTCCTGACAGTTTGTTGAAGTGCTCCGGGACGGATTCCTCGGTGTGATGCAGGTCGATCTTTTCAGGTCGCAGATTGAGCGTAACGGCGGTACCGGCACCAGAATGAGTTCTGGCTTTGACGAGTCTGCCGTCTGCCAGTTTCACGATCCCGGGCTCTACGACGGTGCCCGAAATCAGGTTCGTTTCGCCGATGAACTCGGCGACAAATCGCGTGTTTGGTCGCTCGTATATCTCCTCCGAAGGAGCGACCTGAAGCAGTTGTCCCTCGTTCATCACCGCAATACGGTCTGACATGGTCAGCGCTTCTTCTTGGTCGTGCGTCACGTAGACGAAGGTGATACCCACCTCGCGCTGGATTTCCTTGAGTTCGAGTTGCATGGCCTGTCGCAACTTGAGGTCGAGGGCGCCGAGCGGCTCATCGAGCAGGAGGACCTCCGGCCGATTGACCAGGGCCCTGGCGAGGGCAACTCGTTGCTGCTGACCTCCGGAGAGCATTCCCGGCCGCCGATTCTCCATTCCCGACAGCCGGACGAGGTCGATTGCCTCACCGACCCGTCGTCTGGTTTCATCTTCGGAGATCTTCTGCATCTGAAGACCGAACGCAACGTTGCCGGTCACCGTCATGTGCGGAAACAGTGCATACGACTGGAAGACGGTGTTGACCGGTCGCTTGTTGGGCGGACGCAGCCCCATC
Source organism: Actinomycetes bacterium (assembly GCA_024641245.1). Taxonomy (GTDB): domain Bacteria; phylum Actinomycetota; class Acidimicrobiia; order Spongiisociales; family JAHEDJ01; genus JAHEDJ01. Next base: position 48,383 of record JAHEDK010000011.1, read on the forward strand.
TCTTCGCCATGGATGGTGATGCTGCCCTCAGTCGGGTATTCGAGCCCGGCGATCATCCTCAGGGTGGTGGTCTTCCCGCATCCAGACGGCCCGAGCAATGAGAAGAATTCGCCGTCGGCGATCTCGAGATCGATGTGATCGACGGCTACGACGTCGCCGAACCGTTTCGTCACTCCCTTGATTCCAACGGCTGCCGTCGTCATTCGGCGCGGCCGATGTCGAATACGACCGTTTGCAGGTCGGTGAACTCCGTGATTCTTCCCCGCCCCCAGCCGGTGTCGGTCCCGGCCGCTCCTCCGAACGGCTGGAATGTCTCCCAGAAGTCGGTTGAGTCATTGATCACCACCGTACCCGACCGGATTCGGTCGGCGTACCAGAAAGCCTTGGAAAGACTCTGGGTGAATACGGCAGCCTGCAGGCCCAACCTCGAACGGTTGGCAATGGCCACCGCTTCGGCATCATCTGCGGCGCGCAGGATGGGAAGGACCGGCCCAAACGACTCCTCTTGCGACAGCGCGCTGTCCTCGGGCACGTTGTCGACGATCGTCAAGTCGTAGTAGAGGTCGGTTGGGTGTCCCGGTGATCTGCCCCCGCCGACGAGGACCCGCGCACCTCGGTGGCGGGCGTCGGCTAGGTGGCGATCCATCTTTGCCGCGGTCGGCTCGTTGTTCAGCGGACCCATGGTTGTGGTCTCATCGAACGGGTCGCCCAGCTTGACCTCGGTCGCAGCCTCGATTGCCAACTCGACGAACCGATCGTGAACCTCGTCGAGCACGATGACACGCTCGGTGGCGCAGCAGACCTGGCCTGCGTTGTAGTAGGCCCCATAGACCGCCAGGGGGGCGGCCGCCTCGACATCGGCATCTGTCGTGACGATGGTCGGTCCGTTGCCGGACATCTCCATGATCGACCGCTTCACCCCCATCTGGGCGATGATCCGCTTGCCGGTTGCCGACGATCCGGTGAAACCGATCGCGTCTACTCCGTCGTGGGTAACGAGCGCTTCACCTACCCGGCCATCTCCGGGTAGGACGGAGATCGCCCCCTTCGGTACTCCGGCCTCGTCGAATGCCTCCGCCAGTTTCAAAAGTGCCCACGAGGTGAACTCAGGTGGTTTGACGATGACGGAGTTGCCCGTGGCCAGGCCCGGGCCGACGTACTCGAGGGGTATGGTCACGGGGAAATTCCAGGGTGTGATCGCCGCCCATACGCCGATAGGGCGGTGGAAGGTGAACATGCGTTTGCGGCGGTCGGAGGTGGGAATCACCTCACCGGTCAGCCGTTTCACATCTTCAGCTGCGTTGTAGAAGTACTGGTTGGCTTCCGCGATGTCGGCAAGTGACTCTGCGTGGTACGGCTTGCCCTGTTCGAGGGTCTGGATTCGAGCGATTTCTGACTCCAACGGTTCAATGGCCGCCGCTATCCGGAGACAAAGATCCGCTCGCTCGAAGGCCGACCAGTGCCGCATTTCGTCGGCCGCCAGTCGGGCTGCCCTGATCGCTCGATCAACGTCTGCGTTGGATGGAAGCGGAACCGTTGCAATGTGCTCGCCCGTCACGGGGGAGATGAGGTCGTGGGCGTGATCGCCGGTACCTTCGGTCCACTCGCCGCCGAGGTACATCTTCAGAGTTGGTGCCATCGCTCTCCAGAGTCAGTTCGGCGTCATTATTGCCGATGGGATCCGCTCCTCGCTTCGCCCATGTCGGGGTTCCCGTCTGGCTCCAGCATCGGTAGCATTGTGATCGCCACGCATTCAACGCTTCCGCCTCGTTGTTCGGGTCGCGTTGTCCGCCAACCGCTGAGTCATTAGGTCGAAAGTCCTTTGTATCCATGGCAGGAGGAATACTGATGGGGTTGCAGGGTGAACAGACGGCGGCCTGGTTCCGTCGAGCCAAGGCCGCACTGGTCAATGGGGTATCGAGCCAGTTCCGATACTGGGGCGACGACGACACGATGGTCATCGACCACGGGGAAGGTGGCTACGTCATCGACATGGATGGCAATCGCTACATCGATTACCAGCTCGGCTTCGGCCCCGTCATCCTCGGTCATGGCGATCCGGATGTTGCCGCCGCCGTGTCGGAAGCTGCCCTCGCCGGCACAACGTTCGCGATGACCCAACGGCGCGAAGTCGAAGCTGCAGAGCAGTTTCTGGCTGCCGTTCCATGGGCCGAGCAGCTTCGATTCGGCAATACCGGCACCGAGGCGACCATGCACGCCATCCGGCTGGCGAGAGGCGTCACCGGTCGTGATGTAATCCTCAAGTTCGAGGGCCAGTACCACGGTGTCCACGACTACGTAATGTTCTCCACTGCCGGCGCACCGCCGGCTGCACTCGGTTCGCGCTCGCAGCCTGTTCCCTGGCAGAGTTCTTCCGGCATTCCGGAAACCATCCGGTCGTATATCCGGGTACTGCCTTTCAATGACATGGAAGGTGTCGAGCGGCTATTCAGGGACCAGGGTCACCAAATCGCGGGCGTCATCGTTGAGCCGATGCTCGGCAACGCTTTTGGCATCATGCCGGAAGACGGTTTCCTCCAGGGCCTGCGCCGGTTGTGCACGGACCACGGATCAGTGTTGATCTTCGATGAGGTCAAGACGGGTTTCCGTATGGGCCTCGGCGGAGCCGGTGAGTACTTCGGAATCGATCCCGATCTCGGGACCTTTGCGAAGGCAATGGGGAACGGGTTTCCTGTGGCGGCGATTGCCGGGCGAGGCGACGCAATCAAAGGATGGGCGGAGGGCGGGATCGCTCAGGCAGGAACCTACTCGGCCAACGGAGTCGCGGTTGCGGCGGCCGGCGCCACAATCGCCAAGCTGGCGACGGGTGAGCCGTACGCCCGGATCGAGACGGTCGGACGGATGCTGATGGAAGGCTTCGCCGCTATTTGCGCACAGCAGAGCGTGCCGGCCCATGTTCCGGGTGTCCCCGCCATGTTCGGGCTCGTCTTCTCCGACGAGCCGCCCCGTGACTTCCGGGACGCGGCCAACCATGACGAGGAGTTGTACGGGGACGTCATCCGCAGGATGATCGGCAAGGGAGTGTTCCCCGTCGATGATGCGCTCGAACCGTGGTTCCTCTGTGCCGCCCACTCGGAAGAGGACGCGGCAAAGACGCTTGCCGTGTTCGAGGAATCGTTGCGAGAGGCCCGAGCCTGAGGCTCACGCCGGGGCAGCTCATGAAGGCCAGCGGGGTTGGGGTTACCAGGAGCGCAGGCGGGTCGGTCGGATGATTACGGGTACCGGATAGTCGGCGGAGAAGCTGGTCGCCGTCCAACCGTACTTGTTGAGGAACTCCTGGTACTTCTCGATGTACTCGGGCATGGCCGAGGCCGGGGGATGATCGCGCTCGATGTGGGCGGCGCCTTCGATGACCACGATTGCTCCACCGCGTCCATCACCGTCCAGATTGAGAGAGACGTGCGGGTTGCCTGCGATGTTGCGCAGCCTCGCCGTGTTGTCTTTGCTGAACATGCGGATGTCTTCGCCGTTCCACAGGAACCAGACCGGAGAAGGCTGTGGGCGTCCGGTCGGGGTCACCGTGGTCATCCAGATGAGTGGCTCGGAGTCGAGGCGTTTGTCGACGTTCGGCGGAATGTTCATTCGTCCCTCTCGATTGGATGGTGGCCAGAATAAGACTCCGGCCTTTTGATTGCCGGAACGCGCTTGCCACGGGCGGCTCCAACCGCCACTATCGCGCTATGACTATCGAAGCAAACTGGCTTGCCGATCCCACCAAGCGTCACCAATACCGTTACTGGAACGGTTCCGCGTGGACCGAGCATGTTGCCGACAACGGTGTGCAATCGACCGATCCAACCGACGGGCTCGACCGTCTGGACGCCGCGCTCACGCTCGACGATGCGTCCGATCCGGTCAAGATTCGCGAGCAGGTAACCGGGAGCGGTTACGGCGGTGCCGGTATCCAGAGCCCCGGTCGCGGCGGAGGTGATCTCTTCAGCGAGCCTGTGCTGGTCGTCAATCAGAAGGCCAAGCTGATCGAGTTGACCAATCAATACGGCGTCTTCGACCAGAACGGCAAACAGATCGGCTCGGTCAATCAGGTCGGTCAGTCAACGCTGAAGAAGGCGATGCGCCTGATCTCATCCGTGGACCAGTTCCTGACCCACCGGCTCGAGATCACCGACATGTCCGGCACCGTTGTACTCAGACTCACCCGTCCGGCCAAGGTCTTCAAGTCCACAGTGGTAGTCGAGGATGGCTCCGGGCGTGAGCTCGGCCGCATCGTCCAACGCAACATGATCGGCAAGATCAACTTCGGGCTCGAGTCAAACGGCCAGGAACTCGGTGCTGTGAAGGCAGAGAACTGGCGGGCTTGGAACTTCCGCATAGAGGACGCAACGGGTAGCGAGGTGGCCAGGATCACAAAGACCTGGGAAGGTCTGGCCAAGACCATGTTCACGACGGCCGACAACTACGTCGTGCAGATTCACGGCCGGCTGGCGCAACCTTTGCTGTCGCTGGTTGTTGCCACGGCACTCTCGGTCGATACGGCCCTCAAACAGGACGATCGCGGCTTCGGTTAGTCCTAGGTTTCTGCGCAATGCAATGGTGTGAAAACCGTACACAGCATTGCCGAGAACCTCTTCGGAGGTTTCTGCGCAATGCAATGGTGCGAAATCCGTACACAGCATTGCCGAGAAAGCTCAGGTCTGAGCGGGACCTCTTCGTGGCTCCCTGTCGAAGGTCGGGTCGGCTGCATCAGCTGCTTCGACGTCGTCCCGGCGGATTCCGAGGAGGAACAGGATTGCGTCGAGGTAGGGAACCGATACCGCAGTGTCGGCCGCCGCTCTCACGAGGGGCTTTGCATTGAAGGCGATACCCAATCCGGCGGCGGCGAGCATGTCGAGGTCGTTGGCGCCGTCGCCTACCGCGACCGTTTGCTCTACGGGAATGCCGCGTTCTGCGGCGATGCGACGCAGCACCTCAGCCTTGCCTGCCCGATCGATGATGGGGCCTTCGAGGTCTCCGGTCAGAACCCCATCCTCGATCACCAACCGGTTGGCGAAGGTGTGATCGACTCCGAGGTCGGCCCCCAGCGCTTCGACGAAGAACTCGAACCCGCCGCTCACGAGCACGATCTCGTAGCCGAGGCGCTTGAGGGTGCGAACAAACGTCCTGGCTCCCGGCGTCAGGGAGATCTTCTCCGCAACCCGCTCGAGTGCCGCCGTGTCGAGGCCCCGGAGTGTCTCAACACGTGATCGCAGGGCCGCCTCGAAGTCGAGTTCGCCGCGCATGGCCTGCTCGGTGATGGCGGCCACAGCCTCGACCCGGCCGGCCTCCTGAGCCAGGAGGTCGATCACCTCGTTCTCGATCAACGTCGAATCGACATCGAGGACGACGAGGCGTTTGGCGCGCCGCTGCAGGCCCTCGGGCTGCACCGCGATGTCGAGCCGAAACGCCTGTGACGCATCGAGCAAGCCCCTACGGAGATGGTCGAAGTCGGCTCCCGATACGATGAGTTCGTAGCTCATGACCGGGTAGTCGGAGAGCCTGAGGATGCGATCGATGTTACCGCCCGCTCCGGCGATCGCGGCAGTGGCTCCGGCGAGCGCATCGGCCGATAGATCCGGTGCCAGGAGCGTGACGGCGTACCGGGGTCCGACTGGGGGTACCGGTTTGTCGTCGACGACGTCGAATTCGATCTCGATCCCTCGCTGCCACCCGAAGAACAAGAGGTCCTTGAGGGTCTGATGTTCTTCGGACAGCCCAACGAGTAGATCGAGCGTGAGACGGCCTCGGACGACGACTTGCTCCATATCGTGCACCTGCGCGCCGCCGATGGACAAGATGTCGAGCAACCCGGCCGTAATGCCGGGGGCATCGCGCCCGCTGATGCGGACCAGGATCGTGTCGTGTGCCATCCGTTCTGAGGATAACGCTCCCGTCTCCCGTTCCTGCGAGGCGAGGTTTCGCTCGACGCGCCGGACGCGATTGGTACGGGGCGGCATTGCCGTGCGAATATGGCAGTGTGTGATGATGCAGGAGCCGTCGCAACGTCATTTGGTCGTCCGGATCGTCGTCACGGCGGTCGGCGGGCTGCTGCTGATCGTCGGCATCCTCGGGTTGTTCCTGCCGCTTGTCCCCGGTCTCCTGTTGATCCTGCCGGGCCTGGCGATTCTCGCCGGCGAGTTCGTATGGGCGCGCCGGCTTCTCGACGGGACCCGGGCGCGACTGAATGCAGGCCTGTCGAAGGCGCGACGCTCGGACAAGTGACCTGCATCGCATCGCCCGATTGACGGCCCTCCGGCGAACCTTCGTTCCGACATGCTGTTGGAACACAATTCGATATGCTCCCGACCTATGGCGAAACAGGCACGGCGCCGCTCAACTCGGATCATTCTGGCCGCACTCGGGTTCCTGAGTCTCGGCATCGCCATCATCGGCATCGTCCTGCCGGGGATTCCCACGACTGGCCCGGTGCTGCTGGCCGCTTACTTCTTCTCCCGGTCCTCAGAGCGATTCGATCAGTGGTTGGTGGAACACCGGGTGTTTGGCCCCATCGTCCGGGATTGGCGAGCCGGACTCGGGTTTACCACGCGTGCGAAGGTGGTCTCGATCATCGCTATTGCCGTCACTTTTTCGATCACCGTTGGTTTCGCAATCTCGAACCCGCCTGTTCGAATCGGACTGGTGATGCTGGCGCTGGCGATCAGTACTTATATCCTTCGATTGCCGACCAAGGTGTCGGAGGCCCCGGCGTAGGAAAGACCACGCGACGAGAGGCGCCGTTGCCGACGCCTCCTGTCGTGCCTCCCGCCGAGTTCTCTACGAGCAGCCCGTGGTCTCTCCGCACGTGAGACAGACGTGGCACGAACCACTGCGCATCGTGATGTTCCCGCAGTTGGGACACGCCGGCGCATCGCTCACATCGATCGGCGTTTGTATCGTCGTCTTCGTCGCCGTGGCGGTCGCGGTTGCGCCGGTTTCCCGCCGTGCGCTGCTGCCCGGATTGGACGAGGAGTGCGCCACGACGCCGTTCCCGTTTGAACCATTCGGCCATGAAGTCGGCGAGTCAACGAATCGGGCTGCCTCGACTTGAGCATCGATCTGGCCTTCCATCGCCGCTTCGGTGAGATCCAACTGCACGCCGGCCTCCACGGCCAGGCCCTTCGGTGGTTCCGGCAGCTCGCTGGGCCGGATTGGTGGTACCTGTGCCAGTTCATCCCGATGCAGGTATTCGACTCCGAGGGCGCGAAAGACGTAGTCGACGATGGAGTTCGCCATCTTGATGTTTGGATGTCCTTCAACCATGCCGCGCGGCTCGAAGGTTTGAAACACGAACGTGTCGACGAACTCCTCGAGCGGAACACCGTATTGAAGGCCCTTACTCACCGCGATGGCGAAACACGACAGGATGCCGCGCAGGGTGGCGCCTTCCTTGGCGAGGTCGATGAACAGCTCACCCAAGGTCCCGTCCTCGTATTCCCCGGTACGCAAGAAGACCTTGTGTCCACCGATCCTGGCTTCCTGCGTGAATCCCATCCGGCGCGCCGGGAGCAGGAACCGGGGCGGCTGCATACCCTGGTCGTACGCCTCCGTCGGAGAGAGGCCTGCAGGGATCTGACCCCAGGCCAGCGCTTTCTCCTGCTGGAGAGCGGCGTTGATGTCCTGATCCTGTTCCTCGTTGTCGGCTTCATCAGTCGTCGACGACAGGGGTTGCGAAGCCTTCGAGCCATCCCTGTAAAGAGCCATCGCTTTGAGACCGAGACGCCAGGACAGCTCATAGGCGCCCTGGATGTCGTCGGGTGTTGCCTCATGGGGCATGTTGATCGTTTTCGAAATGGCCCCGGAGATGAACGGCTGAGTCGCAGCCATCATCTTGATGTGGCCGTCATGATGGATCAACCGGGTCCCGTAGCGGCCGTTGCGGTTGGCCGTGTCGAATACCGGAAGGTGCTCGTCGGCGAGGTGCGGAGCTCCTTCGATCGTCTGCCGGCCGCAGATCGCATCGTTAGCTTCGATGACCTGCGAACGGGAGAAACCGAGCCTCGTGAGCACATCGAAATCGACCGACGCATCCCCATCCTGTGAGAACCCGAGCCGTTCGAGTGTTTCTTCTCCCAGCACGTACGGCGAGAATGCGTGTCTCAGGTCGAACACAGTTGGCAGCGTCTTCTCGATCTTGGTGAGATCGTCGCCGCTGAATCCCTTTTGGATTAGTGACTGACGATTGATGTGCGGGGTGCCCAATAGAGTGTTGGTCCCAACGACGTAGTTGACCATATCCTCGATCTGGTTGTCTCGGTATCCGAGCGCCGCCAGGGCAGGTGCGACTGACTGGTTGACGATCTTGAAGTAGCCGCCGCCGGCCAGCTTCTTGAACTTCACGAGGGAGAAGTCGGGCTCGACGCCGGTCGTGTCGCAGTCCATCAGTAGGCCGATCGTGCCGGTCGGGGCCAGCACGGTTGCCTGCGCATTCCGGAATCCGACCTCGAGGCCCCAGTCGAGCGCCCGGTCCCACGAAGAACGAGCGGCTGTAACGAGGTCGACGGGACACTGTGTGTCGTCGATCGTCATGACTTCGTGGCCGATTTCCTCGAAGTCGGTGGCTCCGTAGGTCGCCCGCCGGTGGTTGCGGATGACCCGCAGCATCGACTCCCGGTTCTCGTGAAACTTTGGGAATGGCCCGACCGCGGCCGACATCTCGGCGCTGGTTGCATACGCATTGCCGGTCAGAATGGCGGTGAGCGCCCCGGCAATCGCTCGTCCTACTTCGGAGTCGTATGCAATGCCCTGGCGCATGAGCAGTGAGCCGAGGTTCGCATATCCGAGGCCGAGCGTACGGTAGTCATAGGAGCCGCGGGCAATCTCTTCAGAGGGGAAGTGGGCCATCGCCACGGAGATCTCGAGCACCACCGTCCACAGCCGGATCGCGTGCTCGTAGGCTTCGATATCGAAGACATGGGTGCTGTCGTCGTAGAAAGTGACGAGATTGAGGCTGGCCAGATTGCAGGCCGTGTCATCGAGGAACATGTATTCCGAACACGGGTTGGAGGCCCTGATCTCGCCGCCGGCGGGGCAGGTGTGCCACTGGTTGATGGTGGTGTGGTACTGCAGTCCCGGATCGGCGCAAGCCCAGGCGGCATCGGCGATCTGACTCCAGAGGTCCCTGGCCTTGACAGTCTTGCGGATCGATCCGTCCTTACGGTTCGTCAGGCTCCAGTCGCGGTCTTCCATGACTGCGTGCACGAAGTCGTTGCTGATGCGAACAGAGTTGTTCGAGTTCTGGCCGGAGACAGTTGCGTATGCCTCGCCGTTGAAGTCGGCAGGCAAACCGCCGCTCTGGATGAGGATCTTAGCCTTGTCCTCCTCGACCTTCTTCCAGTTGATGAATGCTTCGATGTCCGGATGGTCGACGTCCAGGATCACCATCTTGGCGGCGCGACGCGTCGTGCCCCCCGACTTGATGGCGCCGGCGGCTCGGTCGCCGATCTTGAGAAACGACATGACGCCGGAGCTCTTGCCCCCACCAGAGAGGAGCTCGTTCTCGGCACGGATATTTGAGAAGTTTGATCCGGCGCCTGAGCCGAACTTGAAGATTCGGGCCTCCCGCACCCAGAGGTCCATGATGCCGCCGGGGTTCACGAGATCATCGCCGACGGAGAGGATGAAGCAGGCGTGGGGGGCCGGGCGCGAGTATGAATCGGGCGAGTCGACGAGCTCATCGGTCTCGTCGTCGACAAACCAGAATCCTTGAGCCGGTCCGGTCAGCCCGTAGTTGTGGAAGAGGCCGGTATTGAACCACTGCGGGGAATTCGGAGCAGCCATCTGCGTGGCGAGCATGTACTTGAGTTCGTCCTCGAACGCCTGCGCATCATCCTCGCCTGCGAAGTAGCCCTTCGTCTGGCCCCAGAATCGCCAGGTCTCTGCGAGGCGATTGAAGACCTGCTTTGCGGATCGCTCAGGTCCCGTAACTCGGTTGCCGGACTCATCGAGGATCTCGTGGCCGGCGGCGTCGTACTGCGGGACGCCGGCTTTGCGGAAGTACTTCGACACCATGATGTCGGTTGCAACTTGAGACCAAGCGGCCGGAATCTCGGCATCGGTCATCTCGAACACGATCGAACCGTCCGGGTTGCTGATTCTCGAATCGCGATGCTCCCATGCAATATTCTCGTATGGGTCGGCGCCGGGTTGCGTGAAGCGCCGGCTGATCCGCAGGCCTTGGCCCATGTCGTTTCTCCCTCTCCATTGTCCCCTTCGCCATGCCCCAGGGGACCGAATGCCCCGCGCTCGGCGGGGCTCATCAGGCAGACACATGAGAACAGCGTCTGCGACGTCTTTCCAACAACACCACTACATGTAGTGGTCGGTGGTTTCGGTGACCACGACATCTGGTGGTGTGTTACTCGAATGTAGTTACACGCGTGGAAGTCGTCAACCACCAGTGCGTGCTATTCCGCGCATGACACGCGGCTTTCTGTCAAACCGTGAAACGGCGGGCCAAACCGGTTGTCTGGCGTGCCGGGGGAAGCGCTCGATACTGTATCGCAGGCACCTTGGGACGCGAAAATCATGCTCGACCCGGGTTTTCGCGAGCCCTGGTCGGCATCAATCGGCCGCCTTCGATAAGCTCACATGCAGCGGAGCCGTCAGACGGCCGATACGACAAGGGGTTCGACAGTGAAGTGGCGCGTTGCGCAGGTTTCGGATGTGTTCACCGACTGGCGATGGTTGGCGCTGTTCGCCATGGTGACGGTTGTGATCGGAGTGGTGGCCTCTGTGCGCCTGTCGAGAAGGCGGCCACATATCACCGAGATACCGTCCAGCCTCTTCGCGCGTCGGCACCAACCTGCCGGCATCGTTGAAGATCCTCGGCGGGGCCCACCGGGTGGTCGCGTGGTGCGCCTCGAAGAGGCCCCATTTCCTGCGCCGCACGGTCCGGCGGTATTGGCCGACTCTCTTCCCCCTCTGCCGCTCGCAGATCACGGCGCCACCGACGCCCCGCCTTTGCCGTATCCGGATTCTCCCGTGGTGGTGGTCGACCTGACCGAACTCGATTCCGTACCGGCGGTCGGGACGGTCCTCGATTTGAGAGACGTAATCGTCGATCTCAGATCTCAAGAGGATATGGCTTCATTGCCCGCCGATCCTTGGTCCTGAGCTTCGAGCCCGGCCAATCGGGTGAGCCACGGTCGCGCGATTTTCTCGCACACGAAATGATCACCCCCCTTTGAGGCATTGTCGGATATATTTCGTGGATCGATCGAGGGGTTCACATCCGATCACACAACTTGCGCCGAAGCCCGGTGGTCGGCCCGTTGCTCGTTGCGCAGGCCGTTGACCCTGGTGGCACGGCCGGATGGCTCATCATCGGTGGGGCTATGGTGGTGCTCGTGGTCGGCCTGGTGATGGTCGTCTTTGCTCGCTCCGGTCGCCGGGACGAGGTTGACGATCGAATCGCGGTACGCTCCGAGGCTTCTGAGGTTGCGGTAGCACGCCCGTCGCCGGCGGCTCCCCGAGAGGGGCCTCGATCTGTGACCACCTTCATTGAACTTCCCCGCCGGCAGAGAACGGGCCATGTGGAGGTTCATATCGGGCAGGAGGTCCAGGCTCAAGGCAGGAGAAGCCCGATGTCGGCCTTCGACCCTGATGTCGAAGGCGAGCCGCGTGCAACGTTTATCGACCTCCCCGCCTCCGGATCGGCCCCGGACCCTGTGATCGACCTCGACAATGGACTCGTCGACCTCACCGAGGAACGCGAGGAGGCTGCACCGAAGCGCGACCCTCGGGTTTGATCCCGGTATTGCGCATCGCCCAGGACCGCCGGGAGAGAATGGCTGGATGCCGATCTCCGGTTGCATCGTCGAGTCTCCCTGGTGGAACACCGCCGAAAGAGTCGTTTGGCCCGAGAAACAGACCCTGACCGTTCGGTAGGTTGAGAAGGGGCCGCGGCAGCCGGTGCGACCGACGGGCTGCGCGTAACGCCGGCGTGTGTAAGGGGTTAGAGATGAAGGTTCTCCGTACTCCGGACAAGCGGTTCGAGATGCTTCCCGACTTCCCGTTCGAGCCGCACTACGTGGAGATACCCAACGAGTGGGGTCCGGCCCTTCGAATTCACTCAATCGATGAGGGACCGGCCGGAGCTCCCTGTGTGGTGCTAATGCACGGAGTGCCAACCTGGTCGTACCTGTTTCGGCATCTGATCCCACCTATCGTCCGGGCCGGGTACCGGGTGCTTGCTCCCGACCTGGTCGGATTCGGCAGGTCGGACAAACCATCTGCGATCGACGATTACTCGTATGAGCGCTTGGTCGAGTGGAGCGCGGCCTGGTTCGAGGCAGTGAACCCCCGTCGGGTCACGCTCATCGTCCACGATTGGGGCGGTCTGATCGGCCTCCGTGTCGTGGCCAGGGGATCTCGGAGGTTCGCCAGAGTGATGGCGATGAACACGGGGCTTCCGACCGGTACTCAGGTCATGTCGTCTGAGTTCGCGACGTGGCAGCTCATGGCTCACAACATGCCGGTGCTACCGGTCGGTCAAATCGTGAACGGCGGATGCTTTGTCGATCTGCCCCAGGACGTGATTGCTGCCTACGACGCGCCGTTTCCCGACGAATCGTTCAAGTCCGGTGTCAGAGCGTTACCGTCGCTGGTGCCGATCCATCCCGACGATCCGTCTGCTGCTGAGAACCGGGACGCCTGGCGATCGCTTCGCCGCTTCAAGAAGCCTTTCTTGACGGCTTTCAGCGATCTCGACCCCATCAGCAGCGGCACTGAGGAGGTCTTCAAGGCAGCCATTCCGGGGGCTTCCGGTCAACCGCATACCCGCCTCCGTCATGCCGGGCACTTCGTGACGGAGGATCGCACAGAGCGTTTGGTCAAGGTCATCGGTCATGTCCTCCGGTCGTGAGAGAGGCGATCGGGCGGTCGATCTGGCACTCTGTGGGCCATGATTGATTCGAATCGGCGGTTCTTCAGGCCGTTCCCTGCCGCGGGCGTGGCGCGACCGCTCGGCGTTGCCGTTCTGTGGGCATTCGCGGCGGCCCTTGTCGGCGGCGCCATCGTCGGCTTGGCCTCGCTCATCGCCGGCGGCGTGTCCGGGATCTTCTGGATGTTCGACCACTCCATCTCAGTCACCGACACGATGGGCGAAACCCTTCGCATTGCTGCGTGGGTGATCGCTCCGATCGGTATCGCGGTTGCCGTATGGGTGGCGGCGTACGGTTCAACCCAGGAAGGATCGATGTCGCGTGCTTTGGTGGCTGCTCCTGCCGCGTTGGCTCTGGGGGTGGCCTTGATGTTGTTGAATTCATCCGGTCTGGTTGCGGCGTCCCTGGCCCTCGGATGGGCCTTGGCCGTCCCTTCCACGTCGCCCACCCATATCGCCACACGGGCGGTGCCCATACTCGTTCTGGCGCTTCTGGTGCCTGGGCTCGACGATCTTTCGGGTTGGTTTGTCGTCGCAGTCCTCGTCGCTTCGCCCGTCGCCGCAGGGACGGCCGTCTTGGCAGCCGATGTGCTGTGGAGGTTGCGTGGCGAGACAACCGGTGACGGCTGATCGCGAATCGCCGGTGTTCGCCTGCTGGTAGGTTGGCTGAGGAGATCATCGAGAGGATCGATCATGTTCAGCGTTTACCTATTTGCCACCCTGGTCGGCTGGCCATTCGTTCTGTTCTTCCTCTTCTTCTCTGCCGATGCCGACGCCGACTTCGATGCTGATCTGGAAGTCGAATTCGATGCGGATACAGACTTAGACGCCTCCGTGATCGCCTCGGCCGGATCCGGGGTGGCGGATGCTGTGCTTTCGATCTTCTCGTTTCGTGCGCTCGTGTTCTTGTTCGCCTTCTTCGGCGTCACCGGACTGATCTTGCGGGGACTCGGCCTGCACGCCATTCCCACGTTCCTGCTTGCGGTGGGCATGGGCCTGTTTGCCGGGTATCTCCATTCACGGCTGTACGCATACCTGAGGCGGTCGTCGGCGGGTGCGGTCACGACCGATTCCGACCTGCGGGGATCCCGGGCGAAGGTCGTCGTTCCAATCTCGGATGATCAGAAAGGTCGGATCGAGGTGGATGTGGACGGCCAACCGGTCTACGTCACCGCGCGGGGGTTCGGAGGGGGATCCTACGAGATCGGAGAGAAGGTGGTTGTAGTCGAGATCGACAATGGAACTGCACTGGTGGGGCAGTTGAACCTGGACGAATAGGAGTAGACCATGGAAGTCGTGTTGACACTTGCGGGCCTGATCGTGGCAGCGGTCGTGGTAGTGCTGCTGGCCATCCGGAGCCTGATCGTCATCTGCCCGCCAAACCGAATAAGCGTGATCTCCGGGCGTTCCCGACCCGACTCCGACGGTACCGCCCGCGGGTACCGCATCATCCGGGGTGGCCGCACGATACGAATTCCGCTGCTGGAGAAGGTCGATTGGATGGATCTCAATACGATCGCCATCGAGTTGTCCGTGACGAACGCCTACTCGAAGGGCTCGATCCCGCTCAACGTACAGGCCGTCGGCGATGTGAAGATCTCCAGCAGGGAAGGCGTGCTGGACAACGCTATTGAACGGTTCCTCGGTCGTCCGATCGGCTACGTCCAGCAGATCGCCAAGGAGACGCTCGAAGCCAACCTGCGCGGTGTTCTCGCCACCCTCACCCCTGAAGAAGTGAACGAGGATCGGCTCAAGTTCGCAACCGTCCTGATTGAAGAGGCCGACGACGACATGAGGATCCTGGGTCTTGATCTCGATGTTCTCAAGATCCAGAACGTGACCGACGAAGCGGGGTACCTCGATTCGGTCGGAAGGCGGAGAACGGCACAGGTCGTCAAGGAAGCCCGGGTTGCCGAAGCCGAGCGTCAGGCAGAGGCCCAGGAGAGCGAGGCCGACTCCCGCCGGCGGGCGGAGGTCGCCAGGGCCGATGCGGACCTCCTGATCGTCGAGCGCGAGAACGCCTTGCGGGTGCGTACTGCCGAACTCGAAGCGGATGCCCTCATCAAGGAGGAGCAGGCCAAAGTGGCCGGCGACAAGGCACGGGCGGTCGCTCAACAAGAGCTCCAGCAGGAGCGCATTGAACTCGAACGGCGCCGGCTGGAGGCCGACATCGTGGCGCCTGCCCGGGCGGAAAAAGAGGCCAAGGAACTGATCGCCAAGGGTGTCGCTGCCTCAATCATCGAAGACGGCGCTGCACAGATCGAGGTGTTCAAGCGACTGGTCGAGCAGTATCAGGCGGCCGGCGAGGATGCCCAGCAGATCTTCGTGCTGAACATGCTGCCCGACCTGGTCGACAGAATCGTCGGCACCGTCGAGGGCGTCTCCATTGATCGGGTTTCGATCATCGACTCCGGCACGGGAGAGCCGGGCATCCCCGGTGTCATGTCGCAGCTTCCGGCCGCCGTGATCAAGCTCACGGAGCAAATCGAAAACGCCACCGGGATCGACATCCTCTCGAATCTCGGCAGGCCACGCCCGATAGAGCACAACGACGCGACTACCGCAGCCGCTACAGATGATGCCGGAGGCTCCGGCCAGCCGGTAGCCTGAGGCCCGACAAAGAGAGACGGAGACATCGATGGCGCGATTGCGCCTGTTTGCCAACCTGCGAGAACTCGCCGGAACATCTGTCGTAGAGCTCGAGGCGGATACCGTCGGGGATTTGCTCGAGAAGGCCGCCGAGTCCTACGGCCTCGACTTCCGGCGCAGCATGCGACGTGCCCGGGTGTGGGTCAACGGCGAGCCGGCTGCGCCCGAGGATGCCGTCGACGATCGCGATGAAGTCGCTTTGATCCCTCCGGTGTCTGGCGGAGCCGGGGCCAGTTCCTCCTTGGCCGGCATCGACCTGCACGTTTCTGCGCCCCTGGTCACGGTCGCGGTGCTCATCCTGGCCAACCTACCCGCCTCTCCCGAGTGGTTCGTGACTGCGCTCGTGGCCGTCGGAGCCGTTTGGGCCGTTGATCTCGTTGATTCGGCGCGAATGGCGGGCGTCGACCTGCAACTTCCTCCACTGCTGGCGACGATTCTCATCGGTGCCATCGCTCCGTACGGGATGGCCGACAACACGTCGGGTGTCGTCGGGCTCGGCCTGGTCGTGGTGTTCGCCCTGGTCGCAGCCTTTGTTTGGGCGATCGCGGCTCCGCAAGCTCGCGATGTGATGGCAGTCGCCAACACGGCACTGGCACAGGTCATCGCCGGCACCGGAATTGGCTCGTTGGTACTCACCCGGTTGTCGCCGGACGGACGCGCCCGTGTTGGAGCGTTCCTGGTGATCATCATCCTCTCGGCGGCGGCATGGTGGACGGCCGGAAGGGGGAAAGGCATTGGGTTCCTTGATCCCTTTGCAGCCGGGGCCCTGGCGGCTGTGATCGGAGCGGTGCTGGCTGCCTGGTTGTGGAATCTCGGCATCCTCACGTTTCTGTTCGTGGGTGTCGTCGTGGCGCTCGCCTTGATCGCAGGGCGGGGATTCGGGGCGATGGTGCGGACGGGTGAGGTGTATCTGGTCGACCATCCGCCCGGCTATCTGACCTTGATCGACGGGCCGGCCCTGGCGGCGGCGGCCTTCTACCCGATACTGCAGCTAGTTCTATAGTCGCGAGTCGCGGGTCTCACACGGCCAGGGTGCGTCCGATCGCCAGGCCGACAAGAGCCGCGATCAGGCCGGCAACCACCGCCACCACGACATTGAGGACGCCCGCGCCGATTCGTCCGATTCCCACCAAATCGATCGACTCGACCATCCATGTGCTGAAGGTGGTATATCCGCCGAGGAGTCCAACCGTGAGGCCCGTCCGTACCGCGGTGTTGTCCGTGACGTGTTCTCCGAAGAACCCGACCAGGATCCCGAGGGCAATCGCACCGGTCACGTTGACGGCCATAGTCGCCATCCAGTAGTCCCACCCATCCCGGCGTCCCAGGAATGAGCCGACGGCGTATCGGGCCATCGAGCCGATGGCCCCACCGAGACCAACGGCGAAGAAGGTACGCATTGCGGCGGCGAGAATAGCGGCGAAGGGTTCCGTTTGGACACGCGCTTGCCCTTGGTCGCCGGAGGTGAGACCGCTACGTTGACGGGATGCGCCGATTGCTGTGGCCGATCCTTGCGAGCTTGTTGACCTTCTCATGCAGCGGCGCCGCGACCCCGGCCCTCCCGGCGGCCCCGACGGTTGCGTCCACGATCCCGACCTTGTCGACGATCCCGACCTTGTCGACGATCCCGACCTTGTCGACGACCCCGACCTTGTCGACGACCCGGACCTTGTCGACGACCACGACCTTGTCGACGACCACGACCTTGTCGACGACCCCGACCTTGTCGACGACCACCACTCTCCTCGACAGAAATAGTGCGGCCGAGCGCATGGAGGACGACCTT
Source organism: Actinomycetes bacterium (assembly GCA_024641245.1). Lineage (GTDB taxonomy): Bacteria > Actinomycetota > Acidimicrobiia > Spongiisociales > JAHEDJ01 > JAHEDJ01. The sequence continues at coordinate 65,713 of JAHEDK010000011.1, forward strand.
GCCAGGCTTGTTGCATTCGGGGTACGGGAAGCCGGGTCGGCCGAGGAAGCCATGGCGGCTGCCTTCCTGAGCGGGTCGCTGGAGGACTTCGGCGCCACCGTTGAACTGAGAGAGGTCCCGCTGCCCACAGGAAACACCTCACTCAACGTAATCGCACGCTTTGGCACCGGCGAGCGGCACGTCCTGCTCGGTGCCCATTACGACTCGAAGCCTCCCTCCCCGGGCGCCGACGACAACGGCAGCGGAACGGTGGTGTTGCTCGAACTGGCGCGGCGGCTGGCGGAATCGCCCCCGCCGGATCAGCGCGTGACCGTTGTCTTTTTCGGAGCCGAAGAGGTTCTCATCGGCTACGACCGCACTGTTCACCATTTCGGTTCGCGGTTGCTGGCCGGGCAGATGGAAGAGGGTGGCGACCTTCCCGACCTCATGGTCTCCGCCGACATGATCGGGGTCGGTTCGCGCATCCTTGCCGCGACCTACCTCGACTCGGATGCGAGCGCCGCCGAGCTCATTGCTGAGGCGGCTGCTGCGCTGGGAATCAGCGTTGTGCGTGACCAGAGGGGTGATATCTCCGATCACGAGGCCTTCGCCCGAGCCGGGGTGCCGTCCGTGTTTCTGTGGCGTCCCGATAACCCCGACTATCACGCGGCGAGTGACCTCGCGGTCCGCACTGAGGTTCTCCTCGAGGATCTGGCGATCCTGGGGGCCTTCCTTGATCTGGCCGGCCGATAGCGACCAGCGACCGGTGTACATCCTTCCGGTTCTACCGACCGGAAGGTACCCTGGATACACATGTTGCGCTCTGTGGCAGCGCGAACGCTGCTTGCCCTGCTTCTCCTCGCTTCGCTGCTGCTCAGCGCGGCGCCGGCCGCCTCGATCACGAAGAACGAGGTCGACGAGGCGTGTGCCGAATCACAGACTGCCAAGGCTGTGCTCGACGAGGCGCAGGCGCAGCTGGACGCTGCCACGGCGGCCCATCAGGAAGCCTACTGGCAACGGGACGACATCTCCTACAAGCAACTCGGGTTGCGGGCCACCATCGACGATCATGTTGATGAAATCGACGAGATCCGCGTCAGGGTCGTCGAGCGGGCGGTCGACATGTACATGGCGGGCGGGTCGGTGCAGCCCGGCATGTTGTTCAATGCCGATTCGGTAGAGGACGTGATCACGGGCCAGGCGTATCTCGACGCGGCCACCAAAGATGACGTGGTTGCTCTCGAGCGGCTCCAGGCACTGAAGGCGACGCTCGACGGACTCCAGGTGCAGTTCGTGGCCCAGAAGGAAGAGCTAGACATCATTGAGGCAGAGTTGGCTGCCATCGCGCAGAATCAGCTCGAACTGGTTGGGCAAGTCACGACCGCGTTCAATGAGCTGGATGGCGAATGCCGGGCCGCTCGTCAGGAATATGAACGCCAGCTCGCCGTTGAGAGGGCGCTCAAAGCAGCCCGGGCAGGCGGCGGTGGCGGCGGCATCGGAGCCGAGGCAACTCCCGGATTCATCTGCCCCATGCCCGCTCCCGTGTCGTTCATAAACGATTGGGGATTCCCGCGTTCGGGCGGAAGGACCCACAAGGGCACGGATGTATTCGCCGCCTACGGTCACTCGGTTGTGGCGGTCGCCAACGGGACCGTCCGGCTCCGCTCCGGCGGGTTGGGTGGAACCTCGATCTGGCTCGACTCCGACTACGGGGTGAGCTTCTACTACGCTCACCTCAGTGGATACGCTCCCGGGATCACCGACGGGGTGAGGGTCTCGATCGGTCAAGAGATCGCCTACAACGGTGACACGGGTAACGCCCGCGGTGGCGCCCCGCACGTGCATTTTCAGATTCACCCGGGGGGCAGCTCTCGGCCGGCAGTGAACCCGTATCCGACGTTGGCTAGGAATTGTTGAGAGGAGTGAGGTGAACGGAGAGCATCGCAGACGAATCGACAGGATCCTCGATGACGAATTCCTGGCCGGGTTCGAGAGCGCCGATCTCGACTTGATTCGCGAATTGCGGCAGATGACGGACGAGGTCGAAACGGAGCTGTCCTATTACCGGCGACTCCTGCACGGCCGAATGGATCTCCTGGCATTTGAGCTCCGCCGCCGGTCGGGTGAAGAGACCCGTTCTCTCATCGAGGCCCTCCCTGAGATCCTCGGGTCTGGAGAACGGACCGGGCCGCTCGGGCGGGTACCTGCCATCTTCTCCCCGGACCTACCCGATGAGCGACATCGCCCGGTCGACAAGGTGCTGGGTGATGACTTCTTGACGCGTATGCCGGACCTGAGTGAAGAGGAACTCCACGAGATGCAGGCGCTCCTGGCCGAAACCGAGGAGCGGATTTCGGTTCAGCGCCAGAGCGTTCAACAGGTCTTCGACAAGATTCAGGCCGAGATCACCCGTCGATACAAGGACGGCGTAGTCGACGGCGTCGATCTTCTCGCCGACTGATCATCAGGTGATCGCCAGGGTCGTACGATCGGGGGTTGTTGAAGCAACCCACGATGGCGCCGTAGCGGCTGTTGATCAGCACGGCAGGTTGATGGCGGCATCCGGCGAGATCGAGCGACGCTTCTTTGCGCGGTCCGCCGTCAAACCATTCCAGACCTATTCGTCGGTCCAGTTTGGGGGCGACATGCCGGCCGAACTCGTTGCGGTGGCCAGCGCCAGCCACGGCGGCGATCCGGTTCATGTCGCGATCGCTCGTGCGATTCTGTCCGACGCCGGACTCGACGAGTCCCACCTGCGGTGCCCGCCCGCCTGGCCGCTCTCTCCAGAGGCCGCCCGCCGGGTCGCCGGTGCGCCGGGCCCGCAACGCATCTGGCACAACTGCTCCGGAAAGCATGCGGCCATGCTGCGTGCTTGCGCAGCACAAGGGTGGCCGATCGAGTCCTACCTCGATCCGGACAGCCCCCTTCAGCAAGCCAACTTCGCATTGATGGCCGAGGTTACGGGAGAAGACCCGGGACCTGTCGGGGTGGATGGTTGCGGGGCGCCCGTCTTTCGAGTTTCCACAATCGGTCTGGCGAGAGCGTTTGCCGTCTTTGCCTCCGATTGCCGGCTGTCGGAGATCTGGACGGCGATGCACCGCTTCCCGATGCTCGCCTCGGGCATCGACGGCACAGACGCGGCCATCGCCCGGTCGATTGATGCGGCGGCCAAACGGGGTGCCGAAGGTCTCCTCGGAGTCGCCATCCGCAACCAGATGGGCGTGGCGGTGAAGGTGTGGGATGGCGCCAAACGAGGTGCGGGTGTCGCAATGATCGCCGCCCTCGATCAACTCGGTGTTCTGGCCGGGACGGCGCCCGACCACCTGGCGGAGTTGGCGCGACCGCCCGTGCTGGGCGGCGGTTCACCGGTAGGGCACATGGAATCCACTCTGCAGCTCAGACGATGAACACGCACACCGACTGGACGAGTAGGGGATTCGCCCTGGCACCGGTGGCCGACGCCATCGGACCGTTTTCCGGGCCCGAGTTCCTCGCCGCCTTGTGGAACAACACGCACGTTGATGGAGATGAACTGATCATCGCCGAGGCCGGCGATGCGCTGACGGCGCTGACGATCGCGAACGGCACCCTGGGATTCGTCGGCCATCGAGATCTCGTCGATTATCGCAGTCCGCTCGGTTCTGGATCCGGCCACCTGATCGGAGACTTAGTGCGGTCTCTTCCTTCTGGAACCCGGATCGTCCTCGACTCGCTGCCTCGTGAGGCCGCCCATCCTCTGGCGGGCGGCTTCCGTGAGGCAGGCATCGAGGTTGCCCCAACGGTGCACGACGTGACTGCCGTGCTCGCTTTGCCTCCCACCTTTGACGAGTATCTGATGTCGATCGGAAAGAAGGACAGACACGAGCTGCGCAGAAAGCGCCGTCGCTTTGAGATGGCAGAGGGTTCGTTCTCTGTCCAGAGAGCGATCGCTGATGGTCACATCTTCAAGCGATTCGTCGAGTTGCATCGCCGTTCTGAAGGCGAGAAAGGCAGATTCATGACCCCCCGCATGGAGCAGCTGTTCTCAGCGCTGCTCGAGTTGCCCGGTTGGGGGGTCGACGCGCTGATGACCGGTACCGGTGACGTCGCCGCAGCTGCGTTCGGGTACGCAGACAAAGACGGCTACTACCTCTATAACTCCGCGTTCGATCCTGCCCTGCGCCAGGTCGCGCCGGGACAGGTGTTACTCGGCGCGATGATCGAGCACGCGATCTCAGAAGGGCACAGGATCTTCGACTTCCTGAAAGGCAATGAGGCATACAAGTTCCGGCTCGGGGCAGGCGAGCGGCCTCTCTATGAAATTGTGGTGGTCAAATGATCTCGAACGTCGCCTTCCTGAGCTTTCATACCTGCCCTCTGGTTCCGCCCGGATCGGGGGACGCCGGTGGCATGAATGTCTACATCAACGAACTGGCCTCGATGATGGTGTCGCGAGGAGTCAAAGTGGACGTGTTCACTCGGCGGACCGGTGTCGAGGACCTCGGCATCGTGGAGGCTCCCGGTGGCTACCGGGTAGTGCACGTGACCGCCGGGCCCCTCGAGCCGCTTCCAAAGCTGGCCGGGGCTCTCCACCTTTCGACGTTCGCAGCGGCCGTCGCCGATTTCGGAGTCTCTTACGATCTCGTACATTCCCATTACTGGTTATCCGGGTGGGCGGGGTTGATCCTCAAGCGCCGCCTCGGGATTCCGCTCGCCAACTCGTTTCATACTTTGGGAAGGGTGAAAGATGCGACGAGGCGAGCCGATGAGCCACCGGAGAGTCTCCTGCGGATCGCAGCCGAGCACGATGTTCTAGCCGGCTCGGACTGCGTGATTGCTTCAACACCGATCGAGGCTGAAGACCTCCTCGCTCACTACGGCGCGGATCCAACCCGTTTGTGCATCTCGCCACCCGGGGTCAATCACGACATCTTCACTCCGGGTGATCAGCGTGCGCGACGAGCAGAACTGGATCTTCCGCTCGATGCGCCCGTCGTGTTGTTCGTCGGACGGGTACAGCCGCTCAAAGGCATCGACGTGGCCATCGACGCGTTTGCCAGGATCCAACATCAGCATCCTGCGGCGAGATTGGTGGTCGTTGGGGGACCGAGCGGGGCGCAGGGTCAATCGGAGATCCGCTTGGCGCAGGCATCGGTTGAGGAAGCCGGTCTGGCCGGGAGCGTGGACTTCCGTGAACCGGTCGGGCATCCGACGCTGGCCGGTTATTACCAGGCAGCCGATGTCCTTCTGGTTCCGTCGCGAAGCGAGTCGTTTGGGCTCGTTGCGGTTGAGGCGCAAGCGTGCGGGCTTCCGGTGGTTGCCGCCAACGTCGGAGGCCTCGCTTACGCCGTTGCGGACGGTGAGTCCGGCTACCTCGTCGACGGCTGGAACCCGGCCGACTACGCCGCCGCGGTCAACACGGTCCTGGACGACGGGGAGTTGGCGATGCGGCTCTCCAAGGGCGGGATAGAACACGCCGACCATTTCTCATGGGAGGCGACGGCCAACCGATTCTTCGAGCTATACGACGGAATCCTCTGATCATCGCCGATCGAACTGTGGCCCCGTCGGTTCATGACCGGCGATGAGCAACGGGCGCGGGTTGCCTCTGTCAACCGACCAAGTGCCGGTTCGCTCATTGCGCGAAAAATCGGCTTCAGAAACTTGTCGACAGGGGCTTGTGCACAAGCCCCTGTGGAAACCTGTGGATTCTGTGGATAACCAGGAGTAGTCCCACCGATTAGCAGCGATTAGGACCAGGTAGCACTACCAATGTGGTTCCGGAGTGCGAAAAGTGCCGCTCGTAGCGGGGTTGACGGGGCGCTGGATCATTCGTAGTTTCGAAGTGCAAAGCCCAAGGTGCTACGGCAGTGGGGCTACCTGTCAGGGGAAGTGCGGGGAGCGTCCGGTCGGGTTCCTTGGGCTTTGCGGTTTCTGGTCGCAGTTTTCCAGTCGCGGGTCGCGAATTCGTTCCTCACGTGCGCTTTGCCGAAGGGCGCCGCCAGCCGGTACTGCCCCGCTCAGACGACGCAGAAGATCCGTGAGGTCGGTGCGAGGATCATGCCCTCTGTGCACGGGTAGACGACCCGCTGATGGATAGACAGGTGCCCTGCCGAGACCGTTGCGGTCTGGTCGGCAAAGAAGGGAGTTGGTGCTGCGCTGGCCGTTCTGGGTTGTGTCGTGGAGGTCGTCGGCGCAGCCTTCGATGCGCTCGGTGGAACGGTGGTTGCCGTGCTCCCCGGCCCCGTCGTGGTGGTCGTCGTTGGAGGTGCCGTGGTTGTGGTTGTCGCCGCAGGTGGCGGTGCCGTGGTAGTGGTGGTGGCTCCGGGTGCCGTTGTCGTGGTGGTCGTGGTAGGTGGCGCCGTCGTTGTAGGCGGACTCACCAACCCGTCCGGGCCGAGCATGAACACCACGGTTATGTAGAGGTTGCCGTCGGGGGCCCGGTCGGCTCCGATTCCGATGTAGTTGTAGTTACCGAGGATGTTGGCCCGATGACCGGACGAAGCCATGAAGGCGCTGTGGAGCCGATCTACATTTGGTCCCACACCAACGTTTTCTCCCAATGAGGACCAACCGGATGTCACGCCGGCCAGATTGGGATTGTGCGAGATTTCGCCGGCGCCGATCATCGCCGCGGTCCAAGCTCGTGCGTCGTCGGTGAGGTCCCAATAGACCTGGAGAGTGTTCTGGCCGTTGGCTACCCGCTCCGCATTGATCAGGGCGACCATCGAGGATTCGTCTGAGGAGGCGGCGCCGGCAATGCTCGCCGACCCCGCAACAGCTGCCACCAGAAGCAGCCATGCAATGAATATCCGTCGAAACATGATTCGATTCTCCGCCTGTGTCCCTTTAGGTATCGGCAGGGATCAGGAGGACTTGACCGCTATCAGTGGTCGAATCCGAACATAACCTCACGGAGGTTCACGCGCTGAACGCGATGGTCTAGCGGGTCGACTCGAAGGGAGCCGAGGCGGAGTCCTTGCATACCTTCACCACAGTTCGTGATGACTCGCAAGACATCCTCCTCGTATTGGAGTGCACCCAGTCCGAGGCAGCGCCCTTCGCCGTCCTGGACGCCGACCAGCATGCCGTCGAGCCTGGCGAAATCAAGACCGGCGGAGATAGTTGGTGCAAAGACGGTCGGTCGGACGCGCCAGCGCTCGAGCGGAGCTTTGAAGGCCTTGGCGAAAGCCTGCTGCCGGCGTTCGGAGAGCGCCTCAGGTGACACCGGAACGACATTTGGGTGGACGGGCAACGTCTCGACCCTGGCGGCAAAGAACCGGCGGAGCATCCCGACGATCGGTTCCATTTCGGCGCCGCGTTGCAGCGCCACAACGAGTTCGGGCCGGCACAGTTCCATCTTGTGGTATTTGAGGGTCTGGCCGACCACGCCGGAAACTGCTCCGGTGGTATCGATGACGACGAGATCAGCCGAGCGGCGAGCAACGTCCACCAGCGTGGCGGTGGCCAGGACCTGTTGGAGAACCATTCGCTCGGGACTCGTCGATCCGACGAAGCGGAGGTCATCGGCCGTCGACAGATCATCCAGGTCTTCGGCGGTCCTGACCAACCGGAGCCCGACACAAGCGGGCGGTCCGACGGTGCTCTGGCCGACGTCTGCGTCTACATAGCCGATCGATCGGCCGGATCGGATGCCTTCGCTCATGATCTGATGGGCCAGCGTCGTCTTTCCGGTGTCCGGTGCACCGACGAGCATGACCACGCCACCGGTCTCGGCGATATCTGCGGCGAGTTGGGCATGAAGCTGTTCCGACACAACGACATGGTACTTGGCCGCGACCGGCGCACTGCTCGCCGCCGTTTGGGTCTACCAGCGTCCCGTCCCGACCAGGGAAGCCGATTGGCGGTGCAGCGATCTCCGGCCTGACGGTTGAGCCAATTGTCGGCCGCCAATTGCCGTGTGCGGGCCCTCTAGGCTTCGGCTGATGTCCGAACCTCTCCCCATCTCCTTTCTCTCCGATTTCGGACTCAACGATGAGTTCGTCGGGGTTGTCCACGGCGTCATCGCCCGCATCGCACCGGAGGTGCGCGTGATCGACGTCAGCCATGGTGTCCCGCGAGGCGACGTTAGATCGGGTGCGCTGTCCCTAATGCGAGCCATCCAGTACCTGCCGGAGGGCGTAGCGCTGGCCGTCGTCGATCCGGGCGTTGGGACTGATCGAAGGGCGATTGCCGCTGAGACCTCGTGGGGCTACTTCGTCGGGCCGGACAATGGGTTGTTGTCGCCGGCCGCCGCGATTGTCGGTGGGTCGTTGAGGGCAGTCACCATCGAGAATCCCGAACTCATCCTGCCTTCTTCTGGAGCGACGTTCGATGGTCGTGATCGGTTCGCTCCGGCTGCCGCCGTGCTGGCTTCGGGACAGGCGACGCTGGATGAGCTCGGACCTAAGGTGCACCCCGATGACATCGTGCCGATGATGCTGCCGCTGCCGGAGGTGGGCGAGATGTCGATCGAAGGCGAGGCGTGGTGGATCGACGCCTTCGGCAATGTGCAACTCAATGCCGGACCGGACGAACTCCGGCAGATCGGCGTCTCCGTTGGGTCCACCGTCGATGTGGTCGTTGGCCCGCTCAAACGCAGCGCCACCTGGGTTCGGTCCTACGGAGACGTTGAGGAAGGTGCGCCGCTCCTCCACGTTGACTCAACGGGGATGCTGGCGCTGGCGGTTCGCGGTGGCAGTGCGGCCGACTTCTTCGTGCTGCGGCCTGGTGGCCGGGTCATGCTCAGGAGGCCATGATCTGACCGATCTGCACGACGGCGGCGATCAGGATGATGGCGAGCAGCACGATGATGGCGATGGTGGTTCCGGTGCGCATCGGAAAACCAGCCTACCTTCGACGCGTTGAGACCTCCCCGAAGGGAGGTCTCAACCAGAAGGGCCACTCCAACTTCCGCCGCAGGGGCGGGCTGGGAGGCTTTCCTCTTACAACTTCGGACGTGAACGTGCCCTTGGTTGTAGGGTGCGACGGTCGCCGTCGTGGCCCCTCAATCGAGCACCAAAGATGCTCGACGTCGCGAATATCGGTTTCGTAGGTGGGAACTTGAGATATTTTTCTGTTGAATTCCTGACCAGGCAACAGTGTGGTCTATGTCGGACCGCCGCGCCAGTCATTTCGCGCGTGGCAGTTATAGCACGGGCGAAGGTGAACTTACGGGATGTGACGACCGACGACGAGTTGTTCTATCGGTATGAGCATCGAATTCCGGTGGTACTCGATCCTGATGGGCGAGTCCTGGCGGAGGGACAGATCAGTTTCTGGGGGCTTCTGGGTGCCGTTTTGAGGGCCCGCGCCCGATGGGCAGTACGGAGTTAGGCAGTAGC
>JAHEDK010000044.1 GCA_024641245.1 Actinomycetes bacterium
CGTTTGCCTAGGAGAAGGTTTCCGTGCCAACAGTGTTGGTGGTGTCCGTCGCTACAGTCGCCTGATGATCGATATCAGGTTCGCTCGAAGTGGTGATGTGCATGTGGCATATCACATTGTGGGCAACGGGCCGATCGACATCGTGTATGTCCAGGGTGCCTATTCCCATCTCGAAGTCATGTGGGAGCTACCGGCCTACCGTCGGTTCTGCGAGCGGCTGGGTGAGTTCGCCCGAGTGATCCTCTTCGACAAACGCGGGATGGGAATGTCAGATCGCGTTCCGGGCGCGACATCGCTTGACGTCCGGATGGACGACATCAGAGCCGTGATGGACGCCGCTGGTAGTGAGTCCGCCAGCATCATCGGCGCATCCGAGGGTGGTCCTTTGGCCATGTTGTTTGGTGCGGTCCACCCCGAACGGACCAATGCACTGATACTCATGGGTGCTGAGGTTCGGGAGCGTCTAGACGACGACTGGCCGTGGGGTGAATCCACCGAGGAGGAACTCGAAGCCTCTATGGAAACACTTCCAGACCGGTGGGGTTCCCCAGGTCGATTCATGGAGTTTTTCGCTCCCAGCCAGGAGAGCACACCGTGGTTGGCGGACTGGTCGGCACGTCTGCAGAGAAACGCCAATACCCCTGGCGGCGCCGAGGCGTTCATGCGGATGGCGTTCGAGATCGACGTACGCGACGTTGTCTCGTCGATCCGTGTTCCGACACTTGTCATCCACTCCCAGGGAGACCGCATCTGTCACGTGGAGAACGGCCGCTATCTGGCTCGCGAGATCCCGGATGCTCGCTATGTGGAGCTCGCCGGCGCCGATCACCTCCCCTGGTTTGACCCGGATCGCACGATCAGTGAGATCAGAGAGTTGCTGACCGGGCACCGGGTGGCGGTGAGGCCTGATCGAGCCCTGGCGACGGTGCTGTTTACCGACATCGTCGGGTCCACCAGCAGAGCTGTCGAGCTGGGAGACAACCGCTGGCGGGCCCTGCTTGAAGCGCACAACACGGTAATCCGAAGGGAGCTGGCACGTTACCGAGGCGTCGAGGTCGATACGGCCGGCGATGGTTTCTTGGCGACCTTCGATGGTCCGGCGAGAGCCATCCAGTGCGGCCAGGAAATCGGGCGACAAGTGAAACAACTCGGTCTCGAGGTGAGAGCCGGCATCCACACCGGTGAGGTGGAACGAATTGGTGATGACGTCGCAGGTATTGCAGTCCACATCGGTGCGCGCATCGCCGGCCTCGCAGAAGCCGGCGAAGTTCTCGTCTCAGGAACCGTGCGTGATCTCGTGGCCGGATCAGGCCTGGAGTTCGCAGATCGGGGCACCCACGAACTCCGTGGTGTCCCAGGGGAATGGCGGGTGTTCGCTGCTGTCAACTGACCACTGAGACGACAAGACCATAAGTGGATCGTTCTCGACGGATTGCCACCGGCGACGTCTAGCGGACGAACCTCGATAGGGGTCTCTCGGGTTTCACACCGTGTCTTCGCTCCGATGGTTGGACGGGCGAAGGGCGGATGCCACGCCTGGGTGACGGGTCGGTGGCGGTGCATCGGACCGATAGCGTCCACCCGGCGGAGACGCAATCCTCGCAAAGCGTCAGTCGAGAGCAGGTGATCAGCGGACATATGACACAAGCACCGACGTCCTTGAGCCGGACAGACCCTTCCCACGAGCCTTCACAACCACTACGAAGTGGTGTTCACGCACCTGACGGGCCTACTGGACGCAGGTGTATCAGGTGCGTATTTTGCCGATTCGCCACCGATCACGTGACCGACTGAACTCCCGTCGGTATCGGGCGCCAGGCCGCCAACTCTGATCGAGCCGCCACCATCTCCACCACATAGCCGGTGCGCGGGGTGCACTTCCGGCACTTCGTCGCGACTCCCGGCTGCGACAACCGGGTGCACGTGAAGAGCTCATGCCCTCGGGCGTCGATGGCGCTCACGCACAGCTCGCAGTCGATCTCCTGACCCAGCTCGCTCTGGACGACAAGGCGGCGTCCGTTCAACCGGTAGGCCAGCGGCCCGTGCCGGCTGTTCACCACTCCCTCGCCCTCTTCGAGCACCGTCCCACATAGGCACCACTCGTAGTCGACCGGGAACGTCATCAACCTCGGCCAAGCTTCGAACACACCGCAGCGTGCCACCGGAGTCGAGCGGCAGTACGAACAATCCCGCGTGATGTACTCAGTCTCGTCGCCCCGCTCGGTGATCGACCAGCGGGACGCGATATCGAGTTGTGGTATCGGGTTGTCGTACGTGGTCCACTCCAGGTGGAACGTGCCGCCCACCAGTAGTGAACGCCACGCCCGGCATTTGGCGAGGCGGCCCTCGCCCGTTCGGACGCCGAACACCACGGAGTCCGTCAACCCGAAGAACGGAAGGTCTATCGAGAATGGCACAAGAGCCGCTGCTATCAGAGTCCCCGTGAGCGGCATCTGGGAAAGCATGATCGGTGTCAGCGATCCGTAGTGGGCGCCGGTTACGGACAGCCCCGCAGCACCATTGGCGGAGAGACCGCCGGTCGGGTTCCAAACGAGGTCCGACGCCGGCACAACTACTGAGCCGACTTGCCCCGAGTCGAGGTCCAGCGCGAAAGGGCCCGCCGACTCGTGCTCGCCATGGTTCTTGACCGGGACCGAGACGGACCGGATGATGGAGCCGCGTAGCTCCAGATCGTCGAGAACCAAGCTCGTCATCGTCAAGCCTCCGCCGATAGGTCCGAGCGGGATCGAGCCGAGCCCACCGAGCGCTCCTCCTATGCCGGAGGACACGAGGTTATTGGCGATGCCTTCGGCCACGGCCTCGACGACGGCCAACACGATCGCAGCAACAATGGCGCCGACGATTCCGCCGAAAACTGCGCCGAGCCCCAGGCTGACGAGCCACACCCACCATTCGAGATCTACATCGGTATCGACGCTGGGCGTGGAGGCGTTGACCGTTATGGCACCACCAGAGAGAGCGATGTCGATGAAGAACGTGAAGTTCGATTCGGCATCCCAGCCGGTACCCGAGTCCGTGGCCCTGCCATCCACGCGGATACGATTGCCGTCCACCCTCGCCGACAGGTTGGTGAGCGTCCCTTGGCCCCCCGGGGCAGGCACCGACCTGTTGAGCCGCAAGGGCGTGTCGAGAGCGTTGAGCGGGATTCCGAGCGCTGTGGCAACGCGAGGGCGCATCACCTTGGCCAGCAGCCAGAAGTTGCTCATCATCACCATCGACGTCGATCCCGCCGGGATAAAACTCTGAGTGACGCCGTTGATGTTGCCGCCTGAGTCGTTGGCCATCTTGACACCGAATGCCAGGCAGTCGCGGTCCAGGGTCGACGTGTCGTTCACCGTTGTGACATCAATATCGAAGATCGTCGTCGGATCGGTATCGTCGATCACCGGGATCGGAGGGGTCAGAGCCAGCTGCCCGACGCTTGTCTGCAGTTGGGTCAGCACGACGCCGGCCATCATGTTTTGAGCCTGCGCCAGAGTCAGTCCGGCAACGGCCAGAAGCGGGGCGAGCAACGCCGCCGACGATGCGTCGAAGGTCACGGTCACGGACGGCGCCGTCGAGGCGAAGTCCATTACGGCAAGCTGGTTCGTCCCTTGCGTGACCATCGCGACGGCATCCACGATGACAATCGTGCCGCCCAGCGGCGCAACCGTCAGCGGCACTGGCGCCGTGATATCAAGCTGCGATCCCGAGAACGGCAGGGTGATCCCCATCTGGGGTCGCGGACGGTCGAGGTCGGCCACGGGCGTGTTCAAGTTGATGTCGGCGGTTCCCGTCACCCCGCCGCTGCTGATCGGCACCGACATTGAACCGGGGAAAAGCAATCCAGCGAGGAACGCGGTGGCGAGTTGATTGTTGATCTCCGCCTCCGACACCTGCACAAGCATGTCGTAACCAGCGGTACGGTCCAGAGCCATGATGTATCCCCTCTCAGCAGTCGATCGTCTTGTCCGGACGCGTCGGTTTGGGAGCCCCGACCTTCCCCTTCTTGACCGCTGCGACAGCGAGGCCGCTGACTGCCGTTCCGGGCGGGATGACGGCGACGTCGCGTACCGACTGATGAGCTCTGGCGAGGGCCTTCAGATCAGCGCGCTCGAGCGCGATTCCCGCCTCGGCCAGTGCATTGACCGGGTCGTTGAAGAAAGCGGTGGCGTTCAGCGGGTCCTTGGCCAGCCACGCGATGACGGCCTTCCCGGCGTCCTTCAACTTGCGAGAGAGCTCGGGAGGTAACGGGACGGTGTCGACGTTGCGGCGCGGCGCACCCTGGCGCGGCTGGCAGCCAAGCGGCCGGAGCTCGACGTCGAGCGTGCGCTCAGGAAGGAGCCGCACGTTGATGGTTGCGTCGAGTCCTTGCGGTATTCGGGCAATGACCGGCGAGTGGGCCGCGGTGTCGGCTCCGATCGGCACGACCTTCGGTGACTCTTCGCACGCATGCGTCATATCTCGGGTCCTTCCATCTAATGCGCCACGGTTGTGGCACTTGCCCCGGCAGGGTTCCGGGTCCAGCGGAATCTTCTGGTGCAATGATCGAGGTACCGGAGGCGCGGGTCTATGACAAACACCCGTCATAGACCTGCCACGCTGAGTAGTGTTCGTTGCGGTTCGGGCGGGGGAGGCGCACAAGCCGAAAGCCTGTCCGACATGAACGAGCCCGTTGCTGTTGTCGCCCCGTTTCCCGCTTTGCGGCGTGGCCTGGAAGCTGTGTTGGCCGGCTCCAGCTTCCTGACAGAGGAACCCGAGGATCTGCTGGCGTGGGTCGGCATCGATGGCAACCGGGCGGTTGTCCTGGCAGTCGATGATCTGGAAGATTTCGAGTTGGTGGTCGATCTTCGGCGAGGCAGGGAAGATGTGGTCGTGGTGACCCTGCTTCCGGCGCCGACACCGGAAGGCGTCAGGGACGCGGTGCTGGCCGGGGCCTGTTCGGTGGCAGGCTGGGATACCTCCCCGGAGGAGCTAGTGGCGTTGCTCGAAGCTGGGCTGAGGGCCCGCAGTTTGCTGCCCACCCCGGTGGTGCGGCAGCTGGCAATGGGCTTGCTGGATGGACCAATGCTCGCCGACCTGGACAAGCACCAGATGGAATGGCTACGCACCCTGGCGGGAGGGGCAACGGTGTGCGAGCTGGCCGAACGAGTCGGGTATTCGGAGCGTGAGATGTACCGGCTGTTGCGGAATGTGTACAACCGCCTGGGCGTCGGCAATCGCACTCAGGCGCTGGTGTGGGCGGCGCAACGGGGCATGCTCAACTGAATCGTTGCCCTACCAACCGGTGACGGTTGTCGCTATCCGGGTGGACGCGGTCGAAAGCCGCATCACGGCACTTCAGATCCACTTCTTGCATCGCGGCCGTAGTCGCCGTAGGGGCCTTCGCCAGCTACTTGCTGCATTGCCAAGCCGCCTCGCGCCGAAGCATCGAGCCCTTTGGATCTCACCAGACGTTGTCAGGCCTCATACAGCGGGCACCTGGGGTAGGTTTGGGAGCCCGCAGGTTCTTGCGGCCCACGAGGCACCGCCTGTCCAGGGCTCCCGGAACCCTCGAGAAGGAGACCCAGCATGGCGAATGTGGTTCGAGCAGCCATTGTCCAGACCGAATGGACCGGCGACCAGGATTCAATGATCGAGAAGAACGTGCAGTATGCCCGCCGGGCTGCTGAACAGGGTGCTCAGGTGATGTGCTTTCAGGAGCTGTTCTACGGTCCCTACTTCTGTCAGGTGCAGGAGACCGAGCACTTCGACTATGCCGAACCGATGCCCGATGGGCCAACCACGCGGCTCATGCAAGAACTCGCCAAGGAGACCGGGATGGTGCTGGTGGTCCCTATCTTCGAGAAGGAGGATGACGGGTTCTACTACAACACGGCCGCAGTTATCGACGCTGACGGTTCGTACGTAGGTAAGTATCGCAAGACGCACATCCCCAACGTGAATGGATTCTGGGAGAAGTTCTATTTCCGGCCGGGCAACACCGGATATCCGATCTTTGACACGGCGGTGGGGCGGATCGGTGTCTACATCTGTTACGACCGGCACTTCCCGGAAGGATGGCGAGCCCTCGGCCTCAACGGCGCCAAGATCGTCTTCAACCCTTCGGCAACCAGCCGCGGACTGTCTATGTACCTATGGAATCTCGAGCAGCCGGCTGCAGCTGTGGCCAACGAATACTTCATCGCAGCCATCAACCGGGTCGGTCGCGAACCCTACGGAGACAACGACTTCTACGGATCGTCCTACTTCGTCAACCCGCGCGGCCAAATCGTCGAAGGCGCCGCATCCGATACCGACGAGGAACTCGTAGTGAGGGATCTCGACCTCGACATGATCGAGGAAGTTCGGAAACAGTGGGCCTTCTACCGTGATCGACGGCCGGACGCCTACGGTGACCTGGTTGCTCCCTAGACGAACAGTGGAGTTCATCAAGACTCGCATTGAGACGTTTGAGATACTGAGCAGAGCGGCTGCGACGACCGCGTCAATCCGCCAAAGAGGAGACAAACCATGAGAACCGTCATCATCAACGGCACAGTCGTCACGGCCGATCAAAGCATCGAAGCGGACATCCTCATCGGAGACGGGAAGGTTCAGGCGATCGGAGCGGTCGGCGCACACAACTGGGTTGAGGGGGCCTCCCAGGTGATCGACGCCCTCGGGAAATACGTAGTGCCCGGTGGGGTCGACGTGCACACCCACTTCGAGCTGCCCTTCGGGGGAACGTACGTTTCCGACAGCTTCGAAACCGGCACCAGGGCGGCTGCCTTCGGGGGAACCACCACCGTCGTTGACTTCGCCGTCCAGGTCAAGGGTGAAGCGGTCCGAGCCGGCTTCGATACCTGGATGCAGAAAGCGGAAGGAAACTGCGCCATCGATTATGGGTTCCACATGATCGTCGGGGACATCAACGACTCGTCGCTCAAGGAGATGGCCGGCATCGTCGAGGATGGCGTCACCAGCTTCAAGCTCTTCATGGCCTACCCCGGCGTCCTCTATTCCGACGACGGTGAAATCTTCCGCGCCATGCAACAAGCCGCAAGTGACGGCACAACGATCATGATGCACGCCGAAAACGGCATCGCCATCGACGTGCTTCGCGAACAGGCCATTCAACGGGGCGAAACGGACCCCAAGTACCACTCGATCACCCGTCCCCCCTCCACCGAATCGGAGGCGGTACATCGGGCAATCTCTCTCGCCGAACTGGCCGGGGCACCCGTCTACATCGTCCACATGTCGGCGAAAGAGGCTGTGGCCGAGCTCACCCATGCCCGTGACCGGGGCCTCAACGTTTTCGGGGAGACCTGTCCCCAATACCTTCACCTGTCGGTCGAAGACCATGTCTCTCTCCCGGGGTTCGAAGGAGCGAAATACGTCTGTTCGACCCCCATCCGGTTCGCGGGGGAGGGCCACCAGGAGTACCTGTGGAATGCCCTGGCGAGAGGAGATCTCCAGGTCGTTTCCACCGACCATGCCTGCTTCTTCTACGACGACGATGAGAAGCTGGGCCGCCAGAAGCGGTTGGGGGAAGGCAACTTCACGCTGATTCCCAACGGGCTTCCCGGCGTCGAGGAGCGCCTCAA
>JAHEDK010000031.1:0-19402 GCA_024641245.1 Actinomycetes bacterium
TGTGTCGATCCCCATGATGAGTAGTTGAGGCCAAGGCGCTCCGCGTTCGGGACTCTGATTGTGTCGATGACCAGATATCCAACCTCGCAACCTCCATGATACCGATCGCACAGGCAATGCTCTCTGGGGCGGTCGCGGACGCCGCGATCAACCTGGTTGTCAGGTCTCGGTACTCGCACGACAATCTGGCTCCGGTACCCACACGACACTCCGCATGGGGTTAGTAGGCGGCGTTGAGCCGGAATGCTGCCTTCATCAGGCAGTGCCAGATAGCAAGAAACCCCCAAGATCATTGGGGGTTCTCTTGTGGGCCCTGAAGGATTTGAACCTTCGACCTCTTCCGCGTCAGGGAAGCGCTCTCCCCCTGAGCTAAGGGCCCTTATGCAGCGAGTATATACCCCGCTCGAGGCGACGACCGGAATCGAACCGGTGTAACGGGTTTTGCAGACCCGTGCCTAAACCACTCGGCCACGTCGCCGCAATCAGCCAGGGCGGCAAGGACCGCCCTCAGAGCGGAAGACGGGACTCGAACCCGCGACCTCAACCTTGGCAAGGTTGCGCTCTACCAGCTGAGCTACTTCCGCGTGCCGGGCATTGTAACCCGACGCCGTCGACTGACCCAAGGTCAACTCCCAGTCGAACCGAACCCTCCAGTGCCCCGATCGGTGTCGGGCAGTTCGTCGACCTCTACCCAGTCCTGGACCGCCACCGGCACGACGACGAGTTGAGCAATCCGCTCACCGCGGTTCACGCTCACCCCTTCGTCCCCATGGTTGACGAGGACGACCTTGATCTCGCCCCGATACCCGGCATCAATGAGGCCGGGGCCGTTGACAACCCCGAATCCGTACCGGATCGCCAGACCGCTCCTGGGAACTACC
Source organism: Actinomycetes bacterium (assembly GCA_024641245.1). Classification (GTDB taxonomy): domain Bacteria; phylum Actinomycetota; class Acidimicrobiia; order Spongiisociales; family JAHEDJ01; genus JAHEDJ01. The sequence goes on from JAHEDK010000031.1 coordinate 882, forward strand.
AGACCGGCGAAGCCGACGGGGATAGCTACGGCCACGCCCGTCGGAACCAGGGCGCGTTCTCCGGGCTCGAGCTGGAAGTCCGTCCGGGCGTACAAATCGACACCCCCGTCGCCCGGATGAGCGTGACGGGGCGTAGGTAGTTCCGAATCGAGCTTCAGGTAACTAATCTGCATGGCGATAACAAGGTTCGTGGGGCTTTCATCGGGTGGAGAGTCATGGAGAGTCCACGTGCCGCAAGGGTACTGCAAAGAATGCCGAGCTCACGTCACAGTCCGTAATGGCGCTTGTCTGCTTGGACATGCCGTCGACCAGGCCACAATCGTTGCCGGAAATGGTCGCCATCGGGCGGCGCGTTTCTCTCGTGTCAATCACCGGCCTGCGGTTGCGTCCCGAGGGGCGATCGGCGTCGACCTCATCTCAGTCGAGCCGCAGATCCGGCTGACAGATCCTTCCCTCCCCCTCACTCCCCCCACCCCAACTCTCACGCCGGATCCACCGCCTGCACCAACCGAGTCCGCTCCCGAGCCGCACCGGGACCGGACTCCCGCCCAAGAACCGGAACCATGGCGGCGTCCTCTCCTCGGCCGGAGCCGGATGCCGATGCTCGAACTCCTCGGATTCACCGATTCCGACCACGTAGAGGTCATCACGACGGCCGATGCTCCACCGGCATCGCAGCCGGCCCCATCCGTTGTCAAGCCCATCGCCGCCGCGCCATCAACATCGGCCGCTCCGATCGAAGCTCCGGCAACGGTCGCCCGACTGGCAGACGTCCAGACCGGAGAGAACCCTCAGAACACCGGTGTGCTGGTAGCCCGATTGTGGGAAGCGACCAGCGAGCACCCTCCACTCGGCGATGACTGGGCACCCACCCAAGCAGTGGAGCCGCCGAGCCGTACGTTTCGATGGTCGTTTGTTTCCACCGCCTTGGCCATAACTGTCACGGTCGCTCTCCTGGCGATTGCCGCCTACCGATGGCCCATCAATCAGGCAGCCGAACTTCGACAAAGCCTGGCGACCAGTCTCACGGCACTCGAAACCGCCACCGCGCTGATTCCCGAAGCAGGGTCGGTCGTGGTGGATGCAAGTCAAGCGAACGCACAGCTGACCGGAATCGCCATCCCGCTCCTCGCCTTCTCCGACGCAGCGAACCGGGCATATACGATCGCCACGGCTGAACACGGCACCGGTTTACCCTTTGTCTCGAGCGCGCCTATTGACAGACTCGATGCCACCAGGCTCGATCTTCAAAGGGCCGCCGATGAGGCTCTGGTGATTCATGAGGGCATCGGCGACCTCCTCGACTACCGCATCCTGCTCGGTGGAGCCCTCGTGCTCCCCGACTCGCTCCCCATCCAGGCGACGGACGCCCAGATCTCCGAGATTGGTGTCGAACTCGCCGACACCCTGGCAGCTACGACCGAAGTCCTCCTCCAACTCCCCCAAGGTGAACTCCTCGCCGAGCATCGGCTCACCCTCGAGGCTGCCTTTGCCGAGATGAGTGCGGATGTCGCCGACTACCTCTCGGCGCTCAGAAATGAGAACCAGTTTGCAGCTTCACGCATCACCGGGGAAATGCGCGACACAGTCGCATCCATGCGGGGTTCGCTCGACTCAACACTCGACGCATTCGACGCGTGGTTGGACGGCGCGTTCAGGCACCTTGAAGAGCAACTCGCCACCACCAGAGTGGAGCTTCAGGCCTCCGATTCCTGATGTCCGAGACCTTCGGGATCCTCGAGCGCGGCCATCTCGCGCTCGAAATCTTGTGCTCCCGTGAACTCCTTATACACGGACGCGAAGCGGAGATACGCGACCTCGTCCAAGTCCCGAAGCCGCTCGAGCACCTGCTTCCCGATCTCGTCTGACGAAACCACGGTCCCGATGGCCCGGAGTTCCGACTCAATCGTGTCGACCAGGTCATCCAGGGTCCCGGTCCCTACCGGACGGTCGGCGAGAGCGCTCTCGAGCCCCCGGCGGAGTTTGTCTGTGCGGAATGGCTCGGCGCGACCGGATCGCTTGCGTACGATGAGAAGAGACTCGATCCGCTCATAGGTGGTGAACCGGTCGCCGCATGACTCGCATTCGCGACGGCGACGGATCGCACGACCGTGTTCGGCCGGTCGACTGTCGACGACGCGTATGTCGCCAGAACCACAGAAGGGACAATGCACCTCGCGCAGGCTACTACCGATCGGTAGAATCACGCCCGTAGAGGTTGTTTTGACGATTCACACCGGTGCATCGCCTGCGTGACCATTACTGCGGTGATACACCGGGCACGGCAGCCTGCCCTGACGTTCGAACGGTCCAATCAGCCTTCGATGCGAGGGACGATCAGCCGATCGCCCGGGAAGATGGTGCTCCCGTCGAGCACATTCATCACCTGGATCTCATCAACCGTGTCACGAACATCGGCACCATCAGAAGTATGGGCTCTGGCGATCTCCCACAAGGTATCGCCGGCCCGGACTACGTGCTCTTGAGTCGGGATGGCGCGATCGCCGGCATCGACCTGAGTAGCGAGCAGGAGGAACAGGGCAGCAACGGCCACAGTTAGGAGAACCACAACCCTGACCAGGGCGTTGGAGCGGACCGTCATGACCTGTTGCCTCCTTCTCGCGTCTAGGTGAACCGGTTCAATGTGCAGAGTACGAACGACCTGTGACAGAAACCCACTTCGGTCGTCCGAACATCTGTTCGATAAGCTAGACGAACAGGTGTTCGAGGTCAAGTACGAACATATGTTTGATTCGAAGCTCGTATGCGAGTAGATTCGGAACATACGTTCGAGAAAGGGAGACCGTGGACGAACTGAGTACCCGCCAACAGGAGATCCTCGACCTCATCGGCCAGGCCGTGCAAGATCGCGGCTACCCACCATCGGTCCGCGAGATCGGTGATTCGCTCGGACTGCGATCCCCCTCCACCGTGCACTCACACCTCTCGACGCTCGTACGACTCGGCTACCTGCGACGTGACCCGACGAAACCACGAGCGATCGAGGTCATCGACCGTCTCGACGCTCCGCACCGCTCGAACGCCCCCACTCGCGACGTGCCGCTCGTCGGCCGGATCGCGGCCGGTTCACCGATCCTGGCCGAGGAGGACATCCAAGAGGTATTCCCGCTGCCAGAGCAACTCGTCGGCGCCGGACCCGTCATCATGCTCGAAGTCCGCGGCGACTCGATGGTCAACGCAGGGATTCTCAACGGCGACTACGTGGTGGTGCGCCGCCAGGACGACGCCACCGACGGCGAAATCGTCGCCGCCCTCATCGATGACGAGGCGACGGTCAAGCGTCTCGAGCGCCGGAACGGCAAAGTCATCTTGCACTCGGAGAACCCCGCCTACGAGCCGATGGAGTTTGGTGAAGGCATCAGCCTGGTCGGGAAGGTCGTTTCAGTGCTGCGATCTGTTCGGTAGGTAGCACCTACCCCGGCCAAACACCCGAATAGACCGTCGTCGCCGGTCCCGTGATCCACGCCACCCCATCGGCCACCTCAACGTCCAGGTGGCCGCCGGGCAACCGGACTCTGACCGTGGCGGCCGATCGCCCGGTGGCTGCGCCGGCCGCCACAACCGCAGCCGCTCCCGTGCCACAGGCCAGCGTCTCACCGACTCCTCGCTCCCACACCCGCATGTCGATCACATTCGCCGACTCCACCGACACGAACTCGACGTTCGTGCCGTCGGGGAAGGCAGGATGCTGTTCGAGCCGGGAACCGATCGCCGACACATCGACCGAGGCGGGATCCTCCACGAATATCACGGCATGTGGATTGCCGACCCGTACGGTTCGCAGGGAATAGCCGTCGACCTCCTGATCGGCTCCAGCCGCTTCAATCGGACCCAGTTCCACCTTGATCCGGCCACCGTCGAGTATTGACACCCGGCGGGGTCCCACCGCGGTCGAAACCACGAAATTCCACCCTTCGACCAGCTTCAGGTCGACGGCCCGGCGGGCTACGCAGCGCAAGCCGTTACCGCACATCTCTGCCGCACTTCCGTCGGCGTTGAAGTACTCCATCGCCACCCGGTTGCGTGAGTCGGGGGAGACGATCAGCACTCCGTCGGCACCTACCCCAAGGCGCCGATCGCAAAGAGCGGCGATCATCACCGAGGTCAACTCCACAGGGCCGTCGATCACGACGAAATCGTTGCCGAGTCCTTGCATCTTCGTGAAATTCACTTTCAACTCCTCAACCCGGCGGCGGCAGACCGATATCGCTCGTCGGCGTCGTCAGACCACGTTAACCACTTCAAGCGGGGATCCCGACGGAAGTACGTTCGCTGCCGCTTGGCCAACGCCAGTGTCGCCCGGCGCGCCCTATCAATCCCGTCTTCGAGCGAGGTCTCCCCTGCCACGACGGGTAGCAATTCCTTGTATCCAACTGCCTGGCGCGCCGTTCGTCCCATCCCCGCAGCCAAACCGGCGACCTCCTCGACCAGGCCTGCTTCGATCATCGATTGCAGGCGGTCGGTCACTCGGATCTCCAATCCTGGACCCGGGTCGAGTGCTACAGCTTTGAACGGAAACAACGGGTGATAGGCGTCCAGGCTCCTCTGCTCCGCCGACACGGCGCGGGAGCTCGGCGTCTCCCCCGTCAACGCCGCGATTTCCAGCGCCCGCGTGACCCGGCGGGGATTGGATAGGTCGAGATGCCGGCCGGCCTTCTCATCGACGGCTTTCAGACGCGCCACGCTCTCCTCGAGCGAGAGCTCTTCGAGCTCGGCCTTCAGAGCAGTGTCGTGCGGGCGGAACCGGAGCGGGTCGACGAGAGCCCGAAAGTGCAGGCCGGAACCCCCGACGATGACCAGCGGGACGGACGAGTTCTCAATGATCGCTCGACCGATCAGCTGATACTCGGCCACACTGAATGCCTCCGAGGGTTCGACGACATCGATCCCATGATGGCGGACTCTGGACCGCTCCTCCATGGTGGCCTTGGCCGTGCCGATATCCATTCGCCGGTAGACCTGCATCGAATCAACACTGATGATCTCCGCACCGAGATCCTCTGCAAGTCGCAACGCTACGTCAGACTTACCCGAGGCGGTCGGGCCCAGCACGGCAAGAATCGGGCTCAGATCGGGCTCCCGATCAGGTGGTGCTTGGCCGCTTGTGTAATTTCGACGTCGAGGAATGTGCCCGGAGGATAAGCCCCGGGTATATGGACGACTCGTCCATCGCGGGTGCGGGTCGTGGCTACTGTCCGATCCTTCTTCGACGGACCCTCGGCGAGCACCTCGACCCTCCTACCGAGTTGGGCGCGATTCAACGCCACCGAATTCTCGGATTGGACCTCCAACAGGCGATTGAATCGCTCCTGCGCGACCTCCGGTTCAACGAATTCATCAACCTGCAACGCCGCCTCAGTGCCGGGTCGTGGAGAGAACTGGAACATGAACGCCTGATCGAACCGTGCCTCCCGCACGACGTCCAGCGTCATCTCGAAGTCCTCCTCGGTCTCGCCTGGGAACCCCACAATGATGTCGGTCGAGACGGCAAGGTCGGGGATGATGCGGCGGGCCATTTCGAGGCGGGATAGGTAGCGCTCAACGTTGTATCCACGGTGCATACGGGCAAGGACACGAGAACTGCCCGATTGGAGCGGAAGATGAAGTTGCTCGCAGACCGCATCGGTTTCCGCCATCGCCAGAGCAACGTCCTCCCGGAAGTCCGCAGGATGAGGGCTCGTGAACCGGATCCTCCGGATTCCCTCAACCTCGCCAACTCTTCTCAGTAGCTCGGCGAAGACCGGTCTGCGCCGGCCGTCGATAGCGAGATCGCGTCCGTAGGTGTTGACGTTCTGACCGAGCAGAGTCACCTCAACGACACCGTCTGCCGCCAGACGTTCGACTTCCCTGACGATGTCGCCCGGCCTGCGGCTGATCTCGACACCGCGCACTGCGGGGACGATGCAGAACGTACACGTGTTGTTGCAGCCGACCTGGATGGTCACCCACGCCGAGTGTGCCAGTTCGCGCCGGACCGGTAGATCCGAGGGCATGCTCTGGAGTTCCTCGGCGATCTCGGTGATCGGACCCCATTCCTGAGCGTGGTCCATGAGATCGAGCACCCGGTCGAGGTTGTGAGTCCCCAGCACCACATCGACCCACGGCGCTCGCCTGCGAACAATGTCACGGTCTTTCTGGGCGGCACACCCGCCGACGATCAGCACCTTGCCGGGCAGTTCGTCCTTCAATTGCTTAAGATGGCCCAGATGACCGTAGAGGCGGTTGTCGGCGTTCTCGCGGATCGTGCACGTGTTTATGAACACAACGTCCGCCGACGCGTAATCCGATACCGGCAGCATCCCGTCGGCCTCGAAGAGACCGGCGATGCGCTCCGAATCGTGTTCGTTCATCTGGCAGCCGAAGGTGCGCAGAAAATACGTCTTACCCTGGCGGGTCGGACGGCGACGCTCTTTGCGCGTCGGGTCGGCGATCAAGACGGGCTGAACCATGATTGCTATCTGGCGTAATCGGTGACCCGGAACTCCCGGATCACGGTTACCTGGATCTGACCGGGATACTGGAGATCCTCCTCCATCTGGCGGGCAATGCGTCTGGCGAGATCCGCAGCCTCCAGATCGTCGAGAGTGCCCGGATCAACCACCACGCGCACTTCCCGCCCTGCCTGCATGGCGAAGACGCGCTCAACGCCGTCAAACGCGCCGGCCAGCTCCTCGAGCCGCTCCAACCGCCGAACGTACGATTCCAACGCTTCCCGACGTGCACCGGGACGGGCAGCCGAAACCGCGTCGGCAGCTTGGACCAACACAGCCACCAGAGTACGCGGCTCGATCTCGTTGTGGTGCGCCTCAATGCCGTGAACAACGGCCGGATCCTCCCCGAATCGCCGGGCGATCTCCGCCCCGATCAATGCATGGGATCCTTCGACTTCATGAGTAATCGCCTTGCCAATGTCGTGGAGCAAGGCGGCGCGCTTGGCGTGCACGGCGTCGATTCCGATCTCCGCAGCCAACATGGCAGCAACATGCGCAGACTCTACGACGTGACTCAGCACGTTTTGCCCGTACGAGGTCCGGTATTTGAGACGCCCGAGCAAGATCACCAGTTCGGGATGCATCCGAGCCAAACCCACGTCGAGCAACGCCCACTCGCCGGCGTCCCTGACGCTCTGCTCGACCTCGGCCTTGGCCTTCTCGAACGATTGCTCGATCGAGGCCGGATGGATCCGGCCGTCGGTTACCAGCTTCTCCAGGGTGATGCGGGCAATCTCCCTGCGGACCGGATCAAACGATGAAACCGAAACGGCTTCCGGGGTGTCATCGACGATCAGGTTGACGCCGGCGATGGCTTCGAAGGCTCGGATATTGCGGCCTTCCCGACCGATTATCCTGCCCTTCATCTCGTCGCTGGGCAGCGCGACCACGGAAACGGTGCTCTCGGTGACGACCTCCGACGAGAGCCTCTGAATCGCCGTCGTCAGAATCCTCCTGGCCCGTCGGTCCGACTCTTCGCGTGCCTTGATCTCCATGTCCCGGACCATCACCATCGCTTCGCGACGGGCCTCGTCCTCGACCTGCACCATCAACTCCTGTTTCGCAGCCTTGGCGTCGAACCCGGCCAAACGCTCCAGAGCCGTACGACCTTCCTCCCGCAACAACTCGATTGCCGCACGATGGTCGGCCAACTCCGATTCGCGCTGGATCAGCAGTTGCTCACGTTGCGCAAGATTCGAAGCTCGTTGCTCAAGGGTCTCTTCTCGTTTGGCGAGACGATCCTGTGAGGCATGGATCTCAATTCGACGATGCTCGAGCGTGGCGTCTTCGCGGTCCCGATATGTTTCCGCCACGGCCCTGGCTTCCTCTTCGGCTCGCGCCAGGAGGCGTTGCGCTTCAAGCCTGGCATCGCCGAGCACTTGCCCTGCGCTGGTCTCCGTGTCTTCCCGCCTGCGCGGGCGGTTCGTGCGCGTCGCGAAGAACCCGATCACCGCTCCTACCACGACCGCCGGAACGCCGATCGACAACGCCCATAACGGTTCCATCGCTCCCACCTTCCTGCGGGAGATACAGACATGCCGAGCCGGCCGGCTCGGCACACACACGAACGAAAGAGAAATTCGTCAGTCCCTCGTTCTCGTTCCGTTTCTCCTCTGTATCTCGACCACAGTATTCAGTGTTTCAGTTTGTTTTCAGTGTGTGCTTGCTGCACATAGTACCCGACGAGAGGTGGTTTTGGGGCAGATCATTCCGCCTCCCAAACCCACCTGCGTCTACTCACCGCTCGTCGGTCAGCTCTTCTCCGGCAGATTCCTCGGCAGATTCCTCGGCCTCGTCTTCTTCAGGTTCGATCAACCCGACGGCTTCCATGACCTTGGCCTGAAGCTGAACGGCAACTTCAGGGTTCTCCCGCAGAAAGCGCTTCGAGGCTTCCCTCCCCTGGCCCAGCTGATCCTCGTCGTAGCTGTACCAGGCGCCACTCTTGCGCACGATTCCCTGTTCAACGGCCACGTCCAACAGGCTGCCTTCCCTGGAAATGCCTTCTCCGAACATGATGTCGAATTCGGCAAGGCGGAATGGTGGGGCCAGTTTGTTCTTGGAAATCTTCGCCCTGACGCGGTTGCCCACGTTGTCCTGGCCTTCCTTGATCGCTTCTATGCGCCGAATATCGATCCGCACACTCGCGTAGAATTTGAGGGCTCGCCCGCCCGGTGTGGTTTCGGGTGATCCGAACATCACACCGATTTTCTCACGGAGCTGGTTGATGAACACCGCGGTGGTTTGCGACCGGCTGATGTTGGCCGTGAGTTTCCTCAGCGCCTGTGACATGAGCCGAGCTTGAAGACCGACATGGGTGTCCCCCATTTCGCCTTCGATCTCGGCGCGAGGTACGAGGGCTGCCACCGAGTCGATGACCACGACGTCGAGCGCTCCAGAGCGGATCAGGATGTCGGTGATCTCGAGTGCCTGCTCCCCTGTGTCCGGTTGGGAGATGAGCAATTCGTCCACATCGACGCCCAGCGCCTTGGCGTAGACGGGGTCGAGCGCGTGCTCGGCGTCGATGAAGGCAGCGATGCCACCGTTGCGCTGCGCTTCGGCCACCACATGGAGCGCAAGAGTGGTCTTACCGCTGGACTCAGGGCCATAGATCTCAACGACCCGGCCGCGCGGAACGCCGCCGATGCCGAGGGCGAGGTCGAGCGACAGAGCCCCAGTCGAGATCACATCAACTCGCTGATGTGATCTTTCCCCGAGCCGCATGATCGCGCCCTTGCCGAACTGACGCTCGATCTGTGACTTGGCCATGTCGAGAGACTTGTCGTTGTCCACGAAGTACCCTTTCGTCTGAGTCGTCCCCAACGGTATGTCGTCGGTGTGACAAATACCATGATTGTGGTTCGAAGCCTAGGCGAACGTGTGTTCGGAGGCAAGGAACTCGGGTCGGTTTTAGGTTCTAGGTTTTAGGTTTTAGGTTTTAGGTTCTGGGTTTAGGTTCTGGGCTCATCGGGCCGACCCACGCTCGAGGTTCATAGCCCGAAGCTCTCGAGGACCTCATACCTGGTTCCTCCGTGCTCGAGGTGGCTCCGGAACAGCGTGATCTCATCAACCCGCGTCCGCAGGCGGACCACACCGGTTGCAGCAATGACCGTCGAGACATCTTGCGGTGGCCGGATCCGGCTCAGCGTCAGGTGGGCGCGAAACGGCCGGTCTTCGGAAGGGAAGCCGGCTGCCGCAACGGCCTCTTCCACAACTCCGGCCAATGTTTGAAGCTGTGACTCGCCCTCGTTGATCCCTACCCAGAGGACCGTGGCGCGCTCCCGGCGGGGGAAGGCACCGAGACCGTCGAACACCATCTCAAACGAGTTTCCCAGATGGGCACCGGCCAACTCCATCAGCAGCCGGTCGCATTCAACGACCTCCACCTCACCGAGAAACCGCAACGTGAGATGCCAGTTCATGGGCGGCACCACCCTTCCGGGCAAACGCCCGACGCCGTCTTCAGCGAGGAGCGCCGCCAGCGCCTGTCTGGTGTCAGACCGCAGGTCGACCCCGATGAACAGCCTCCCTACGCTTCCCACCATTCCCCCACCAGAGCCAGGCGAACCAGATGCAGGGCCGCGGTGGTGGCGTACGTGCGGACCCGTTCCCGGTCGCCCGGCAAACGCATCACCCGGGCCCGTGAACCCTCGGGGGTGTGCACGGCGATCACCATCGTGCCGGCCGCTCGTTCCTGGGGGTCCGGGCCGGCCGATCCTGTAACGGCCAATGCCACGTCGGCCTGCAAACGGGCGGCTGCGCCTTCGGCCATGAACAGAGCCGTCGCCTCGCTCACCACACCCTCGTCCAGAATCTCTTGTGGCACATCGAGCAGCGAAGCCTTGAGGTCCGTGGCGTACACCACCACCCCACCCCGGAAGACCCTCGACGCCCCCGGTACCGACGTCATCCGGGCGGCGATCATGCCGGCCGTCGCCGACTCGGCGGTTGCCATCGTCCATTGCCGTTCCTCGAGCAGGCCCAAGATGACCCGCTCGATCGTTTCATCGTCGACACCGAACACCGAAGCGCCGAGTCGCTCCCGGATCGTCTTTTCATAAGGTGCGATCAATCGAGTCGCTTCTGCTTCGGTCGGCGCCTTGGCTGTTATACGGACTTTGATCTCAGCCGCCGACGCCAGGAAGGCGATGCTCGGATTCGTAGATCCGTGGTAGAGATCGTCGAGTAATTCGGCTACCTGCGATTCTGATCGCCCCCAGCTTCGCAGAAGGCGGCTCAACACGACCTGGTCCACGCCTGCCGCGGTTCGCAGCCGTGGGAGCACTTCGTGTTGCACCAGGTAGTGCATCTCTTCCGGGACTCCCGGCAGTGCGAAGATCCAGCGGCCATCGTGCTGCAAAGCGATGGCAGGAGCCGTTCCCTTTGGATTGGGAATCTGCTCCGCCCCTTCCGGGTACTCAGCCTGACGGAGATTGCTTTCCGGCATCTGGCGCCCGCGTGCCTCCCAAAATGACCGCAGACGCCCGGCGAACTCCTGACTGAACAGCAGTGGCCGGCCGGTCGCCGTCGAGATCGCTTCACGGGTGACGTCGTCTTGGGTTGGACCGATCCCGCCCGTCATGATGATGACGTCTGCCCGGCCGAGTGCGATCGTGATCGCATCGACTATCCGGTCGAGATTGTCTCCGACGACGACCTGATAGTGCGCGTCGAAACCGGACTCGGCCAGCTTCTCGCCGAGGAAGGCAGCATTCCGGTTGGTGATCTGGCCCAGCAGCAGTTCGGTGCCCACCGCGATGATTTCGACAATCAAGAAGAAGCTCCAGGTTCTAGGTTCAACGTCTTCTCTTCCAGCAAACGGCGAATGTCCGCTATCCGGTCTTCGATCTCCTGCCGGCCCATAGCTGCGTCGATCTGCTGGTTGACGCGGACGGCATGCGCGCCGGAGAAGGCGTCGCCGCCCTGGCTCCCTCCCCCGGATTGCAGCACGACATCGATCCGGTTCTTCTGGAGCGCATCCCATCTGGTCAGCAGGTGCGCGAGTTCGGCCTCGAGGGACGGCCGATCGATGGCTGCACCGATTCGAGCCGTGGCGGCTCGTTCTCGAAGGCGCTTCTGTTCTTCCTTCAGCTGGTGGCGATCCTCGAAGGCATCGTCGGGTAGGGCGGCCAATCGGTCCATGACCCTACCCATCTCAGCCAAAATTCCATCGAGGTCGTTCGTCTCCATCGCGCCAGGCTAATGCCGGAAAGGATCAGCCCTCGAAGAACTGCTCATCTTCGGTCGAGCCTTCCAGGGCAAGCGTGGCCGACTCACCGACCGCCATCGCCACCATATCGAAATAGCCGGCGCCGACTTCGCGCTGGTGGCGCGTCGCCGTGTATCCGCGCGTCTCGATGTCGAACTCGTGCTGCTGCACTTTGACGTAGGCCGTCATGCCTTCGTTCTTGTAGCCGAGTGCGAGATCGAACATGGCCGCGTTCAGTGAATGAAAGCCCGCCAGCGTGATGAACTGGTACTTGTAGCCCATCGCTCCCAGTTCCTTCTGGAAACCGGCGATCTCCGCGTCGTCCAGGTACTTCTTCCAGTTGAACGACGGCGAGCAGTTGTAAGAAAGAAGTTTGCCCGGATACTTCGCGTGGATGGCTTCGGCGAACTGCCTCGCCTCATCGAGATCAGGATGGGCCGTCTCACACCAGATCAGGTCCGCGTACGGTGCGTAGGCGAGGCCACGAGCGATGGCCTGGTCGATCCCGGCGCGAGTCTCGAAGAAGCCCTCTTCTGTGCGAACACCGGTCGCGAAGTCGTGGTCGCGCGGATCGATGTCGGACGTGAGGAGTGCCGCCGCGTTGGCGTCGGTCCTGGCCATGATCACCGTCGGCACATCGAGAACATCGGCGGCCAGACGCGCCGACTTCAAGTTGCGGATCGCCTGGCTCGTCGGAACCAGGACCTTTCCGCCCATGTGGCCGCATTTCTTTTCCGAGGAGAGCTGATCTTCGTAGTGGACGCCGGCGGCGCCCGCCTCGATAAATGACTTGGTCAGCTCAAAGACGTTCAGTGGGCCTCCGAATCCTGCTTCTCCGTCGGCCACGATCGGGGCCATCCAATGGTGGTCGCCGTTGCCTTCCGACCACTCGATCTGATCGGCTCGTCTCAGCGCGTTGTTGATCCGCCGGACCAGGGAAGGCGCACTATTGGCCGGGTACAGGCTCTGATCCGGATACACCTGTTCGGCGAGGTTGTTGTCACCGGCCACCTGCCATCCGGACAGGTAAATAGACTCCAGACCGGCCTTGACCATCTGCACCGCCTGGTTGCCCGTCAGGGCGCCCAGTGCGTTCACATAGTCGCGTGTTCCGAGCAGGTCCCACAATCGTTCGGCACCCTGACGGGCCAGACTGTTCTCAACCCGGATCGACCCCCGCAACCGCACGACATCCTCCGCGCTGTAGTCACGCTGGATGCCCGCCCAGCGGGGGTTGGTGTCCCAGTCCTCCTGGATCTGCTCCGCCTGGCGACGGACGCGTTCGTCAACGGTCATGAATGGTTCCTTTCAATCGATCAGTTGGTAGGCGGGGATGGTCAAGAACTCCTGGAAATCCGGCGCAACCGCCACCGTCTCGAACAGATGACGGGACTCCTCGTAGAGGCCGGTATCAAAGAATTCGGCACCGACCATCTCGCGGATGTTCCCCATCTCGTCGTCGGTGATCCGGTCGACCAGGTCGGCGGTCAGCGCACGACCATCGTCGAGCTTCGCTCCGTTGTGAACCCATTGCCAGATCTGGCTGCGCGATATCTCAGCCGTGGCGGCATCCTCCATGAGGTCATAGAGGGCGGCGGCACCATTGCCGCGCATCCACGAGGCCATGTATTCGATTCCGACACGCACATTGGTGCGCACACCCTGTTCCGTGATCTTGCCTCCCACCACAGCGATATCTATCAGTTGGCCGGCGTCGACTTCAACGTCGTCGCGTTGACGGTCGATCTGATTGGGACGGTCGCCCAGGACCTCGTCGAACACCTCCAGCGCGGTTGGAACGAGATCCGGATGCGCCACCCAGGTTCCGTCAAAACCGTCACCGGCTTCGCGCAGTTTGTCGTCTCGAACTGCAGCCAATGCTCGCGCCGTCACCTCCGGGTCACGCCGGTTGGGAATGAAGGCCGCCATGCCGCCCATTGCATGAGCGCCGCGCCGGTGACACGTCTTGACCAGCAACTCGGTGTATGCACGCATGAATGGAACGGTCATCGTGATCTGGCCACGGTCGGGAAGGATGAGATCGTGGTGGTTCCTGAACTTCTTGATGACGCTGAAGATGTAGTCCCAACGCCCGGCGTTGAGACCGGCTGAGTGCTCTCGAAGTTCGTAGAGGATTTCGTCCATCTCGAAGGCAGCCAGGATCGTCTCGATGAGAACGGTGGCCCGTATGGTTCCGCGCGGGATGCCGAGTTCGTCTTGTGTCGCAAGAAAGACGTCGTTCCAAAGACGCGCTTCGAGGTGACTCTCGAGCTTGGGAAGGTAGAAATACGGGCCGGTCCCAGCCGTGATTGCCCGCTTCGCAGAGTGGAACATGTACATTCCGAAGTCGAACAAGCTGGCCGAAATCGGTTCGCCGTCGATGAGCACATGCTTCTCGTCGAGATGCCATCCGCGGGGACGGACGAGCAGTGTGGCCGTACGATCGTTCAACTCGTACCGTTTACCGTCCGGGTTCTCGAAGGTGATGGTTCGCTCATGAGCATCGATCAGGTTGGCTTGCCCTTCGATCGTGTTCGCCCAGTTCGGCGTATTCGAATCCTCGAAGTCGGCCATGAACACTTTGGCACCCGAGTTGAGCGCGTTGATCATCATCTTGCGCTCGACCGGTCCCGTGATCTCGACTCGACGATCACGAAGATCATTCGGGATGGTCGCGACCGACCAGTCGGCCTCCCGAATGTCTTTGGTCTCGACGAGGAACCCTGGCATCTCGCCGGCGTCGATTCGCAACTGCCGTTCCGCCCGGGCGGCAAGCAGTGCGTGCCTTCGCCGGTTGAAACGCCGGTGGAGATCAGCGACGAAGGCGAGCGCCTCATCGGACAGAATTTCTGCGCCGCGCCCTTCGATGGGTCCCCTCACCTCGGTACGGTCGGCCATGTGATTCCTCTCAACGGTGAAACTTGCCTTTGCAAGAAGACATCTTCTTATACCCGGGCGACCAATGGAGGTGATTCGCGCGGTAATATCGATCGTTCTTATCGTATCGGCAGGAGCGCGTGATCTTGAGCGAGCAACTCGATCCACTCGTCTTCGGACATCGGCTCCGGTACTTCCGGAAGTCGGCGGACCTCACTCTCGACGAACTGGGCGAACGAGTGGGAAAGCCGGCACCGTACTTGTCGACGATCGAGAACGGCAAGCGAGAGCCGAAACTCTCCCTAATTTCGGCCTTGGCCGCGGCCCTCGACACCCCGGTAGCCGAGCTCCTCGACTCCACTCCCCCGTCAAGGAGGGCCCGCCTCGAGATCGCGATCGAACGCATCCAGAAGGACCCCCTCTATCGCGAGCTGACGCTGCCGAATCTCAAGCCGTCCGCCCGGGTGCCCGACGAGGCGCTCGAGGCCATCGTCGGCCTGTTCGAAGGACTTCGCGACCGTGCGCAGGTGCGAGCGGCCACCCCCGAAGAAGCTCGCCGGGAGAACGCCGCACTCCGGCTCTACCAGCGTGAGGTGGGCAACTACTTCGGCGACATCGAGGCCGCCGCCCGTCGGGCGCTGGCGGCGATCGGTTTCTCAGGGTCGGGGGCGCTCTCCCAGCGCAACCTCCTCGATCTCGCAGGCCATTTCGGGTTTACCCTTCATCCCGCCGACGACGTCCCGCACGCGGTCCGATCCATCACCGACCTTCGGAACAACCGGATCTTCATTCCGCAACGAAACGCTCTCCGCACGAGGGCGGCCCGTTCGGTCGTCCTGCAAACCCTCGGCCACTTCGTGCTCGGCCATACCGACCCCAAGGGTTTCGGTGACTTCCTGCGGCAGCGCCTCGAAGCGAACTACTTCGCCGGAGCGGTCCTGGTACCTGAGTCGTCGGCGGCGCCGTTCCTGAGCGAAGCTCATTACGAGCGCGACCTGAGCGTCGAGGACCTCAAGGAGCGGTTCTACGTCTCTTACGAAATGGCCGCGCATCGTTTCACGAACCTGGCCACGAAGCACCTCAACCTCACCGTCCACATGATTCGCTCCGACGAGGACGGCATCATCTGGAAGGCGTATGAGAACGATCACGTTCCTTTCCCCGCCGACCCGAACGGGGCCATCGAGGGCCAGCGCCTTTGCCGGAACTGGGGAACACGGATGGTGTTTCAGTCGCGCGACAAGTTTTCGATTCACTACCAGTACACCGACACGCCCCTAGGCACGTTCTGGTCGTCGACCCACGTCGAGGCCGACCGCGAACCGTTGCACGCGGTGACGGTGGGGACGACATTCGATCAGGCCAAGTGGTTCAGGGGACGCGATACCGACAATCACACCGCCTCGGCCTGTCCAGACGGCGACTGTTGCCGTCGACCACCCCAGGACCTCATCGCCCGCTGGGAAGGCATGGTCTGGCCGTCGGCCCGACCACACTCACACATTCTCGCCGCGTTGCCGTCCGGAACCTTCCCCGGCGTCGACATGACCGAAATGTACGAGTTCCTCGAGAAGCACCCGGTGGAGTAGACGGCGCCCCCCTTCACCGGACGGCGCTGACTATCCCTACCGATCGTCCGGCCGCCGAGACTATTCGGGTCTTTCGCCTCTGGCAGGTCCTGGTCGAATACAGGACGGTGACTATGGCCGGTCCGATCCGTCGGATTCCGTCGCTGGAGGTGAGAGGGGTGGTACGGCGTACGACTCGACGTGCGTCGCGGTGCCATTGAGAGGTGAACGCGACCGGCTTGCCGCCGTGGCGGACCGTATCGGATTGGGGGACACATGACCTCCCGGCTAGCTGGGCTTTGCGCCCTCGCACTCGTCTTTTCCATGCTTGCGCCCATGCCCGAGACCTCAGCGCAGGTGTTCGACGTCGATCACACCTACACGACCGACGCCGACTTCGATCTGGGGACACTCGTAAGCGTCAATCACGACGCTCCGTTCAACGATCAACTCCAGTTGGACTCGCCCACCGAACCCTTCCCGTTCATCAATGTGGCCGCCTCCGGGCGTGGGACCGTGGTGCGAATCAACACAGACACCGGTGAGATCGTCGGTGAATACCGAACCGCTCCCGAAGGACGTGGTCTAGACCCTTCCCGAACCACCGTCGATCTGTTCGGCAACGTGTGGACGGCCAACCGTGGAGAAGTCGATCAGATCGAAGGCGTCCCGCACGGGTCGGCCGTGAAGATCGGCCTCATCGTCGGAGGCACCAGAGTCGACGAAACGGGCGATCCGACTTCCTCTGGTGAGTATCTCGCCCCACCGTTCGGGTACAACACCTGCTCCGACCGCGACGGCGACGGACTCATTCGGACCTCTGGAGGACTCGAGACCGTGCTCGACTGGCCGGACATCACCGACGGATTGGGCGGTATCGACGGTCTCGTCCAGGACGCAGTCGACGAATGCATTCTCATCTATCAACGCCTGCCGAATGCCGAGCAGGCCCGCCATGTCTCAGTTGACGCCGACAACAACGTCTGGGTCGGCGGCTATCCGTTCGAAGGGCGTATGTTCTACAAACTGGCCGGCAACAACGGCGCGATCCTCGATTCCTTCGATGCCCGTGACTTCGGCTGCGGCGGATACGGCGGCCTGGTCGACGGCAACGGCGTCCTCTGGTCGATCGGCTGGGGCACGGGTGAGGGCGCACTCCTGCGCTACGACCCGGCGACCCGAGACGGGATGTGCGTCAATATCTACGGCGGTTACGGCCTAGGGATCGACACCAACGGCTACGTATGGGGTTCGATCTGGGAGAACGGCATTGCGAAGGTGGCTCCAGACGGTTTGCTCGAGTCCGAATTCCCCAAATCCACATGGCCGGCGCCGAGCGCCGCGACGGGATCGGTGAGTCCACTGTTCGTGAAGTCGATGCCGCCATTTACAGCCACCATGCTGGCAATGCAGATCGGGGATCCTCCGACCTTCCAGGTGTCTCCGAGGGACAACTGGGTGCAGTCGACCGGTTCCTGGAACGCCGGAGCAACCATTTCAATGACCATCGAAGACGGCAGCGGGATCATCTACTCGGAATCCCAAACTGCCGACGGCGACGGCTTCTTCAACTTCGGCGGCCTGGGCGGGTTCGATCTGCAACGCGGCCATGTGGTCACGGTATCTGATGGAACCACCACCAAGACCCATACCGTGATGAACCTCTACGTCGATGGAGCGGACGTGACGGCCGACACCGTATACGGTCGAGCCGACCCCGGTTCCGACGTCGAAGTATGGGTCGACGGAGACGGCAACCTAACTGTAACCGCCGATGGGTCGGGCAACTGGATTGCCGATTTCAGTGGTCTTGTTGACATCACCGAGCAATCAACCGGTGGAACCCAACAATACGACGCCGATAACGACTCCACCTACGTCTGGTGGTCACAACCGCGATTCCAGGTGTCTCCGAGGGACAACTGGGTGCAGTCGACCGGTTCCTGGAACGCCGGAGCAACCATTTCAATGACCATCGAAGACGGCAGCGGGATCATCTACTCGGAATCCCAAACTGCCGACGGCGACGGCTTCTTCAACTTCGGCGGCCTGGGCGGGTTCGATCTGCAACGCGGCCATGTGGTCACGGTATCTGATGGAACCACCACCAAGACCCATACCGTGATGAACCTCTACGTCGATGGAGCGGACGTGACGGCCGACACCGTATACGGTCGAGCCGACCCCGGTTCCGACGTCGAAGTATGGGTCGACGGAGACGGCAACCTAACTGTAACCGCCGATGGGTCGGGCAACTGGATTGCCGATTTCAGTGGTCTTGTTGACATCACCGAGCAATCAACCGGTGGAACCCAACAATACGACGCCGATAACGACTCCACCTACGTCTGGTGGTCA
>JAHEDK010000031.1:19502-26300 GCA_024641245.1 Actinomycetes bacterium
ACGGTGACTCCACCGGCGTCTGGTGGGCCAGCCCGAGATTCCAGGTGTCACCCGACGATGACTGGGTGCAGTCGTACAACCGGTGGACCCCGGGTTCAACCATCACATTGACCGTCGAAGATGGCAGCGGAGTGATCTATTCGGACTCCCAGACCGCCGACCCGAACGGAAACTTCAACTTCGGCCTGCAAGGTGTATTCGACCTGCAGAGCGGCCATGTCGTAACCGTATTCGACGGAACCACCACCAAGACCCATACGATCATCGACGTCGCGGCGACTGACATCGACGCCGGCGCAGATTCAGTCACCGGAACCGCCAACCCCCTGGCCTGGGTCCAGGTCGGTGCCAGTCAGTTCCAGGACTGGTCCGGCCGATGGGTACAGGCAGACAGCGGAGGTAACTGGACGGCGGACTTCGCGGTGCCGGCCGACGGGCAACCGGCCTACGACATCACCGAAGCGACGTTCATCGACGTCGCTGAGTTCGACGACGATGGTGACGCCACCTACCGCCGGTTCGGCCCACCGGTGCAGGCCAACCGTGGTGTGGCTGTCACACCGATCGACAACCACGTCTGGGTTGCCAGCAGCGGTATCGACGCGGTGACTCGACTCGATAACGATGGCAACGTACTCAAGATCATCCCGACAGGAGACGAGCCCACCGGTGTGGCGGTGGACGCGGCCGGCAAGGTTTGGGTAACAAATCAATTGTCGGACAACACCGTCCGGATCGACCCAACCGGTGGAACCGACGGCCTTGGTGCTGTCGACCTCACGGTTGACCTTGGTCCCTGGGCGAGTCCCTACAACTACAGCGACATGACCGGTGCCGTTGTGGTCGGTTCGACCTCGCCACAAGGGTTCTGGACGGTGGTCCAGGATTCCGGCGAGGCGGGATTCGAGTGGGGTCGCCTCACCTGGAACACCGAACCCGAAGCGCTTGAGCCTCCAGGAACGGCGATCGTGGTCGAGGTTCGCACCTCAGACACGGAGGCGGGCCTCGGCAGCGCGACGTTCATGCCGGTAGCGAACGGCGGACTGTTCTCGTCGTTCGGGCGATACATCGAAGTACGGGTCACGCTCAAGGCGAATCCGGGCGGAGTCAGCCCGGTGCTATCGGACATCCGAGTGGCACCGGCGCTCATCTATGTCGACGTCGACATCAAGCCGGGCAGCTACCCAAACTCGATAAAC
This sequence comes from Actinomycetes bacterium, assembly GCA_024641245.1. Classification (GTDB taxonomy): domain Bacteria; phylum Actinomycetota; class Acidimicrobiia; order Spongiisociales; family JAHEDJ01; genus JAHEDJ01. The sequence continues at coordinate 20,702 of JAHEDK010000031.1, forward strand.
ATCAAGCGTTCGACAGGCGTGATTCCGGTAGCCGTGCTCGGCAGCGCCGAGTTCGACGTCATGACGATCGACGTGGCGACATTGCGGTTCGGTCCCAATCAGGCAGTTCCAGCCCATGACCTGGCGAAGCTCTCGACCTACCTGGACCACCTCCAGGACGTGAACGAGGATGGGTTCATGGACCTAGTGAGCCACTACGTGGTCGGCGCCGCAGGCCTCGCGCACGGTGATCTCGAGGCGTGCTTGACCGGCGCAACACTCGGCGGTATCCCGATCGAAGGGTGTGACTCGGTCCGCATTCTCGGAATGGGGTAATCCATGAGGGGGTCGGGCATCAGCCCGACCCCCTCCCCGTTCTTGCGTCGTTTCTCGGCGGTATGCGCCCCAGAGTGACGCAAGAACGGGTTATTCCGCCAGGAAGAGGGCCGGTTCCTCGAGGTTTTCGACGATCATCGCCAGGAACCGCCGGCCGAGGCCTCCGTCGATGACACGGTGGTCGTAGGAGAGACTCAACGGCATCATCGGTGCCGCCACCACCTTCCCTTCGCGGACGACGGCTTGATCCTCTGCCCTCCCGAGTGACAGGATTGCGGTGGTGCCGTATGGGACGATCGGTGTGCCGTATCCCCCGCCGACGGCTCCGATGTTCGAAACAGTGAACGTCGCCCCAGCCATCTCGGCAGGTTCGAGGGTCCTGGCTCGAGCAGATTCAGCCAGCCTGACGATTTCGAACGCCAGGTCGGCGACCCCGGCCTCTCCTACATCATGGAGCACCGGGACGATCAGCCCGTTATCGGTATCAACCGCCACCCCGATGCTGAAATAGCGCTTGAGCACCAGATCCTCGCCGTCGATCGACGCGTTGAACTCTGGGAATGCGCGCAGAGCCGGAATGACCGCCTTGACGATCAGCGCCTCGATCGGTGTATCCGTACTTCCCCGTCTGGCCAGCGCCCGTCTAGCGGCCAGCAAGCGGGCGGCATCGGCCGAGTCGAAAGCCGTCACGTGGGGAATCTCCGCCCACGACCGGCTCATCCGGTCGGCGATGGTCCGCCGCAGTTTGCTCATCCGCACGCGTTCCTCGTCACCAGACGGTGTCGTTGCGGTCTCCGCAAAGGGCGGCGCCTGGTACGGGACATCCACGGCCGGTCCTCCCGGTGGTAGCTCTGCGTCGGCTTCGTCGTCTTCTACGGCAGGGCCGTCGACGGCGGCCGGGCCGTCGAGGGCGGCAAGAACGTCTTCACGGGTGATCCGACCGAGCGGGCCGGATCCCTGCACCGCTTCGAGTTCGATCCCGCGTTCTCTGGCGAGCTTCCGCACCAGGGGCAGCGCTTTCGGACGTTCGGGATTCGAACCGGATCGGCGATCCTCCGCTCCGAGCAGCTCGGCTTCGTGCGAGAGGGTCCCGACGATCGGCGCCGCCTCCTGCCCGGCTTCGTCCCGATCGGCAGGCGACCACTCTTCACCTTCGTAGCCGATGACGACAAGGATCTCGCCGACCATGATCGTCGACCCGGCTTCTCCCCCGCGGTACAGCACCACACCGGCGAACGGCGAGGGGATATCGGTCACCGCCTTGTCCGTCTCCAGTTCCACGAGGGGCTGATCGACACCGACCGGGTCACCGACTCCCACCAGCCACTGCACCACTTCGCCCTCGGTCAAGCCTTCCCCGATATCGGGCAGACGGAATTCCTGCGCCACCTACTCCTCCAGTGTCTTTCCAACCGCAGCAACGATCCGGTCGGCGGTCGGGACGTAATGGTGTTCCGCCAGTTTGAGCGGGACGATCGTATCCCACCCGGTGACCCGCTGCACAGGAGCCAGCAGCGAGAACAGCGCATGTTCCTGGATTTGCGCAACCACCTCGGCTCCGAATCCGGCGGTGCGATGGGCCTCGTGGACCACGACCGCCCGACCGGTCTTCTGTACGGACTCCACGATGGTGTCGAGGTCCAACGGCACGATGCTGCGCAGGTCGATCAACTCGGCCGACACGCCTTCCTGCGACAAGATGGCCAACGCTTTGCGGGCGGCAGCCGTCATCGCGCCATAGGTGATGATCGTTACGTCGTCGCCGGCCGCCAGGACGCGCGCCAGTCCGAGCGGGACCCGGTAGGACCCCTCCGGGATGTCCTCTTTCACCGACCGGTAGAGGCGAATTGGCTCGAGGAAGATGACAGGATCAGGATCATCGATAGCCTCGAGGAGCATCCCCTTGGCATCGTAGGGTGTCGACGGGACCACGACCTTCACGCCGGGTGTGTGCGCATATATCGACTCGGTCGATTCCGAGTGATGTTCCGCCGCCCCGATTCCTCCGCCGAACGGCATCCGGATCACCATTGGAGCTGTGAAACGATGCCGGGACCGATTCCGAATCCTTCCGACGTGCGAAACGATCTGGTCGTAGGCCGGGTACGAGAAGCCCATGAACTGTATTTCCGTGATCGGGCGCATCCCGGCGACCGCCATCCCAAACGCGGTGCCGATGATCCCCGACTCGGCAACTGGAGCATCGATCACCCGGTCGGGCCCGTACTTCTCGTAAAGGCCGCTCGAGAGCCTGAACACTCCCCCCGTCTTTCCGACGTCTTCACCCATCAGGAGCACGCGGTCGTCCTGGCCGAGTGCGATGTCCAGCGCCTCGTTGATCGCCTGGGCCAGTGTGCGGATCGGCATCAGCCGCCCTCGGATTCGAGAAGGCTCCGCTGACGCTCGAGGTCGGAGGTCGGCTCGGCGAACATCGAGTCGAAGAGCTCATCGGAGCCCGGAACCCGAAGGCCTTCCGCCAGTTGAACGGCTCGTTCAACGACCGCACTCTCTTCACCCTCGATGTGCTTCTGCCACTCTTCATCCCACGCATCATTGACTTCCAGGTAGCGTCGCACCCGTTCGAGCGGATCGCGCGATCGCCACGCTTCCACTTCGGCTTCGTCGCGATACAGAGTCGGGTCATCACTGGTGGTGTGTGGTCCCAGCCGGTAAGTCACCGCCTCGATCAGCGTCGGACCATTTCCATTCCGCGCTCGCTCGACTGCCGTTCTTGCCGCCCAGTAGACGGCGAAGAGGTCGTTGCCGTCCAACCGGACACCCGGCATGCCGTAGGCGCCCGCCTTCTGCGCGATCGTTTCGGTAGCCGTTTGTCCGGTGAAACCCATCGAGATGGCGTACTGATTGTTCTGGCAGAAAAACACGGTGCCGGTGTGAAAAACCGCAGCGAAGTTCATTGCCTCGTGGAAATCCCCTTCGGAGGTCGCCCCATCGCCAAAGTAGGTGATGGCAATGCGCTCACTGCTCTGGAGGCGTTCAGACCACGCCAGACCGACGGCGTGCAACATGTGCGCACCAACCGTGATCGAAGGTGGGAGGACGTTCACGTAGTCGGGCGGCGAACCACCCCGCTCGTGTCCAGTCCGGCCGGCGAGCAACAACTCCCACGGATAACCCTGCATCCACATCGCCGCAGCATCACGATACGTGCCGACCATCCAGTCGTCGGGTCGAAGGACCGCGGCACTCCCGACCTGGGCCGCTTCCTGGCCCTCAAAAGGGGCATAGGTCGCCAACCGGCCTTGCTTCTGGATGGCCGTGGCTTTCCGGTCGAACAAGCGGGCCGCCACCATGGCGCGATACAATTTGCGTGTCATCGGGATGTCGACGGGTGGTTCGCCGACGAGTTCACCCTCGGGCGTGAGAATCTGGAGCATGGACTCCACAATCTAGTGCGCCGGCCGAAGGTGGCGCGCCGGCTCCTCAGACGTCGCACAGAAGCACTCGGTATCGGTCCCGGTCCTACTCCTCCACGTAATCGATCAGCCAGACGAACACGCCCCGCGCCATGGTTGCGTCAACCTCATATGCAGCCGCCATCGGACCGAGCGGCGACAGCGCCTCCGCCATGTCAGCAGGGGCCTCGAATACCTCGATGAGGGCCTGGGTGTCGACGAAGAGCATGAGGGCGCCCGAATCGACGCCGATCGCATCGGCTGCCGCCCGCAACTGTACATTCTCCGACAGGGAAGGAGACGAGCCGATCGAGGCCGCCAGATCGAGGCTGGATGCCGCGGCCAGATATTTGTCCGTCACGCCGACCGCGGCAGCTTCGGTTCCATCGCCGCCGACCAGCCAGAATGTGCCGGACTCGAGTGTGGTTCTCGTCAAATCCTCGAATCCGTTCCTTGTGGCGTAGTCGACGAGGTCGTCGACGTACCCTTCGACCTCTACCGGTCTGCTCGTACCGAACAGGCCGACCAGACCGAGAGGGAAGGAAAGCTCTTGGGCCATCAGTCCTTCTCGTGATTCGACGAGCGCAAAGGCGGATGGGCCATCGAGCAGGCTGAGGAAGCTATCGAGGTCGATACCGAGCTCAGCCCCGGCTTCGGCCAGCAGGTCATCGGCGTCTGTTCCGCCGGCTGCCGTGGCGATGAGGTCCCAGTAGGACGCCATCGACCATCCACCGACCATGACGAACGTGTCTACGGGCAGGTCTCCAACGACCTCACCCGAATCGATGACGAGACCTCCGGTGGGGTCATCACCAAGAACCACACCCTCAAACCGTATGCCGTAGTCGGCAATGGTGAAGGACCCGCCGAATGTGTCGTATCCGAAGTCGTTCAACATCGAAGGGTCCAAGCCCTCGGCCTCGAACGCGTTTGAGAAGGCGGAACCGTTCACATAGAGCGACATGACGCGGTCGGCCGGGAGGGCATCCATGACGGCGGCAAAGGCTTCATTGTCGGCCAACGACAGGCCGCTGTCGGCATCTATAGCGTTCTCAACTGCTTGCTGGGTCCCGAATGCCACCATCGACCCAATCCGGGCAAAGACCAACGGAGGATCGAAGTCGCCGTCGTCCGACGCGTTGAAGACCTCAACCCCGTTGTATGTTCCCCTGGCAACATTCGTCCCGGTGGCGAGTTGCAGTCCGTCGGCGAAGTCGGAGAGGAATCGGTCGGCCGCCGCCCCATCGCGCGATTCGAGGACGACGAGCACGTCGGGGATGTCACGGCTCGAAAGGCTCTCGATGCCAGACACCGACAACGACAACGTCCGCCCTACCCAGGGGCGGACGTCGTCCGTGAAGTCGACTCCGAGCGCGTCCTGCATCGCCGTGTCGATCTGGTCGATCAGACCATCCATGTCGCCAAAGTCGGCGGCAGCCGTCTCGCCGGAGGCCTCGACGATCGAAAGGATCGTGTCGTTGAGTTTGCGAGCGTCTCCCTCGAGGAACTGGAGGAAATCAACACTGAAGAACAACTCGGTGTCCGGCGACATGACTTCGGCTGCAGCTACCGACGTTGAAAGGAAGGTGCGCATGGCCAGGGCCCCTCCACCGATCACCACTACCACGAGAGCGGCCGCACCGAGCGCCAGCCACGGTCGGCTCTTCGGTGCCGGCCCAGAGGCGGTGGCGCCCACTACCTGTATCTCGGGATCCCAGCCCGGTGTTGCGTCCGGAGTGAATGGATCCGGGTGAGGTTGTTCGGGCGGACCGCCAGGCTCCGTCGCGTCGGGCATCTCACTTCACTTCTCTCGCGGACACCAATTATCGTCTTAAACGAACCGAAAATGAAGGGGATTGTCAACTAGCTGT
>JAHEDK010000012.1 GCA_024641245.1 Actinomycetes bacterium
AGCGGACTTTTAATCCGAAGGTCGCGGGTTCGATCCCCGCCGGGCCCACTGGGTTTCTGGGCCCTTCACCTGCCTGATTCTCCTTCTCCGCTGCCATTCCGCTGCCAGTGTTGCCGATCGAACTCCTTGGTCGGTGCTGGTTTCCTTGGGACATGATTGCGACACCAGCCCAACTCATCGACCGACTTGACCGTCGAAACCGGCCTGGGGATTTCTGCTCGCTGGGTACCGTCCCTTTTGTGCAGTACGAGGATCCCATCCGGTCAAGACCGTAACTTCGACCCCCTCCCATACGTCTCCCCTCTGTAACGCACCACACGGACCACCAAGGACCTGATATGTCTCGGTATGCAATCACGATGATCGGTGGGATAGCCATGACGGCCACCTCGGGAGTGCTGTTGATCTGGTGGCTCATCGCCAACACGGGGAGCGGCTATGTCGGGTTCTTGTGGATCATTGGAATGTTGGTGGGGATAGCGGTCTTCGCTGGCAGCGCTGTCGAGGCGGTGCGCTCATCGGATCACCATCAGATCTGAGCCGCCACTCGGCGACCCGCCCACCCGTTTGCCCGGTCGCCACACCTGAAGGGTCGCCCCAATGGCGGCATAACTCGCGACGATTTCTGGCCCGAATCGGGCAACCGGGCTGCAACCGCTCGTCTCTGATCTGGGGAAACATGGTCAGCTACGGATTCGAAGTCCAATGGTTGCCAGTCCATCCCAGGAAGAATGGGGAGGGGCCGGTGACAGCCGCTCCCCATTCAGTCGATAGATGTCGTTACTACTTCTTGCTGTGGATGACGATGCTGCCAGCACCAATCTCCTGGTCCATGCCGTTGTCGTAGACGACGACTTCGCCCCCGTCCTCGTACCAGATCTTGATACGGAACGTGTCGGGATCGTTATCTCCGGCCCAGATCTGGAACTTGTAGGTTCCTTCACCGTTGATCGTCCCAACGCCCTTGAACTTCGCGAAGTTGGACCCGGTCACCACCAGCCAGTCGTAGCTGTCGGAGTGGAAGTTCAACCCGGCAGCATGGAACTGGAACTCGGTGTTGCCGGTCGGGATTGATGCTCCCTTCTTGTACTTGGACACAAACCCGAAGGTTGCTTTGCCGGTCAACCCGGCATTGCAGCCTTCGTACTCGACCGAGTACATATCACTCGGTCCCATGGGTTCGTCGTTCCAGCCCGGATGACCGGAATCGGCGTTGTACATGACCAGTCGCTGTTCGGAAGCTGGCGGGCAGCCTTCCGAGCCGCAGTCGTTGGGTTCACCGGGCTGCCACCACCCAAGGGTGTCCTCGAAGACGAATGGTTCGCCGGTGACCCATTGCCAGCCAAAGTCCGCTGGGACGACACCCTCATCTTGGAATCCTCCGAGTGGCAGCCAACCCCCCCATACATCCAGGAGCGGTAGGACGGCGTCGTACTCCTCTTGGGAGGTGATGGTGGTTAGATGGGCGCTCGTGCAAGTGCCGTAGGTCAGCCCATTCGCGAGTTGATTCGCCTCTAAGAAGCTGACCGGTTCCTCTGTGTAGAACCAGTCGTAGTAGCTGCCCTCGAAGAACGGCAGATCTGACGGGTAGTAAGCCCCCGCAGGCGAGTCGATCCATCCGCCACCAGTGACGAACCCTGCCGATGGGTCGTAGACGACGATCATCACTTCTTGGTCGCCGTAGTTCACTCCAACATCATCGAGTGCACTGATGGTGAACTCGTAGATGTCGGCTGGGGTGCCGTCGGGCACTGTGATCTCGATGTTGAAGTCGTACGAGGCGTCGGTAGGCCCGCTCTGGGATGCCGGGATTACCGAAGTGAGCCACCCCTCGAATCCGGTGCTGGCTTCTAGGTGTAGACCCGACACGCTCGGGTCCGTCAGTTCGGCGGTGATGGCTGCAACCACATCATCGACCAGAGTGGTCGATGAAGTGACGAAGCGACTGCCTCCTGTTAGGAAGGTCCAGTAGTTCCAGTGGTCAGCCGCATAGTCTGTGGTGTGTGCTTCGAGGAGCACCACACCATCGCTCGCCATGTCACCCAACACCGTCTGTAGATCCAGATCATCAGCATTGAGAATGATCTCGTCACGGCCTGGGTCACCACCCGTTGACCAAATTCCAGACGTGCCGGACACCCCCCAGTTCAGGTCGTCGTCGTGGGGGACGTTGTCGCCGAAGTTCAACAGGATGCGCTTCGCTCCATCTCGGAAGCCCACCAGCGGGTCGGCGTAGCTTTCATAAAAGATACGGGTGTAGTCCTGCGGACCGTCACTCCCACAGCCAATCACAAGGTCGTTGATAGAGGTGGTCACTGCTCCGTCATCGGCCGTGACCGCCTGATCCAAGCGATATGCGTAGTCGAAACATGGTTCTTCGCCGTACCCGTACTCGGCGGCGTATCCGTAGGAGTCATACGAGGCTGGGTAGTCCATATAGGAAATCACCCCGGCCTGCACATCCACCCCTGGCAACCCTCCCAAAGCCGTGAGGATGTCTCCGGCTCGGATCTTGGCCATGTCGATGATTCCGCCCATGCTCCCAGTTAAGTCGAAAGCGAACATCACATCCGCCGTCGGTGGTGCCGGTGGCACATAGACCGTCTTTGTCTCGGCGATTGTGTCGCCGGGTGCCATAACTGCCATCAAAGAGTCGGGTGAGATTGATGCTCCAACCCCGAGAGTCCCTGCAAACAACGAAGCCACTAGGAAGAACGAAAACGCCCAAGCCCCGTGTCTTCTAGCGGCTCCACCACTTGCTCTATGTAATCCGTCGTATTTCATTCTCAACTTCCCTTCGAAGTAGAAGTCGATGAGGACGTGTTGAAACAGGGGTTCGAATAGATGTGCCCCTCTCTGTCATCTAGCTGTTTCCCTCAGGCGAGACACCCGCCAACAGCCAACCCTCGAATGAGCGCCGCCCCACTCGCGAGCATCCCAAGAAGGAAGCGACGCCGCCAGAGTCGTTATCCCCTTATCAGAGCAACACGACCAGTGTCGACCTCCAGCAACTCGACACGGCTACTACGCCAGCCACATCCGGGAGAGCACACGGGACGGGGCTTCTCGGTAGCAGGCTGGCAGCACAGCTGCGTAGCCCATGGTCACAGCACCGACAGCGGATGGCCTGTCCGTTGGCTGTCGTGGGCGTTGAGCGACAGGGAGAGGGCGGGCGGGCTGAGCGTCGACTACCGATGAGGACACATCGACTCTTTGGCTAGCCATCCGCTTCGAACCGCATGAAGCATGCTCCGACCGACTCAGGGGAAGGTTCGGCCATGCGGCCGCCACAGGTGGCCCCTACCTGCTGATACTCCGACCCAGTTCCGCTAAAGGCATACAGTCCGTCACAGGCCACTAAGTCTCCATCCAGGCAGTCGCGGTGCAGTTGGCGGAGGTCCGGACTGCCGTCGTACCTTTGGACGCACAACTCTCCTTCGGGATCGGGTTCGTTCGCGTTGCCACACGATTCTCCGTACCGCTCGTAATCGGAGGCGGGATCGCCGTGCACGCGGAGTAGATCGCATGCAAGATGCTCCCCGGTCCCACATCTGAGCCAGAGAGCGTCGAGGCGAGCATCATCGCCGAGAGGCGCGGAACCTGCGACGAACTCTTCACTACCGACGGTCTGCGAGCCGGCCGGCCACCCGGAGGAAACGAGCCAGCGCGACGTCCCCACGAGCATGAACAACCCGACGGCGACGAGTACCCGGCGACCCGAAAGTATTCGGCGCGAGCGACGGGGAGGTCGAGCCCGATCGGAGCCTCCACCGATCGCGATCCCGCAGGTCGCGCAAAAGGTCTTGTAGCCGCGACGGTCGGCCCCACACATCGGACAGGTCTGCGACAACTCAGCTGCTGGGGGTCGGCGCATTGCCAAGCCTCCTTCCGACCCGGCTCGGTTCCGTTTCCGTTTCCCCAGACCTGTGAGTTGTCACTATGGGCGACGGCCGTCCTGCTGTCCAGGAAAATCGCCGAACGAACAGACGGAGGGACTACCTCTCGGTCGTTTCGACTGAGCCCTGCGGCATCAGAATCAGGCGATTGGGAGATGGTTTCCTCCACATCGGTGACATCTTCCAGACCACCGAAGGGTCGTCACGGCCGACGGAAAGCTGCATGAGGATCTGGTCTGGAGTTACCAAACACCTGTTCACGAGAGTCCAAGATCGCCGGGTGGGTGAGCTTCTACGACGAGAAGGGCGACGTGTACGAGGACGGCCTCCTCCAGAAAGAGTCCCGCCTGCCAGAGCCGTCCGCGATGGCGAACGGCTCTGGCAGTAGCCTGGGTGCCTCAATGCGGCTTCATCGGAAACCCGACATGTCTCCACCGTGCTGGCTCCTGTTAACGTTGGTGGGAGTGCAATGAATGTCACCCTTCTCTATTCTGATGACTGCCCGAACTGGCGGGCCACCTACCTTCTTCTGACGGGACTGGCCGACAGGTACGGCTTCAGATTGACCCGACAAAGAGTCACAAGTGTCGAGGAGGCGGAGCGGCTCGGCTTTCGGGGATCCCCGTCCGTGATCGTCGATGGGATAGACCCTTTCGCCGACCCGGACATTCCCGCGGGGCTATCGTGCCGGCTCTACCGGGGGCCGCGGGACTGACCGGTGCCCCAACCGAACAGATGCTCAACGAGGTTTTCGATACCCTCGGAGGAGACGTGGCCGCCGAGAGGTGTGCCCCGGATGCCTGACACGGCCGCCCAGCAAGCAGCGACCGGTATCCGACCTCAGGTCGGCCTCACATCCACCCGGTAGCGGGCTCCGAATATCCCGGCAGGCACGTCGATTCCGACTCGTCGGTATACCTCGGCCGGAATGCCGACGTCCGCCAGGATCACGTCGCCCGCCGCGTTCACATCCAGCCCGGTCTTGGGGAGAGCCAGCGTCAAAGTCACGGCAGCCTGCACATAGGCTCCCGGCGCTTCCCCTGTCGTCGAGTCGATGCCTGAAGGCACATCAAGAGAGACCACCGGGGCAGGCTGATCACCCATCCAGTCGATCATCCGGCGAGCGGTGCCGCGCGGTGCTCCTCCCAGGCTGTAGCCGACGACCGCATCGACCACCAGTCCCGGTCGTAGGGCACTCAGCCCGTCGATCCGCATCAGTTTGCCGCTGGGTTCCCCGGTGGACGGCGAGCTGCTTCTCAGGGACCGGGTTCAATCGCTCTTCATCGGATATCACCACGGTGACATCGGCTCCCCGGTTGGCGAGATGGCGAGCCGCACAAATCCCGCCACCACCGTTCCCACCGGTTCCGGCCAGCACCGCGATGGCGGTGGACGCCCAATCATCGCCGAGCCGGTCGAGAACGGTCAACGCCAGGTTGCGGCCGGCGTTCTCCATCATCTGATACAAGTTGGGACCAACCTCCTCGATCGCCACCCGGTCCACTTCTCGCATCTGATCGATTCTGATCGCCGGCACCTCCAGCCCCGCCTCGGTCACGAAGATCTGTGTCGTCATGAGCCGTCAGTTGAGTCCACAAAGCGACCTGAGACGCGTGATCATGCCCGTCCCCGCCCTTCCCGGTAGCGGCGAATGAGCGAGTTCGTTGAAGCATCGTGCGCAAGGACGGGTGATCCATCGGAGGTGAGTTCATCGATAATCGTGGTGGCGAGCACCTTGCCGAGTTCGACCCCCCACTGATCGAACGAGTTGATCCCCCAGATCACTCCCTGCGTCAGCGCCTTGTGTTCGTAGAGCGCCACAAGTTGGCCGAGGATTGAAGGGGTGAGCCTCGGGGCGAGGATGACAGATGTTGGGCGGTTGCCCGGGAACGTGCGATGGGGAACCAACTCCGGCGCCACGCCGGACGCGGCAACCTCTTCACTCGTTTTGCCGAATGCGAGGGCCTCAGCCTGGGCCAACAGGTTGCCCATCAGGAGATCGTGCTGGCCGCCCAGGTCGATGGCGGGTTCGATGAAACCGATCAGGTCCGCCGGTACGACAGTGGTGCCCTGGTGGAGAAGTTGGTAGAAGGCGTGTTGTCCGTTGGTGCCAGGTTCGCCCCACACGATGGGGCCTGTATCCATGTCGACTGAGGTCCCGTCGAGACGCACTTGCTTGCCGTTCGACTCCATGTCGAGTTGCTGCAGGTAAGCAGCGAACCGGTCGAGATCCTGACTGTACGGCAGCACCGCATGGGTCGGGTAGCCGAGCAGGTTGCGATACCAGACCCCGATCAGCCCGAGTAGGACGGGTACGTTGCGTTCGAGCGGAGTGGTAAGCAAGTGCTGGTCGATGGTCCGGAACCCGGTCAGCATCTCCCGGAAGGCAGTTGGGCCGACCGTGACCATCAGACTGAGTCCGATCGCCGAATCCATCGAATACCGGCCTCCAACCCAATCCCAGAATCCGAACATGTTGGCCGTATCGATTCCAAATGCCGCCACCTCCTCGGCATTGGTGGAGACCGCCACGAAGTGGCTGGATACGGCCGCTTCGTCGCCGAGTTGATCGATCAGCCAGGTTCGAGCAGTGCGGGCATTGGTCAGGGTCTCCAGGGTTGTGAAGGTCTTGGATGCAATGATGAACAAGGTCGTGGCCGGATCGACGATCTCGAGCACTGCAGCCAGATCCGCCGGGTCGATGTTCGAAACGAAATGGGCGTCGATCTCAGGATGGACGTAGGGCCGCAAGGCTCGATAGGCCATGGCCGGGCCAAGATCGGAACCGCCGATGCCGATATTGACCACATGATGGATCCGTTCGCCCGTGTAGCCACACCAAGCGCCTGCGCGGACTCTCTCGGAAAAGTCGGCCATACGCTCGAGAACCTCATGCACGTCGAATATGACATCGCCACCGTCCACCGTGAAGTGATCGTCTTGTGCGGCTCGAAGTGCCGGATGCAGAACCGCCCGGTCCTCTGTGATGTTGATGTGCGCCCCACCGAACAACTCTTCGATTCGTTCGGGTAGACCGGCCCGATGTGCCACCGCCACCAGTCCGGCGATGATCTCGTCGTTGATCAGGTGTTTGGAGAGGTCGACGACCAGGTCGCCGGCCGCGAAGGTAAGCCCTTTGGCGCGGGTCGGGTCTTCGGCGAAGGCACGCCGCAGGTCGAGTCCGTCTCCGTCTTGTTTGAGGATTTCGAGTTTGTTCCACTCGGAGGTGGAGGTGATGGAGGTCAAGGTCTTCTCCGTTTGAGTTGTCGACCCGGATGGCGCCCTCGTTGAGTCGCGCCCCGGCTGAAATCGTTGTGTCGGCTGAGATCCTCCATTCAGAGCACCGGGTCCATCGAGCGAAGATGACAGGTTTCGTTCCAGTGTCGAATCACCCGATTCTCCCGTTCCCACGCGAGGGTGGATACGGTGGCGATGTCGAGTCCGAGGTTGCGGCCGGCAACGGCCGGAAGACCCATCCATCTGGCAGCCAGTATGCGGAGCAGGTGCCCATGCGAGAACATCACGACCGGCCCATCGACGCTCAAAGCTCTGACAATTGCACGGTCTGCCCGCGCTCCCACCTCGCCGCAGGATTCACCGTCGATGATGGGGTGGGTCCACACCGACCAGCCGGGGACTTCCTTTCGGACGTCGGGGGTTCGCCGCCCCTCGTAGGCGCCGTAGTCCCACTCCAATAGCTCGTCGGCGGCAACTCCCGCGCTGCCGTACCCGGCCCGATCCATGGTCTCCCATGCGCGGCTCAGTGGGCTGGACAGAACGAGCGAGAACTCGAGTCCTCCCAGCATCCCGCCCAGTGCGTCGGCCTGACGGCGGCCCAGGTCGGTGAGGGGGACGTCGGTCCGCCCGGTGTGTTTGCCGGAAGCACTCCATTCCGTTTGTCCGTGCCGGACCAACACAACTTCGTGCTCGGTCATTTGGTGATCCAGTCCCAGTCGGAACCGAGCAGGGCGTCGGCTTCCGCCGGACCCCAGGTACCCCGCTGATAGGGGACGACCGGTCGCTCGTGTGTGAGCACCCGATCGACCACCCTCCAGGCTTCCATGACGCCGTCTTGACGGGCGAAGAGAGCCGGATCACCGCGGAGTGCGTCGCCAATGAGCCGATCGTAGGCGTCTCGGCCGGGGATCCGATCGTGCCCGAGATGCAGTTCAATCGGCCCACTGACCATCGCCGATCCGGGCTGCTTCGCCTGCATCGACAGGCTGATGTCTTCGTCGGGTTTGGTGCGGAACGTCAATCGATTGGGGCCCGGTCGGCTGTCGGCGTCGGCAAAGAGCGGCCGTGGTGGACGAGCAAACTCGACAACGGCTTCGGTGGCGGTTGAAGCCAACCCCTTCCCGGCCCGGATGATCCACGGCACTCCGGCCCACCGCCATGAATCCACTTCGAGCCGCAACGCCGCAAATGTCTCCGTGTCCGAATCGGAAGCAACTCCGGGCTCCTGGCGGTAACCGGCATACTGACCGCGAACCAGATCGTTGGGAGTGAGCGTCTCGATGGCTCTGAGCACTTTGGCTCGCTCGTCGCGCAGTGCGTCGGGATCCTCCGACACCGGTGGTTCCATGGCCAGCAACGCCAGCACTTGCAGCAAATGGTTTTGGACGACATCGCGTATCGTGCCAACCCGGTCGTAAAAAGAACCCCTTCCCTCCACGCCGAAACCCTCTGCCATCGTGATCTGCACCCCACGCACGTAGTGACGGTTCCAAACAGGCTCCAAGACGGTGTTCGAGAAGCGAAAGATCATGAGGTTCTGCACCGATTCCTTGCCGAGGAAGTGGTCGATCCGGTATACCCGCCCTTCGGAGAAGTGGCGGTGGACTATCTCGTTGAGGTCGGCAGCCGATTCGGTATCTCGACCAAAGGGTTTCTCCAATACCAGCCGGCCCTGGCGGTTGAGACCAACCGATGCCAACCCCTCGACAACGTCATCGAACAGCCCGGGGGGGATGGCCAGGTATGACACAGTGCACCCACCTCCGGCCACCCTTTTGGCGATATCTGTATAGGTGCCCGCCTCCTGGTAGTCGCCCGCCACGTAGCAAAGGTTGGCCGCCAGTCGGTCGAACACTTCGTCGTTGATCGGTTCGCCTGCCTCCTCGAGAGCTTCCCGAGCATGCAGACGCAGAGTCTCATCATCCCAGTCGCTTGAAGCCACCCCGATCACCGGCATGTCGAGGCCCTCGGAGGCGGTGAGGTCGTAGAGAGCCGAGAACAGTTTCTTGCGGGCGAGATCTCCGCTTATCCCGAACAAGATCAGTGCGTCGGCGTAGGTTGCCCCCATCAGGCAGGGCCGGCTTTCTCCTGGTGTCCACCGAACTGTCGGCGCATCGCCGACAGAACCCGGTTGGCGAACTCGTCACGACCCCGCGAGTCGAACCGACCGTAGAGCGCCGCGGAAAGGACCGGTGCAGGAACACCCTCTTCCACCGCACTCAGAACGGTCCACCTTCCCTCGCCCGAGTCGGACACACGACCGGCGAACCCGTCAAGCTCCGGATTCTGAACGAACGCGGCGGCAGTCAGATCGAGAAGCCACGAGGCAACAACGCTGCCTCGCCGCCACACTTCGGCGACTGCCGGCACATCCAGATCATACTGATAGTGATCCGGCCGCCGAAGAGGGGCGGTCTCGGCATCGGTCTGGCTGTCGGAGAGCCCGACCCCGGCATGCTTGAGAATGTTCAGACCTTCCGCATATGCGGCCATGATGCCGTACTCGATGCCGTTGTGGACCATCTTGACAAAATGACCTGCTCCACTCGGCCCACAGTGCAAATAACCGTGCTCCGCAGCCAGAGGTTCACCATCGCGACCCGGGGTCCGCTCGGCCGTGTCGATCCCCGGGGCGAGGGTCCGAAAGATCGGGTCGAGGTGCGCAACCGCGCCGGCGTCACCACCGATCATCAGGCAGAACCCGCGTTCGAGCCCGAATACTCCGCCGCTTGTACCGACATCAATCAAGCGAAGGCCCCGCTCCGCCAAAACAGCCGAACGTTCGAGGTCGTCCTGGTAATACGAGTTACCCCCATCGATGATGATGTCGCCTGGGTCGAGATGGGAAGCGATGTCATCTATGACCTTCCCGGTGATTCCCGCCGGCACCATCACCCAGACAGTTCGAGGACCGTTCAGTTTGCCGGCCAGGTCGGCAAGACTATCTGCCGCCTCGGCGCCCGCGGCGACCAACTCGGCAACGGAGGCGGGGTCGACGTCGTACACAACGGCCCGGTGGCCATCACGGAGCAGCCTGCGAACAAGGTTCGCGCCCATTCGGCCGAGGCCGATCATTCCCAGTTCCATGATGCAAATTCTCCTTGTCGTCGGTACATCGGCTCTCATCCGGATCGAGTTCGGCGGCTCATCCCGGGCAGAGCGATGACGCAGTATGCGCATCGTGATTTCCACTGCACCCGCAGTGGGACCCCATTCTCGCGGAGCCGCTCGAGCCGGGACCGGCTCATCAGGTCGGCGGACGTTGTTCGGTTGCTCGCGATCTTTTCCATCGAACGGAGCAGCCGGGCCGCGCAGACCCGGACTGTCGGCGTAACGACAGTCAGACTCGACGTGGCATTTTCGCAAGATCCTGACTACGGCTCGAACCGATCAACCAACACGGCTGAGGTTGAGTAGGTTTCGGGGAAGGAGGTGGATGTGAAGCGGAAGTGTCTTCTGGTGACCGTGATCATGCTCGCGCTGCTGCTGGCTGCCTGCGCGGCCGGCCCGAACCCCCAGGTCGATGTGGCAACCGACGGCGGGGACATGGCCGGGTTCTGGCTCGGCCTCTGGCACGGGATCATTTTGCCGTTCACGTTCATCATCTCGCTGTTCAGTGACAACGTGAACGTCTATGAGGTCTTCAACAGCGGCGGTTGGTACAACTTCGGGTTCGTGCTCGGAGCCGGCACTTTCTTGGGCGGGTCATCCCGGGCCCGGCGGCGCAAGCGCTGAAGCACCCGGGTGCATCAGCACAGCATCAGGCTTCTGACTATCACTCGCAGAAGACAGATCCGGTTATCGGACGTGCGGGAGGGGCCGCCCGGTCAGGTGGACGTGAACGTCGACCAGCCTCGCCGGCCGACGATGTCTCGCCTGAGTACTCCCGTCCTCACACTATCCGGTAGAAGGCGATCGGGCGCTGCACACCCTTGAGGTTGCGCTGGCCCGCCGGCTCGGTCGTCACCAGTCCCGGAGGGAGCAGCGCCAGCGTGCGTTCGGTGATGAGGATCTCGCCGGGAGCAGCATCATCGGCGAGCCGGGAGGCCAGGTTCACGTGGTTGCCCATCGCCGTGTAATCCATGCGACTCGGCGAGCCGATGTTGCCCACCGTCACGAACCCGGTCGAGATGCCAACGCCGGCGGTTATCTCCATCTGTGCAGCCTCATTGAGGCGTGTTCTCAGTTCGACCAGGGCGACCTGCATGTCGAGGGCCATTCGGACCGCCCGTTCGGCGTGGTCTTCCTGGGGAAGCGGGTCGTTGAAGAACACCATGAGTGCGTCGCCTACGTACTTGTCGAGGGTTCCCTCGTACTTGAAGACTATGTCGGTCATCACCGTGAGGAATCGGTTGAGACCGCCGATCATCTCCTCCGGCTCCGACTGCTCGGAGAGGGCCGTGAACCCCCGGATGTCGACAAAAGCGACCGACAGCTCTGCTCGTCTCGATTCGCCGATGCCCCGGTCGCCGGCCACGATCGCCTCCGCCACCTGCGGCGACAGATAACGACGGAGCTGCGAGGTTCGTTCGAGCAACGCGACCTGTTCATCGACCTGGGCTTGGAGGTCCCGGTTGACCGTCTCGAGCCTTCCATACAGCGTCTCGAGTTGCTCACTGGCCCGATTGACGTTGTCCGAGAGCTTCCCGAATTCGTCTCGATTGGGCACATCGATGCGGGCGGTGAAATCACCGTTCGCCAGCGTGTCGAGAGCATGATCGATCCTGCGGACCGGTCGAATCACGGTCCAGGAGATGACGGCGCCGAGCGCGATCGCTCCCCCGAGGCTCATCACCGAGAAGGCGGCCAGGGCGATTCGCAAGAATCGGCGGTCTCCCGCGAAACCGTCGATCTGGGCCGCCACCAGATCTTCGGTGTCGCCGATGAAGTCGTTCAGCGGGCTCTCCAGCTCGTGACTGATCTCGTGCTCAGATTGGACGTGGGCCCGGAGTGCACCGTCGATGTCACCGGCTGCTTGGAGCGCCTCAACTCGCACACCGGCCTCGGCGTAGCGCTCGTCGATGGTGCGCAAGCGGTTGAACAGGTCGCCGTGGTCGCCAACTGCGATGACCTCTGTTTCCTCGATGAGCTGCGCGAAGGTCGCCTTGGCGGTGCTGATCTTGTCGGTCCAGACTGGTTCGCCGGTCAGCAGTGCCATCGTCCGGAAATGGGATTGCGCGGTGATGCTGTAGAGCATGTGGTTGGCGTTGTCCGATTGCCGTTGCAGCGTGGAGAGGCGGTCGACCTGGGCATCCATTCGGTTCACGACCAGGAGTCCGACGATACCGAGGGCCAGCATGAGCACAGAGATGCCGAGAAAACCGGCCAGCAGCTTCGTCTCGAGGCGCGCCTGGATCCGGGCAACGAAGTCGACCATGGGCCGCATGAGACGGGGAATACCATCCACGTCGCGATGCGCCGGCGACGGCGCCGAACCATCCGGCCGCGGCGGCGTGATAGTGCTGGTCATGGGTCCCCTCGCTTCGTCGTGTTCAACCTACTCGCCCGGCGACGTCCATGGCGGGCGATCAAGCTGCCACTCGGCCGCCGCCCTAGAAGGTCACGATCGCCGTTACGAAGGAAAGCGCTACCGCCGCAGTCATCGACAGTACGGCGCTCGTCGCAGCCAGGCCGTAGCTGCGGGTTCCCTTGAGATACAGCCACAGGCCGCGAACTGATACTGCTCCGGTCCCCAGCACGATCAGAACGAGCACTACCGCAAGCCACATCGGCTCGAAGAAGACATCCCACCGCTGCCTGGCGAGGTTCCAGACCGACGCCGTAAACATCCAGGCAGATACCTGCGGAAGCGCCAGGATCCCACCCATTAGCGTTCGTTTGAACGTACTGCGCCGGTCCGGGGTGTTCTGATCAGTCACGTGGCGGCACGATAGTGCCAGAGTCGTCGGCCCACCGCGGTGAGGACCAACGCTGCCGGCAATCACAGGGGCGGGGTGTAGCCTCGATGATGTGAGCAGTCCAACCCTCGGACCACAGCAACGCACTCGCGATCTCAACCGGATGTCAGACGAAGTCTTCGACATCGTCGTCGTCGGAGGTGGCGTAACTGGGGCCGGTACGGCCCTAGATGCAGCGAGCCGCGGCCTCTCCGTCGCCCTCGTCGAACAGCGCGATTACGCCTCCGGCACTTCCAGTCGCTCATCGAAACTGATCCATGGAGGTCTGCGCTACCTCGAACAACTGGATTTTGGACTCGTTCGTGAGGCCCTGCGCGAGCGTGGTTTGATCTTCGACCGGCTGGCGCCGCACCTCGTCCGACCGGTCTCATTCCTCTACCCCCTCCAGCACCGGGTGTGGGAACGCGCCTACGTCGGCGCCGGCATTGCCATGTACGACGGATTGGCTGCTCTCGCCCGCAACCCGCTCCCCACCCATCGTCACCTGTCAAGGAGCTCGGCCCTGAAGTTGGCGCCTGGGCTTTCGAGAGAGGGGCTCATCGGAGCGATCAGATACTGGGACGCTCAGGTCGACGACGCTCGCCACACGCTGGGGCTGGCGAGAACGGCCGCCGTATACGGCGCAGCAATGGCATCCAGCGCCCGGGTGACCGGACTCCTGCGGGAGGGCGACCGGGTCACAGGAGTGCAGGCACTCGACCTCGAGTCGGGACGCACACTCGACATCCGGGCACGACAGGTAATCAATGCCACCGGCGTATGGACCGACGAGATCCAGGAAATGGCGGGCCGGGGCACCATCAAGGTTCGAGCATCGAAGGGAATCCATCTGGTCATTCCCAAGGATCGGCTCCACTCCGAGACCGGGCTGATCCTCCGCACCGAGAAGAGTGTTCTCTTCGTGATTCCCTGGGGCAAGCATTGGATCATCGGCACTACCGACACCGACTGGAACCTCGACCTCGCTCATCCGGCCGCCAGCCGCCGCGACATCGACTATCTCCTCAGTCACGTCAATACCGTGCTCGACGAACCGCTCGCCCGTGACGATGTCGAGGGCATCTACGCAGGCCTGCGGCCGCTGCTGTTCGGGGAGTCGGACGCGACCAGCAAACTCACCCGGGAGCACGCTGTTTCGCAAACCGTCCCCGGACTGATCTCTGTGGCAGGTGGCAAGTACACGACCTATCGCGTGATGGCCGAAGATGCGGTCGACGCCGCCGCTCGCAGCCTCGGAGGTCGGATACCTCAATCCTGCACGGCCGAGATTCCCCTCGTTGGAGGTGACGGCTTCAGGCCGGCTTGGAATCGCCGCTACAAGACGGCCACCCAATGGGGTCTCACCACCGCACAGACCGAGAACCTGCTGCGCCGGCACGGAGCCAATATCACCGAGGTGCTGGCAATGCTGCAAGAACGCCCCGACTTGTCCTCCACGTTGCCGGGCAGCGAGGATTACCTGGCGGTCGAGGTCGCCTACGCCGCCCGGCATGAAGGGGCGCTCCATCTCGACGACGTACTCACCCGACGCACGCGACTCTCGATCGAGTCGTGGGATCGGGGCATGGCCGCCACCAAGCAGGTAGCAGAGCTGATGGGTTTCGAACTCGGATGGGACGAGGACACGATCACCCGTGAGATCCAGCACTACCAGGGCAGGGTGACCGCCGAACGCGAGTCGCAGGAGCAACCCGACGACCAGACCGCCGACGCGGCCCGGCTCGGGGCTCCCGACGTCCGAATGCTCGGCCGGGGTTGAGCGAAGCGGAGAGAGACACCGGCGGTTTCCTCCCCCACCCGGCCTTCGGCCGGGTGTACTCCCCCCGTCGGGGGGGAGCGACGTACTGCATCACAGTTCGCCGGCTGCCAGAGTGCGTGCGATCGTTACCCTTGTGCTTGCAATAGTTAGCACTTCTTGTATCATGGCCCCATGCCGGTCGGCACCCACCCCAATGTCACCCTGACGCTTAGCGACGGATTACGAGTTCGCATCCGTCCGGTGACGCGCGCAGACCGCGACCTACTTGCCAAGGGGTTCCACAGTCTGTCTGAAGCGTCCCGGAATCAACGTTTCTTCACGCCAATCGCCCAACTATCGGGGAGTCAACTCACCTACCTCACCGACATCGACCACATCGACCATTTCGCGTGGGGAATCGAGACGGAGGAGGGCATCGGGGTCGGAGTCGCCCGGTACGTACGCACAGGGCCGGACATCGCCGAAGCGGCATTCACGCTCGCGGATGACTTTCAGGGTCGCGGGCTCGGGTGGACGATGCTCCGGGCGCTCGCCCTGGTGGCTGCCGATCATGATCTCGAACGCTTCGAGATGACCATGCTGGCGGACAATGCCGCGATGACACGCCTGGCCCGCAAGGCCGGAGCCCGATTCGAAGCACCGAGCGATGGAACGATTCGCGCCGAACTCGACCTCGACCCGGCCATCTGGTCGGATCTCACCCAAGCCACCGCTCTGCGCGATCTGGCGGCCGAAGCGGTCGGCGCCGCTGATCGACGAGGGACCGCCGCCCTCTCGGATTGAGGGCTTTCAGCCATTACCGCCCGGTATCTCGCCACCTACACTTCTTTCATGGCCGATTACAAACCCCCTCTGCGTGACATCAAGTTCGTTTTCTCCAATATCGTCGATCTAGCCGGCCTCGCCACCCTCGAAGGGTTCGAGCACGCCGACCCCGACACCGTCTTCGGTGCCCTCGACGAAGGTGGCCGGTTCATGGCTGAAGTCGTGGCCCCGACCAACAGCATCGGTGACAAGGAAGGTGTGGTCCTCTCCCAGAATGGGGTCGTTGTCACACCCGAGGCTTTCAAGGACGCCTACCGGGCATACGTCGAGGCCGGTTGGGGTGCCGTGCCCTTCCCACCCGAGTACGGAGGTCACGGATTCCCGTGGGTCGTCGGCCTTGCGCTTCAAGAGATGCTGGCGGCCTCCAATATGGCGTTCTCCCTGAATCCGATGCTCACCCAAGGCGCCATCGAGGCGATCGTGTTACATGGTGACGACGAACTCCGGGCCACGTACCTCGAGAAGCTGATCACCGCCGAGTGGTCCGGGACGATGTGCTTGACCGAGCCACAGGCCGGCTCCGATCTCGGGACCGTGCGCACCAAGGCGACCCCGCAGGAAGACGGCACGTATCGAATCAAGGGCCAGAAGATCTTCATTACTTGGGGCGATCACGATCTCGCAGACAACGTGATTCACCTGGTGCTGGCCAGAACGCCCGATGGCAAACCGGGCACCAAGGGTCTCTCGATGTTCGTCGTGCCGAAGTACATCGTGAACAAAGACGGCAGCCTCGGAGAGGCAAACGAGGTGTCGGTAGTCTCGCTCGAGCACAAGCTCGGCATCCACGCCAGCCCGACCGCGGTAATGGCCTTCGGCGACCACGAAGGATCGGTTGGATACCTCGTGGGTTCAGAGTTCGACGGCATGAAGAACATGTTCACGATGATGAACAGCGCTCGCCTCTCGGTCGGCCTGCAGGGACTCGCCATCTCGGAGCGGGCATACCAGGACGCACTGGCCTACGCCCAGGAGCGACGGCAAGGCCGGGCCGTTGGCACCGAACCCGGTGATAGCTCGCTGATCATCGAACACCCGGATGTACGCCGCATGCTGCTGACGCAACGCGCCTACATCGAGGCGATGCGCTCGTTGCTGTACTCCAACGCCGAAGCCATGGATGTCGCCCTCAATCATCAGAATCCCGAAGAACGTGAGCGTGCCGCCGAACTGGCCGACCTCCTCACTCCCCTGTCGAAAGCCTGGTCTACGGACCTGGGGGTAGAACTCACCTCGCTCGCACTCCAGGTGCACGGCGGCATGGGCTACATCGAGGAGACGGGCGTAGCCCAGCATTTCCGCGACGCCCGCATCGCACCCATCTACGAAGGTACCAACGGCATTCAGGCAATGGACCTGGTTGGACGGAAGCTGCCCATGCGGGCAGGCGAGTTGGTCCGCGAGTTCATCGGCCGCATGGCTGCCCTCGACAAGGATCTGGAAGCTGCCGGGGAAGATCTGGCGACGATCCGTGGCGGCCTGGCAGATGGCATCGCCACTCTCTCGGACGCCACGATGTGGCTCGCACAACGAGGCATGGCGAACATCAATGATGCGCTCGCCGCTGCCACGCCCTATCTGCGGATTTTTGCCACCGTGACCGGCGGTTGGTTCATGGCTCGCCAAGCGCTGGCGGCCAGGGCTGAACTCGACAACGGCTCGCCGGATGATGACTTCCTAAAGGCCAAGATCGTGACGGCACGGTTCTATGCCGAGCAGCTGCTGCCGCAGGCGTCCGGGTTGCTCGGCGCGGTCAAGGGCGGGTCCGACATCCTGTTTGAGATCGAGCCGGCGTTCCTGGGGGTATCGCAGTAGGCAATAGGCCGCTAGCAGTTGGCAATTGCCCCAGCCTCGCCAGCCGACGACTCGCGACCCGCCACCCGCGACTAGGTTCAAATTGACCGACCCCAAGGAGGCGGATATGAGTGAGAGTGTCTACAAGCTCGTCGAGCTCGTCGGATCGAGCACTGAGTCGTGGGAGAAGGCTGCTGCGGCCGCCGTCGGCAAGGCTCGTCATTCGCTCCGGGATCTCCGCATCGCGGAGGTGACCAAGCTCGACATGCACCTCGATGACGATGGAGAGGTTGTCGCATACAGGGCCAGGGTGAGCATCTCCTTCAAGATGGAGGACTGACCGAGCGGAGATGCCTTCCGATGAGCCACTCCCGTCAGGGCCTCTTGCCTCTAGGCGAGGATGAACCGGCCGCCGTAGCCTGAAGCCATGAAAGTCGTGATCAGTGATGACGGCCGCTTTGCACGGTTCCGCCTCGCTCCGCTCGAGGCTCTCCTTGCGTTGAAAAGGAACCTCGAGGTCCCGGTTGACCGGATAACGTCGGCCGGTGCCATGCCACGGGCCGACGTTTCCTTTGGGCCGATCATCAGAGCACCGGGAACCTATGTTCCGGGTCTGGTCAGATTCGGTTCATACGGCCGCAAACCCAACCGGCATTTCTGGGCCGTCTTCCGTCAGGACCCGGTCCTCGTCGTCGACTGCGAGAACTGGGATTACGCGCGTCTCGTCGTCGGCGTGAAAGATGCCGCCCACTCGGCCGGAGCCCTTCATTTGGCCATGTCGTAGGCCGGCCGCGGATTCGCGCGTGCGGACCCGTTAGATTGGCCACAACGAAGAGGAGATAACAGATGGAGAAGATCGTCGTCGGTTTCATCAGGTCGCCGGAAGGTGAGGCTGCGCTAAGCAAGGCCATCGACGAGGCGAAGCTGCGCCAGGCCCAGTTGATCGTGGTTCATTCCATGTACGGAGGACGCCGCGAGGAAGAAACCGAGGTCCTTGCCTACCGCCAGGAACTCGACGCGGTCGACGCCAAGCTCACGGAGGAGGGGGTCAACCACACCATGCACGAGTACGTGCGCGGGCTCTCACCGTCTGAAGACCTCACCCGCACGGCGAAAGAAGTCGATGCCGACCTCATCGTGATCGGTCTTCGCCGGCGGACGCCGACCGGAAAATTCCTGCTCGGGTCGAATGCGCAGGAGATCCTCCTGGACGCCGATTGCCCGGTCCTGGCGGTGAAGGCGGCCAAGTAGGAACGAGTAACGGGTACTCGACGACAGGGTACCCGGAGCCTTTGTGCGCCTGTATCTAGTTGATGCATATCTGGCGACTTGCGACGCCAGCATCGTCGATATCGACAACGGCTGGTGGCTGCTCTCCGACACCGTGTTCTATCCGGGCGGAGGTGGCCAACCGGCCGATACCGGCACGATCACCCTCGAAGCGGTGAATCAACCGGTTGGCGAGGTTCGGTCCGAGCAAGGCGAGATCTGGCATCGGGTCGATCACATCGCAAGCCTCAACTCGAAGGTGCAATGCCACATCGATTGGGACCGACGCTATGCGCTGATGCGACATCACGCCCTGCTGCACATCGTCAACACGATTGCCTTGCGGGCATACGGCGGACTGATCACCGGCACCCTGATCGGCCGCGGCGTGTCCCGAATCGACTTCAGCTTTGAAGCGTTCGACCGTTCAATGCTCTCAGAACTCGAATCCGAGGCGAACCAGGTGATTGCGGCGGACCTACCGATTTCCGCTTCCACCGTCACGGAATCCGAGTTCCGAGCACGACCGGATCTGATTCGAACCCGCAACGTCCTGCCTCCGGTCGAAGAGGGAAGAGTGCGGATCGTGGAGATCGGAAGTCTGGATGCCCAGGCCTGCGGAGGCACCCACGTGCACTCGACCGGTGAGATCCGCGGTGCCCGAATCGACAGATTCGAGAACAAAGGCCGCCGCAACAAGCGCCTCTACTGGGTGCTGGAGGAATGAGCTCACCTCGATCGCCATGAGCTACACGATGCGAGGGCGGCCGCAATAGACCGTGCAGGAATCACCTCGAACAAACCCGACGACCGTCATACCCAACTCCTCACCCAGTTCAACGGCGAGCGACGAGGCAGCCGAAATACCGCACACGATGGGGAAACCCGCCACAGCCGCCTTCTGCACCACCTCGAACGAGATTCGGCCCGACACGAAGAGCACGAGATCGCCGAACCTCCACCGATCAGGTGCCAGCGCGCCGACGAGTTTGTCCACCGCGTTGTGTCTTCCGACATCCTCACGCAGGGTGATCAACACGCCGTCCACCGTCACAGCCGCGGCGGCGTGCAGTCCGCCGGTCTCGTCGAAGTTGATCTGGTGGGCCCGCATCAGTTCAGGGAGGCCTGCAAGCACATCCACCGACACCCTGAGTTCCGGGTTGAGTGGTCCGGAAGAAATCCGGATCGCATCGATCGAAGCTTTCCCACACACGCCACAGGATGACGTCGAGTAGAAGTTCCGCTGGAATCGGGTTGGATCGACAAACACGCCGCCTGCCGGCCGGAGGTCCCAGCGATTGGCGTCGATCTCATCAATTCCGGCCAGTTCGTGAGGGCCAGTGAGGATTCCTTCGGTGAGTGCGAACCCGAGGATCAACTCTGTGTCTTGGCCGGGCGTTCTCATCACGACGGCCAGCGGGGTCCCCTCGAGCCTGATCTCGAGCGGAGATTCCTCAACGATCCGGTCGTCAACCTGCTGCCAGACTGATCCCGCTCGCCGATCGACCTTCCGTTCAACAATCCCCGACATGATGAGGAACGTACTACTTATCGAGAAGGAGCGGGGCAGCGGCGGCGTTCCAAGGTCGTAGGTTCTCAGTTTTGGCGCGACCCTGTTCGATGCAGTCTGCAGGCGCAGCTCGTCCCCAGGCGTCGCCACGAGGTATCCTTGGCCTCCCTAACACCACCCCGGGGAGTCGGGCCAGCCGACTGAGAGGGAAGCCCCGCCGCAAGGCGAATGCTACCGACCCGTGGAACCTGAACTGGGTTATGCCAGCGGAGGAAGAGAGTGGATCACCACACAGCATCACTACAAGAGCCGGGTCCTTCCGCGTCCGGCCGCGCCACGAGGAAGGACCCCGCATTGCGAACGACCATCTTCGGAGTTGTACTCCTACTCCTTCTCGCCGCCTGTGGGGAATCGGATGCCAACGGAGCGGCTCCGACCGTCCCGGATACGCTGACCCTGATCACCCACCAATCGTTCGCCGTGTCGGACGGGATCATCGAACGCTTCGAGGCCGAACACGGCATTACCGTTGAGATCCTGCGTTCCGATGATGCCGGGGCAATGCTCAATCAGGCGATCCTCACGAAAGGCAATCCGCTCGGAGACGTGGTTTACGGAATCGACAACACCTTCCTGAGCCGTGCTCTCGATGCCGGCATCCTCGATTCGTATTCTTCTCCCAGGCTGACCACGGTTCCCGACGATCTGCAACTGGATCCGGAACACCGGGCAACACCCATCGATTACGGAGACGTTTGCATCAACTTCGATCGTTCGGTAATAAGTGACGACGACGCCCCCGCTTCGCTGGCGGCCCTCGCCGACGATCGTTTTCTCGGGCAACTCGTCGTCGAGAACCCGGCGACGTCATCACCGGGCCTCGCCTTCCTATTCGCCACCATCGCCGAGTTCGGTGAAGAAGGTGACTACACGTGGAAGGACTACTGGGCCGATCTGAACGCCAACGAGGTCATGGTGAGCGCCGGATGGGATGACGCCTATTACAGCCAGTTCTCGGGCGGAGCGGGCCAGGGGGAACGGCCACTCGTGGTGTCGTACGCCTCGTCACCGGTGGCCGAGGTCGTCTATTCAGAGACGCCACTCGATGAGGCGCCGACCGGTGTGATGCAGGCGGGCTGTTTCCGCCAGATCGAGTTCGCCGGCGTGCTGACCGGGTCCGACGCCCCCGAACTCGCCGGGGCGTTCATCGACTTCATGCTGAGCATCGAATTCCAGGAAGACATACCACTCAACATGTTCGTGTTCCCCGCCAATCAAGAAGCCCAACTGCCCGCCGTATTCATTGACAACACCGCGATTCCCCCACGCGTCGCCACGCTCGACCCGGCGCTAATCGATGCCAACCGGCAGCGCTGGATCGAAGAGTGGGACGCCGTGATGCTGCCGTGACGACCCTCTCGAGGAAACGGCGAGCCGCCTGGACCGGCGGATTGGCGCGGATCCTCGTCGTGGCCATCCCGCTCGGTTTCCTGGCTGCCGCCTTCCTCTACCCGCTCGGTTCGATCCTCCTCACGGGCCTCTCGGGGGAAGCCGGCGGACTGGCCCCGTTCGGTGAAGTGTTCGGAAGGGCGTCGCTGCGGGGGGTGGCCTGGTTCACCCTCTGGCAGGCGATCGCCTCAACGATCCTGACGGTCGTGGTGGCCATGCCGGCCGCCTACGTATTCGCACGGTACGACTTCCCTGGGCGCTCATTGCTGAGAGCGGCGGTGACGATACCGTTCGTACTCCCGACGCTGGTGGTCGGCTCCGCGTTCCTCGCCCTGCTCGGCCCCCGGGGAGCACTCGGGATCGATTTGTCCTCGACGATCTGGGCGATCCTCCTCGCCCACGTCTTCTACAACTACGCGGTCGTAGTGAGAACCGTAGGCGGACTGTGGGCGCATCTCGATCCTCGCCTCACTGAGGCTGCCAGGGTCTTGGGTGCCGGCCGGTGGCGAGCGTTTCGAACCGTCACGTTGCCCTTGCTGCGTCCGGCGATCGCGGCGGCGTCGTCGATCATCTTCCTTTTCACATTCACGTCGTTCGGCGTGATCCTGGTCCTCGGGAACCTCGAGTTCCGCACGGTCGAGGTCGAGATCTGGCGGCAGACGATGAGCTTCCTCAACCTGCCGGTAGCTGCCGCGCTGTCGGTGTTGCAGTTGGCGGCCGTCTCGCTCATCCTCCTGACCTACTCGCGCTATCAGCAACGGCGGGCGGTCGAGCAACGCCTGGCGCCGGCAACGGCCCGGAAGCCACAAACTGCCCGAGAGTGGTGGACGGTTGGCGGCACCCTCACCTTCACTGCCTTGTTCCTGGGCACGCCTCTGCTGTTGTTGGTCGAGCGTTCGCTTCAGGTTGGGGAAGGCTGGAGCACAACCGCCTACACCTCTCTGGCCGATGCGAGCGATTCATCCCTGTTCGTCCCGGCCACCGAAGCCATCGCCAACTCAATCGGATTCGGAATCGTGGCGATGATGATCGCCCTGGTGGTCGGCATCCTGGCCGCCACCGTCATTGCCTACCGGCAGGGGCCCGTCTCACAGTGGTTTGATCTGCTTCTCATGCTCCCGCTCGGAACATCGGCGGTCACGATCGGATTCGGTTTCCTCGTCGCCTTCGATTCGCCAGTCGACTTGCGCACGTCTCCGTTCTTGATCCCGCTCGCCCACTCGCTGATCGCCATCCCATTCGTGGTCCGCACCGTCGTTCCGGTGATGCAAGCTATCCGCCGTCGGCTCCGCGAGGCAGCCCGGGTGCTGGGCGCCTCGCCGTTTCGCGCCTGGCGGGAGATCGATCTGCCACTCATTGCACGATCCGGCCTCGTGGCCGCCGGATTCGCGTTTGCCATCTCCCTGGGGGAGTTCGGCGCGACGGCTTTCTTGGTCCGACCCGAACGCCCCACCATGCCAATTGCGATCTTCCGCTTGCTCGGGCGGCCGGGCGACCTGAACTTCGGAAGAGCGATGGCTCTGAGCACCATCCTGATGGTGCTGACGGCAGCCTCGATCATGGTCATCGAGCGGTTCAGGCTCGGCGAGACCGGGGAGTTCTGAGATGCTGCTCGTCGAGCGTGTCACCGTGGAGATTCTGGGCACCGCCATCTTGAGCGACGTCGATATCGAGGTACAGGATGGGGAGGTGCTGGCGGTCCTCGGTCCGAGCGGTTCCGGCAAGACGACCCTCCTCCGAACGATCGCTGGCCTCCAGCCGCCGACCCGCGGCACACTGCGGTGGGACGGTGAGGACCTCGCCCGGGTACCCGTCGAGAACCGGGGTTTCGGCCTGATGTTTCAGGACTACGCGCTCTTCCCCCATCAATCGATCGGAGCCAACGTCGCCTTCGGGCTGCGCATGCAACGTCGTCCGGTCGCCGAGATCGACGCCAGGGTCTCCGAGGTACTCGATTGGGTCGGCCTGCCCGCCTACGCGGACCGGCGGATCACGAACCTATCCGGCGGCGAACAGCAGCGGGTTGCCCTCGCCAGAGCGTTGGCGCCGGCACCCCGATTGCTCATGCTGGACGAACCGCTCGGGTCGCTCGATCGGATACTACGTGAACGTCTCATAGTCGAGCTCCGCCAGTTGCTGGTCGATCACTCCATAACCGCGGTGTACGTCACGCACGATCAGGAGGAGGCTTTCACGATCGCCGACCGCCTGCTCGTGCTGCGGGACGGAACCGTCGCCCAGGAGGGAACACCGGAGTCCGTCTACCGGCAACCCGTAGATGAATGGACGGCCCGCTTCCTCGGTTTCCGCAACATCGTGCGGGCAGATGTCACAGAAGGAACCGCAAGGACATCATGGGGGTCGTTTCCGACGCAACACGAACGCCCGGGCTCCTTCACGCTCGTCATCCCACCAGATGCGATCGAACTCGACCCGAACGGCGCCGTACGAGGAATTGTGGATAGCCGGGTATTCCGCGGTGGTCACCACGTGCTGGGCGTCTCGGTTACGGGTGAAACCATCCTCGACGTCGAGATCGTGGGACCGCCGCCGGAGATCGGAGCAGAGATCAAGCTCCGGGTCACGAACGCGGTCGTGCTGTAGCCGTCGACCCGCTCCTTATCGCGTTTCTCCCACACGCATTGGGAGGAATCCCGATTCCCCGAGGGGAGGGAACCAACCCGGGAGCTAAACCAGACGCCAACCCTCACAACCGAAGTGGCTCGATTGCCTCGAGAAAGCCGGCAGGAGCACGGCGGGGCCGACCGGTTCCATCGGTGATCGCACCGGTGAGTTCGAGCGCGGCTACCAGTTCACCGCCCGAACGAGTCTCCTGTCTCCACCGTGAGGTAACCCGTTTCGACTCCACCAGGCTGCTCGTGATCTCGAGGATCTCGCCGTAGACGGCCGGGCGGTGAAACCTTGCCTGCACGTCGCTCACCACGAGGTGGAAGCCCTCTTCCTTCAGCCGGGTCAGGTCGTATCCGACCGAAGCGAGGGCCTCAATCCTGGCCGTCTCGAAATACGAGAAGTAGACCGCGTGGTTGACATGGTCGTACGGATCGAGTTCATAGAAACGGACCTGGACGTTCGTAGTGTGGGGCATATCCACCAGGATACGGATTAAGAGACGGGAGGCGCTGGGCGTCGAGTCGCAAACGGGTGAGTTGTCGCGATTTATGCAGCCGTTTCCGGAACTGGGAGGCGAAGACCATTAGCCTCGTCCCATGCGCGCATGGGTATTGAACGAAGCGAACGGCCCGGAGTCGTTCACACTGCAAGAGGTCCCTACACCGGAACCCGGACCGGGCGAGGTGCGGATCCGTCTCGAAGTCTCCGCCCTGAACCACCTCGACCTGTGGGTTTCAAGGGGCATGCCGGCGCCTCACGAGTTCCCTCACATTGCCGGAGCAGACGGCACCGGGGTGATCGACGCGATCGGAGCAGAAGTCACCACGGTG
Organism: Actinomycetes bacterium; assembly: GCA_024641245.1. Lineage (GTDB taxonomy): Bacteria > Actinomycetota > Acidimicrobiia > Spongiisociales > JAHEDJ01 > JAHEDJ01. The sequence continues at coordinate 25,119 of JAHEDK010000012.1, forward strand.
GCTGTCGGAGACACCATGACGATCAATCCGTCGATGTCGTGTGGGCAATGCCAGGTGTGCCTCGCCGGGAGCACGCCCTTCTGTAGGTCCTACTCCATCCTCGGCGAGCACTCAAACGGCACGCTGGCAGAGTTCGCGGTGGTACCGGCCCGCAACGTGGTGGCGCGGCCATCCGGGATCACGACCGTCGAGGCCGGTTCCTACGGACTGGCCTATGGCACGGCGATGCGAATGTTGCGACGAACCGGGCTCGAGTCCGGCGACGTCCTCCTGGTGGTGGGCATCGGAGGGGGCGTGTCGGCCGCAGCCCAGCTCATCGGCCAGGCAATGGGAGCGAACGTCTTTGTCACCTCCCGCAGCGTTGACAAGATCGCCCGTGCTATTGAGATGGGCGCAGCAGGAGGATTCGACTCCGGTGGCGAGTTCGCCAGGGACCTCAAGAGGGCCCTCGGGCGCGGCGCCGATGTCGTGATCGAGAACGTTGGTCCGGCCACCTGGAACCAGTCGATTCGATCTCTCGAAGCCGGCGGCCGGCTGGCGATCTGTGGGTCGACTAGCGGCCCCAAGGTCGAGATCTCCGTCCCATACCTGTTCTTCAAGCAGTTGGAGATCATTGGTTCGACGATGTTCGATCACGCGGAGTTCGACCGCGTAACTCGCCTAATCGGGAGTGGAGCCGTGCCGGTCGTCGTCGACTCGGTATACGAATTCGAGGATCTGCCTGACGCTATTGCCCGACTTGACTCGGGAGACCAACGCGGGAAAGTGGCCATCCGGCACGGCTGATCATCGAGCCGTTTTCGCTTTGGCATTGACGTCGTGAGGGGCACTATCCTTATTGCCTGACGGTTCCCGGATTTCCACCGGGATCACGCCACGGGGGCGTGGTGAAGTCTGGAGTTCACGCCGGCCTGTCAAGCCGGAGGTCGCGAGTTCAAATCTCGTCGTCCCCGCTAGAAGCCCTGATCCGTCAGGGCTTCGTGGTCAGGTAGCTCAGTTGGTAGAGCGCTGGTCTGAAAAACCAGAGGTCGGCGGATCGATCCCGCCCCTGACCACTCCGAACCTGCCCAATGGGCGGGTTCCTTTGGAGTATGTCGCGATGACACTCCTCCCGAAAGCCCTTGTTTGACAGGGGCTTTGTCACGAACCCCTAACCACGGGAACCTCATCCCATGAGGCCGGCGCAATCCCGGGATCGCCAATCTGCACTCCGGACCAACCGTTGACGGATATCGACCTCCGGGTGACAATGACCGTGGGACGAAAGGTGGTGCAGAGCATGGACGATGGTCATCCATCCGATCCCGAACCCGCCGCGGCTCCAACCCCGAACAGCATCCGGGCAGAACGATTCGGCGGCCCTGTTCTGACGGGGAATGCCGAATTCTCGGCCTCGGGATTTCTGGTCAAGAAGTGCGAGCTGAGAAGCAGTGTGGGCAAGGTGGCGACTGTACGCGGCAACGACGTTCGATTCCGGGACGGCTCCAAGTTGAGTTTCGAGACGTTCAGCGCCGGTGTCCGCCCCCGGCACGGTCGCACGGTACTGGTGGATCTCGGGGGCAACACGCGGGCGGAGGCAGAGTGGACGGCCCTTGATCACTATTTTGCAGTCCGGGGAGGCGATTGCACCTACACCGTTGATCGGGACGACCGCGCCGGCGGCTGGCGGATTCACGCCGACGGGGTGGTGGCTACCTTTGACCATCACAGGATTGAGGTCGAAGATCCGGTTCCGGTCGTCGCAGCATTGCTGGCCTGGAGGGTCGCTCGCACGCTCGAACACGTCCCTGCCTTTGGAAAACAAACCGCCAGGGCGTGGGATCGAACTGAAATCCTCGGCTCGTAGCGGCGATGAGTCAGGTCCGGCTCTTTGAGCATTGCTGCGCGACATCGCGATAAACCGTCGGGCTGCGTTGTCGTCAAAGAGGAACCAGCCTCTCTCCGTAACCGGCCGACTGCATGGATGTGCCCCGCCCGATCTGCGCGTTCTGTGAGTAGTTACCGGTTCTCGCATTGTTCACGACTCCGTGTGTGAGAATCGGGTTGTTGTGAACTCCAGGATCCTCTCTACGTCCGCCGGCACAAACCAGCACTCGTTCACCACGAGTGACTGGGGTCTGTTCTGGTCGATCAGCATCATCTGGGGCTCTTCGTTCCTGCTGATGGATATCGGGCTCGACGCATTCCGGCCCGGTTTGATCACCTGGTTGCGAGTCGCATCGGGGGCCGGGGTGCTCTGGATCTTCCGCAGGACGCGCCAACCGGTCGAGCGGGCCGACTGGCCCAGGCTCATTGCCCTGTCGCTGATCTGGGTGGCGATCCCGTTCACACTCTTCCCCATTGCCCAGCAATGGATCAACTCGGCTCTGGCGGGGATGCTCAACGGGGCCATGCCGATCTTCGCGGCCACGATCACTTCCATCATGCTCCGCCGGTTGCCGAGGGGAGCACAACTGGCCGGAGTCGCCACCGGGCTTCTCGGCGTCATCGCCATCGCCTCACCCTCACTCGGCGAAGGCAGTTCGGAGGCATTGGGTGTGGCGCTGGTGCTGCTGGCGACCCTTTGCTACGGACTGGCCGTCACGATCGCCACCCCGATCCAGCAACGGTACGGATCGCTGCCCGTCATGGGACGAATGCTCGGACTGGCCGCGATCTGGACGGCGCCTTTCGGGCTCTGGGAGGCGCTCGATTCGAGCTGGAGATGGGACTCGTTCTTCGCAGTAGCCGCGGCAGGCGTGCTCGGGACGGGACTGGCGTTCGTCATCATGGGAACACTGGCCGGACGGGTCGGTTCGACCAGGGCCTCATTCATCACCTATGTGATCCCGGTCGTTGCGCTCGCACTCGGGGTCATTTTTCGCAGCGACGTGGTGACCGCAATCTCGGTGGTCGGTGTCGGCCTCGTGATTGCAGGTGCGCTGCTGGCTTCACGAGGCGAGGCTTAGAGCACGTTCTGGTTTCCGGGTATCAGGGTCTCGCGCTCGCCTCCGCGGCCGAGCTCGCCAGATACCGACTGCTATAGCAACGAAAGGGCCGGATCAGACATCGGCCTCCAACACCTCGTCGATGCGACCAAGCAGACTGTCGAGTGCGCCGAGGGACCGCCGCTTGCGGGCCTCGATGCAACGGCGGTGCAGTTCGATGTCCGGCCACCGGGCCTCGCGATCCAATGCTGTGACAGTTCGCTCACTCATCTCGATTGCCAGTTCGGGCGCTTCCCGCATGGTTTCCGGCTCCGTGTGGTTACATCTACTGATTCGGCAACAACCCGAACTTGCTGAAGTCCGTATTTCTCAACAACTCCCTGGTGCAGATCCGAATGGACAAGGTCACGATCGTCGGAACCGAGGACCAGCCTGATCCGGAGCCACGCGGCCGCGCCTGGCTGCCCATCGGGATCATCGGCGGCATTGCCGTCGGGCTCCTGATCGCGACGGGGGCCCAACAGAACTCGCCGGATCCGAACACGCCACCCTCCACGATCCCGGAAGTTGCTGTTCCGCCAACGGTGCCGACCACAACCACAGTGCTGGCCCCCTCCCGGCTCGACATCCTGGTCGACGGCTACGAGGGAACGCTCTACCTGGCCGGATTCCGCAATGACCAGGGCGTGCTGTGGCGGTGGGAGTCGCGAACCGGCACCGCGCTCGTCATCGATATCCCGGAGCGCATGAGATCGGCCGACTTCAACAGCTCTCGAGTGCGGATCGCGGCAGCTGCGCTCAGCACCGTTTCTCCAGGATGGAACCTCTGGGTCGGAACGCCTGAGAATGCCGAGCCGATCGCGCTCTCCATGACGAGTTGGGCGTGGCATGCCACGGATCCCGGCCGAATTGCCTGGATCGAACTCGATCAGTCCCTTCCGGAGACTCTCCCGGCCCTACTTCGAACAGCGACGCTTCCCACCGGCGCAGACGGGGTGTTTCCGATCGCCGACGACCCCGCCGATCTGGGCTCTGTTCCATCGGTGGTCCTCTTCGACGACCAGGGTTTCCTCCTCCAGTCCCTGACCGACGAGGATGGCTACTGGCTGATCGCCATCGACCCCGACGAGGGACGCGAGTCGGGTCGCCTCGCCGCTCGCTATCTAGGCGTACTACCGGACGGCGATTTGCTCGTCTCGACTGCCGGCAGCCTCCAGCGGGCGTCTCGAGACTTGACCGAAACAGCCGACTTCCCCTTTCCGAGCGATAAGCGGATGTCTGCGATCGCCACCTCCTCCGCCCACAACCGGTGGGCCATCTGGGAGGTAGAAGACGCCACCGGAGTCGCAACACCGACCCAGCTTTGGATCCTCGACGGCGAAGCGATCGTGTTCGAGACAACCCTTCCGCAGACGCTTCGGTCGGTGTCATGGTCGGTAGACGGCCGCTGGCTCATCGCCGCAGTGGGTGAGCCCTCGCCACTTTCCGGATTCTCGTCCGGTCAGCTGTGGTTCATCGATACCGAGGACTGGTCGATGCATCAGGTCGAGGCTCCCGGATACATCTTCGCCATTGCCGCGGTGCCGTAGGGAAGCCTGCGTGGTCCGCGGAGTCGGCCAAGAGGCCGTCATCTAGCTGGAAAAGGCCACCGCCATCGGAGCAGCCCAGCGGCGCGCCACGATCATGTAGTGCTCGGACGCCTTCTCCCAGTCACCGGAAGCCAGCGCCGAGATCGACTCCCATACGTCCGCCGATGAATCGTCGAGCAACAGATCGGCTTCCTGGAATAGGCCGGCAACCGATCCGTAGTCCAACTCGACGAACGCTTCCGCCGGGTAGCCCCCGATCCACTCCGCCAGTTCCTCGACCTCGGACACGACGCCGTCGTTCATTCCAACCTTGCGCAGGACATCGAGAACCTCTTTGAGACGATCGAAGGCTTCCTGCTGACCGGTCCGGTAACGGAGAGACCTCAGACCGTTTGCTTCGAACAACTCGCGCTCGGGCGAATCGAACGCAGAGAACCACCGGAGCGGAACGTGCCACGGGGAGGTGAGGATGTAGGACCGCGCCAGCGGCTGTTCGGAAACGGATTCGAGATGATCTGCAGCCATGCGCGCAACGCGCTCCGGAACCAACAGTTCGCCGCCGATCCCCGCGTAGGCGTTCCGAAAGGCCAGCAGGCCCTCCATCGCCCGCAACATCGGCCGCCTCGGGCATCCGAACCTTGCTCCATGCCAATCGGCGATCAAGACATCCTCGCGCATCGAGCCACGCACCAATCCGACTCCGGCGGCAGCCTGCACCGAATCGCTCGACTCGAACCTGACTTCGGGCAGGTTCAAGCCCTCACTGCGCAGCGTGTCGACCGGAAGGTAGACGCGGAGGTAGGCGGTGGCGGTCATGGGGCCACATGGTAGGCCGGTACCTGACCAACGCCACGAAGCGCCCGCCCGCCCCACCCCGTTACAATGTGGGTGCAATTCAGCAAGTGAAGGGTGGCGCGCCTATGGGCGTATTCGACTTGGTCGAGCAGACCGGCCACGAGCAGGTCCTCTACGGCTACGACGAGTGCTCCGGCCTCAAGACCATCATTGCAATCCACTCGACAGCCCTCGGGCCCGCCCTCGGCGGGCTTCGTTTTTATCCCTACGAGAGCGAACAGGATGCGCTGACCGACGTCCTGCGGCTGTCAAAGGGAATGAGCTACAAGGCCGCCGCGGCAGGACTCGATCTCGGCGGAGGGAAAGCAGTCATCATCGGTGACTCATTCACCGACAAATCCGAGCGGCTCTTCCGGGCATACGGCAGGATCGTTGACTCGCTCCGCGGTCGCTACATCACCGCCGAAGACGTTGGAACCACGGCCAAGGACATGGAACTGATCCGGCGCGAGACGATGTGGGCAGTGGGAATTCCGATCCCCGAAGGCGGATCCGGCGACCCTTCGCCGGCAACCGCACGGGGACTCTTCTCCGGTCTGACCGCCACCTCCGAGTTCCTCTGGAACACGCCGGACCTGAGCGGCCGGAGGGTGGCTGTGCAAGGCGTTGGGAAAGTCGGCTACTACTACGTCGAACACCTCGTCAATGCCGGATGCGAAGTCATCGTTGCGGACACCTACGGGCCGGCGGTCGACAGGGTGACCGGAGACTTCGGCGTGAAAGCGGTCGACCCCGAGGAGATCCTCTTCGTCGACTGTGATGTTCTCTCTCCATGTGCCCTGGGTGCGTCCTTGACGGAGGAAACGATCCCGAAACTGTCGGCACAGGTCATCGCCGGAGCCGCCAACAACCAGCTGGCTACCGATGAAGACGGCGATCGGATCGCCGCGATGGGCATCCTTTACGCTCCCGACTTCGTAGTGAACGCAGGCGGTCTCATCAATGTCTTCGAGGAAATGCGCGGCTACCAGGAATCGCGGGCCATGCACCACGTCGACAGCATCCACGATGCCACGACCGGCATCCTCGAGAAGGCGAGAAACGAGGGAACCATCCCTCATGTGGCGGCAGTCCAGGTGGCCGAGGAACGCATGAAGACGATCGGTGATCTTCGTAGGTTCCGCCGGCACGGCGAAGACCGTAACTAGGAGAGTGTCAGTGGACCTGGAAGTAGGGGAGATCAAGGACAGTCACCTCGAACTCGGTTTGAGCGACGAGCAGGTGATCGACCTGTACCGGAAGATGCTGCTGACGCGCATCGTCGACGATCGAACCTGGGCTCTGAACCGACAAGGACGGGCACCGTTCGTCGTCTCATCGTCCGGCCACGAGGCTGCCCAGGTGGCCTCCGCCTTCGCCCTCGATCCAACCATCGATTGGGCACTCCCCTACTACCGGGACATCGGGGTGGCACTCGCCTGGGGATTCACACCATACGACTACTTCATGACGGTGTTCAGCCGGGCAGCGGATATCACCAGCGGTGGGCGGCAGATGCCCGGCCACTGGTCCGACCGGGCCCGGAACGTGTTCAGCCACTCGTCGGCCATCGCCACCCAATATCCCCACGCGGCCGGGATCGCCTACGCCCTCCAGATGGACAAAACCGGTGGAGTAGTTGCCGTCTACGGCGGGGAAGGATCGACCTCAGAAGGCGACTGGCACGAGATGATGAACTTCGCAGGGGTTCGTCGGCTGCCGTTGATCGTCATCATCGAGAACAACCAGTACGCCATCTCTGTGCCGGAGGCCGAGGAGGTCGGTGGTGTGATCGCCGATCGGGCGCTCGGGTATGGATTCCAGGGCGCTTTGATCGACGGCAACGATGCACTCGCCGTCTACGGGGCGACGAAATCGGCAGCCGAACGGGCTAGAGCAGGTGAAGGGCCGACGCTCATCGAGGCACGCACGTACCGCTACTACGCCCACACCTCGGACGACGACGACAAGCTCTACCGCAGCCGGGAGGAGGTTGAGCAGTGGCGACGACGGGACCCACTGATCCTCCTCAAGCAGTATCTGATTGAGGCTCGCTTGCTGCCGGACGCCCTCGAGGAAGAGATACAACAGGAGTTGCGAGCCAGAGTCGCCGATGCGGTCGAGCAAGCCGAAGCCGAGCCGTACAGCGACGACGCCACGGGCAACGTTTATGCCAATCCGATCATCCCGTCGGTGGCGGCCACAGAACCGGAGCCGGAGCCGGATGGTGAAGAGGTCAACATGATCCAGGCGGTCAACATGACCTTGCACGAGATCATGGCCGCGCATCCCGAGGCCGTCGTGTTCGGCGAAGATGTTGCCGATCCCAAGGGTGGGGTCTTCAAGGCGACGCAGGGTCTGACCGAAACGTTCGGTGCCGCCCGGTCGTTCAACACACCTCTCTCAGAATCGCTCATCGTCGGTGCAGGTATCGGGCTCTCGGCCGCCGGAAAGATGGCGCTGGCTGAGGTGCAGTTCGCCGACTACATCCATCCTGCGTTCGACCAGATCGTTTCCGAAGTGGCCAGGGTCCACTACCGGACCAACGGTCGTTGGAACGTCAACATGGTGATCCGGACGCCCTACGGCGGCGGGATCAACGGCGGGCTGTATCACTCGCAGTCGGTGGAGGCCTTCTACACGCACGTTCCCGGCTTGAAAGTGGTCGTGCCCTCGACCCCTGCCGACGTAAAGGGGTTACTGTGGGAAGCTGCTGAAGACCCGGATCCGGTCTTGTTCCTCGAACCCAAGAAGCTCTACCGGCTGGGACGGGGACCGTACCCCAATGACAGATACCGGATTCCGCTCGGCAAGGCCGCCATCCGGCGACCGGGTCGGGACGTAACGCTCATCGCCTACGGGGCGATGGCGTTCTTCACGCTCGAAGCGGCTGCGTTGCTGGAAATCGACGGCGTCGACGCCGAGGTAATCGACCTGCGGTCGCTGAAACCGCTCGACTGGCCGACCATCGAGGCCTCGGTACGCAAGACAAATCGGGTGCTCATCATTCATGAGGACAACGAGTTCATGGGCTTCGGCGCCGAAGTGGCCGCCCAGATCGCCGATCGGACCTTCGAATCCCTCGATGCGCCCGTCAGACGTTACGCCTCCCCGGACGTCCCGACCTTCCCGTTCGCCACCGTGCTCGAAGAGAAGATCCGGCCGAACGTCGAGGGCATAATCGAACGGGCCAAGGACCTGGTGGAGTACTAGCCCCCCAACCCGTTCTTGCGTCAGTTCAGGGCACATGGCGCCATGGATCGACGCACGAACGCATGATTTGGATGGCACCAGCCTCCTAGGGCGAGTCGCCGAGAGGAACCCAGTGTGGCATCTGAAGATCGCCGAGTGGGATGACCTGCGCGATCGCCATCCAAGCCATGCCCTCGTCGGAAACGTCGACCTGGTCATCATCAGACTCGACGACCAGGTCTCGGTGCTAAACGGCCGCTGCCTCCATCGCGGAACCCAATAGCCCCTTTTCGCGCGGGGATCCGCCCCCATAGGGTGGGAATCCCGCGCGAAAACGGAGGGGAAGGTGTCGTCACCTATCATTCTTTCGACGATGTCCCTCCTCAACGACCTCAGCGGACTCTTTGGCGACGCCTTCGCCTCGATCGGACTCGATCGGGCCTTTGGTGAGGTGTCCTTCTCGCAGCGGCCGGACCTGGGACAGTTTCAATGCAACGGCGCACTGCCGGCGGCCAAGCCGGCCGGACGCAATCCGCGGCAGATCGCCCAAGAGGTACTCGACCTGGTTTCGGGAGACGAGCGGATTGCCGAACTGTCCCTCGCCGGTCCCGGATTCATCAACATCACGTTGACCGACGAGTTCCTCGCCATCGAACTCGATGCGCTGGCACATGATCCTCGCCTCGGCGTCGGGAAGGTGGCCGAACCGCTCTCCGTCGTTGTCGACTACGGCGGACCCAACGTGGCCAAGGAGATGCACGTCGGTCACCTGCGTCCCGCCATCATCGGCGAGTCGATCAAACGAATCCTCCGCTTTGAAGGCCACCACGTCACAGGAGATGTGCACCTGGGCGATTGGGGAACACCCATGGGCCAGCTCATCGTCGAGCTCTCCGAGCGGACGCCCGAACTCCCCTACTTCGACCCAAGTGCCACCGGGCCGTATCCAGCCGAGTCCCCCGTGTCGGTCGCCGACCTCCAGCTCATGTACCCCATCGCTTCGCGACGGGCCAAAGACGACGCTTCCTTTGCAGAAGCGGCCCGGCAGGCCACAGTCGAACTCCAAGATGGCCGGCCCGGATACCGGGCGCTGTGGCAACACTTCCGGAGAGTCTCGATCGACGCCATGCGCGACGTGTATGAAGACCTCGGTGTCCACTTCGATCTCTGGAACGGCGAGAGCACCGTCCACGATCGGATCCAACCGATGATTGATAGGCTCGTCGGAGCAGGGCTCACCCGGCTCAGCGATGGAGCCATCGTCGTCGATGTCGCCGACGAGGCCGATAGCAAGGAGATCCCTCCGCTGCTGCTGGCCAAGACGGACGGCGCCTACCTGTACGGCACGAGCGACCTGGCCACCATCGAGGAACGGATCGAGGATCTCGGCGCCCGGATCATGGTCTACGTCGTCGACGTCCGCCAGTCACTGCACTTCGAGCAGGTGTTCCGGGCATCGCGCCTCACCGGCATCGCCGGCCCCCGCGTTGTTCTCGAACACGATGGAAACGGCACGGTGAATGGGCCCGATGGCAAGCCCTTCAAGACCCGGGATGGGGATCTCCTACGACTCGCCGACCTGGTGGCAATGGTCATCGCGCGGGCACAGGAACGGCTCGATGAGAACCAGCTGGCCACCGGATACCCCGAGGACGAACGGGACCGCATTGCCCATCTCGTCGGCATGTCGGCGCTGAAGTTCGGAGACCTGCACAACCACCGGACCTCCAACTACATGTTCGACATCGACCGGTTCACCTCGTTTGAAGGCAAGACCGGCCCCTACCTCTTGTACGGAGCGGTTCGCATCAAGTCGATTCTGCGTGAGGCGGCCGAACGCGGGCTCCACGGTGGTCCGATCGTTGCGGCGGACCGCGATCCCGAACGCAATCTCATGCTGCGCCTCGCCAGACTGCCGGAGATCTTCGAGAGGGCAGCCGAGCACCGCGCTCCCAATCACCTGGCCGAGTACATCTATGAACTGGTCGCCGATTTCAACCGCTTCTACGAAGTGTGCCACATCCTCTCCGAACCCGATGTGGCCCGGCAAGGCTCATGGCTTACCCTCGTGCAGACAACGCTGCGACAACTCGAACTCGTGCTCGACTTGCTCGGGATCGAGATTCCCGAGCGGATGTAGCGTCGGCGCAGGGACCCGCCCCCCAAACGCTCGCCGGGGACCGAAGTTGCCAACGCTCCCGCGTCATCGCATCCACCTGAGATCGCCCGGTAGGCTCGAGGCATGAACGTCCGCCCTGCCCGTCCCGATGACGAAGAGGCCGTCGTCGCATTCACGACCGGCACCTTCGAGTGGGGAGATTACGTTCCGGATAGCTTCGGCCGGTGGATGGCGGAAGACGACAATTCCACCATCCTCGTGGCCACGGATGACGGAGACCAACCCGTCGGGATGGTGCGCATTGTGATGATGTCGTCCGAGGAGGCCTGGCTCCATGCGGCGCGGGTTCATCCTGAGGCGCGGCGCCGCGGCATTGCCTCTGAAGTGACCAAGGCCGCCAATCAGTGGGCAGCCGACCGGGGAGCGAGGGTCGCCAGACTCCTCACCGAAAGCTGGAACACCGGCGCTCAGGCGCAGGTCCGAAAAGCTGGGTACCGGGATGTTTCAACCTGGTTCTATGCCATTCGTCAGATCGGCTCGACGCAGCCCAACTCGGGTGGGAACGGCGGCAAACGGGTGCCGGGCGAAGAACGACTGACCCCGGCTCCGGCCGCCGAAGCCGAGCCCGCCTTCTTGTCCTGGTCGAGTGGTGACCTCATCCGACACAGCCGCAGCCTCTTCCCGATCTGGTGGATGTTCCGAAGCCTGCGCCTCGAAGACCTCGCCCAGGCGGCCAAGGACCGAAGGTTCTGGAGTTGTCCGGCCGGATGGGTGATCGGCGAGTTCAGCGACGACTCCTTTCACGTGTCATGGATGTCGACGGGACCAGAGGATGTCTATCCGCTGACGCGGGCACTCCTCGATCGGGCCACCGACCTGGGGGCCGAGCGACTCACCGCGCTCGTTCCCGCCGTCGGCTTCGTGGAAAAGGCATTCCGACGAGTCGGAGCGGAACTCCATCACGACATCTTGTGGGAGTACGCCTTTTGAGAGGTTCTGGGTTATTACGCGCCGGAGCCCAGAGACGCCGGGCTCTAGATCGCTCCGGCGATGAAGAAGGCTGCGGCCGTCGCCCAGATGGCATAAAAAATGGGTAGCTCGATTTCCTCGATCCAGGCGTTGTGGCCCCACAACTCCCGCACACCCCAGAGGGCCGGGACCCCGAGGAACAACCCGGCCGTCATGCCGGCCCGGCCGGCGCTGCGGATCACCGTCACCGCGAAATCGAACGGTACCGGCAGATCCTCGATGTACCCACTGCCGATGTTGGCGATGACAAACAACACCAGTCCGACAAACAGGGCGCCGACGGCGCCGGCAATCGCCACCTCGACGTCCGTGAAGGTTCCTCGCCGCCGCGTCGAGTAGCCAATCGGCCCCTCGACGGCCACCCCGAGCGCGAAAGCGCCGAACACCGCAATGACCAGGCCGGATCCGAGCATCGAGCCGGTCGAGTCGGTGAGCCCGATCTCAACAACATCGAAGCCATCGAGCAACACTGCGATCGCCAGGCCGACGAGGCCGGTGCCGACGACCAACAATCCAACGTCGAAACTCGTGCCAAGTGTATGCATCCCGAGTCCAAGCAGCCGGCGCATCTGCGACGCGGCGGGAACCGGGGTTGAGGAGTTCACATCAGTCAACGGGTGCCTTCGTCGGCGAGCGACCAGCCTACCGCGTCCATGTCTGCAGCTTGCAGTGCCTCCCAATACAGTTCGACCGGATGGGCCACCCGGTAGGCGCCACCGAGGTAGCCGCGCAGCTGGATCTCACAGCCGGGGTTCGCCGACGCCACCACGGTAGATCCCGATGCCCTCACCTGATCGGCCTTCTTACGGCCCAGCTCGGCTGAAGCAGCCGGTTGGAGCACGCTGTACATACCGGCAGCGCCACAGCACATGCCCACATCGTCAATCTCAACCGGCTCGTACCCGGCCGCCGACACGATCGCCCGTGGCTGAGCCATGATCCGTTGAGCATGGCGCAGGTGACAGGGATCTTGCATCGCTGCTTTGCCTCTCGGTACTTCGAGGCGAGGCAATCGGCCGTCTTCGATGGCTGCAGCAACGACTTCGGTCACATCCTGGACATTCGAGGCGAAGATCTCACCTGCGTCACCCGCCCAGTTGCCGTACTCCTTCAGGTGGGCGCCGCAGCCTGCTGCATCGGTGACGATGAGGTCTGCCGACACGAATGCCTTGACATTCTGCTTCGCCAGACGCCGGGTTCCGTGCGCATCACCATCGTGAGCAGCGAGGGCGCCACAGCATGTTTGACCATCCGGCAGCACCACCCGGTAGCCCGCCCGGCGGAGAACCTCGATGGTGGCTATATGCACTTCACCAAACCAGGGATCCATCACACATCCGGCGAGTACCGCCGCCACTCCCGAACCGGCCGGGGCCACCGGAGCGTAGGTGGAGCCGATGGTCGAGGCGGGTCGCTTGGGCAAAGGACGGAGTCCACCGATCGACATGCGCACCTGTCGGGGAAGGAACCTGGCCGGCACGGTGCGCTGAACAAATCTGGCAATCCGGGTCGCCAATCGCATCGCCCGGACATTTCCGATCAACCTTCCGGTGATCAACTGCCGGAGCCGGCGAATCGGAGATGGGAGTTGCGCGGCGATCTCGATCCGGGCACCTTCCATGGCGCGACCGAATGGAACCAGCGAAGGGCACACGACCTCACAGGCCCGGCATTGCAGGCAGAAACTCATCAGGTCATCGAAAACATCGTTGACCTCACCATTGCCCTTGGCCACCGCAGACATCACCATCAGCCGGCCGCGCGGCGACGCCGACTCCATACCCGTCAACCGGAAGGTCGGGCAATGCGGTAGACACAGTCCGCACTGAATACAGGCAGACAGCTCGGCCTTCGTTGGCGCCTCCGGGGTCATCCAGGCCATCACAGCCCGCCCGGAAGCCGGCCCGGATTCAGAATCCGGACGGGGTCGAATCGCTGCACGATCCGGTTCTGGATCGACAGGCTCGGAGGTGGGGTACCCCACGGATCGATTCGCTCATACAGCCCCGGCGGGCCATCGACCAGCACGAGGGCTCCACCGACCGATTCGGCCCAGGTGCGCAAGGTTTGAAAGTCGCCGTCGCCGCCTGCCATCCACACTTCACCGACTCCCAGTGCCGCTTGATAGCTGTAAGTGCCCCGGACCTCCTTGATCGCCGTACGAAGCAAAGCGGGCGGAACTCGCAACGACCATTGCACCTCGCCGGATAGGTGCTCCGGCCAGTCCCACCCCTCAACAGGATCGGCACCCAACGCCGTACTTTGACCTTCGACTTCCTCGGGAGTGCCGCCGAGGTAGACCTTGGCGGTTCCATCGCTCTCGATCACGGCCTGGGGGCGGTAGGCGGCCGCCAGGGCTGTATCACCGTCGGCCACAGTCACATTCGCTCTGGCAGACGGCAGCGGCCAGAGCTTTAGACACACCTGCACGATCACGCCGAGCGAACCAAAAGAGCCGGTCGCCAACCGCGGCAAATCGAAACCGGTGACGTTCTTGACGACACGACCGCCACCGCGGACCTGACGACCGTCACCGGTGACGAGATTGACCTCGAGAAGTCGCTCGCGGGTGGGACCGTACCTCGCTCGCCGCCAACCGCTGATGCCGGCAGAGACGACACCCCCGACCGTGGCATTGCCCGGAGTCTCGGGCAGGGCCGCGGTCAAGCCTTGCTCGGCGAGCCGGTCCTCGAGATCCGACACCCGGACGCCCGCCTCCACCGTGACGGTGAGGTCCTCAGGCTGGAAATCGACCATTTGATTGAGGCCGGCGGTCGACAGAACCACAACCGGGTCGAGCCGCCCGCCGTAACCCTGGTGAGTTCCGCCACCCCAGATCAGCGTACGCAAATGGTGCTCACTGGCCGTGTCGAGGATGACACCAACCTCGTCGAACGAAGCGGGGGCCACCGTTACATCTGCGTTGGGCGCACCTTCGACCGGCGCTGTCTGAGCGGGTAGGCGATCCAGGGCAGAACGGACGGAGGTCACACCCACATCCCTTCGAGCGGAGGCCGGCCGAGATCAAAGCAGCGTGAACCCGCCGGAAGGATCTTGTCCGGGTTGAACGCCTGCGCCGGATCAAAGGCCTCACGAATGCGCGCCTGCGCGTCGAGGTCTGCTTCGGTGAAGACGAGCTTCATGAGATCCCGCTTCTCGATTCCGATGCCGTGCTCTCCCGAGAGGGCACCCCCTACCTGGACGCATACCTCGACCAGCTCCCTCGCAGCGGCCTTCACACGATCGAGCATTCCTTCCTCTTCCGAATCAAAGGCCATCAAGGGGTGGAGGTTGCCGTCACCGGCGTGGAAGACGTTGAGCATCGTGATCCCGTGGCGATCGGCGATCTCGTACACGCGGGTCATGGTCTCGACGAGCTTCGTACGGGGGACGACCGTGTCGTGCAGGTAGTAGTCGGGAGCGGCCTGGGCGACGGCACCGAAGGCCGACTTACGACCCAGCCAGAGTCTGGCCCGCTCGCTTTCATCGGCTGCCACCCGGAGCGTGGTGGCGTTGTTCTCCCTGGCCACTTCGCTGATGATGGCGGCCTCCGCCTCCACTGCAGCCGAGAGGCCGACCACCTCCGCGAGGAGCACGGCGGCGGCGTCGGTCGGAAATCCCGCACTGACGAAGCGCTCGACGGCCTGCGTCATACGCTGATCCATCATCTCTAGGGCAGCAGGCACTACACCGCGGGCGATGATGCCCGATACGGTGGCCGCGGCGTCCTCGACACTGGCGAAGCCGGTGAGCAGCGTACGCACGTCGGGGGGGTTCGGCGTCAGGCGCACGAGGGCCTTCGTGATGATCCCGAGAGTGCCTTCCGACCCAACCACCACGCCGCGCAGGTCGAGCCCTATTGGATCGGGAGCCGGACCCCCCAGCATCACGACGTCTCCGTCGGCGGTGACCATCTCGAGCGCAAGGACGTGCCCGACCGTCGATCCTTCCGCAAGACAGTGCGGTCCTCCCGAGTTGTTGGCGATGTTGCCCCCGATCGTGCAGGCCGACTGGGATGATGGGTCGGGCGCGAAGTGAAATCCATGCGTTTCCGTCTGCTTCGAGAGATCGAGGTTGATGACGCCCGGGCCCACCCACGCAGTGGCGTTTGCTTCATCGATCTCGACGAAGTTCATCTTGGTCAGCACGACCACCAGACCGGGTTGAGTGGGAATCGCTCCACCGGCCAAGCCCGTCCCAGCACCCCTGGCAACAATCGGCGTTCGATAGTGCCGGGCACAGCGCACGATGGCGGCTACTTCTGCCGTTGTCTCTGGGAAGGCGACGAGTTGCGCATCACCTCTGACGACGCCTGAGTCCATTCCATACACCCAGCGCTCGAGCGGTTCCGACAACACCCGATCGTGCCCGAGAATGTCCCGAAGTTCGGCGGTGAGCGTCATGCGGGCAGGTTACCGAAATCAGATCGACCGTGGGCCGGACAATCGACCGTAGAACGCCGGCCATCGGTCATGGGCAGTGAGTCGAATCAGCTCGGGGGTCGGTCCAGCGTCCGCCAGTTGAAAGCACCACGAAGATCCAGATCTACGGCAACGGCTTGCCGGTCGTCGAGTGCCTGAAGGATCCAGCCCGGCACCGGATGAATGATGGCGATGTCGCCGTCTTCGTCGAACAACACAAGGCTGAGCGGGGTCGCTTTCGCATATTGCCCGCGAATCGAGACTTCCCCTCCGCCCGGAACGAGTGCTTCGGGGCCGGTGAGACCAACGGAGCTCAACAGCCCTACCGAGGTGACGCTGTCGGACGTCAACGAATGATGGACGACCACGACTTCACCGTTCCCCCAGTCGATTTCGAGGGCTGCGGCGGCACCGTCGGGAAGGTGATTCCTGGTCCAACCGAGTCGCCGATCGACCGGATCCCACTCGAGCCAGGCATCGAGTTCCGGAGTGCCCAGGTACTCCAACACAGACTCCCCGCGATACCGCAGCAGCGCATCGGTGCGCGGCCCAACGTCCCAGAACGGCTCGCCGGCGGCTCGCGCTAGACCAAGCAGGAGCAACTCCTGCCGGTAGCCAACCAGGGCTCGCACCGTATCGACATTCGGAACCTCGCCGTCATCGAGCAGCGCGGCAAGCTCTTCTAGGCCAACCTCGTCTATTCCGGCCACGGGTCTCTGCTCGGAATCGAACACGAGGCCGGCCCACCAGTCGGTCGGGACATCGGCATGAGCGCCGTCCCAATGACTGAAGAAAACAAAGAACTCGCCCGTGCCGGTCCTCGCATCGGCGGGGAGGATTGCCTCTCCCTGGAGAGGCAATGGCGGAACGGCCAGGGTGCCGGCGGCGGAAGGCAAATAGTCGGAGGCCCACAGGATTTCCTGCACCTCGTAGGTCATCGGCCGGAGGCAACTGTCCCAGCCCTCGACGTCGATCCACTCCGACCCTGAGGACTGCACCCTGGCCACGGCACTCACGCCATCCAGCCCCGCTCCCTCAAGACCCGGCGCGCCGTAGTCGATCACCTGGAACGGCCAGGCGTTGACGACCGACTGCCTGACTTCGATCAGGTTGCATCTGGCGGTCACGGAGGCGTTCCACGCAACGAGCAGCACCGCCAACACGACGCCCGATGAGACGAGCAGCCACCAGCGGATTCCACGGTCGGCGAGAACCGACGGGGCGGCGGGTGCAGGGCTCATGGCGCTCCCCAACCCCCACCGCCGGGGGTACGAACGAGGAGCCGGTCGCCGGGTCCAACGTCGAAGGTCGACTTGCCGGGCACTCGCTCGGGGCTCCCTCCTTTTCGAATCACCCAATCCTCCCCGGTCGCGCCGGGTGCACCGCCGGCCAGGCCCCAGGGACGATTGCGCCGCCGTTCGCCCATGAGCGACACGGTGGCAGGCGCGATGAACTCGATCTCGCGCTCGATACCCTCGCCTCCCCCATACTCACCCGCACCGCCACTGCCGCTCCTCAGACCGTATCGGACAACACGGAAGGGGTAGTGGGTTTCCAGTGACTCGATCGGCGTATTCCTGGTGTTGGTCATACCGGTATGAATGCCCGATTGCCCCCGCCTGGTGGGTCGGCCGCCCTGCCCACCGGCCAGCGTTTCGTAATAGGCAAACTCATCCGACCCGATCAGGACGTTGTTCATGGTCCCCTGCGAGGCGGCGGGCACCCGATCCGGAGCAGCCTGCGCAAGCGCGCCGAGCAACACGTCGGCGATCCGCTGGCTGGTCTCCACATTCCCGGCCGCCACGGCCGCCGGGGCTTCGGCTGCCACCAGCGAGCCGGCCGGTACCGTCAGCGTCAACGGGCGATAGCATCCGCCGTTGGCCGGAATCGACGGGTCGGTGGCGACGCGAACCGCGTAGTACAGGCAACTCCGGGTGACCGCCTCGACGGCGTTGATGTTCCCCTCGATCTGGTCGTGCGTGCCGGAGAAATCGGCGCGGAGCCGATCACCGTCGATCTGCACCACGACCTCGATTGGGAGATCGTCGTCACCCCACTCCATGACATCCGTGAATCGGTATCGGCCATCTGGAAGACCGGCCAGCGCGGCCCGCATGCGGCGCTCCCCGTAGTCCAGCAGCGCGGAACTCAACGACTCGTACAGCTCAACCCCGCCCGCACCGATCAGCGCCAGCATCCGCCGAGCCCCGACTTCATTGGCACCCAGTTGGGCCGAGAGATCGCCGAGTCGCTCGGCGGGGGTGCGGGTGGCCCGGACGAAGGGATCCAGGAACTCCGGGACCCACTCGCCGGACCGGACCGCCAGCGTCGGTGGGACCCTGTGACCCTCCTGATCGACGACGACGGCGTGGGCGGGCATCGAACCTGGCGCCTCACCGCCAACGTCGGCGTGGTGCGCACGATTGGCGACCCAGCCGAGAATCCGTCCGTTGAAGAACACCGGACGGACCAGCGTCAAATCGTTCAGATGCGTACCCCCAAAGAACGGATCGTTGACCGCGTACTGTGCGTCCGGCTCAACCGCCGCGCCGAACCGGTCGATGACGGCCGCGACCGAAGCGGGCATCGATCCGAGGTGAACCGGGATGTGCTCGGCCTGGGCCAGCATCTCACCGGACGCGACGAAGACCGCGGCAGAGCAGTCGGCTCGTTCCTTGATGTTCGGCGAGTAGGCCGTCCTGCGCAGCACCAGACCCATCTCATCGGCGATCGAGCCGAACTGGTTTCTCGCCACCTCCAGCGCGATCGGACCGACGGTCACCAGGACACCTCGAGGGCGCCCGATTCAGCGACGACGGCTCGCTCCCCCGGTCCCAGATACGAAGTTGCCTCGCGCTCTTCGATGACGGCCGGACCGACGACCTCACCTCCGACCGGCAACCCGGCTCGCCACCAAACGGTCGCCCGAACCGGACCATCGGCCGTCAGAATCTCACGGCTCCCGCGCGCTGATTCGCCTGCGGACCGGAACACCGAGAGGTCGTCCCAGATCATGGCTGGGTCGCCGACGGCTTCGGCGCGGAGCGTGACGACCTCGATGGGATCCCCCAACCGGGCGAACCCGTTGCGCTGAAGATGAGCCGCATGAAAAGAGGCGGTGAGGACGCTCCAACCTTTTCCCGGTCGATAGTGAACAGAGGTCTCGTGGGCCTGCCCGAGGTAGCGCACGTCGGCCACGATTTCCACACTGGTTGGTGCCCGGCCGGCCTGTGCCCGGAACGTGCGCGTCGCTTCCATTCCCAGCGCGATCGCGTGCACATCGAGATGCTCGCCGTCGCGTAGCAAGACACTGCGGGCCAGATCATGCCGGGAAGGACTGAGCAGCAACCCGAAGGCTGAGAACACGCCTGCGAACGGGGGAATCACTACGCCGGCCATTTCGAGGTTGCGGGCCAGTGCTGTGGCGTGCAAACCTCCTGCGCCGCCGAACGCCACCAGCATCGCGTCACGCGGGTCAGCTCCTTCTTCCACGGACACCGCCCGGATCGCCCGGGTCATGTGTGCCTCAACGATTTCGACGATTCCCAACGCTGCCTGTTCTGCGGTGAGATCGAGGCTTGCTCCTAGTCGCCGGAGAGCGGCTGTCGCTCGTTCAAGCCGCAGCGGGACCGATCCGGCCAGAAGCGCCTCCGGTCCCAGCCGCCCCAGGGAGAGGTTGGCGTCCGTGACCGCCGCCTCATCACCACCCCGGTCGTAACAGGCCGGTCCTGGCCGCGCTCCCGAACTGCGCGGACCAACCCGCAATGCGCCGCCGGAGTCGATCCAACCAACACTCCCTCCTCCTGCGCCGACCGTGTGGACGGCGACAGACGGAAGCCGGCACGGATACCCGGCGATGGCCCGTTCGTATGACACTTCGGGGCGCCCTCCCTCGATCCTGCACACATCCGTCGAGGTTCCTCCCATGTCGAATGAGACCAGCCTGCCGTAACCCATGGCCCGTCCGAGGGCGGCTGAGGCAACGACACCGCCGGCCGGCCCGGACAGAAGGGCGGCGGCCGGCAAGCGGCCCGCGGCCGCGATGTCCATCAAACCGCCGGAGGACCGCATGACGAGGACATCCTCCGGCAATCCCGCCCGGTGGGCCCGCTCACTCAATCGCTGCAAATACGAAGCCATGACCGGCGTCAGATATGCGTTGAGGACGGTGGTTGAGGTTCGCTCGTACTCCCGCAACTCGCCGACCACCTCGCTGCTCCTCGACACAGGGATGCCCGGTAGGGCTGCAGCGATGGCGTCTCGGATCGCAGCCTCGTGATCCGGACTGGCGAAACCATAGAGAAGCGAAACAGCGACTGCTTCGGGGGCGGTGGCTGCGACGGCCGTTGCCAGTTCCTCCAGCCGGGTGGGAGGGAAACCGTACGTACCGGTCAATGACGAGCGTTCTCTTGCGCCAAACCTTCGTTCCGCCGGCACGAGGGGATCGGGCCGATCGACGAAGCTGTCGTAGAGAGACGGCCGATCCTGGCGGCCGATCTCCATCACGTCGGAAAAACCTTCCGTCGTCACCAGCGCGACTCTCGCGCCGTTGTGCTCGAGCAGTGCGTTCGTGGCCACGGTCGTTCCGTGCAGCAGAGCAGCAACCTGCCGTCCACCGGTCACGTCGCGTGCTCCGGCCACGACGCCCTCCGATTGGTCGGGCGTCGACGACGTTTTCCCGACATGGAGCTGCGCACCGTCCCACCAGGCAAGATCGGTGAATGTACCACCTACATCAACTCCAAGAGTCATGGCGCCTCACTACGATGCATGGCGTCGGAAGGACGAATGATCATGCCGGTTCGAATCGAGAACACACCCAATCCGAACGCACTGAAGTTCACCGTCGGCGTCGATGTGGGTGGTCCGAAGACGTTCATTCCCAGCCAGACCACTGAGGACCCACTGGCCACGGCGCTGTTCCGACTCGAAGGCGTGACCAGTGTCTTCATGACCGCCGATTTCGTTACGTTGACCAAAACACCCGATGCCGACTGGGGAGCAATTGCCCCCGCCGCTCAGGCGATCCTAGAGGGTGAGTTCCAGGAATAGGTTCCTGGAATCGGTTCTAGGTCACAGGTTCCAGGTTCTGTCTTGCCGACACGGCCACCCGGGAACCAAGAATCCTCTGCTACGGCATCGGGAAGGTGGGTGAGCCGTCCGGAGTGAGCCACACGGCCACGACCCGCACCGGACCCGGGTCAGATGCCACCTCAACCTCTACCCGCCAGCGGTCGCCCATCACCCCTGCATTGATGACTGTTCCGATCCCCCAGGGAGCGACGAAATCGAGTGCAGCGGAGGCAACAACCTCGGGTAGTTCGGCGGGTTCGACCGGCGGGGAGGTCATGGGCACGGTGCCAATCCTCGCCGGGCTCGGCAGATCAACGATCGACAAAGACTCATCCTCAACCAGGACCATCACTTCGACCCCCTCGACCGGCAAGCGGACGGTGCCGTCTTCGCCACCATGAAGAAGCTGCATCAGCAGACCGACCCGAAAGAGCCCTTCCCCTACGTCCTCAACGGAATCAACCGCGACCCATTCGACATAGGTCCACGAGTCGTCCGTCCGGCCGGCCCACTCACGCACATAGCGCTCTGCAGTTGCGGCCACAGCCTGTTCGATATCACGGGGAGGCAAGGCGGCCAGCAGGTCTGCCTCCGAGTAGAGCGCCGGGGCGGGAGGAGTGTCCGGAATGGTGGCAACCGGCGATGGAACCGTCGACACGAGGGTAGGTACGGCCACAGCCACTTCTGGTTGCCAGATCATGCGGGCGATGACGGCGGCGATCGCCGCAGCCACCAGGAGCGCGGTAGCGAAGTACATCCACTTGCCTCTACCTGCGGCCCCGTTTGTCAACGTGAGCTGGCTCCACGGAATGTGCTCATATGTCTCGGTCTCGGTGTCGGGAAGCTCGTCTCGCATGATGCCTCTCCGGGGAAATGCGGGGGGCTAGTCGAACGTACGACACTGCAGGCAGCTGTTCAAGAGGGTCGTTGCCGATGGCTCAAGCCGGCATTGCTCGGGAACCCGAAACCGGTCGACTATCGTTGGACTGCCGATGGCACGAAATCCAGATCCCAAACCGGGTCGGTGGATCCTTCCGTTGATCATTGTTGGAATGGTCGGGTTCACCTACCTCTTCACCAATAGCATCGATACGGTCCCCGCGGTCCCCGACAACGAGGCTTCTTCCTCTTCGTCGACGACGTCGACAAGCGAACCGTCCGACACCCCGGCGGAGACCACCGTCCCGGTGGTCGTGAGTCCTGAAGTGCAGGCGTATGCCGCCGGCCTGGACGGCTTCGACCTGTCCCTGGCAGACCTCGGAATTCGGATGGTCACGGTGAACGCAGCTTGGGACGGTCGTACGGCGACCTACTCGGACACGAAGACGGCCTTGGAGACTCTGGTCGCCGACACAACGGCCTTTGCGGATCAGGTGGCCGCGGGAACGCCACCGGCCGCGGATGCCAACCTCGCACTCGAACACGAGAAGATCGTGACCGCCGCCACAGCAGCCAAGACGGCGGCGGAGAACGTTCTGGACGGACTGGTCAACAGCGAGGGATCGGCCGACCGTCTGGCAGCCCTCGATGCCTTCAATTCGTCCGTAACCAATTTCACCGACGCCGTGGCTGCTGCCAAAGCCGTCGCCGGCGTCTGATAGTCGGCATCAGGGGCGACGCGCCCCGCGGAGGCTGTTCGAGTCTCGCGTACCAGCGGGCATACGTATCGGGCCACGGCACAACGCCCCTTTGCGGCCTCATAGTCGTTTGAGACGATGGTGGTGATGAAGCTACATCGATCGACACTGTTGGCCTTGTTGGTCTTGTTGACCTCGTGTACGACCAGCGGTCTGCCTCAGGAGCCCGAAGACTCGATCACAGCCACATCCACTCTGCTGTTCGCCGGGGATGTGATGCTCGGTCGAGGGATCGCCCCGATCGCCGCGACCGATCCGGAGGGTTTGTTTGCGGACGTGAGCTTCGTCGTACGGTCGGCCGATCTGGCATTCGCCAACCTCGAATCACCGCTGACCGATCTACCCCACGTTTCAACGAACCCGTACGCACTCGAAGCGCCTCCCAACCTCGCCTTCCTGCTCTCCGGGGCTGGGTTCGACGCCATGACAATCGCCAACAACCACGCCGGCGATGCAGGCAGACCTTCAGTCATCGACACCATACAGGCGCTCGAAGCGGCCGCCATCGGGGCGGTCGGTGGAGGCGCAGATGGCGCAGAGGCGGCCCGGCCCCGATATTTCGCGACGGCGGCCGGGTTGACCGTCGCTTCGCTCGCCTTCGATGCCAGTCAGACAGGAATCGAGGCAAGCTCCGGACCCGGCATCGTGCACTGGAATCGCGAATCGGCGCGGAAGATGGTCGCCGAAGCGCGTGCTGCGAGCGACATCGTGGTGGTCTCAATGCACGGTGGTGTCGAATACGAAGCCGATTCGGACCCTGCCTTTCTCCAGCAGGCCACCGACCTGGCTTCGTGGGGTGTCGACGTCGTGTGGGGGCACGGTCCCCACGTCGTCCAACCGACCCGAGTCATCGACCCCGACGGGGATGGGCGGATGACGGTGGTCTCAACCAGCCTCGGGAACTTCCTCTTCGACCAGCAGCCAATCGAGACACAGCGAGGCGCAATACTCGAGACGCTCATAGCCGACGAGGGCGTCGTCGCCTTTCGAATAGGCGTCACCGACCACGCCGATCGAAGGGTCCATTTCGTCGAGTGGGAGCCTCCCGCCACCGACGCGGTGCTCCTCGGACTCGACTGGTGGACACCTGTGGAGCCCTACAGCCTTGCACCTACGGTCAGGGACACTCCCCGGGACTTCGGGGCAGGCGACGTGGTTGACGCCGGACGTGGATACGTCAGGGGAAACGACGAGATCGACCTGGTGGTCTCATTTCGCAGGCCGTTCGAGGAGACCGCGATCACCCGCCTCTTCCCCGATCGGAATTGGATGGACTCCGCCGGGCGTAGTGCCCATCTGGGCGTCTACCGACCGCAGGATTACCGGCAGTGGTGGGTGGCGGGAAGCCTGTTCCGGCCGATCGGCGCCCTCGCCGTGTGCGACGGCGGAATCGCGGTCGCCTATTCGGAGTTGGACGACGCGGCGACGGTTGCCACAGGAGCCTTCCGATGGCAGGAATTCGGTTTCGTCGGTGCCATCGAACTCGCAGGGAGCGGAAGCCCTGCGTGCGCCGATATCGACCGCAACGGAGCAAGCGACCCTCTTGTCATTGAGAGATGAAAGACCGCACAGCGACGGGAACCAGTCTCGATTCGCCGGCGTTGATCGCGATGGAGGTTGACATGAACCGGCCAACGGCCTTGTTGGTCGCCGCCGCACTCGCCGTGGCAGCTTGCACGAGTACCGGCGTCGACACCACGAAACCGCTATCCACCACCCCACCCCCGTCCTCGACGACGCACGCTCCCCTCGTCACAACGACCACACAAGCAGTGTCGACGACCACGATTCCGATCGCCGTCACTGCCTCTATGCAGATCCAGCCAAGGCCCGTGGCGGCTTTCGCTCAGATGGATGACATCCCGTTCCTGGGAGATACGCCGTCGTACGCTGGGCTTCCCCTGCCTTCATCACTCGCCGGCGTAACCCTTTCTCCAACCGCGCAGGCACTACTCGACGCGTATCCGGATGTGAAGTCGGCCCTGCTCGCCAACGGATTCGTCGTTGTTCCGGGTTGGGCTTCGCTCTTCCAGAACGTGTACGGGCAGTTCGGATACGACAACCACGCAATGTTCGTGACCACCGACATCGCCTACCACTACCTGCACCTGGTGTTCTCCAAAGTCTTGCGCGACAGCGAAGAGGCTGTGCTCCTCCCGATCCTCGAGGAATTCGTCCTCGGATCGCTGGAAGCGACCAGGGAGCAAGCCGCAGAACTCAAAGGCACCGAACTCGAGGAAGTAGCCGACCGGGCGGAGCAACTCCTTGAAGCAACCGCGACCCTGCTGGGCCTCGATGTGGGCCCGATCGGGCCGCTCGCAGAGCAAGAAGTGGCACTGGCACTCGAAGGAGTTGCCTTCGTTCCCTCCCCGATCACCAGCTTCATCGAAGGCGACCCGACCGTCTCTGCGAAGAACCTGGTCGACTACAGCTTGTTCAAACCGAGGGGCCACTACACACGAAGCGCACACCTCGTGCGGTACTTTCGCGCCATGTCCATGCTCGGCCAGGGATCCTTCTTCCTCAACGATCCCCGTTCTCTGCAGATCGGTGCACTGGTGGCGAGAGCCGTATTCACAGATCCTGATCTGGTGGCTGCATGGACCCTGATCTACGAGCCGACCGCCTTCATGGTCGGCCTCGCAGATGACTACACGCCTCTCGAGTTGCTGGCCATCGTCGACGAAGTGGCACCGGGCAGCACCACGAATCCCACCCCTCTCGCCGGGCAAGATCTCATCGAGGACATCGCTGTGGCGCTGGGTCGGACCCGCCCGGTGGGCATCAACCCCGAAGCTGCCGCGGTTCGCATCATGGGCGCCCGCTTTGTCATCGACTCGTTTGTGCTCGATCAGCTGGGCTGGCCCAGTGTCGGAGAACAACCACCCGAAAAGCACCGGGTCTACGTGTCGCCGCTCGATGTGGCTGCGGTCATGGGATCGAACCTTGCGCTCGAGATCCAGCGGGCTGCGGAGGAGCCTGCCTACCTCCATTACGAAGAACAACTGGCGAGCTTGAGCGATCTCCTCGCCGCCAGGACCATCGATGACTGGGCCGCCACGGTGTACGACGCCTGGTTGTATGCGCTCCAGCCGAAGTGGTCGGAGAAAACCGGGGCGTTCCCCGACTTCATGCGGACGCCGGCCTGGACCGCGAAAGACCTGATGACCGGGTTGGGATCGTACACGGAGCTGAAACACGACACGATCCTCTACGCCAAACAGGCGGTGCTGGCAGAGGGGGGCGGAGACTGGATCGAGCAGGAACCGCGTCACTGGGTGGAGCCTGACCCCGTTGCGTTCTTCCGGGTAGCACAAGTTGCCTTGCTGCTGCGGGACGGCCTCGGCGACCGGGGCCTGCTCACCGAAACACACAGGACGCTGCTGAACGACCTGATCTCGTTCGTCGATCGACTCGGTGGCATCGCCCAGGATGAGCTGGCAGGACGCGCGGTCCCGGCAGCCGACAATGACTGGCTCGAAGCCGTTGCCACCACGATGGAAGCGTTGTGGCTGGCATCCTCGGACATCGATCCTGCGACCGGTTTGCCGTCCAGTCTCGACTCGATGGATGCCCTGATCGCAGACATTGCCCGGTCCTCGTTCTTCTACCTGGAAGTCGGGACCGGTTACATCGATCGACTCCTCGTGCTGGTTCCCACCGATGATGGGCGCTTCCAGGTGGCCGAAGGAGGCGTGTACTCGTACTACGAGTTCTGGCGGCCGGACGAGGAGGGGCGACTCACCGACGAGGAGTGGCGCAGCATGTTGCAGGCCTCATGGAGGTCCGGAGCCGACACCGGCATTCCGGACCGCTTCGAACCCGTCCCATTCGGTCACCCGGATGGAGGGGAACGCCTGCGACCGGCCTGGCAGACCGCGTTCCTGGTTGAAGCAGGTTGAGCAAAGGAATTAGGGCGGGGCGGGCCGATAGCCCGCCCCGCCCGATGGCCGTCCGCTGAGGGACTTACCGATTAGGTGTCGTAGTACATCGAGAACTCGTGCGGGTGCGGACGCAGCCGCAGCGCATCTACCTCGTGCACCTGCTTATAGTCGATCCAGGCGTTGATCAGATCCATCGTGAACACGTCACCCTGAAGCAGGAAGTCGTGGTCGGCCTTGAGAGCAGCCAGCGCCTCTTCGAGGCTGCCGGGCACGGACGGCAGGTTCGCCAATTCGGAAGGCGGCAGGTCGTAGATGTCCTTGTCGACCGGAGGGGGCGGCTCGATCTGGTTCTGAACTCCGTCGAGACCCGCCATCAGCATCGCCGCGAAGGCGAGGTAGGTGTTGGCCGAAGGATCCGGGCAGCGGAACTCGAGACGTTTGAGCGCCGGCTTCTGGGAGTACAGCGGGATTCGCACCGCAGCCGACCGGTTGCGCTGGCTATACACCAGGTTGACCGGCGCTTCGTAGCCGGGCACGAGGCGCCGGTACGAGTTGGTGGTCGGCGCTGCGAACGCCAGCACCGCAGGTGCGTGCTTGAGAAGTCCTCCGATATACCAGCGGGCCATATCCGAAAGCCCCGCGTAACCGTTCGGATCGTAGAACAGCGGCACGCCGTCCTTCCACAAGCTCTGGTGCGTGTGCATCCCTGAACCGTTGTCCATGAACACCGGTTTCGGCATGAACGTGACCGTCTTGCCGTGTGCCCAGGCGACGTTCTTGACGACATATTTGAAGATCGTGACGTCGTCGGCCTGTCGCAGCAGTGTGTTGTAGCGAATGTCGATCTCGGCCTGACCGGCGGTCCCGACCTCGTGGTGATGGACCTCGACCTTGATGTTGAGCTTCTCGAGTTCGAGCGACATCTCGGATCGCAGGTCCTGGAAGTGATCAGTCGGTGGAACTGGGAAGTAGCCCTCTTTGTATCCGGGCTTGTAGGCGAGGTTCTTCCCATCCTCTTCAGCTGCAGTGTTCCATGCACCCTCGATCGACTGCACCTCATGAAACGACGAGAACTCGTTCTGCATGAACCGAGCAGAATCGAAGATGTAGAACTCGGCCTCGGGACCCCAGAATGAGGTATCGGCAATGCCGGTTCCGGACAGGTACGCCTCAGCCTTGGCTGCGATGTAGCGCGGATCGCGGTCGTACGGCTCACCGGTGATGGGGTCGTGCACGAAGCAATAGAGCACCAGGGTCTTGTGCTTCATGAACGGATCGACAAACGCCGTGGCCGGGTCGGGCTTGAGGATCATGTCCGATTCCTGGATCTCCTGGAAACCCCGAATCGAGGACCCATCGAACCCGAAGCCTTCGGTGAAACCGTCCTCGTCGAGTTGGTCGGCCGGGATGGTGAAGTGCTGGACCTGACCGGGCAGATCGCAGAAGCGAAGGTCGACGAACTGGCATTCCTCAGCGACGAGTTGCTGAAGAATATCGGCTGCTGTTTTGTTCACGTTGGGGTTCTCCTCGGGTACCGGTTTCGGGCGCGCTGCCTCGGCGGACCTGCGCTCCCCTGAGCGTTCCACGGATCCGTTTCCGCCGGGTTGCCCGAATGTGAATGGACGGTTAACAGATCGAGGAATGGAAAGGTCCGGGTGATGGGCCCATGCCCCGTTGCAGGTTCCAGGTTTCGGGCACGTCTGCCTTGAATCGTCAATAACGACAAAGGCGAGCACGGGACGCGATCTGATGACTACACGGGTCAACCTGGACCGGCGTTTGGCGATTGGTGACCGGCATGAGGTTCGCATTGGGCGGCGGTCAGCTTCATTCGGGTATCGTTTCCGACGTCGACCGAAAAGGAGAACCACGTGGACAAACAGGCAGAGTACGTGCTGCGCACCGTCGAGGAGCGGGGCATCCGGTTCGTTCGCCTGTGGTTCACCGACGTGCAGGGGTTCCTGAAGTCGGTATCTATCAGTCCCGCGGAACTGGAGACGGCGTTCGACGAAGGCATGACGTTCGATGGGTCGGCGATCGATGGCTACGCCAGGGTTCAAGAGGCGGACATGCTGGCCGTGCCGGATCCCGCCAGCTTTCAAATCCTCCCGTGGCGGCCCGAACAGCAGGTCGCCCGTATGTTCTGTGACATCGTCACTCCCGATGGGGAACCCTTCGAAGGCGACCCTCGCTACGTGCTGAGACGCAACCTCCAGCGGGCCGCCGATCTCGGCTTCTCGTTTTACGTCGGACCCGAACTCGAGTACTTCTACTTCAAGAATTCGAAAGGGAAACCCAAGGTGCTCGATCAGGGCGGCTATTTCGACCTGACCCCGCTCGACGTAGCGCAGGAATACCGGCGCACAACGATCAACGCTCTCGAACAACTCGGGATCCCGGTGGAGTATTCGCATCACGAGGTGGCACCAAGCCAGCACGAGATCGACCTTCGCTATACAGACGCATTGACAATGGCCGACAACGTCATGACGTTCCGTCTCGCCGTCAAGGAAGTCGCCATCGAGCACGGCATCTATGCCACGTTCATGCCGAAACCACTCGAAGCGCACGACGGCTCCGGGTTTCACATGCACCTGTCACTATTTGAGGGGGACCGGAATGCCTTCTATGAAGCCGGGGCCGAGAACGGGCTCTCGAAAGTGGCGGAGGGGTTCATCGCCGGAATCCTCATGCATGCCCGCGAACTGACCGCCATCACGAACCAGTGGGTCAACTCGTACAAACGTCTCGTGAAGGGCTTCGAAGCACCCATCTACTCGTTCTGGGCCCGCAACAACCAGTCTGCGCTGGTCAGGGTCCCGACGGTCAAACGTGGGAAAGCCTCCTCGACGCGCATCGAATACCGGGCACCCGATTCTGCCTGCAATCCATACCTCGCTTTCTCGGTGTTGCTGGCTGCCGGTCTGGCCGGGATCCAGAACAACTACGAACTTCCCGCCGAGGTGTCCAACAACATCTTCGAGATGACCACCGCCGAACGCAGGGCCCTGGGCGTCGGCAGGTTGCCGGCCACCCTCGATCATGCGCTCGACGCCATGGAGGCTTCCGAACTGATGGCTGATGCGCTCGGCGAACACGTTTTTTCGTGGTTCCTCCGTAACAAGCGGAAGGAGTGGGATCAGTTCCAGAACCACGTATCTGAATTCGAACTCGAGAGGTACCTTCCTATCCTGTGATAACCGTCGCCGTGTCCACCGCCGGAGACCCGCGGGAGCTGACCGAGGCTCTGACGCTTGCCGGCGCCGTTGCAGCTCCGGTCGAGGCCGGTGACACCGACGGCGAATGGGGGTTAGCGCTGGTCGATCTCCGTTCGGAACCGCTGCAGCAGCTCCGCGAGGCCAGGCGCATCTCCGAGGACGTCGGCTGTCCGGTCATGGTGGTGACCACGTCGGCCCAGACCACGCTCCTCGAACACGAACGATGGATCGCCGACTTCATCAACGAACCGATCGACATACTCGAACTGCGTTTGCGGGTGAGCCGCCTCGCCGGTCACGAGGAAGGTATCGAGTCGGTCCGGTACAAGAGCCTCGAACTCAACCTCGCCACCTATCAGGCGACCATCGACGGAAAGCCGATCGACCTGACCTACATGGAATACGAGCTGCTGCGCTACTTCATTGAGCACCAGGGGCGGGTCTGGAGCCGCGAGCAGTTGCTCCAGAAGGTGTGGGGATACGACTACTTCGGTGGCGCCCGCACGGTGGATGTCCACGTGCGGCGCCTGCGCTCGAAGCTCGGCGAAGAGCGGGCGAGTTGGATCACCACGGTGAGATCGGTGGGCTATCGGTTCGGTTGATGTCCGGCTTGGACCGGTCCGGCGTC
The DNA here is from genome assembly GCA_024641245.1 of Actinomycetes bacterium. Taxonomy (GTDB): domain Bacteria; phylum Actinomycetota; class Acidimicrobiia; order Spongiisociales; family JAHEDJ01; genus JAHEDJ01. The sequence goes on from JAHEDK010000012.1 coordinate 55,670, forward strand.
AGAGACCCGCCAGAATGGCGCGCTTCCCGACGCTAGAACGGGGATTACCCTTGGCCCATGGACCCGCTCATCCCTTCGGAGATCGACGAACACTACTCCGACCTGTACGCCGAATCTCAGCGCCTCAGCGAGGACGCCCTCGGCAGGATCGAGCTCATCCGAACCAAGGAGATTCTGGAGCGCCACCTTCCGAAAGCTCCCGCCGAGATTCTGGACATTGGTGGGGGCCCCGGCGTGTATTCGGCCTGGCTCACCACGCTTGGTCACCGACCGACACTGATCGACCCTATTGACCTCCATGTGCAACAGGCGCGGGAGGCCGGAGTACCGACGGCCGCGCTCGGGGTGGCCGGCCACCTCGAGTTCACCAACGACAGCTTCGACGCAGTTCTGATGCTCGGTCCGCTCTATCACCTTCAGGAACGCGCCGACCGCCTGATGGCCCTGCGTGAGGCACGCCGTGTCCTGAGGCAGGGCGGTTTCTTATTCGCGGCGGGGATTACCCGATATGCCTCCGCGATCGACGGATTCGACTCTGGCTTCATCGACCACGAAGATTTCGAACGGATCGTGCACGTCGATTTGGCAACGGGCAAGCACACCAACCACACCGCAGATCCCAGGTTTTTCACGACCGCGTTCTTCCATCTGCCGGATGAACTTGTCGAGGAACTCGAGTCCACCGGGTTCACAGATGTCGAGATCGTGGCAGTGGAAGGAGTTTCGTGGGCAGCCCGAGACCTGGACGAGCGAATCTCCGATCCCGACAGGCTGCGAGCAGTCCTCGATCTTCTTCGCCGGTTGGAGTCAGCTCCCTCTCTGCTCGGAGCGACCCCGCATTTCCTGGCCATCGGTCGAGCCTGACCTGCTCTATGGGATCAGGCCACCGGCCGGTCCGGCCGGGTCCACCACGCCGGCCAACTCGCCGTAGGGCACAACCACGGTCTGCGGGCCTAGTGCGCTCGGGCCGACATCGTATTGCGAAAAGCCGATCTGCACACCGGTCGCAGTGACTGCCCACGCATATAGGAGCTCCGGAGGGATGCCGCTGATCCAGGAGGCGAGTGCGGCGGAGTCTCCCCCATATACCTCGTCGATCACGTGTTGCTCGACGGCCAGAGCGAGCGCTCCGATCGTCCCGGTAATCAGCACATCTGAGAGAGCGAACACGGTTCCGGTCAGCGGGTCCAGTGTGATGCTGAACAACTGCGTCGTCGGGTGTGCCGCACCTTCGTAATAGACGGACTCGGAGAACATGATGCTGAGGACCGCGGGAGTGGCCGCGCCGACCTGGAAGTCGAGCCAATAAGAGGACCCCGGTAGTGAGAGGGCCGGGTCGTGCACGGTGGAGACGTCGGCGATGAACTGGTTGAGCCGGGGTTCGACGAGGTCGCTGATCGCCTGGTTCACCGCAGCCTGCGCAGCGGCTACCAGGCCGGAAACGACCGGTCGGCGTGACTCAATGTCGATCGGTGGTAGCACGACATCGGTGCCGTCGACAATGGCGTCGATGACCGGCGTTGGCAGGAGCGCCACGGTGGTAGTCGTAAGTGACGTCGAGGAAGTCGTCGACCCCGCGGTTGAGGTCGTTGTGGTGGGAGCGACCGAGGGCGTCGTCGGCTCGGTCGTCGTGGCGACCGCCGACGATACCGTGGACGCCTCAGGGATTGTCCCCAACCCACCGTCGTCCCCGCAGGCGGCCATCGCCACCACCAGCATCAGGGTGATACCCACACGAACGGTCGGGCGAGTCAGCGGTCTCTCCCCGAAGAGCCTCACAGTTTCCTCGCCACAACCAGGGCATCGATCGCCGTGAACTCGCCCTCCTCGGCAACGTAGGGTCGGTACACCTTCTCGGCCTTGACGACGTCGAGCTGCCCAAGATCGGCAACCAGGTCCTCCGGCGTGTACAGCACGTCTGGGCTTTGCGGGCCACCGTACCCGTCCTCGATATTGGTGAGATCGTGCCCGACGATCACGATGGTCCCGCCCGGCGCCAGGGCAGCGGTAGCTCGCCCGTGCACGACGCGCAACAGGTCCGGGGGCAGGTGCAGGTAGGCCAGCACGACCAGATCGAAGGCACCGGTCTCCGGCACGTACTCTCGCAAGTCCGCCACGACGGTTGTGATCTCAACGCCGTCCCGGGCGGCCAGGTCGGACGCCCGACCGAGCGCAACCGACGAGAAGTCGACGGCGGTGACATCCCACCCCTGTTTGGCCAGCCAGACCGCATTGCGCCCTTCGCCCGCGGCCAGATCCAGCGCCCTGCCCGGGGTCAGGCCGGTGATCTCCGCAACGACGAAGCGGTTGGCGTCGACCGTCCACAACCACTCTCGATCCCGATAGCGGTCATCCCATGCGTTTCGATCCATCTGCAGTTCCTTCATTCCCCGTTCTTGCGTCACTTCGGGGCGATCGCTGCCCAGAACTGACGCAAGAACGGGATCATCTATACGAACTCGACCCCTTGGGCGAGCGGGAGATCGTCGCCCCAGTTGATCGTCGTGGTCTGACGGCGCATGTACGCCTTCCAGGAGTCGGACCCGGCCTCGCGGCCTCCACCGGTCTCCTTCTCGCCTCCGAACGCTCCGCCGATCTCCGCGCCGGAGGTCCCGATGTTGACATTGGCGATCCCGCAGTCCGACCCGAAGTGCGAGAGGAACTTCTCGGCGTTCTTGAGCGAGTCGGTGAAGATGGCAGACGACAATCCCTGACGAACGCCGTTCTGCACCGCGATGCCTTCCTCGAGCGACTCCACTTCGATCAGGTAGAGCAACGGGGCAAAGGTCTCCTCCTGAAGGATCGGCGCGTCCTTCGGCATTCTGACCACCGTCGGCTCGATGAAAGCGGGGCCGAGATTCTCCAGGCGGTTGCCGCCGGTGAGAACTTCGCCACCCTGTTGAGTGGCGATATCGAGGGCGGTCAACATGTTGTAGACGGCCGTCTCATTGACCAGCGGTCCCATCAGGATGCCGGCCTCGAGTGGATCTCCGATCGTGACCTGTGCGTAGGTAGCGACCAGTCGCTTGGCGACTTCGTCGAAGACGTCTTTGTGAACGATCATGCGACGCAGCGATGTGCACCGTTGCCCGGCCGTTCCCACCGCCGCGAACGTGGCAGCCCGAACGGCCAGTTCGAGGTCGGCGTCGTCCATCACGATGATGGCGTTGTTGCCACCTAGTTCCAGGATCGCTCGTCCGAGGCGCTTGGCCAGTTCGGTGCCGACCTTGTAGCCCATATCGCACGAACCCGTTGCCGAAATGAGCGGCACACGATGGTCCTTGACCATGAGATCACCTACATCGGACCCGGAGCCGATGGCGAGGTTGAATACGCCCTCGAATCCCGTGCCGGCCATGACAGCATCGGTGATCTTGGTCACCGCGATGGCCGTCAGTGGTGTTTCACTCGATGGCTTCCAGATGTTCGTGTCACCGCACACGGCGGCAACCAGTGAGTTCCACGACCAAACTGCAGTTGGGAAGTTGAACGACGTGATCGTGCCGACCGGGCCGAGCGGATGCCACTGCTCGTACATGCGGTGCATGGGGCGTTCAGAGGTCATCGTCAAACCGTAGAGCTGACGGGAGAGGCCCACTGCGAAGTCGGCGATGTCGATCATCTCCTGAACTTCACCCTCCCCTTCGGGAAGGATCTTGCCCATCTCCATCGTGACCAAGGCACCGAGCGCGGCCTTCTTCTCGCGCAGAGCATTGCCCACCAATCGGACGTACTCTCCGCGCTTCGGTGCCGGCAGCATGCGCCACCGTTCGAATGTTTCGACCGAGCTGGAGATGACTTTCTGGTAGTCATCTCCATTCGCCCTGATGATCGTAGCAATCACCTCACCGGTAGCCGGGTTGTAGCTCGGCAGCTCCGAGCCGTGGGTTTCGATCCACCCTCCGGCATAGGCGCCACTGTTGAATTCCTTGATGCCGAGTTCGGCGAGTACCTGCTGTGTGTCCACGTTGAAGTCCTCTCTCACCTGGCCGCGATGGTTTCGATCTCGACCAAGAAGCCACCCGGCAAGGCGCTCACCTCGACGGTGGAACGGGCCGGAGGACTGGCCGTGAACGCCGCGCCGTAGACTTCGTTGACCTTCGGGAAGTCCGCCATGTCGGCCAGGAAGATGGTCGTCTTGACGACGTCTTCGAACCCGAGGCCGACATCTCCGAGGATCGCCTCGATATTGGTCATTATTTGCTTTGCCTGGGCGACAACGTCATCCGGGGCGCGTTCACCGGAGGTGGGATCGATGGCCACCTGTCCGGAGATGTAGACGAGGCCGGCAGCCTCAACCGCTACTGAATAGGGGCCGAGGGCAGAAGGTGCACTGGGGGTACTGAGTACATGTTTTGGCATAAGGCAAGGGTAACTGGTCGTGCGGGCGGGTACGCCGGTGGAATGGGTGGCGAATAGCGCCGGGCAATTGGTACCGCTCCGAGCGTGGCGGATCGACAAAAATGGCGAACATGCGAAGCGAGGAACTCCGGCAGCAACTCATCGATAGCACCGGCATCGATTTTGGCGCATTCCAGCATGAGGAAGTCGTTGATGCGCTCGACGTCACATCATCGGTTCTCAACTCCATCACTCGCGCCGCGAAATGGGCTTTGGCTGCCCTGGCGTGTGTAATCCTGGTGATCTGGCTCAGCGTGCAGAACGGGGGCGGCTCCTTGCGGGTTGTCGTGCTCACCCTGATCGGAGCCGTGATCGTGGCCGCGCTCGGCGCGGTGATCTGGGTCCGAAGCCTGGGCGCCAATCTCGAAGCCCAGACCGGTGAACTCATATCCGTCACCCAGGCTGCGGCCTCGCAGCTCCAAGCCGACCTGGCCGGCGCTGAGAATCCCCCGAACGATCGACAACTAGCCGATGGCCTGCTGCTGGTCATGATCACACCCGCCGTCGGTCGGGCCGTCCAACAGCGAGTCTGGCTTCTCGGACGGCCGCTGGGCGCATTGAGCGAACGCGCCATCGGAAGCATCCTCGGCCGCATGACCGCCCGACTCGAGGAAGGAACCTTCTCAGGGCCGGCAGTTGGCTCGATAGCCGAATGGATCGGGTCGGTACTGGGAACGGTACGCGGCTACATACAGCCGATCTTTCGCCAATTCCGGCGATGGGTCATCCTCCCGATCACCATCGTCCTCGGGATGATCATCATCTTGGCCACGATCGTGTTCGTTGTGGTCGCGTGAGTAGATGGCATTCGGCAATTGGCTCCGAGCGTCGACGTCGACCGCGACAGGAGCTACCGCGACTATCCACGAGTTCCGCAGGGACTCGAACCTGCCGGCTTGGCGGGCAGGCCGTTACCCGCGACCAGCGACCCGCTACCCGCTCCTAGGAAAAGCTGTTCCCGCAGCCGCAGGAACGGGTCACGTTCGGGTTGTTGATGGCGAACCCTGCACCGGTGAGGGCGTCCTTGTAGTCGAGGGTCGCACCCCTGACCATCTCGAGGCTCTGCGAATCAACCACTACCTTGACCCCATCGAACTCCTCGACGGTGTCGGCGGCGTCGAACTCGTTGTCGAAGAACATCTCATACGAGAACCCCGAACAACCGCCTGCCTTCACGGCCAAGCGCAAAGCCATCGTCTCATCGCCTTCGGCGTCGATCAACTGGCGCAGCTTGTCGATAGCACCGTCAGTTAGGTCGACGGCCTTCTGCGGAACACTCGACTTGAAGGTCAACGGTTGACTCATGGGTCCAAACTCCTGAGCTCGATCTGGGGTTGTCACTATACCCCCGATTCCCGAGTAATTTGCAATGTCCCCATAGTGGAAATACCCGGTACCATGGCCGACGTGATCACCCATGACGACGTACTAAAGGCTCTCCGTGGCGTGTTTGACCCCGAACTGGGGGCAGATATCGTGGAACTGGGCATGGTTCAGGACGTCGACATCACGCCGACCGGCGGAGTGACGCTGGGCATCGCACTCACAATCGCCGAATGCCCCATGCGGTCACAGATCGAAGACGACACAGTTCGCAAGGTCTCAGCGCTGAGCGGCGTCACCAACGTCCACATCGACATTCGGGCCATGACACAGGAACAGCGTTCGGGTGTGATGGAACGTGCCAGGAGAACGGCCAGGGATAACGCCGAGCCAACCAGAGTCGACCCCAAGACCCGGGTCATTGCAGTCGGTTCTGGCAAGGGCGGCGTCGGAAAGTCGTCGGTCAGCGTGAACCTGGCCGTCGCTATCTCGGATCTCGGATATCGAGTCGGTTTGCTCGACGCCGACATCTGGGGATTCTCGATTCCCCGCATGCTCGGCACGACGGAGCGCCTCGAGGCGAATGACGAGAAGGTCATCATCCCGGTCGACGTGCACGGTATCGCGGTCGTCTCGACCGGGCTCATCGTGGAGTCGGAGGAAACCGCCCTGATGTGGCGCGGACTGATGCTGTCAAAAGCACTGGAACAATTTCTCCACCAGGTCGCCTGGGGTGAACTCGACTACCTCATCATCGATCTGCCCCCAGGGACCGGCGACATACAAATGGCTCTGTCCCGACTCCTCCCGCAGGCGGAGATGGTGGTAGTCACGACACCCCAGAAAGCCGCCCAGAAGGTGGCGATCCGGGTCGCAGACATGGCCCGACGGTCCTACATGCCCGTCGTCGGCGTCATTGAAAACATGGCCGGCTTCGCCTGCGGGCACGGTGAGACCTACGACCTCTTCGGTTCCGGAGGTGGCCGGGAACTGGCGGAGGCGATCGGCGTTCCCCTCATCGGACAGATTCCGCTCGATGCCGGTGTGGTAGACGGTGGCGATTCCGGAAAGCCGATTGCACGATCGGTGCCGGACGGAGCCGCCGGAGCAGCTCTCCGGGCGACCGCGCAGCGTGTTATCGACCTCGTGCCACCGGTGGAAGATGAGACCTGCACCGCCCGGATCGCCCGACTCGTGGACGCCCTCGAAATCAAGTCTGCTTAGGGAATTCGCGTTATCGGGCCATCGCTCGCTGACTAGTTACATGATGCTATATATTTATGCTACGCAAGCAACCACGCTCCGTGGTCGATACTAGGGACTGAACGTGCCAAGGTTGTCGAGCTGGCTGGGACGGCTTTTCCGCCGAAAGCGCATCACACCAGGCGAGGGTCACCGAAAGGCGACCCTCGCTGCGCGTCACGGGTTCCTGGTCGCGAGTTCCTAGTCGCGAGTCGCGAGTCCCTAGTCGCGAGTCGCGAGTCCAAGCAGGGGGCCAATTGCCAGGTGCTGCTGGATCAAAACCCAGAACCTACGACTATCCGCACAGTTCCTTTGCCAGCGGATACGGATTGATCGCCGGCCCGCCGCCTGGATGGAACTCGAAGTGCAGATGCGGAACGCTGTACGAAGCGTTCCCGGTCGAACCGACGTACCCGACCAACTCCCCCACGGAGACGGATTGCCCGACCGAAAGCCCTGGCGCCCAGTCGTCCAAATGCGCGTAGTAGTACTCATCCCCGGATTGACCGGTCAACCAGATCGTGATGCCGCCGAGACCCCCGTTGCCCATCCGGCGAATCGTCCCCGACTCGATCGCCACGGTCGGCGTACCCCTGGCAGCCAGCATGTCCACACCTTGATGGCCCCTTCCCCCACTCCGCGCCGCTCCCCAGGTATCCGTGAAGGCTGAGAACCCGTCGATCGGACAGACGAGGCCTCCCGCCGCAACGACGACGGTGGTAGTCGTCGTCGACTCACCGGTCAGGGTGGTAGTGGTTTCACCGGCCGCGGTTGAGGTCGTGCTAACGATCGTCGTGGTCGTCGTCGACGTGGCATCCCGGGCAGCTTGTTCGGCGCGCAGGCGCTCCTCTTCGAGGCGGCGAAGTTCCTCCTCGATCCTGCGCCGCTCCTCGTCCTCAATCCTTCGCTGCTCGACGAGGACTACGTAGGAAGCCTGGGCGGCATCGAGTCGATCATTGAGCGCAGAGGTGGCTGCGTCCAGTCGAGCAACATTGCGTTGCTGCTCCTGTTCGAGCTGGGCTAGAACGCCGAGCTGGCGCTCATACTCCGTCTGGAGTCCCCCGAGATCGTTGATCAGCTGCTCGTCGTCGATTGCCAGGCTCTCCAGATAGCTGAGACCTGCGCCCAGTTGTTCTGGCGTCCCCGAGAAGAACACCAGGGAAACCCGGTTCGAAGCGGCCGCGGTGTACAGCTCCACTGCTCGCGCCTGCAATTGCTCCAGGGAAGCTTCGACCTGAACCTGCGTTTCGAAGACCGACCGATTGATGCGAGCGAGTTCCGTGTCCAGTTCGATCGAGCGGACGGTTGCTGCTTCCAACTCAGCCGCCAGCACTTCGAGTTCCGCCCGAGTCGTGGCCACCTCTTGTTCCGCAGCAGAGAGATCATCGTCGGTGACCTGTGCAACAGCCGGGGCTGCCAGAAGGGCGAGAACCACAACGGTGGCCAGGAACCGGGCGGTTCTACTCACGGGATGCTCCGATCAGCCCGACAATGGCGCTCCAAAGGGCCGGCGCTTCGCCGGCGAACGTGACTTTGCCGTCCATTAGGAGTTTGTGTAGATGAGCGGCCACGGAGTGAGCGGCGAGCGGATGCAAGGCGGGATCTACATCCGCGTACACCGCTTCGACGACGGCTCCCACCGTACCGGCGCCCGCTTCTAGCGCAGCAATGATCTGTTGTTCGCGTTCGAGCCGGTGACTGATGTAGTCGTCTATTACCGCGTATGGATCATCCATTACGGGCCCATGGCCCGGATAGAGGCGCTGCAGCGTGATGTTGCTGAGGCGGCGAAGTGAGGCGAGGTAGGCCACCATGTCTTCGACCACGACGGTCGAGCCTCCCATGATGTGGTCGCCCGTGAACAGCAGGTCGCCCGCTAGGAAGCAGAGGTGATCGGCCGAGTGCCCCGGCGTATAGACCACCTTCAACTCCTCGGAGCCAACGGCTACCCGATCCCCGTCATCCACACGGATGTCCGGGTCGAATCCGGGACCGGGTTCGTATCCGTACACGGGAACATCCAGTTCCGCCCCGAGCGGATTGGCGAGGGGCGCGTGATCGGGGTGGGAATGAGTAACGAGAATGCCCCGGACCGGGGAGGCGGCAACGGCGTCGAGGATAGCGGTGCGGTGGGAAGGCTCGATGGGACCCGGGTCAACGATGAGCGCGTCGTCTCCCGATCGCAGCACGTAGGTGTTCGTGCCGGGACCAGTGAAAAGACCAGGATTGGGGGCGAGCAGCCTTTGGGTCTCCACAATGCCTCAGTGAGTGTCGGAGCGGTTGAGACCAGTTTCGCGCGTTCTCACGCGACCTCAAGTCGAGTTAGAGGATGATGGTGCGTTCACGGAAGTATTGGGCGAGCCGCAACCGCACGACCTCCCGGATGGCGGGCACAAGGAGAGCGAATCCAACGGCGTCGGTGATGAAACCCGGAGTGAGGAGCAACCCGCCTGCAAAGAGCAAGATTCCGCCGTGGGCCAGATCTCTTCCTGGGAACTGCCCGGAGGCCGTCTGCCGACGGATCGCCGACATTGTCGCCATCCCCTGTCTCCGCAGCAGACCGGCACCGACGACTGCGGTGAGGAGAATGGCGCCAAGCGTGGCGGTCAGCCCGATCCGGCCCTCCACCGTCACCAGGACGTACAGCTCTGCAACCGGGACCACGATGAAAGCCAACACCAACATATATCCACAGAATAAGAGCATGTCTAGGCTATTTGCATGCTGCGGCATCTCCCCTCCGTCGACGCTCTGGTTCGCGAGATCAACTCTCCGCTTCCGATGAGTCTGGTGACTGAGATCGTGCGCCGATCGATCGATGAGGCCCGTCAATTGATCACCGCAGGCGGACAAGCCGACGCCGGGGCACTGGCGGCGGAGAGGCTTTCGAGAACAACCCGCTCGATGCCGCACCGCGTACTCAATGCGACAGGGGTTCTGTTGCACACGAATCTCGGTAGGGCCCCCCTTGCGCCCGCGGCCGCCAACGCGGCCCACCTGGCCGCCACCGGCTACGGAAACCTCGAGTTCGATCTCACCACCGGCCGCAGAGGGGGACGGGGCGCCTACGTGAAGGATCTCCTCCGCAATCTCACCGGTGCCGAGGCTGCCATGGTGGTCGGCAACAATGCAGGTGCGTTGCTCCTGACGCTGGCAGCCGTTGGAAGCGACGGCCGGGTTCCTGTTTCGCGAGGTGAATTGATCGAGATCGGTGGCTCCTACCGGTTGCCCGAGCTGATGGCGGCCGGTCACGCCCGAATGGTCGAGGTCGGAACGACCAACCGTACCCGCAGATCCGACTACGAACGTGCCATCACACCCGACACGACCCTGCTCTTGAAGGTACACCCCTCTAACTACCGCGTCATGGGCTTCGCCGAGGACACCCCGCTGGCCGATCTGGTCGAGGTTGGACGGGCCCACGATATCCCGGTCGCGTTCGACATCGGCTCGGGGCTGCTCGACGACAACGTTCCATGGCTGGAAGGCCCACCACCCCCCTGGCTCAGAGGCGAGCCGGGCGTGCGGCAGGCACTGGCGACCGGAGCCGATGTGATCACCTTCTCGGGGGACAAGCTCCTCGGCGGTCCCCAGGCCGGCATCGTCATCGGGACGGCCGAGGCCATCGAGGCGATGTCGACACATCCCATCGCCCGGGCTCTCCGTATCGACGGCTCAAATCTCGCCGCCCTGGCCGCCACCCTGGAGATCTACGCCGATGGACGCGGCGCCGAGATACCTTTCTGGTCGATGGCAACGCAATCTGACGAGCGGCTGGAGCAGCGTCTGGCACGACTTCAGGGCGTCGCCGGTGGCGAGATTCGTCGGGGAAGCTCCGTGCCGGGCGCCGGCTCGGTTCCGGGAGCGGAGCTACCGACTCCGATTCTCGCCATCTCCGGGGTTACCGTCGACCTGGTTTGGGACCGGCTTCTCGCCGCCGACCCGCCGGTGGTCGCGAGGCGTGATGCCGGCGATTTGATCGTCGATCTACGCGCCGTCCCGGAGGCCGACGACGACGCCCTGATGGCCGCGTTGGAGTCTGCATGCCGGTAATCGGCACCGCCGGGCATGTCGACCATGGGAAATCCACACTGGTCGAAGGGTTGACCGGCCGGGATCCCGATCGTTGGGAAGAGGAGAAACGTCGGGGTCTCACCATCGATCTCGGGTTCGCCTGGACGACACTTCCCGACGGGACGGAGGTGTCATTCGTCGACGTCCCCGGCCACGAGAAGTTCATCAAGAACATGCTGGCCGGCACTGAAGCGATCGACGTGGCGCTGCTGGTGGTCGCCGCCGACGAGGGCTGGATGCCTCAGTCCGAGGAGCATCTGGCCGTCCTCGACCTGCTCGGAGTCCGGCACGGACTGGTAGCAGTGACCAAACGGGACCGGGTCGACGACGATCTCCTCGAACTCGCAATGCTCGAGATCGAAGAGCAACTGGAGGGGACCGTGTTGGCCGGGGCTCCACTTGTTCCCGTGGCGGCGCCGACGCGGGAGGGATACGACGAACTAATCGAGCATCTTGTTCGGATCGTGGGCGGAGCCGGCCGGAGTCTCGAGCCAAATGGCCGGGCGCGACTCTGGATCGATCGGGCGTTCACCATCTCGGGGGCAGGGACCGTCGTGACCGGCACCCTCACCGACGGAGCCGTCCATCTCGGCGATCGATTGGAACTCTGGCCGGGAGGCCACGAGGTGCGGGTGCGCGGACTCCAGTCGCACGAAACGGAACTCGACTCGGTTCCGCCGGCGACTCGCTGTGCCATCAATCTTGCAGGACTCGAACGTAGGGAGGTTCAGCGGGGGAACATGCTCGGGGTTCCGGGCCAATGGGCGCCCAGCGATACGCTGCTCGTCGACGTTCGACCGGCCCGCTACGTCGAGGATCCCCTGACCAATCGTGGGGCGTTTCACCTGCATCTGGGATCCGGTTCCTGGCCGATCACGCTCCGCCTCATCGAGGATGCGGTGCTGACGAAGCCGGGAGCGGCCCTCCTTCGCTTGCCTGAACGGATTCCGGTCGTCGCCGGGGATCGATTCATCCTTCGCGAGACTGGCCGCCGGGCGGTCGTCGGAGGGGGCCGGGTCCTCGATCCTGCCCCCAGCCCTCGTCGGGCGAACGTTCTTGCATCGCTTCCACGGCTGCGCGACGCCTTGGACCGGGGGCCTGATGCCGTCGCCGGAGCACTCCTGGATTCGCGCAAGACAGAGGATCTCGCCCGCCTGGCGGCTCACTCCGGAGGTGGGAAGCCGGCGGATGCCGTCGTGGTGAAGCAGCGGGCGATGGCTCACACCCTGGCACAACAGCTCACTGCCGATGCGGTGGACCTCGTTCGCGCATTCCATGGTGGGAATCCACTGCGGCCGGGCATGCAGAAGGCGAGCCTGGCGAGCGGACTGGGAATCGACCTCGACTCTCTCGAAGTGCTGATCGCCGGAAGCGGCGACCTCCGCGATGACGGAGCCACCGTGGCGAAGGCGGATTTCAAAGGAGGTCTCGATGCCGGCCGTGAAGACGAGTGGGAAGACATCCGCGGCCGGCTGCAGTCGGCGGGGCTCACCGTCCCGCGCATCAAGGAACTGTCAATAGACCCGGATCTCCTGCATGCCCTTCTGCGTGACCGGAGGATCGTCCGGGTCGGCCCAGAACTGGTTTACCTGCCAGGCCAACTCGACGCTCTGGCGGAGCGCATTCGCGCGATGCCGGGTCCGTTCACGGTCGCCGAGTTTCGTGATCTATTCGGATTGTCCAGAAAATACGCCGTCCCGCTCCTCGAATGGATGGACGCCAACGGCGTCACGGAGCGGGACGGTGATGTTCGGACGGTTCAGGCCGGCTGAGCGACCGACCGTCGGTCGGGTTCGGTGAGTCCCCCCCAAATGCCGTACGGTTCGCGAATACCTACGGCGTATTCCAGGCACGCACCAACTACGGGGCAGACCTGGCAGATCGCCTTGGCCCGCGCCTCGCGCCGCTCACGTTCATCCTTGCGCTCGAACGTACTGGGCGGGAAAAACAGGTGCGAATGGTTGCCCCTGCACAGGGCATCCGTCTGCCAGTCACTCACCTCAGCTCCTTCCTCCAGACCGGGGTTCGGAGGACCAACCTACCAGCGGGTCAATGAAGTGACCAGGAAGTTTTTGGTACGACCAGGGGGAGTTTTCGCGTTCTAACGAAGCACTCAGTACCCCGTACCCGGTACCTGGACCTTCTCCACTTCGAGGAACAGCCCGTCTATGCCGGTGACCACGATCGCATCACCATCAACAATCCCAGCCTCTCGACGGGCGGTCGCTCTCCAGCGAGCTCCATCCACCTCGACCTCGCCCTCGGGAACGAGCGCACCCGAAGCCACACCGGAACGCCCGACCATGTGTTCCCGGCCGATCGTCGGAGTTGAGAACCGCGCTCTGGCGACGGTCGGCATGGCGAATTGATAGAAGAGCCACACGCCGATGACCGCGAAGACGACGCCCCATGCATTAGGAACGATTTGAGGAGAACCGTCGGTGAACGTGAAGCCACCGATTAGCAGGAGAGCCGCTCCGAGCGCGCTCAAGACCCTGAAGCGGCCTCGCTGATAGTCGACATTGAAGAGCCATGTGCCGAGGAGGATCAGCATTAGCCCCCACCATCGAAGGGGGAGGTTGACGAGGCCATATCCCGCCATGAGCAACGAGGCGGCTGCCACACCGGCGGCCACGCCGGGCCCCACCGCGTAGAACTCGAATGCTGCAATCGCTAGACCGGCGATCAGGAAGAAGAAGGCGGCCTCGGGAGCCAATGCCGTCCGGGCAGTCCGAGTCACAACACCCGGTTGACGGAAACGGACCGGAACCGTAGTCGTGATGGTCTCGCCCTCTACCTCCACTTCACGGAGGGTGGAGAGGGCGATCGTCTCTCCTGCAACAACGAAGGGAACTCCATCCAGTGCGGCGACTGCCTGGCGATCGGCCGGTGGTGTGGCGTCTATGAGATCCGGCGGAGGCGAACTGACTTCAAACGTGTCTTTGAGAGTCTCGATGTCCTCGAGTGTGAGGCCGGCATGGATCTCCGGTCCCCCGCCCGTACCCGCCACCCGTGGACTCAGATAGCCGATCTCGGAGCCGACCGCCGCCAGCCTGACCGGAGCAGCAAGAAACAACTGAAGAGCTCCGCCGTAGGCGCGCGCGGGCGCAGGACCGACCCAGGTCGCAACAGGCAGCGGAGGGTTGCGAACCAGGTCGATGAGATCGTCAATCTCGTCCGAGAGAGCACCGGGGGAATCGATCTGGATGATCACCGCTTGGGCCCCGTCGGCGGCGGACGCTTCGATCTCATCGATGACGTAGCCGATTCCCAGCCCGTCCAGTGGTCCCTTGATCTCGATGATGTCGACCGGTGCATCATCTTCCTGAGCAGCAACAGGCATCGCGACGACGAGCGCGGCAAGCAGAAGCACTGCGGAAGAGAAGCGGCTAGGCATCACGACATCGTACTCAGGACGTAGAACCTAGAGCTCAATAGCACCTGACGATGTCTCGCCAATCTCCGATGCTGCTGCCTCACTTCGCTCCGACTACAGTTCCCGCTATGTCGAAGGTGCTGCTCGTAGCGGATGCGCCCTGGGTTCGAAACCAGGTGGCCGCCGCTCTCAGCGATTCAGGAACTGAAGTGCGCGAGGTCACCGATCCGCGTACGGCGGTCGACGAGGTCATCGACTTCGAGCCGGACGTGATCATCATCGATATGCAGATCGGGAGCATGGGCGGCATGGCCGTCGCCAGGGCCGTTCGCGATAGTGCATATGAGACTCATCTCGCCGACATTCCGCTCGTCCTTTTACTCGATCGGGCGGCCGATGCGTTCATCGCCAAGCGGGCTTCGGCTCACGCCTGGCTCACGAAGCCCCTAACCGCCCAGGATCTCCGGGCCACTTTGGAGCAGGTGCAGGGCGCCGGGGCCATCCGCTGACGGGCTCCCACCCCGGTGCGACGGCACGCCCATGATCCCACTGCTGGCCATCCTGACCATATGTGTCACTGCTTCCGGCTTTCTCTCCGGTTCTGAGACCGCGCTCATTGCCATCCCGCGCGAGCGGGTACACCAACTCGAGGACAAGAGTCGGAGTGGCCGGTATCTCGCACTGCTGACAAGTGACCCCGAGCGAACGTTGGGCACATTGCTGGTCGCCAACAACTTCGTGAACATCCTCGGTGCTTCGGTCGCCACCGTCATCGCCATCCGGCTCATTGAAGGCGGTTTCGGCGAAGAGGCGGGCTCGGCCTGGGGGCCGTGGGCGTCCACTCTGCTGTTCACAGCCCTCATCCTCATTGTCGGCGAGATCACGCCGAAGACCCTGGCTGCACGGTATCCGGATCAATTCTCGCTGGTGGTTGCCCGACCCATCTGGTTCCTCACACGTGCGATCAGCCCGATTACCCGCGTGTTCGTGGGGATCGGCAGAGCCATTCTTCGACTGTTCGGTGCGACGGACGTATGGGTGAGCCCGATCACGGAAGGGGACATCAAAGCGATGGCCAAGCTCGGAGAAGCGGCCGGGGAGATCGAGTCGGCCGAACGAGCCATCATAGACTCCGTCTTCCGTCTCTCGGACCGGCCTGTGCGCGACGCCATGACACGTCGGGTCGACATCGTTCCCTTGATTGCGCCCCTCACAACAGAGGGCATCCGCTCGGCTGTCATCCGGACGGGGCATTCCCGTTATCCCGTCGTTGCAGAGGACGGAAACCTGGACCACATCCTGGGCATCTTCTATGCCAAGGATCTCCTGCGATCCGCAGACAATCTCCCACCGCCGCGCCTCATCCGCCTGCTCCGGGAACCGCACTATGTTCCGGAAAGCACCCCGGTGCTCGACGTTTTCCAGCAGATGCGTCACCATCGCCTGGGTTTCGCCGTCGTGCTCGACGAGCATGGTGGGGTCGATGGCATAGTGACGATCAAAGATCTTGTGGCGGAACTCGTCGGAGAACTCCAGGATGAGTACGACCCGGGTATCCCGGAGGCGGTTCCGATCGGCCACAGAACGTGGATGGTTGACGGTCGAATGCCCGTGGAAGACCTCGCCGCAGTCATTGCCGAGGAACTACCCGAAGGACCCTACGCCACGATCAGCGGCCTGTTCCTCTTCTTGTCGGGAGACATCCCGGAGGAGGGGTCGATGGTCGAACACGACGGAACACAATTCCTTGTCGATCGCATGGACAAACTGCGAATCGATCGGATCCGCGTCGAGACCGGGTTCGAGCATCCCTGAACCGAGTATCATGCTCCCCCACAGATCGGGACGTGGCGCAGCATGGCAGCGCGCAGCGTTCGGGACGCTGAGGTCGTGGGTTCAAATCCCACCGTCCCGACTAGAGAAACACCAGGTGAAGGCCGCCCGCGGGGGCGGTCTCTGGTTTATGGGTGGTTTCCATCGCGCGTCCCGAACTAGACCCTTACACGACCCGTCGCGGAAGCGGCGGTCGGAATGATCCCTGCCCGTGCGGTTCGAGTCTCAAGTACAAACGCTGCCACGGC
>JAHEDK010000013.1 GCA_024641245.1 Actinomycetes bacterium
CTCGACGCAACATTCCTGCGGACTCCCGCGGACTTTTCGCGGACTCTTGGCGCTTCAGCAGTCGCCGCACTCTCTCACCAATAGACAGAAACCCTTGCGGTGCAAGGGTTTCTGTTGGTCGGGCTGGCGGGATTTGAACCCGCGACCTCTTGACCCCCAGTCAAGCGCGCTGCCAAGCTGCGCCACAGCCCGTGGACCTACGATCATACCCGACTCGGTGTGTGGCAGGGCCCAGCGATCACCGAGCCCCTTCACCATGGGCAGGTTCCCCAATCCAGGATCCAGTCCCCTACACAAATGGCCCCCTCAACTACCCGGAGGGTCAGGTAGATGCCGATGATGGACAGCGTCAGGATGTAGCCGAACGGCGGTCGCCTTCGCTCGGGCTCAGGCATCGTCACCTTTTTGCGACCGGCGGCGTGCCACCACCTTGACGGGCGTCCCGGTGAAGTCTGCTACCCCCCGGAGGCGATGCTCCAGGAACCGGAGGTAGTCGTCGCCTATCAATCCCCCGCCGACGAACACAACAATGGTCGGAGGCTCGGCGCCCGCCTGAACGGCGTACACGATATGCGGCCGACGCCCTTTCCGCACCGGCGGCGGATGTGCGGCATGCCACTCGCGGATTTGGCGATTGAGTAAACCGGTCGACAGCCGTCGCCCCCTGTTCTCCAGGACGAGTTCGAGTGTCTTGGCCAGCCGGTGGAGCCGGGCGCCGGTTTTGGCCGAGATACGCAACACGGGAGCCCAGGCGATGAACTGGAGTCGTCTCGCCACTGCGTCCTCGGTGGCCTCACGCTGCTCGAGGTCGGCAATATCCCACTTGTTCAGCAGGACGATGAGGCCCGCTCCCCCGCCGGCGGCTTCCTCGGCGATCCGCTGATCCTGCTGTGTTACGCCTTCAACGGCGTCGATGATCAGCAGCGCGACGTCGGCTGCGGCCAGCACCTCGCGGGCCCGCACCACTGAGTAGTACTCGGTGGTTTCCTTGACCTTGGGGGCACGGCGGATCCCTGCCGTGTCGACGATGGAGTATTCGATGCCGCCGAGTTCGACGACCGCGTCGATGGGGTCGCGGGTCGTGCCGGGTACTGGTGATACCAGTACCCGGTCATCCTTCAACAGCTGATTCAGCAACGTGGATTTCCCGACGTTCGGACGCCCGACGATGGCGAGCTTCGGCAGCGGTGACACCTCGGGCAACTCGTCGAGGTCGGGAAGGTGATCGACTATGCGGTCGAGCAGGTCGCCGGTCCCGCGACCGTGGAGTGCCGAGACGCCAACCGGCTCGCCGAGGCCGAGGCTCCAGAGTTCCGGAACGTCGAACTCACGGGCAGCGTCATCGACCTTGTTGGCAACGACGATGACACGATCCGGCGTGGCGCGCAGTAGCGAGACGACGCCGAGGTCGTCGTCCCCGACCGCCGTCGAGGCGTCCACAACGAAGAGCACGACGTCTGCGCTCGCCAGAGCCGCTTCCGCCTGACCTGAGATGTCGGTGGCGAGTTCATCACCGGCTACCTGCCATCCACCTGTGTCGATGAGGAGGAACTGGCGACCGTTCCAATCGGCGGCGAACTCGCGCCGGTCACGAGTCACACCGGGTCGCTCTTCGACGACCGCAGAGCGGCGGCCGATGATCCGGTTGATGAGGGTCGACTTACCGACGTTGGGGCGACCTACAACGGCCACAATGGGGAGGCGGGACATATGTGGGAGAGATGGTACTCGGAAGGGCGATCACCTCTGTTCTCGGACGCGTCTCACCCGGGCAGGCTCCACTTCTATCGGCCGGAGTGACCTAGCCTTATTCCATGCCTCCATCCACCGTCCTTCTCGCCGAACCACGTGGGTTCTGTGCGGGCGTCGAGATGGCGATCAAGGCCCTCACCTGGATGGTGCGGGTGTTCGAACCGCCGGTCTACTGCTTCCATGAGATCGTCCACAACCGCTGGGTCGTGAAGGCTTTCGAGGACGTCGGCGTGATCTTCGTCGACGACATCGAGGACGTACCAGCCGGAGCACCTGTGATGCTGTCTGCTCATGGTTCAGCACCGGAGGTGGTTTCAAGTGCAGAAGAGCGGGCGGGCATCGTTGTCGATGCCGTGTGCCCTCTCGTTACGAAGGTGCATCACGAAGTGCGACGCATGGCCGACCGCGGATTTGAGATCATCTACGTCGGACACGCGGGCCACGATGAGGCCATCGGTACAGTGGCCGAGGCTCCCGAGGCGATCACGCTGGTCGAGCCCGAAACAGGTCTGACCGATTTCGCTCCAGCGGATCCGTCGAAGGTGGCTCTCCTCGCCCAGACAACGCTCGGGGTGCACGAGTGGCAGGCTGTACTCGATGAGGCGCAGCACTCATTCCCTGCGGTGTCGATGGCCCGGAAGAGCGATCTCTGCTATGCCACGACGAACCGACAAGACGCCGTCCGGTCTCTGACCGAGTCCGCCGACCTGATCCTGGTGGTCGGGTCCGAATCATCCTCCAATACACGAGCGCTCGTCCGCGTCGCCAGAGAAGGTGGCGTCGCCGCCTACCGGATCGACGATGTCAACTCCATCGAAGACACCTGGCTCGACTCTGCGACTGTGGTCGGCCTCACTGCCGGGGCCTCTGCGCCGGATCATCTCGTGCAGGAGGTCATCGATCGCATCAACCCTCGTGATGGCGTCCGGCTGCTGTCGGTGACGGAGGAAGGCGAGTACTTCCCGCTCCCGCCACAACTACGGTCGCTGCTACGCGCTCTCCAGCAGACGGTTGAGGCGGGGTTCGGGGCACGACCCTCGGCTGAACCCGGTCCGCTCGATCGAGATGTCGATTGGAACGCCACGGAGGCGCTGGCCGCCATCAGTCGCTATGGCTGATCGATCAGCGGTGCTTCCGTTGCTGAGCCTCGGTCACGATCAGGTCGACGACCTGCTCGATCGTGAGATCAGACGTATCGAGGATCAGGGCGTCTTCGGCCGCCGTCAACGGAGAGTCCTTGCGGGTCGAATCAATGGAGTCCCGCCGTTCGAGGTCTCCGGCTACCCGCCCGATGTCGGTTCGACCGTGCTCAGATGCGCGTCGCTGGGCGCGTATGTCCCGGCGGGCGGTCAGGTACACCTTGAGATCGGCATCCGGGAACACGACGGTACCGATATCCCGACCTTCCACGACGGCGCTGCCGCCATGTGCCATCACCCAGTCTCGTTGGGCCGCAACCATGATCCGGCGAACCTCAGGAATTGCAGAAACGGGACTCGCCGCCCGGGTCACCGGGTCGGTGCGCACTTCTGCGCTGACATCTCGTTCATCAACCATCATGCGACCGCCGCGGTAACCGTATTCGTGGCGCTTCACCTCATCGATGATTGCCGGTGAATCATCGGGGTCGATCCCCGCTTCCACCGCTACCAGTGTGGCAGCCCGGTAGAACGCACCCGTGTCGAGGTGCGGGAGGTTGAGACGTTCACCGACTGCGCGGCTGACGGTCGTCTTGCCGGAACCGCCGGGACCGTCGAGTGCGATGATGACGCCCATGGGATCGGAAACCCTAGTCGCGTCGGCCGTGATCGCATCCAGAGCATCGAAGAACCCGGGCCACGTCTTGGCAACACACTCGGAATCGAGAATCGTCATCCCCGGCGCGACCAGTCCTGCTACCGCAAAGGACATCGCGATCCGGTGGTCGTCGTAGGTTTCGATCTCGCCTCCGCGCGGCCGGCCTCCCTCCACGCTGATCGAGTCGGCAGTCGTAGTGGCAGTGATCCCGATCGTCGCCAGTTGTGCCTCCAAAGCCATCAAGCGGTCCGACTCCTTGATTCGGAGGTTTCCGACACTGCTGATGGTCGATTCACCGTCGGCAAATGCACAGACAACCGCCAGCATGAGCGCCGCGTCCGGGGCGGAACTCATATCGCGTCTTACCGGGCGCAACCGTTCCGGACCGTGAACCTGCACTCCCCCCTTCATCCAATCGACACCACATCCCATTTCCTCGAGGACATCGAAGAACATCCGGTCTGCTTGTCGTGATTGTTCGGAAAGCCCTTGGATCCGAACGTCTCCGCCGGTGATGGCGGCGGCCGCCGCCGGATACACTGCAGCGGAGAAGTCGGGCTCGATGGCGAAGTCTGTCCCCGAATACCCGGTTGCGCCGTGCACGTACAACTCAGGGCCGGGCCGCAGCTCAATGTCGGCGCCGAACCGCGTCATGACGTCGATGGTCATCTCGACATAGGGCCTGGACACGAGCACTTCGTCGAAGAAGGTGATCATCGTGTCACCGGCCAGTAGCGGTGCAATCAGCGCCACTGCCGAAACGTACTGACTCGACTTCATCGCATTGATGGTGATCGAGCGACCTGCCGGTTGCCTGCCGCCGACCCGGAGCGGCGGGCCGGCACCGTCGCCCAGCATCTCGATCTCTGCCCCAAGCGCAACGAGGGCGTCCACCAGGTCGGTGATCGGTCGTTTGCGCATCCGTTCACTCCCGTCGATTACTACCGCACCCGGCACGAGGACGCCGAGCGCCGTGACGAACCGGGCGGTCGTTCCGGAAGCTCCGACCTCGAGCCGGCCCGTCGGAGCGGAAAGGCGACCGCCCGAGCCTTGCACGCTCCACGCGTTCGGATCCCCGTCGTCGATCGTGACGCCCAGAGAGCGAAGACACGCGCGCATGGCCGACGTGTCCTCGGCATCGAGGGGTCCTCGCAAGATGCTTCGTCCGGTAGCCAGTGCCGCGGTCACCAGTGCGCGATTAGTGAGACTGCGCGATCCTGGAATCTCGAGTGATCCAACGGCTCTTCCGGGTCGCACCGCGCGGTTCATCACCTCACCGACGCTCCGTAGAGTGATCGAACCTCTTCGATCGTCAACGACCGCCACTCCCCCTCTCGCAGATTCCCGTCCTTCAGTGGGCCGATCGCCGTCCGAAACAGGGCGGTCACCGAACAACCGATGGCCTCGCACATCCGCCTCACCTCACGCTTGCGTCCCTCCCCCATGACGAGTTCGAGCAAGGTCATTCCGTCCATCGATTCCACGATCCTTGCGGCGATCGCCTGCGCCGGACCGTCATCGAGTTGCACGCCCCGGGTCAGGCTACGGACCTCCGCAGCCCTGGGGCTGCCCTCCACGAGCACTGCGTACGTCTTTGTCACTCCATGACTCGGATGGGTTATGCGTTGGGCGAGGTCGCCGTCATTCGTCAGCAACAGGAGCCCTCCGGAGTCCTGGTCGAGACGCCCGACCGGGAACACCCTGGGCTCTGCCGGCACCAGGTCGACCACCGTCGCACGGCCGTGCGTGTCTTCAGCCGTGCTGATTACTCCAGCCGGTTTGTTGAGAAGGTAGTAGACGAGGCCCGGGGCGACCGGGAGGGCTATGCCGTCGACTTCGACCTTCTCCTCATTGGTCTCGATCTTCTGCCCGAGGTGCGCTAAGACACCGTCGACGGTGATACGGCCCGCCCGGATCAGCTCCTCAGCCGCTCGCCTCGAACATAGTCCCGACCGCGCCACCACCTTTTGCAGTCGTTCGTTCAAGGCTTGAAGGTTTCCTCGAGCGACTCAACCACCGTCGCCGCCGGAACGTGGTCTGCCAGCGGTGGTAGATCGCCGAGCGACTGCAGGCCCATCTTCTCGAGGAACAAGTCCGTGGTGCCGTAGATCGCCGGATTGCCTGGGAGCGCCAGCCGCCCCATTTCAACGATCAGCCCGCGTCTGGCGAGCGTGTGCAAAGCCGACTCAGCATCCACTCCCCGCACTTCGGACACCTGCGACCGAGAAACCGGTTGCTGATAGGCGACGATCGCCAGGGTTTCGAGTGAGGCTTGAGAGAGCCGGGTGGCGGTGGCAGTCGTCGCGAAACGATCGAGATACGCGTAGGCGTCCGGTGACGTGTAGAGGCGCCACCCACCGCCGACGCTCCTCAGCTCCAGACCGCGGTTGGTCAAGCGCTCCGCCAGCACGTCGAGTTCGGAGCGAACCTCAGATACGGGAAGTTCTAGAACCTCGGCCAATTCCTCGATAGGGACCGGCGACTCGGCAACGAACAGGATCGCCTCGAGAATCGATGGAACATCCATTACCGACTCCATTCACTCACGCGCGGGTCGCCTTCTCCTCTATGGCGTATGTCAATGGGCGACAACCAGTCATCCTGTGCGACATCGACCAGTCCCCATCTGGCGAGTTCGAGCAGCGCCAGGAAGTACGCCACGACTTCCACCTTGCGAGTGCAATGCGCTACGACGTCGTCGAAGGTGGTCTCCGCCAGCGAGGCGATCCTGGCCCGAAGTTCGTCGATGGCACTTTCAACCGAGGGCAAATCGAGATCGAGGTGGTCTAGATCGAGTTCGGAGGGCCGCTCGGTGAAGACACGATGGGCCAGCGCCACAAAGCCGTTCAGGTCGAGCGAGATTCGCACTTCCGGCGGGTCTGCCGCGAGATCGGGGTCGGAACCGGCACGCCGTTCGACGTACCGATTGTTCGCCATGAACCTGTGCCCGAGCACCGCCGCCACGTCCTTGAAGGTGACACATTGCAGCAGCCGGGTGATCAGCCGGTCCCGCTCCTCCATCAAAGCCAGTTCCTCGTCGAGATCGACGTCAATGTCGTCCGGGAGTAGATGGCGCGCCTTCAGTTGAATCAGCGTGGCGGCGATGAGCAGGAACTCACTGGTGACATCGAGATCGAGTTTCCGCATCTCGTGGATGAAAGAGACGTACTCCGAAACGAGATCGATCAGACTCAAGCCGGTGATGTCGACCTGATGCCGGGTCACGAGTTGGAGGAGGAGGTCGAGAGGTCCCTCGAATACGGCCGTCTTGACTTCATACGTCATAATCGGCACTCATCGTATTGCCTTCGGACGGGTGCCCGGAGGTTTTCCCGGTTCGTCTGCAGTCTCCAGCAACCGCCAATCCTCAGCATTGATCGACGCAGGACGATCATCGTGGTGCCATCTGGCAAAATCGACAACGATCGGTTCGCAGCCGAGTTCCTGCAGTTCCTCGGCTCCGAGCGGGCCGTGTCGGATGTACGTCGCGTGACGTCCACTCAGCGGCAATCGGAGTTTGGTCGATGCGCTTGCGAAGGAGCGCCGCATGATGCCGAGGCCCGAATGGCGTTTGCCGACATCGTGCAACAACGCGGCCCGAATCAGATCGAGGCGATAGGGCACAAGATGCTGCATGCGAGAACCTGCCCGATACGCATGGCGTTGATCGACGACGGGCTGGGCGAAGAACAGTTGGGCTTCCGCCGTTGACGCTAGCCAGGCCGCCAGTACGACGCGTTCCAGTTCATCCAATGGCCGTGCGGTTGCCACCTCGAAGAACCTTCTGGCGAGGTGCCACCACGACCCGATCAGCCGACCGCTCTCCGAGTTCACCGCACCCTCAGGAACGGCGGGTCTTGCAGTCCATACAGAGGACGGACGTCGGCCGGGCTTCCATTCTCGGCGTGCCGATCTCCTTGCCGCACTTGGCGCACATCCCATATGTCCCGGAGTCGAGCTTGGCCAGTGCCTCATCCACCTCGTCGACTTGCCCTTTCAGGCTCTCGACGAGTCCAAGGACCTCGGTGCGCTCTGCCGTCGCCGCTCCGGCGTCGGCAAATCCATCACCGAACTGGACGTCTGAGCGCAAATCACCGGACTCGGTCGCGCCGAGTTCCTCGAGCTGGTGAACCAGCTTCGTGCGCTCTTCTGTTAGTACCGTTCTAACGGCGTCGTAGTTCATAGTCATCTGCTTCGTGGGTGAGACTCGACGTATACCTCAATGAGGTGCTGAGGCGACACTTTCGTATACACCTGAGTGGTGGAGATACTAGCGTGGCCGAGCATCACCTGTACGGTTCGCAGATCGGCCCCTCCTTCTACCATATGTGTGGCTGCCGAATGGCGGAGAACATGGGGGGAAACCGCGTTGTCGTCGATACCTGCCCGCCGCGCCGCTTTGCGGACCACACCCCACACCCCTTGCCGGCTCAACCGCCCTCCCCTGGCGTTGAGGAACACGGCACCGGGATCGGGCCGCCCGCCCAGTACTGCTCGGCGGTCGGGGAGGTACCGCTCGACCGCCTCCACGGCATGACGTCCCAGCGGGACTAGGCGCTGCTTACTCCCCTTCCCCGTGACCATAGCCGTCCTGTCCTCCAGGTCGATATCGATCACATTGAGGCCGACGACCTCCGCCACCCTCGAACCCGAGGCATACATGAATTCGAGCAGGGCGCGATCACGCCTCCCGAGTGCCGTGGTCGTGTCCGGCGCTTCGATGAGCTGCTCAACGAGATCGAAGTCCAACGCCTTTGGAAGGCGAAGGCCTCCGCGCCGCGCTTCCACCAGCGCGGTCGGATCGTCGGCGGCTGTGCCCTCTGCGACCAGAAAACGGTGAAACCCGCGCACCGCTGCCACCTTTCTGGAGATTGTGGCTGATGCCAATCCGCGACGATTGAGGTCAGCTACGAACCCGTCCACCAGGAGGGCCGTCGGTGCTCGTCCTTCGAGAAAGAGTCCATAGTCGGTGAGATCCCGGCGGTACGCCAGAAGGGTCGCCGGCGCCAGACCACGCTCAACGGCGAGCGATGAGAGGAACTCAGCGACTTCGGATTCGAGGCTCATGCCCTCCACGCCGGGACCACTACGACGCCCACCGCTGCATTCCGTCGAACAGGCCGATCAGCGTCTTGGCGTCTGTGATCGACCCATCGGCAATCGCCGAACGAACTTCCGCGAAGCTCAGGCGAATGATCTCGGCGTGGCGTTCCTCAATCCCGTCCGGCTGCGCTCCCACCTCCGTCAGATCGGTGGCGAGAAAGAGGTCGATGCGCTCATCGGAGAACCCCGGGGTCGTGTTGATCGAGCGGAGATGTTCGAGCCGGCCCGGCCGGTAGCCGGTCTCCTCCTCGCACTCACGGGCGGCCGCCACCTCGGGAGGTTCGTTCTCGACGTCGAGAATTCCTGCGGGTATCTCCAACATCATCGCTCCGAGCGGGGCTCTGAATTGCCGAACGAAGATGATGTGTCCCCTGTCGATCGGCACGACGGCCACAGCGCCGGGGTGCCGGATGGCGACGCGTTCGAATTCGTCTCCGCTGAGGTCACGGAATCGATCTATCTCGACGGATAGAAAGGCGACCCGGGCAACGACATGACTCCCGACCAGAGTCGCCGGAAGGGGGTGCACGTCAGGATAGCTCGACAGACGCCGGCGTAGGAACCGCCGATTCGGACGTCAGGCGGACCTTGCGGTGAGCGAGAGCAGCAGCGATGAAACCAAGGAACATCGGATGCGGATCATCCGGTCGCGACTTGAACTCGGGATGGAACTGCGACGCAAGGAAGAACGGGTGATCAGGCAGTTCGATGACCTCGACCAGGTTTCCATCCGGTGACACTCCCGAGAGCCGCATGCCGGCGGCCTCGAGGTCCTTGCGGTAGCGATTGTTCACTTCATACCGGTGCCGGTGTCGCTCGTAGATCAGTTCCTCGCCATAGAGCCTGCGGACGAGAGATCCCTCTGCCAGCTTGGCCGCATAGAGACCAAGGCGCATCGTGCCGCCCATGTCGTTCAGATCCTGCTGGCTCTCCATCAGGTCGATGACGCGATGGGGGCTCGTCGGATCAAACTCGCCGGAATGTGCATCGCTCAAACGAACCACATTCCTGGCGAACTCGATCACTGCGCACTGAAGACCGAGACACAATCCCAGGTAGGGAACCCGTTGCTCCCGGGCATGACGAACGGCGAACACCTTGCCTTCAATGCCGCGACCGCCGAACCCGCCGGGAACCAGAATGCCGTCAAGGTCCTCCAGGTAGGCAGAACCGAGGAGGCCGGGGAGGTCATCGCTGGGGACCCAGCGAAGGTCGAGTCGGACCCCATTCGCCAGCGACGCGTGGCGGAGGGACTCAACAACGGACAGATAGGCATCAGGGAGATCGACATATTTGCCGACAACGCCGATTGTCACCTCGTCTTTCACGGAGGCCGCACGGGCTACGAGGGCTTTCCACGAAGTCAGGTCGGGTTCGCCGGCTTCCAGGTGAAGTCGCTTCACCACGACTTCATCGAGCCCGCCGTCATGAAGCGTTAGTGGTACCTCATAGATGTCGTTCGCGTCGGGAGCGTTGATGACGGCATCCGCTTCAACATCGCAAAACAAGCTGATCTTGCGGCGAACCTGATCGTCAATCGGGCGATCGGATCGCACCACGATCACATCCGGTTGGATGCCGCGGGACCGTAACTCGGCGACCGAATGCTGAGTCGGCTTGGACTTCAACTCGTCACTGGAAGCTATGAACGGTACGAGTGTCACATGGAGATATAGCGTGTTGTCGCGTCCGACATCTTTGCGTAGCTGGCGAATCGCCTCGAGGTAGGGAAGGCCCTCGATGTCGCCAACAGTTCCTCCGATCTCGGTGATGACAACATCGACTTCGTCGTTGTCGCCGAGGCGCCGAACGCGTGATTTGATCTCATTCGTGATGTGCGGGATCACCTGGACCGTGTCACCGAGGTAGTCACCTCGTCGTTCCTTCTGGATGACCGTCTGGTAGATGGCCCCGGTGGTGACATTCGATTCACGCCGGAGATGCTCGCCCGTGAATCGTTCGTAGTGACCCAGGTCGAGGTCCGTCTCCCCTCCGTCATCTGTGACAAACACCTCACCGTGCTGGAAGGGATTCATCGTTCCCGGATCAACGTTGATGTACGGGTCGAGCTTCTGAAGGACGACTTTGAGACCCCGTGCTTTGAGGAGTCGACCGAGTGACGCAGCGGTTATGCCTTTTCCGAGGCTGGAGACGACGCCCCCGGTGACGAATACATATTTGGTCACGGGCGCGAATCGTAGCACCGCCCCGCGGTTCCCCGAGTAAATCGCGCTCACCCCGCTCGTCAGGCGCGATCTGCCATTGCCAATTGGCGCAACTCCTCGGCGTGTTCCCGTCCCCGCTCGGACTCCGACAAACCGGCGAGCATCCGCGACAGTTCTTCGATCTGGTCGACTGCTTCGACCCGTCGGACCGTCGCCGAGGCGCCGACGCGTTCGACTACGAAGTGGGCATCGGCGAAAGCCGCCACCTGGGGCAGGTGCGTCACGCAAAGGACCTGACGGTGCCTGGCGAGACCGGCGAGTTTCCGACCCATAGCCAGAGCCGTCCGACCGCCGAGACCGGCATCCACCTCGTCAAAGACGACAATCGGCGCCTCACCGGCGGCTCCGGCCAAACGCAGGGCGAGCACCAGGCGACTCAACTCGCCGCCGGAGGCAACTTTGGCGACCGGGCCGGGTTCGATTCGCTCATCGGACGAGAACAGTAAGTCGATCTTGTCGGCACCCGCTCCGCCGAGCCCCGCCTCGGTGATCGTGAACCGGATGGATGGCGAGGTGAAACCAAGATCGCGTAGATGGCTTTCTGCGGCATCCTCCACCTGCTCGGCAGCCCGCATCCGTGCCTCTCGAAGCTCGCCGGCCGCGGCGCGTACCCCTGCTTCAGAATCGACCAGCTCGGCATCGAGCACCCGGCTTCTTTCAACCAGGCCCTCCAGTTCAGTCAGGCGTCCTGCTGCCTCCCTGCCGAAATCGAGAACTGCCCCCAGATCTTCTCCGTACTTGCGCCGGAGATCAGACAGGAGGGCGATCCGCTGTTCGATCTCCCCCAGCATCTCCGGGTCGAGCGCCACCCCCTCTGTGGCGATACGAATCTCAGTACCGAGTTCGGCCAGGCCGACCATCACCCCTTGCGCGAGTTCGACGAGCGGGACAAGGTCGGGGTCGAGATCGGCTGCCCGCGTGATGCCGGCGAATGCACTGCCACCGGCGTCTGAAGCTTCATCGACGAGGCTGTGAACGTTATTCAGGACTTCGATCAGTTCGCTGGCGTGGCGCATCCTCCTGGCGTCGATCACCAGCCGTTCGTCGTCGCCCGTCACAAAACCGGCTGCAGAGATCTCGCCAACCTGAAAGGCGACGAGGGCCCGCTCACGTTCGAGTGCACGCACATCCCCGCCGATCCGGGTTTGGTCTTTGCGAAGCTCCGCAAGCCGATCCCAGGCATTCCGGTACTTCTCGAACGACCGGAGGCCGGTTTCGTCGAGCGAGGCATCGAGCAGCCGCCGGAGTTCGCCAGATGATCGCAGTGCAAAGTGGTCACCCTGGGCGACGACCTCGACGAGTCCACGAACTCGTTCTGCTACCACTTTGAGAGGAACCATCGATCCGTCGAGATATGCCCTGCTTCGTCCTTCGCGGGCGAGTCGACGTGTGACGGTCATCTCCTCACCGTCCGTTACAAACCTTCCTTCGACCGTAGCTTCGTCGCTGCCGGAGGTGATAAGGCCGCTTCTGGCCGGAAGACCAAGCATCAGTTCGATCGCCCCGAGCAGGAGAGTCTTGCCTGCACCGGTCTCGCCGGTCACTACCACGAGCCCCGCAGTCGGCTCGATGCGGGCAGAGTCGAGCACACCGAGATTCGAAATGGCCAGTTCGTCGAGGAGGGATGTCATTGCAGTCTGAGTTTCTCCGTGACCAGGCGCGGGTACGAACGGCGGGAGTGGTCGATGAACCTTACGTTCTGCGGTGCCCGGCGGATCACAATCTCCTCGCCCTCGGAGGCACTCCCCAACTCATTGCCGTCCACGTTCACGCCGACCGGCCATTCCCTGGTCACAGTGCAACGAAGCTCAGTATCGGCCGGGAAGACCATGGCGCTGCGGAATAGCGAGTGGTGGGCGACGGGAGTGACGATGATCGACTCGACTCGAGGATGAACGAGTGGCCCCCCCGCAGACAAGTTATAGGCGGTCGATCCGGTCGGGGTCGAAAACACGAGGCCATCAGCGTGGTAGGTGAGAAACGGCTCTCCATCGATTGCAACGTCGATCGAGACAAGACGCTGACTCATTACTTTCTCGACAACAACGTCGTTGACGCCCACGAGGGACCCGACGCCTGCGATAGATGCCTCGATTGCCATTCGCTCGACCTCGATCCAGTTGCCGGCGGCCAGCTGGGCAACGATCGAATCGATGTGCTCAGGCTCGACATCGGCCAGGAACCCGATCCGACCGAGGTTCACTCCGAATAGCGGAGCGTCGATGGCGAGGGCATGTTGTACGGCCCGCAGAACGGTCCCATCCCCCCCCACGGCCGCGACCACATCCACCGGGTCGACGTCCAGGTCCATCTCTTCGATGCCCAGATACGCGGCCGCCCGTTCATCGGCCACCACCTCGAGACCTGCGTCCCGGGCGCGGTTTACGAGCGTTCGGGCCACCTCGGCGGCCCGATCGAGCTTGTGATGCACCACAACGGCGAGTTTCACGGTCGCGTCATCTCCTCGATCTCCTGTTCGCTCACGACTCCGGATCCGGGCCGGAGGTGCAAGAAGAACTCACGATTTCCCTTTGCCCCGCGAATCGGTGATGGAGTAATCCCGAAAGTACCGAGGCCGACGCCATCGAGACACGCGATCACTTGCCGAATCGCCCGGCTGTGGCCCTCAGCCTCGCGCACGATACCCCCCTTGCCAACCTCCCCTTTGCCCAACTCGAACTGCGGCTTGACAAGAAGCACGAGGTCGGCACCGTCGGCAGCCAGATTCGCCAGAGCCCCACCCACTGTGCAAAGGGAGATGAAAGACAGATCCGCGACGATCAGCGCGAATGGACCGCCGAGGTCGGCGACGGCTGCATAGCGAAGATTGGTCCGATCTTGCACCTCCACACGCGGGTCCTGGCGGATCGACCAGTCCAGCTGACCGTAGCCCACGTCGACCGCGCAAACGCTTTCGGCCCCGCGCTGGAGGAGGCAGTCCGTGAATCCTCCGGTCGACGCTCCGGCGTCCAGGCAGCGTTTCTCGGTTGGGTCGACGCCGAACGCGTCGAGCGCCGATTCCAGCTTCAGGCCGCCGCGCGATACGTATCTGCTCGATCCTCCGTCGTCTACCTCGATGGGGTCATCGGTACCGACCAGAGAAGCCGCTTTGGGAGTGGAAACGCCGCGAACGAGGACGCGCCCTTCTTCAATGGCACGCTGCGCTTCCGATCTACTCGCAACCATTCCGCGCCGGAGCATCTCCTGGTCGAGACGGCGACGAGTCAGCCCGAACCCTCCCGCTCCGGGTCGAGCATGTGGGCCAGGGTATCGGCGAGTGAGTCGGCCAGTTCAGCGGCATCGGACGGGTCGGCCTGTTCGAGGTCCTCGATGATTTTCACGATCGACGTATGATCCATGAGTCCATTATCGCCCGTCTTCCCTGGATCCCACGCTTTTCAGACACAATGATTCCACTTCGCGACACCAATCCCACCGTCATCAGACCCTTCGTCAACTGGATGATCATCGCCGGTGCCGTCTCGGTGTTCTTCATGCTTCAACCACAGACCGAGCCTGCCGGCACCGTCTTCGCTTTCGAGTGGGCGGCGATCCCATGCGAATTGACGACGATGGACCCCCTGGACATTCAGGAACTCGAGAAGGCGACTTGTCTATCGTCCGACGAAGCCGGATCCGACCTCTTCCCTGAGAAGTCGGTCTTGCTGGGAGTCCTGGTGTCCATGTTTCTCCATGGAGGACTCGGGCACCTCATTGGGAATATGTGGATGCTCTGGATCTTCGGTAACAACGCCGAAGAGGCGTTCGGGTCCGGCGGATACCTCCTCTTCTACTTGCTGTCTGGTGTCGCGGCGACCGCCGGGTATGTGCTCATCAACCCCGCCAGCACCGTGCCGTTAGTGGGTGCATCCGGCGCGATCGCCGGCGTTATGGGGGCGTACCTCGTGCTGTTCCCGCGGGCACAAGTGGTCTCGCTGGTGCCGTTCTTCTTCTTCATCCCTTTCAACGTCCCGGCCGGGATCTACCTCATAGTCTGGTTCGCCGGACAGTTCGCTATCTCCGGCGAGGCCGGTCAGATCGCCTGGGAAGCCCATGTGGTCGGCTTCGTGTTTGGTGTGGCGGTCGCCCTGCTGCTCCGTCGCCGGCTCCTGCGACGAGTTGCGCGGCTGCAGAGATTGGCGGTTCCGCGCCGGATCAGGAGACGTTGAGCGCCGATGGTAGGTCTGCGAGGGTCGAAACCACCAGATCGGCGTCAATCGCGGTCGCATCTGTAGGAATGGTGATCCCGGACAACGTCAGCACCGTCGACCATCCGGCCCGACGGCCCAACTCGAGATCTGTCTCCGGACGATCGCCCACGGCGAACACGGGTCCGGCCACCAGTTTGGCCGCGATGAGACTTCGCATGGGCTCGAACGGCTTGCCGGCCGGTTCAGCCGTCCTACCGGACGACGCTTCGAGCGCGGCAACCATCGACCCGGCTCCCGGCCACAAGTCGTTGCCTGAGGCGGGAAACGTGTTGTCCAGGTTGCTGGCGATGAACCGGGCTCCGCCGAGGAGAGCGAAGGTTGCCTCCCTGAGCCGGTCATACGTGAGATCCCGATCGAAGCCCACGACAACAGCCGTCGCGGTCCTCCCCTCTTCCACAACTTCGTGACCTGCATCGAGCATGGCCCTGCGGAGCCCTTCACCGCCGACGATGTAGACGCGCTGGCGGCCTGCTCCCAGGAGCGCGGCAGCCGCTTCGGCCGAGGTCACCACCTGGTCGGGCTTGACCCCGTATCCCGACAAGCGCGCGATCTTCTCTGCCACCTGGTCATTCGTCTTCGAGGAGTTGTTCGTGGCGAAGATGATGTTGTAGCCGGCGCGGTCGAGCTTGCAAAGCGCCTCACCGGCGCCGGGAATCACTGTCTCTCCCCGGTAAACGACCCCGTCCAGATCGCAAACCAGGTTGCCGACTCCGCGGGTTGGGTCGCTCATCGTTCCTGCAGACCATCACTTGGCACCCAGGAAAACTACCAGGGCGGCATCGGACATCCGATGCAGACTCACGACGTAGTGTTGTCGCAGTGGAGTCGGGTCAGAGCATCGACTCCGACCCCCGGCCGGGTGAGGCACGATGGAAGTGACAACTGTGATCCGATGGCTGGCAGGCGGCCTGATCGCCGCTAGATGGATGGCCTCGATGTGGTTGTTCCTCCTCAACCGTCGACACGTGCTGGCTCACGCAAACGCAATACCAACGGCGTTTGCCGGAATCATCGACGAGTCAACCTACGGGCGGTCGGTGAGCTACACCCTGGCGAGGAACCGATTCAGCCAGATCGTGGAAACGTACACGTCGCTCGTTCTGCTGGCAGTGCTGTTCAGCGGTGTTCTGCCATGGGGGTACGAACTGGCGCTGCGCCGAACCGGCACCACGTCCTGGGCAATGGCCCTGTTCCTCATTTCTGTGGGACTGGGAATGGGCCTATCGGGTGTGCCGCTCGGATGGATCGCCCGGTTCAGGCTGGAAGATCGATTCGGCTTCAACACCAGTACACAGAGGACGTGGTGGCTCGATCTGGTCAAAGGGACGCTTCTGGCAGTTGCCTTGGGATATCCCCTGCTTGTTGCGATCCTCCGGATCGTGGAGTGGTCAGGCGCCTCATGGTGGTTGTGGGTATGGGCAACGATGATGGCGTTCCAACTGACGATCACCGTACTGGCGCCTGTTCTCATCCTGCCGCTGTTCAACAAGCTGACTCCGTTGCCGGAGGGAAGCCTCAGGGACCGCCTGACGGCTCTCGCCGCGGAGACGCGCTTCGAAGCTCGGAGCATTCAGGTTATGGACGGCAGTCGGCGTTCGCGCCACTCGAACGCCTTCTTCACGGGTTTCGGCCGCTTCCGGAAGATCGTGCTGTTCGACACGTTGATCGAACAAATGGAAGAAACGGAACTGGAAGCGGTGCTTGCCCACGAGATCGGGCATTCCAAGCGAAGGCACGTTCACAAACTCCTGGCCGGCTCGGCGGCGGGATCACTCGCCGGCCTGTGGATGATTGCAAGACTGGGAATGGAGCCGGCATTCGTGGAGGCGTTCGGGTTCTCGTCACCGGCCCTGACGACCGGGTTCACCGGACCGGGCGTGGCGTCGGTGCTGTTGTTGTTCGGTCTGCTCTCGGGAGTGCTGACCTTCTGGCTGAACCCGCTCATCCACTGGACGTCGCGTCGATACGAATACGAAGCTGATTCATTCGCAAAAGAGGTCATGGATGACCCCCAACCGATGATCGGCGCGTTGCGAAGACTCAACGAAGAGAACCTGAGCAATCTGACTCCACATCCCCTCTACAGCAAGTTCCACTATTCACATCCGACCTTGGTGGAACGAGAGGCTGCTCTGCGGGCACCGTAGTTGTAGTCGGGCGGAGTCAGACCCGCGCGAAGAAACCCTCCACGATTTCATCGAGCAGGCTGTAGGTACGGTGCAGGGACTCCACGCTCACCCGCTCATTCCTCCCATGGAACATGCCGAGAAACTCCGGGAACTCGATGCGATCGTCGTACCAGCCGACGCCGTACCCCACCGCTCCTCTTTCGCGAAAGAACCGGAGATCGGTGGTCACCGGAGTCAAGGTCGGCACCACCCGGCGTGAGCCGGCCAACCGACCGAACGCGTCGACAATCGCCTCCCACAACGGCCCGCTCGGCGCACTCGACGAGGCTTCGTGATCCATCACCGGAGCGACTGCGATCCGATCCCGATCGGCGCCGAGGACCTTGGCGAGGTGATCGTCGACCGTCGATCCATCCTGGCCGGGCAGTGCCCGGAAGTCGACTTCGGCGCGACCACCTTCCGGGATTACGTTGCTCTTCACTCCGGACTGCAACACGTTCGGGCTGACCGTGAGATGCGTGCACGCGTGCACAAACCTGGCCAGCCCCATCGACTCGGCCGCCAGGTCTTCCACCACCTGATCGATGCGTTCGGGATCCAGCCAGGCAGTCGCTTTCTCGTCTGGCAACCCCAATCCGTCCACGAACTCCCGCCACTCATCGGAGATACCGACCGGCGCGGGCGCCTCGGCCAACCCCGCCATTGCCCTCGCCAGCGGCACCAGGGCGTTGTCGGTTCCGTACGGCTGACTGCCGTGACCCGGGGTGCCGGTCGACTCGAGCGTTCGCCAGAATGGGCCTTTCTCGCCGACGTTCACCGGAAATACCGGGGTATCGGTCAGTCGCATCGCCGGATAGGCCACTTCGTTCAGTACGTACTCGCAGGCAATCTCGGCCCAGTGATGTTCTGCCAGGAACTGCGCACCGAACTTCGCTCCCGCTTCCTCATCGGCGACGGCGAGAAAGAGGAGGTCTCCTGCAGGCTGCGGAGCTTCGCCGGACAGGTATCGATTGAAGACGGCCGCCATGGCGGCCGTCACGTTCAGCATGTCGACGGCTCCGCGGCCCCAGACGAACCCGTCATGGACTCGACCGCCGAACGGATCATGGTCCCACCCTGTCCGATCGGCCGGCACGACATCGAGGTGACCCAGAAGCATCAGCCTCGGCGCAGATGGATCGCTCCCCTGTACCCGGTACAGGACACTCTGACGGCCGGGGTGGGGTTCGAAAACCGTACCGGTCTCCCCGAAGAACTCGGCCAGCGTCTCAACCGACCGGTGCTCGTAGCCGCTCTCAGGAGTACCGTCGTTGACACACCGATTGCGAATGAGCACCCCGAGCAGGTCGGCCAGAACCTCGCTATCCATCAACGCCTCCTGAGCAGGTCGATCAGCTCGTGCATAGAGGAGGTAACGGGAAGGTCGGAAACCTCGTTCAACCCGACCCATGCCGCGTCCGCCGCGTCGTCTCCAGGAGTCAGCGTCCCGCCGACGACCACCGCTTCGAAATCCATCAAGATGAAGTGCCAGTCGGGCCCGATGGTCTGCCCGCTCCAGATCAGCTCGCCGACCTCAACGACGAGGCCGGTTTCTTCATGCACTTCACGGACGACCGCCTCCTCGAGTCGCTCACCCCAGCGAACCTTGCCGCCGGGAACGGCCCATTCACCGGCCCTGGGAGGCCTGCCACGTTCGACCATCAACAGGGCGCCGTCGCGTACGATCACTGCTCCGACACCCACCCGGGGAAACCGGGTCGGATCGTCTCCGGTCACCGCTTTCTCCGATGCATGATGATGGAGCGGGCGGAGAAGCCGGAGCGCTCGAAGAAGTTCTTGGCGAGGCGGTGGCCCGGCAGGACCGGGGCGTCGAATCGTTCCGCACCAAGGGCGAACAGGTCTGCCAGCGCAACGTCGAGCATGGCCTCGGCAATGCCGACCTCGCGGGCTTCGAGTTCGGTGAAGATGAGATCGATCACGCCGACCTCCTCGCCGCCTGCCTGTGCGAGAAGCGGCCGGAGTCGAGAAATCAGAAAGCCGAACGGGACCTCGTCGATCGTTCCGAGATACACGTGGTGCCCGGCAGAATCCACGCGGGCCCTGAGCGATTCTTCAATTGGCTCATCGAGGCCGTCGGCGACGGGCCACATCCCGTGGAGCTCGACCATCTCCTGCTCGAGACGGCGGTACATACGGACGAGTTCGGGAAGGTCGGTCGGTTTGGCCCTACGTACGGTGATCACCCGGGCGAGCGTAGTCGACCGAAACGCCGGGACACTGCCCAACGTGTCACGAGCCACATAGCCTCGGCCACGATTGCGTTACTCATCTTGGATGTACCGAGTTTCCGGTCTCGAAACGAGATTGGTACTTCCTCGATCCGGCACCCTTCATCTGCGGCCCGCATTGCCAACTCGACCTGGAAGGCGTAGCCCGATGCGCCGCAGGTTTCGGCGTGGAGCCGGCGGAGACAATCCGCCCGGTAGGCGCGGAATCCACCGGTGGCGTCGTGCGTGGACAGGCCGAGGGCAACTCGCGCGTAGAGGTTGCCGCCCTTCGACAGAAGCCTCCGGTGCCACGGCCAGTCGGGAGTTGATCCACCCGGCACGTACCGGCTCCCGAGCGCCAGGTCGGCGCCACCCTCGATGGCCTCGATCAAGCGCGGTAGGTCGTTCGGATCATGGGAGAAGTCGGCATCCATCTCGCACACGACCGCTGCCCCTTTTCCCAGGGCTACATCAAAACCTTCCGAGTAGGCCGGTCCCAGCCCCTGTTTTGCCGGGCGGTGGACGACGTCCATCAACGCGTGTCGAGAAGCAAGCTCGTCGGCAAGTGGTCCGGTCCCATCGGGCGAACCGTCGTCAACGATCAGCAGCCGATATCCGTGCTCGAGCACTGCGGTCGCCAGATCAGGAAGGTTCTCTCGTTCGTTGTAGGTGGGGACTACGACCGTGACAAGGTCATGACGCACAGTCTGAGCAGATCATCTTGCGTCGATTCGCCAGCTGGCTCGTCCGCTTTACGAGGAAGCATGACGAGCAGACGAACTCATCGACCTGCGCCTGCTGGGCATCGATATTCATCGTCAACTCTTCCCGACGAATCGCCCGCAGCTCGGCCACCTCATCGACGAGCAGCGCTTCGGCCACTTCGTCGTCGAGCAACTCGAGTTCTTCGGCTTCGAGTTCCTCGAGTGCCTCGGTCTCCGTCTCGATCTCTATTTCATCGTCCTCGACGTCGTCGATGACGTCGTCGTCGACGATGTCATCAACCTCGCTCACCACATCGTCATCGAGGTCCGCGTCCTCATCAAAATCGTCTTCGACGTCGTCATCGAGCACTTCGTCGGGATCTGTCAAAACATCATCCTGTGCCATGTTCACCTCCGTCGAGCGGCAGGAGTATAGGTTCCCGGGCCGGGTCCGTGACGCCGCAGGCGATTTGGCCCCAATCAATGGATCGAGGCGTTATCGACCGGCGAGTGTCAAATCTTGAATTCGATGGCATTTGGCACCATATGCACCTGGAGGGGGGTCATGCCGAGTGGTTCACCGTCAACCTCGACCGGCCATGGGATCTCCGTCTCGATTGAGACGTCGGCGGCCGGCATCCGGTGAACACCGGGGTGGTTGCCGTGCATGCCGACCTTGATCTTCCGGAAGAGCGGAACGGCAGACCTGCGCAATACCGAAAACGCCTGAACATCTAGCTTGCCGTCCCGGAGTGAGGCTCGAGGAGCAATATTCAGTCCTCCGCCGAAGAACTGACCGTTGGCCGCCACGACTGCCAGGGCCGGACCTTCGAAAGACCTCGTCCCCGCCTCGACCTTGATCACGGCCGACGGAAATCGCGGCAAGGTGGCCCAGAAAGCGATTTGGTACTTGGCGGCGCCGATTCGACGCGGCAGTCGTTCGGCGATTCCTGCCGTCGCCGCTCCCAGTCCAGCCTGAACCTCGTTGATGAAAGCACGCTTGCCCCAGGAACCCTCTGCGATGCCGACATCGACGGGATAGGTGCGCTCACCCACGAGATGGGCGGCAGCCTCTTCGATTCGTTGCGGCAACGCGAACGTTCTTGCGAAATCGGAGCCGGTCCCCGACGGCAATAGGGCAACAACAGGTGGTTCGGTCCAAGTCCTTTGCATCAGTGCATCGACAACCACATTCAGAGTGCCGTCTCCCCCAACGACGGCGAAACGGGTCCAGCCCGCTTCAGCGGCGGTGAGGGTTTCCTCTCGCATCGCCTCGATACCATCCGGGGATTCGGCGTCTGACTCGAGTCCGAATGCGGTCAAAGCATTGCGGGCGCGATCCTCGAGGCGATGCCGGTCACCGGCCCGGGCGTTGACCATCACTTTCCAGGCCGTCATTGTTGCCCTCCTGCCGCGACCACGCCACGGTCGACGGCCCGAATCGCTTCTCGAGCAAGACTCGCCAGGACCGGGAACCCGTCCCGGAGTTGTCGCAGCAAGTCGAGCACTTGCCGCAGATTACGCACGAAGTCCCCCGCCGCGACGTCTTCGTCCTCGAGAACCTCTTCGAGCGAAGCCCCGGAGGCCCAACCAAATACCGTGTCGGCGTATCCAGGTTCGGGTCGACGCGTGGGTTTCAAGCGCCGGTTTGACTCTTCCTCGACCAAAACCCGCCACGTTCGTTCGATCTCTTTCCAGCGGTCGTCGAACCGACCCGTCGGGGAACGAAATCCATCTCCCGCCCCGCGCGGATCGTAGACGAACACGGACACAACGGCTGCCAGCTCGGCTGCTGACAACCCATCGAGGACTCCGGTGCGAATCGACTCGGTGAGCAAGAGGTCCAGTTCGTTGTATACGACCCGAAGCTGCTCCCCCGCTTCACTCAGACTCCATCCGCGAACGTATCCGCGGGCCTCGAGGAGATCCAGGATCGAATCGAATTCTTCGATCAAATCTGACTCCCCGGCACCCAGCCGCTTGCGCCTGCGGGCCAGGTCCTTCTCCAGCCGCAACGCCTTCTGCGCTGTGCGAACGTGCCCGGCAACATCAGGGCACGTGGACACAGGATGCCCTCCTGCTCGCTCCGAGATAGTCCATCCGAGCACCTCTTCCACAACGGGTTCGAACCCCTGTAGAAGGCGTCCGACACGATGGTGGAATCGTTGATCCTTCGGACGGTACGGCTGCGGAAGCCGCACGCGGCCAAGGCGGGCCGTTCCGGGAGCGAGCTCGCGGAGGCGAATCCTCCGTAGCTTGCCTGTATCGCTCACGACAACGATCCGGGGATCGGCGGATCGCCACCGATCCCGCTGCAGAACAACCGTACGATCTTTTCCCCGTTCACCAACCTGTTCGATCACATCGCCGGCCTCGAGATCCAACACACCCCGCTCGGACCGCATAGGCGCCTCCCCGACCAGCCCTACGAATTCGAAGATGTCGCCGCGTTCGCAGGCGGCCAGGGACCGCAGTTGAGCGAGCTCTCCTTCGAGCCGGTCGATGGACTCCCCGGCCGCTTTTGCAGAGCTTCGCCGCTGAAAATTGGCGAACGAGGCCTCGAGTAAGCGCTCCGCCTCATCCTGTGGGTAGTTGGCAACGAGATTTGCAGCCATGTTGTAGGTCGGTCGAAAGCTCGATCGGAGAGGATGCGCCCCCACGCCGGCGATCGAAGCGACCCGGTCGAAACCGACGAACGGGGAGAACAGAGAGATCCCGTATCCGTGGTCGTCGATTCCGCGACGTCCCGCCCGGCCGGTGAGCTGGGTGTAATCACCCGGTCGAAGCAGCTCATGCGTCTCTCCGTTGAACTTGCTCATGCTCTCCAACACAACCGTTCTGGCCGGCATGTTGATGCCCAGTGCCAGCGTCTCCGTGGCGAACACCACTTTCACGAGACCCGCTGCAAAGGCTTCTTCGACGCTCTCTTTGAATGCCGGCACCATTCCCGCGTGATGAGCTGCAACGCCGGATTCCAGCTGGGCCACCCACCGTTCGTATCCGAGCGCCTGGAGATCACTGGTGGCGAGATGCGCCGTGCGGCGCTCGACGATCTCCCGCAACGATGCGCTATCTCCTCCGGCGCCTAGTCGAAGGCCGGCAGAAGCCAGGGTGGCGGCAGCACTGTCGCACCCTGCTCTGCTGAAGACGAAGTAGATCGCCGGCAGCATGTCTGCCCGGGCGAGTTGTTCGACAACATCGAACCTGCGCGGAGTCACGAACCTCCGGCGCCGCCCCTTGCGCTGGCTGAGCAGTCGCTCGACCGCACCGTTCGGACGCTCTGCCTCGTCGCCGACAAACATCGGGAAGAGCTTGAGAGGATCCTCTGCCCAGAGGTCCTTGAGGAAGTAGAGGCTCTCGAGCGGAACGGGACGTTGGGACTCAACCACCAGCGAGGTTGGTCCGCGCCGCTCCCTCACCCAGTCGGCCAGTTCCCCAGCATTCGCAATCGTGGCCGAGAGGCAGACCAGTCGAATGTGGGGAGGAGCGTGGATGATGATCTCTTCCCAAACCGGGCCACGAACCTGATCCTGGAGGTAGTGGACTTCGTCGAGCACAACGCTTTCTACGTCCGCCAGCGCAGGAGTCTCCTGGTAGATCATGTTCCGCAGCACTTCGGTCGTCATCACAACCACCGGCG
Source organism: Actinomycetes bacterium (assembly GCA_024641245.1). Taxonomy (GTDB): domain Bacteria; phylum Actinomycetota; class Acidimicrobiia; order Spongiisociales; family JAHEDJ01; genus JAHEDJ01. The sequence goes on from JAHEDK010000013.1 coordinate 23,829, forward strand.
CATCGCCGTTGATCGAGTTGTCCCCGGTCAGCAATCCGACCCGTTTCTGGCCGTAGACCGCAATGAACTCGGCGAACTTCTGGTTGCTCAATGCTTTGATCGGGGTCGTGTAGAACGCCCGCTTGCCGTGTTCGGCCGCTCGATAGACCGCCGCCTCGGCGATCAGAGTTTTGCCTGCTCCCGTCGGCGCCGATACGACAATAGATTCGTCGCGCTCGAGTATTTCGAAGGCCTGGCGTTGAAAACGATCTGGTATGAAGTCCAACTGCGATATGTACGCGGCCAGGCTCATCTTCTCAGTGTCCACCTGATCAGCCAGATGGTGATCTCATACAGCAGGTAAAGGGGTCCACTCAGCAGGAGCAGCGTGTACGGATCTCCGGTCGGCGTAACCACCGCGGCCACGATGACGATGATGGTGATCGCCCACCGGCGCGACCCGGCGAGCTTCTCTGAGGTGATGAGGCCTGCGGCGGCGGCGGCGTAGAGGAACACCGGAAACTCAAAGGAGAGCCCGAACACGAGCATCACCATGGTCACGAACTTCAGGTACTCCGTTATCTGCAGCCGGAATTCGACCTCGAGCACGGAAGCAAAGAACTCGAGGCCGCGCGGCAGAATCCAATAGGCGAACACGACGCCGCCCAGGAAGAGAATCACGAGAGCGGTGACGATGGGAATCGTCCAGCGGCGCTCGCGGGGACTTAGAGCAGGATTGATGAACGCCCAGATCTGATACAGCAGCACCGGGCTGGCCAACAGCACCCCACCGAAGAACGCGATTCGCATGGCAGCCCCGAATGCTTCCGTTGGCTTCAGGGCGATCAACTCGCCTGCCCCACCGATGTCCCGATACGGCTGAACCAACACGTCGAGAATCCAATCGCGAAAGATGAAGGCGACGACAGACGTGATGACGAGGACGATCGCCGACTTGACGACACGCCAGCGGAACTCCTCGAGGTGTTCGAGAATGGTCTGTCGGCGCTCGTCGCTCAATCCGGCTCCCCGTCGAGCAGGTCCTCGCCTGCTTCGATTCGATCTAGATCCTCCAAAGCGTCACCCGGCGTCGGTCCCGACCCGGCAACAGGTCCAACCCAATCGGCCGATGCAAGTTTTTCGACGTCCTTCAGGTCGTCTTGGAGTTGGTCGAGAGGTTCGGCAAGGTCTTTCCTCATCGCATCGATCGGCCCCCGGATCTCTTTCTCGATGTCCTGTATTGGGCCGATCAGATCCTGCGTGATTTCCTTGAGAGGCTCATTGATTGCCGATACCTCGCGTTCGATGCCTTGGCGGAATTCACGGGAGATCGTTCGCAGTTCGCGCGCCCACTTCCCCGCCGTTCTACTGATCTCAGGCAGACGTTTCGGGCCAAAGGCGATCAGCACGACCAGGCCGATTATGGCGAATTCGGTGAGAGAGACATCAGGCATGTGAGGCACATGCTAGGAGGATCTGGTGCTTGGTCGATGCGAAAGGAGAAGCGGAATCACGTGACGGCGAATGCCGCCTCACCGACTGGAGGATTCCCGAAGGTTCGAGAGCCCAGCCGGTCAGGTGGCAAGAAGGCGGACGAGGTCTTCTTCGTCGCGCAGTGCTGCTGCAAAGGCGGCGATCTCGTCTTCTGTGATCGGATCTGTCGGGAGCACGTCGTAGGCGACGCCTGTAGCGAGCAGCACACTCACAACCCGGGCGTTGGCCGGCCGCCGCTGGATGTGATCGCAGGCCGGGCAAGTGAACCGGTAGTTGCCTGCATCCTTCATCGGGTCGAGTTCGAGTCGCAAATCCTTGGGATGCAGCTCGATGTCTCCGCACAGCCGACAGGTGGTTTTGATGGTGGTCATCTTGTTGGGTTCTCCGCAACCGCTTGTTGCCAGAGATATCGGTGATGAAGAGCCGAAACTGAAGAGGTTTCGCGATGCCGTTCGAGGAAGCCCTCCAACCAAGAGCCATCTCATCGCGGCTCGCTGCTCTGTTGACAGGTCTTGAATTCCAGCCGAGGCCGGTGCCGGCGCTACGCCGAGGCGTACCGGGAGAGGATCCGACTGCGCAGATCCGCGAGCGCTTCGGCAACACCGGGGCCCTCAACGAGTGCGGCCTCGCTCCCGAGCCTGAGCAGGAGTCGTGCAATCACTGCGACATCGCTGGCCGAGAACCTGATCACGAGACCGGACTCGAGATCTTCGACAACCTCGATCGGGTAGTACTCGGCCACCCAGCGAGCCCGGTTGGTCAGGTGGATGGTGGCGCGTACGTCATCTTCTCCCGGCAGGTAGCGCACTTCAACTGGTGGGGGATCCTCCGGCGGAATGAAGGCCTCGTCGGTGACCTCCGCCCGGCGAATCCGATCGACCCGGAAGATGCGTTCTCCCTCTGCCGTCCGGCAGTAGGCAGACAGATACCAGTTACCGAGGGCCGAAGCGACACTCCATGGTTCAACCGATCGGGCTTTCGTCTCGCCTTTGCCAAGGGAGGAGTACACGATCTCCACGACCCGGCCCCCGGCAGCCGCCGTGCGTAGCATGCCGACCAGCTCCGGTTCGCCGGAGACATCGACCGCCAGTACCTCTCCGCCCTCGGGAGTGAGCGCGGCGCTGAGCTTCTCAACCGCTCGTTCGAGTGCCGGTGGGGCTTGACCGCTACTGATCAACGCCAACCCGGCCGCCAACAGTCCGAGTCCTTCGGCAGGAGTGAGCCGGAGCGGACTTGCGAAGTAATCCGCCATGTCAACGATTACCTCATCGTCCTCCACGTAGGCGACCATCAGATCACCAGGCCCGTATCCCGGAAGTCCGCACACGAAGACGAGATCGAGGTCGGCGATCAGGTCTCTTCTGGAATAGCCGAACCGGTCGCAGACTTCATCTACCGCGGCACCCGGGTTGGCGATCACCCAGGGAAGCATGGAGAGGATCCTGTTCAGTCGCTGCGCAGTCCGGGTCATCCCGCGCCCTCCACCCGCTGCATGAGCCTGGCCCGAAGTTCGGCAGGAGCCAGCACCTCCGCCTTTTCTTCGAATGCCAGCAACCATCCAATGAATGCGTCCTCATTGGCCACGTCGAGCCGAGCTGTGATCGATCCGTCATCGTGGTGTTCGCGTCCGGCATTCGGGGGAAGCTGGCGCTCCGCCCACCAGGCGACGTCGGAATCGAACTGCACCTCCGCCCGGACATCACCTTCGCCCGCTTCCCATGGCGCCCTGGGGAGCGCTTCAGCCGCCTTGAACCCAACCGGGCGTTCGAACGTTCCGGGCTCCGACCCGATTGCCATGTTGGAGGTCCGGTCGATGCGAAAAGCCTTCACTTCCTCTCCAGATTCCTTCCCGACCACATACCAGTGCCCGCGCTGATGCACCAGACCGTACGGGTGGATGCTGCGGCCGCGTTCCCGATACACGAATCCCAGGGAAGACCGATCCGCTACCGCCTGGAATGCCGTTGAGAGGTCGGTCGACCCGAGCCCGAGCTCGGCAGCCAGCGGTTCACCGCCACCCGAGAACGGGATGCCACCCAGTTTCAGAATTGCCTCCGGGCCTTGCGGTTGTCCGCCCAGCCGGACGATCTGTGCCGCCAGCCAGAGCGCCGTGCGTTCCTCGTCCGTCAGTCCCGGATCAGCGAGTTGATACTCCTCAGGTGGCAGGACGTACCCGAATTCGATCTCCCAGATGTCGGTCGGCTGCAGGGAGATGGGAATCCCCATCTCTCGCAGAAGTTCTTTGTCTCGTTCGAACATCCGGTGAAAGGCGTCGTCTGTCTTTCCCTCGTAGCCGGCCACGGTATAACGGATCTCGTCCGCTGAAACGGGGCGATTCGCGGTCAGCAGGCAGGCGAGCAGGTTCAGGAGGCGTTCGAGCACGTTCTTCATGACAACGACAGCGTACGGCGAGGGGCACCGACTAGGAAGGATCTCGACGAAGAGCGGCGAGCTACTCGTCCCGACGGCGACTCAGAGGCTCTCGATCATCTTCTCGACCCGCTCATCTTGCGACTTGAACGGATCCTTGCAGAGAACAGTTCGTTGAGCTTGATCGTTGAGTTTCAGGTGCACCCAGTCGACCGTGAAATCGCGCCGCTTCTCCTTGGCAGCGCGAATGAACTCTCCCCGCAGTCGAGCCCTGGTCGTCTGGGGCGCCTGCTCCATAGCTTCGTCGATCGCCCGATCCGTCACCACCCTGTCGGCGAAACCGCGTCGTTCGAGGACGTAATAGAGGCCGCGCGATCGGTTTACGTCGTGATAGCTGAGATCGATCATCGCCAGGTGCGGGCTCGACAGCGGCAGGTGGTGCCGCTCCCGAAATCGCTCAATGATGTGATACTTCATTACCCAGTCGACCTCACGATCGAGGCGAAGTGGATCCTTCTCGAGATTCGTCAGTAGGTGTTCCCACATCTCGACGGCGCGTTGCACAGGAGCCGGGAACCCCACCGTGCGCGAGTAGCGCAGGGCTCGATCGAAATACTCCCACTGAACATCGAGCGCAGTCAGTTCACGACCGTTGTGTAGTCGGATCGGACGCCTACACGTGGGGTCATGGCTGATCTCCCGAATGGCCCGGATCGGATTCTCGAGCGTGAGATCGCGAAACACGACATCGTCCTCGAGCATCTGGAGAATGGCGGCCACGGTCCCCACTTTCACGAAGGTGGCGTATTCCGACATGTTGGAGTCACCGGCGATTACATGAAGCCTGCGATACCGCTCTGCGTCGGCGTGCGGTTCGTCCCGGGTGTTGATGATCGGTCGACTGCGCGTCGTCGCAGATGACACACCTTCCCAGATGTGTTCGGCTCGTTGCGCAATAGAGAAGGCCGTTCCCCGGGCAGTTTGGAGCAATTTCCCTGCGCCTGAGTAGATCTGCCGGGTCACGAGAAAGGGAATGAGAGTGTCGACGGTTCGCTGGAAATCTCCATGACGGCTGATGAGGTAGTTCTCGTGGCATCCATACGAGTTCCCGGCCGAGTCGGTGTTGTTCTTAAAAAGGTGGATCTCTCCCTTGATCCCTTCCTCCTCGAGGCGTTCCTCGGCCGCGAACACGAGGTCCTCGAGGATCCGTTCACCAGCCTTGTCGTGCGCAATCAGGTCGTTGAGGTTGTCGCACTCAGGCGTGGCATACTCGGGATGAGATCCGACATCGAGGTAGAGACGAGAACCATTCTCGAGGAATACGTTCGACGATCGCCCCCAGCTGACCACGCGGCGGAACAGGTACCTGGCCACCTCGTCGGGACTCAGACGTCGCTGGCCCCGCCACGTGCAGGTCACCCCGTATTCGTTCTCGAGTCCGAAGATGCGGCGCTCCACACGCTCAGCGTACAGCCCTACTGGTTACTGCGGGCGACACAGCATGGGGACCTGAGCTCAGTCGATCAATTCGTCCTCTGTGAGCCTTCGGAAGGTCCGACGCCCCAGCGAGCGGTCCAGTACCGCTCCCTCCCAGCCTTCGATGTCACGTTCGGCGTTGAGTGACCTGAATGCGTCTTTGGCGATCGCCAGAGCAGCCTCGAACGACAACCCCTCCTCAAAGCGACTGCGGAGGTGCGATACCAACTCATCGGCCTGGCCGCCGATCGCGCTCACACCGTGCTCATCTGAGAGCGTCCCGTCGTAGAGGACTTTGAACATGTCGCTGCCGTCGTCGGAGATCCCCACCAGCAGAATCTCGACTTCATATGGCTTGATCTCATGGATGAATATATTGCCAAGCGTTTGGGCGAATGCGTTGGCCAGCCCCTTCACGTCGACGTCCGGGCGCCCGTACATGTAGCCCTTGACGTCGGCATACCGGATGCCCGCCACCCGAAAGCTCTCAAACTCGTTGTAGCGGCCGACGCCGGCAAAAGCGATGCGATCGTAGATCTCGGAGATCTTGTGAAGAGTTCCACTGGGGTTCTCGGCCAGGAGAAGCGCTCCCCCGGCATACTGAACAGCTGCGATGCTCTTGCCGCGGGCAATCCCCTTCCTGGCATATTCTGCGCGATCCTTGACGAGTTGTTCCGGCGGAACATACATCGGCATGCTCATCGGACTGCCTCCAGCGCGGCCGAGGCGATTGGCTCGATGCGGGCATCGTCGAATTCGTCGTGTCCGGCAGCTGTAACGGTCACCACGGTCGGGAAGATTGCGCGGCGTGGATCAGGGCCGGCCGTTGCCACATCCTGCTCGGACGCCGCCACCAACGCTTCCATGGTGAGTTGGAGGGCTTCAGCTTCTTCGAGGTCGGGCGAATAACGGTTGCGCAAGTACGAGCGTGCTTCCCGGGAGCCCGATCCAGTCGCTCCGAAGTCGTTTTCCTCATACCGTCCGCCTACGACATCAAATGTGAACAGACGGCCCGTTTGATGGATCTCGTCGAAGCCTGCAAAGAGCGGGACCACAACGAGACCCTGGAAGGCCAACGGAAGTTGCTGACGGACCATTCTGGCCAGGTACGTGGCTTTTCCGTCGAGGCTCAGCCGGGACCCTTCGAGCTTCTCGTAGTGTTCGAGTTCGGTCTGGAATAGTCGCACCATCTCGACTGCCAGGCCGGCAGTTCCGGAAATCGCGACCACGCTGAACCGATCCGTGGGAAAGACCTTCTGCATCCGCCGATGAGCCACCGAGTAGCCCTCCGTGGCCTGTCGATCGCCAATCATCACGACGCCGTCCTTGTAGCGAGCGGCGAGCACAGTCGTGGACTCCGGGGCTTCGATCATGCTCATGTCACCATCGGCAGTCGGCCAGGTTGGTTCGAGATGGAGTGATTGGAGCAACTGTATGAATCCGGGACCTCCGTCGACATCGAGTCCCCGTGGCATTAGCCGGTCGATCACTCGCCGCCCTTCTGCACGTAGTTCTTCACGAACTCTTCGGCATTCTCCTCGAGGACGGCGTCGATCTCATCGAGGAGATCGTCTAGCTTCTCGGCGGTCTCAGAAGCTTTCGCTTCGACCGTGACTTCTGCGGTCTCGGTCTTCGTATCAGCCGGGGATCGTTGTCGTTTCTGTTCCTGCTCGGCCATCGCTACCTCCAAGGGCGTCGAGGAGTTGGGCGGCGGTGAGTGAGCTCTCGAGTAGCTCCTCCACGAGGTCCTTGCCTCCTCTCAAGGGCTCCATCATAGGCACTCGTTTGAGTGAACCTTCCCCGGTGTCGAAGACGAGCGAATCCCAGTTGGCCGCCACCAATGCCTTCGGATACCGGGCGACGCACTCACCCCGGAAATAGGCACGGGTGCCCTCTGGGGGGTGAGTTGTTGCCGCGTCGACTTCTGAATCTGTGAACAACCGGTTGATTGCTCCGCGACGGACTAGACGATGGAAAATCCCACGCTCCGGATCAACATCATGGAATTGGAGATTCAATGCGCCCAGTTTCGGATCCTTCCAGGACAGCCCATCGCGCTCCTGCATTCCCTTGAGTAGGCGGTATTTGGCCGCCCAATCGAGGCGATCGGCGGTCGAGAGAGGGTCACGCTCGAGGTCGGTCAGAATCTTCCCCCACTCGGAGAGCACCAGGTCGTGTTCTCCTTCGAACTGTTCCGCGTACTTGCTCAGCCAGTCGTGATACTGCCACTGGATATCGAGCGCAGTGGCGGTGGCCCCGCCTTCGAGCCGGAGCGGACGGCGCATCTCCAGGTCGTGACTGACCTGCCAGCACGACTCGACCGGGTGCCGCAAGGCGATGAAATCGGGCAGCGCGCCGTCCTCGAGCGCAGCCAGCAGCAGCGCGGTGCTCCCGACCTTGAGGAACGTCTGAGTCTCGGACATCGTGGCGTCACCGATGATCACGTGCAAACGACGGTATTTCGAAGGCGTCCCGTGTGGCTCATCCCTCGTATTGATGATCGGCCGCTTCAAGGTTGTCTCGAGTCCCACCTCCTCTTCGAAGAAATCTGCTCGTTGCGTCAATTGGAAGTCCACGTCGGGGCGGCCGTTCTCCGAACCGAGCTTGCCGGACCCGGTGAACACTTGCCGGGTCACGAGGAAAGCAGTCAGATGGCGTATAACGTCATCAAACGGCAGCGCACGAGAGAGCAGGTAGTTCTCATGGGCACCATACGAGTTGCCCCTTCCGTCACTGTTGTTCTTATAGAGACCCACGATTTGGCCGGCAGGAACGAGCTCCTGTGCAGCCCGGGCGGCCCTGGCTATGACGACTTCGCCCGCCTTGTCGTGGAGGGCAGCTTCAAGCGGAGTAAGGCACTCGGGAGTCGAGTACTCAGGGTGAGCATGGTCGACGTAGAGACGGGCGCCGTTCGTGAGGACGACGTTGGCCATCCCTGCCTCGAGATCCGAAGGAACGGCGGTCTCGAATCCGAAGCCCCGGGCGTCACGGCCCGGTGACTCCTCCTCGAACGACCATTGCACCCGGGCAGCATCACCGCGATAGGCGTTGATCACGAAGCCAGACGCCACCGACGGGTTGAAGTCGAGCTGGTTTCGGACGGTGATCCCGAACTCAGTCTCGGTCCCGATCACCTTCGCCAACGCCACTACAGGTACTGCCCCGGCGTCATCGTCTCAATGGTCTTCGACTCAGACTCTCCCTCTATCAGGGTTCGCACGTAGACGATCCGTTCACCCTTCTTGCCGGAGATCTTTGCCCAATCGTCGGGATTCGTGGTGTTCGGGAGATCCTCATGTTCGCGGAACTCCTGCTTGATGGCGGCGAGCAGGTCGCTGGTCCGGATACCGACCTCACCGGCGTTGATCTCCCTCTTAATGGCGTCCTTCTTTGCCCGGCGGACGATGTTCTCGATCATCGCTCCGCTCGAAAAGTCCTTGAAAAAGAGGATCTCCCGGTCGCCGTTCGCATACGTCACTTCGAGGAACTTGTTTTCGTCGCCCGTGCCGTACATGCGGGACACCGTCTGGCTGATCATGTCCGAGATCATGTCCCGGGGCTCGCCACCGTGTGCATCGATCTCCCCAGCATCGAGTGGCAGCTCGGGCGAAAGGTAGATCCGGAAGATCTCCCCCGCCGCTTCCTCAGTTGGACGGTTGATCTTGATCTTCACGTCGAGACGTCCCGGCCGAAGGATGGCGGGATCGATGAGATCCTCACGGTTCGAGGCGCCGATGACGATGACGTTCTTCAGACTCTCGACACCATCGAGCTCAGATAGCAACTGCGGGACAATCGTGGATTCCACGTCGGACGAAATACCGGTTCCCCTTGTCCTGAACAGGGAGTCCATTTCGTCGAAGAACACGATAACGGGCACGCCCTCATCCGACTTCTCTTTCGCCCTCTGGAAGATCAGCCTGATCTGGCGCTCCGTCTCACCGACGTATTTGTTCAGCAGCTCAGGGCCCTTGATATTCAAGAAGTAGGATCGCGCATCTTCCCTCCCCTCTCGCCGTGCAACGGCCTTGGCCAGGCTGTTGGCCACGGCTTTGGCGATCAGAGTCTTTCCGCAACCCGGCGGACCGTACAGCAGCACACCTTTTGGGGCCTCGAGATCGTACTTCTCGAAGAGCACCTTGTGCACGTATGGAAGCTCGACCGCATCGCGTATCGTTTCGATCTGTTCTCCGAGGCCGCCGACCATCTCGTAGGTGATGTCCGGGACCTCTTCGAGCACGAGTTCTTCGACTTCAGGCCGGGCGAGCTTCTCATGGACCAGGTTGGCTTTGGCGTCGATCCGAACATGGTCACCGGCCCGAAGGAATTGCTCGCGCATTGGCTCGGCGATCTCAACGACACGCTCCTCGTCACCGCGCCCGACCACGATTAGTCGGTGTTCGTCGAGACGCTCCTTGACGGTGGCGATCTCGCCGGTGGAATCGAAGTGCCGAACGTCGACAACGTTGAAGGATTCGTTCAGTAGCACCTCCTGTCCCCGCTGCAACTGCTTGACTTCGATCGTCGGCTGGGCGCTGACCCTCATCTTTCGACCGGCGGTGAGCACATCGACCGTGCCGTCTTCGTTTGTGTTCAGCACCGTTCCAAAGGGATTCGGCGGCGTGGTGAGCTTCTCGACTTCCTCACGAAGAACCGACAGCTGTTCGCGAGCCTCTTCGAGGACGTCGGTCAGCCGTTCATTCTGCTCGACGGCCCTGCGCAGTTGGGCCTTCTGCTCGATGAGCCGCTCTTCTAGAATCCGCACATGTTTGGGAGCGTCGAGCAGTCGGCTGCGCAGAGTCGCAGCCTCTCTCTCGAGTCGGGCAATCGTGGCGAGAAGGTCTCGAATCTCGGACGGGTCGCGTGGTTCGTTCGTCATGAGGTACCTCTATTCGCAGTATACGGAAGCAGCCGTCTTGTACATACCAGGCCGGGATGGCCCAGCTTGGCGACAACGTGCAGTAGGATGACGCTTCGCAAAACACCGAACCAGGAGTTCGACATGAAGGTGTGGATCGATCAGGATCTCTGCACAGGAGACGGTCTCTGCGAAGAGATCGCTCCGGACGTATTCGTGATGCTCGACGACGGACTGGCCTACGTCCGAGAGGGCGAGAAGATCTTCGCCGAGGCGGAGAGCAATTCGCAAGGAGCCGATGGCGTCGCCGTGGTACCAGACGGGCAGGAGGACATCACGGTGGAGGCTGCCGAGGAATGCCCCGGCGAGTGCATCTTCATCGAACCCTAGGCTGAATCTTCATCTGGGTTTCGAGAGCCGGAGTCTGAGGACTCCGGCTCTTGTTGTGTGCTCGGCGCTACCTTACGGGCGACACAAATGAACCCGGTATGTCCGACCATCTGATGGTCCGGGCGCACCGACCGTCCTTGCACATTCCAGGTCCGCAGAAGTGCTTCGAACGCCAGGATGTCGTCGAAACGCCCGCTCGTCCGCAGTTCCTCGACCGTCTGTTGGAGTTGGGGAATCGTGGGAACATAGGCGCAAAAGACGCCGCCACTGCTCAACCCGATGGCCGCAGGTGCAACGCTGTGCCACGGCTCCGGAACGTCCAGCACGATGCGGTCCGGCCGAACCTCGAGAATCTGATCCTCGACCTGTCCGATTCGCAATTCGAGATTGTCCGGTATGAACCCCAACCACCGGCTGATGGTCTCCCCGGCATGCTCGGCGTGATCTTCACGGCGCTCGACGCTCACTACCCGACCCGATGAACCAACCGCTCTCAGCAAACCGAGGGTCAGCGCGCCCGAGCCCGTCCCGGCCTCGAGTACAACCGAACCCGGAGCAATATCCGCATACACGAGGATGGGGCCAAGATCTTTGGGATAGACCACTTGGGCACCTCTTCGCATCTTGAGGACGTAGTCCGAGAGACGCGGCCGCAATACGATGAACTCGGCTCCGCCGGTCGAGATCACCCGCGACCCATCATCCATTCCAATCAGATCATCATGATCGATAACACCATGATGTGAGTGGAAGGCACCGCCATCCCTGAGACGGAGAAGGAAACGGCGCTTCTTGCCGTCGATGAGGAGGCACTGATCACCGGCAGAGAACGTCTTGCTCATTCCATCCCTCGCCGGCGACGGAGGGAAGGCACCCTCATGAAGAGAGCACAGAGAGCGCGGCGACCATCATCGTGAGGACCATGCCGGCCACCACGACAAAGATGACTGCTCTAATAAAGCGCTGATTTCGCATTGAGAGGTGAGTTTAGGGTCGCGATTCGCCGGCCCGGTCGATCAACCAAAGGCCGCGAGCTAACCTTGCTCTGCCATGAACCCACTCACGTCCGGTCTCACTCGAACCTTCCGTGGTCTCCGCACCGGCGATCCGCAACTCATCCTGTTGGGAGCGTCGCTTCTGGCCGTTGCCTGGCTCCGCAGTCGCAGCCGCGGGAGGGAATTGCTCTACAAGCGGACGCTCAAGGTCGGTGAAAGCGTTCAGGTGAAACTCGCCAAGCCGGTCTGACCCTCAGGTTCGGTAGATCTCGACGACGGCCTTGCCCTGCTTGCCCTTACGGCGCCCGAACACAAAGGCGAACACGACGATGGCAGCCACACCAACGGCCACCCAGACCGCGCTGTTCTTGACGGCCTGCTGGGTCTCTTTCAGCGCCCCTTCGATCTCTTTTGCTTTCGCTTCGATATCCGCACGAGTGACCATCAGCGTGTCGCCCTCCAGATGATGAGGCCGGCGGTTCCCCCGAGCACCATGGTGGAAATCAGGTAGGCAAGCGCCTTCCACAGATCCCCGTCCGGGAGCACCATGACCAGGAGCAATGCCAGAGCGATGCCGATGAAGATGGCGCCAAACGCAAACAAGGCACCTGCCGCCAGGCCCATGCCTGCGACGCGTCCCAGCCGCTTGGCCGGTTCAATCGTCTCTTGCATGAGGTACTGCTTCGAGAGGTCGGTCAGTTCGGTGACCAGCTGCGGGAGTTCTTTCGGGCCGCTCATTATGACTCAGGCTACTTTCTCGATGCCGCCGGGGCGCAATCTGCCCTTGGTGGGCAGAGGCCCTGACGGGTCTACCGCACACGATAGTGCCCGACGGTCTACCCTGCCCCCTCAGTATGAGAGGCGAGATCTGGGCACAACGATCACGCCCGGGCAGGGGGCGTCATCGGGCGGCCGCCGGACTCGGCGCGCGCTTCAACTCCCTCTGGGCAGGACAGACGATCTCACAACTCGGCGACTACATCGCCTATTTCACGATCCCGGCCTTCGTCAGATACGTGATCACCGATCAGCCCTCGGATTTCGGCCTCATTTATGCAGCAGAGAGCTTCCCGACTCTCCTAGTCGGCGTACTCGCCGGAGTTCTTTTGGATCGATTACGTCTGCGTTCCGTGCTGATTGTCTCGGATCTCATCCGGGCCGGCGCGTTTCTGGTCCTGGCCCGGTGGGCGGCCGGCGCTCCCCCTGACCTGCTGGCGTTGCTGGCTATCTCATTCCTCGTGGGAACGTTCGCAGCCACGTTCACGAGTGCTCTGTTCGCATTCGTTCCCTTGCTCGTTCGACCGGATCAGCTGGGAACTGCCAACGCCCGAGTCGCTCTCAGCCAACAAGTCGCTTTCGTCGTTGGCCCTGCCCTCGGTGGCGTCATCGTCGGCTTGTGGGACTACTCCACCGCTTTCACGCTCAATGCAGTCACCTTCGTCATTTCGGCGTTCTCGCTCGCGCTCGTCGGATCGGTGAAGCGCGCTCTCCAAACGGTCCACGGTGGCTATTGGGCTGAGGCGAGGGAGGGCTTCTCGTTCTTGTGGGAAGAGCGGCGCTTGCGACTCCTGACGGCCTCCGGGGCCATCACAAACTTCGTGGCAGGATTCCTCGAAGCGATCATCATCCTGATCGGAGCCGACCATTTCGGCATAACGGACAGCCAGGAGTTGAGCCTCTTGTTCGTCGCCGCAGGTGCGGGTGGAGTGCTGGGGGCGCTCACCGCCGGAAGCGCGGGGAAGGTCCTCGGATTGGGGAGGACGCTCGTTTCGGGAATGTTGGTATTCGGTACCGGATTCGCCGTGCTGACCCTTGCAGTTTCGCGATGGTCGATCCTCCTGGTTCTGATGGTCACGTTCCTCGGCCTTTCCTGGATCAACATTCCGCTCATCACGATGCGACAGTTGTATACGCCTGATCACCTCCTCGGGCGTGTCACCTCGGCTTCTCGCGCCGTCATGTGGAGCACTTTGCCGATGGGATCGCTCATCGGTACATGGATCGCCGATCGCCTCAGTATCGTGACCGTTGCGCGGGTCGAACCTCTATTCATCATCGCATTCGGGTTGTACCTCGTGTTTACGCCAATCTGGACTGCCACCAACGAGCGAACACTGTTCGAGTCCGGCACCCGGATCGAACGCTCGATCATTCAGAACTCAGAACCTACGAATCGAGATCAGCAACCTTGATCCCAAGGAGGATCCGTGCAGTCGACTCACAAGGTGTTCAATCAGCCGCTACCACTCGTCGACTACGACCCCTTCACCAGCGATCGGGCACTTGCCGAACATCTGGCCCGGTACCCAGTTCAATGGGCAACTGAGACCTTTGCCCGGTTCGGTGCCAGAATCGGTTCGGCGGAAGTGATCGAGTGGGGATTCCAGGCCAATCGATCAGACCCGGTGCTGCATACTCACGATCCAGCAGGACATCGTATCGATGAGGTCGCCTTCCACCCGGCGTACCACTCACTTATGGCGCTCTCGATGGAGTACGGCCTGCATTCGTTGCCGTGGGAGGGAGAACCGGGCGCATATGTGGCACGAGCCACTCTTTTCTCTCTGATGGCTCAGATCGAGGCCGGTCACGGTTGTCCAATCTCGATGACCACGTCCGTGGTCCCCAGCCTCCGCAAACAGCCCGACCTCGCCGCCCGGTGGGAGCAGCGCCTGACCCGAACGTACGATCCGTCCGCACAGCCGGCGGATCGCAAGACGGGAGTCACGTTCGGAATGGCCTTGACCGAGAAACAGGGTGGTTCCGACGTCAGGTCCAACACATCCACTGCCACCCCCATCGACGGCGGCTACTCGATCACGGGCCACAAGTGGTTTTGCTCTGCTCCGATGTCCGACGCCTTCCTGGTCCTGGCCGTCGCACCCGAAGGACTCACCTGTTTCCTCCTGCCCCGCTGGACCCCAGATGGTATGCGCAACAGCTTCACTATTCAGAGACTGAAAGACAAGCTCGGGAACCGCTCGAACGCTTCGAGTGAAGTCGAGTTCCAGGCAAGCTGGGCCGAACGGGTCGGTGACGAAGGAGACGGTGTCCGCGTTATCGTTGAGATGATCAATCACACGCGACTCGATTGTGTGCTTGGTTCGGCCGGCCTCATGCGACAGGCAGTTGCGCAGGCAACTCACCATGCTTCCCAGAGAACCGCGTTCGGGCGCCTGCTGGCCGCTCAGCCCGCCATGGTCAACGTCCTGGCCGACCTGGCTCTCGAATCTGAAGCCGCCACCGCGCTGATGCTGAGAGTGGCCGACGCGTTCGATAACAAGGACGGCGAGCAGCAGGAGTTGTTCCGCCGGATCGCCACCCCGGTCGGCAAGTACTGGGTAACAAAACGCACGCCCGGCCTGGCGTATGAGGCGCTCGAATGCCTGGGAGGAAATGGCTACGCCGAGGAGTCGATCATGCCGCGTATCTTCCGGGAGAGCCCCGTCAACGCGGTGTGGGAGGGTTCCGGCAACGTGATCGCCCTTGACGTGCTGCGGGCGCTTCGCAAATCACCGAACGTGGCAGAGGCTTTCCTGGCTGAGCTGAGGCTTGCGCAGGGCAGCGACTCGCGCTTCGATGCGGCGCTCGACCAGCTCAGTGAGTCGATCCGCGGATTGGTATCCGAGTCGGAAGCACGCCGGGTCGTGGAGTCAATGGCGCTCCTCCTCCAGGCGTCACTCCTGATCAGGTCTGCGCCAACGGCGGTCGCAGAGGCATTCGTGTCGTCGAGGCTCACGAACGACCGGGGCGGCCTCTACGGAACACTTCCCGGCGGAGTTGATCAGCGCTTCATCCTCGAACGGGCAACACCGGCGATGTGACTCAGTTCCTACGCCGTCCGATTGCGATGCCGAGTAGGAGACCGAACAGGCCGGAGAGTGTCGCGCCTGCGGATACTTGGGCCTTCTCGTGCTGTTTGGGGGTCTGAGAAGCCGGTCGGATCACGGCGCCGGATCGAAGGTGCCCGGCATAGACCTTGGTGAGCTCGGCGCCGAAGAGGTAGACCTGCCACATCAAGTTGAAAAAGAAGAGCAGGATGGCGACGCCGCCGAGCGCACCCAGTGTGCCCTGGTTCCCCACCCGTCCGAGAATTGTTCCGACCAGGAAGGCGGCCGGGAGCCCGATCACGGCGGTGGCGGCACCACCACGTCGAGCTGCGCGCCAGGGAATCAATACCGCCGTCATCGTTTGAAACGTCAGGCCGACAACTGCCACCAGCAGCACCACCGAAACAATCGGCACACTCCAGGCCAGAAGGGCTCGCAGCCAGCCCATAGCATCCGGCACGAGCGAACGATTCACATATTGGATGGCGGCAACCGCCACCACGGGGGCGATGACCAGCACTGCCAGTACTAGCGCCGACGCGAAGGCCACACTCCGCTTCCACAGCAACGCGGTCATGCCGGTCGTCCGAGCGGTTGGAACGTCGAAGATCTTGTTCAGCACTCCTTGCACCTGCAGGAAGATGCCCGAGGCTGAGAACACGGTGAGGGTGATACCGATGCCCAGTGAGGCACCAGCCTGGCGCTTGGCGACTTCGAGTAGATCGGAGATCTGGCTCGCCACAGTTTCACCTGCGGCAGTTTCGACCTGTCCGATAATAGAGTTCAACCGGTCGACGTCCTCGAAGACGAACCCGGCAATCGCGACTATGAGAAACATCATCGGCACCAACGAAAAGAGCGTGTAGAACGAAAGGGCGGCCGCGGCGCGACCCGCTTCATCCTCCCCGTAAGAGCGAGCCGCCTCCTTGAGCGCCTCGACTCCTCGCCGTATTCGTGCGGTATCCATGATGATCTGCCGGGAAGAGTACCTTCGGGCGCACCACTGCGAAGTACTCCCCTTCTTGCGTCGCCAAGGTGCCCTCAGCACCCAAATTCGACGCAAGAAAGGTCACCGGTGGCGAGATACCGGTTGATATCTGCGGCAGCGCGTCGTCCGGCCCCCATCGCCAGGATGACGGTGGCACCACCCGTCACGATATCGCCCCCCGCCCAGACACCCTTCTTGGTTGTGCGGCCGCTCGCCTCGTCGGCGACCACGGTGCCCCACTTCGTGAACACCAACCCGGGGGCGTTTCGCCTGAGCAAGGGGTTGGCACCGTTGCCGATCGCGATGACGGCCACGTCGATGTCTATCTCGTACTCCCCGCCCTCGACCGGGACGGGACGCCGGCGACCACTGTCGTCCGGTTCGCCGAGTTCCATCTGTTGGAGCCTGGCACTGGTGAGCCAGCCATCGTCCGTGCCGGAGAAACTCAGCGGGCTAGTCAGCAGTTTGAAGACAACACCTTCGTCTTTGGCGTGAATGATTTCCTCGACCCTGGCAGGCATTTGCTCTTCCGCCCGGCGATAGATGATGGAAGCTTCGGCCGCTCCGAGCCGGAGCGCCGTTCGCACTGCGTCCATGGCGGTATTGCCGCCACCGAAGACCGCCACCTTGTTGCCCCTCACGTCGAAGATCGGCGTATTCGACCCATCCTCGTAGGCACGCATCAGATTGACTCTGGTGAGAAATTCGTTGGCGGAGTACACGCCAATGAGGTTCTCGCCGTCGATGTTCGTGAATTTCGGAAGGCCGGCGCCGACTCCGAGGAAGACCGCGTGGAATCCGTCTCGACCCAGCAGGGCGTTGATTGTGGTCGTCTGACCGATGACCGCGTTGGTAATGAACTCGACTCCCATCCGGCGTAGACCGTCGATCTCAGCTCGAACGATCTCCTTTGGTAGCCGGAATTCGGGAATCCCGTACACCAGCACCCCGCCGAGTTCGTGGAGCGCCTCAAATACCGTGACGTCGTGGCCGGCTTTGGCTAGATCGGTTGCACAGGCAAGGCCGGCCGGGCCTGAGCCCACGATGGCGATCTTCTTGCCGGTTCGTTCGGCCGGCACATCAACGACGGCGAGGCCGCTGAGCCGCTCATAGTCGGCTACGAACCGCTCGAGTGCCCCGATCGCGACGGACTCGCCCTTCTTGGTGAGAACACACGCCCCTTCACACTGGTTCTCCTGGGGGCAGACCCGACCGCAGATTGCCGGCAGCGAATTGTCGAGTTTGACGATCTGGGCGGCTTCTGCGAAGTGCCCCTCGGCGACCAGGCTCACGAACAAATCGATCTTGATTCCGACCGGGCAACCTTCCATGCAAGTCGGCGTCTTGCACTCCAGGCACCGCATAGCTTCGAGCCTCGCCATGTCCTCCGTGAAGCCGAGATTGACCTCACTGAAGTTGCGGGCTCGGGCCGCCGCCTCTTGCTCTGGCATATGGAGTCGAGCGATTGCGCGACGTTCCCGCTTGGGTGGCCAGACATCTGGGACCTCGATCGTCACGTCTGGACCTGCTCGAGGAACTCCTCAAGACGGTTTCGCTCGAACCCGACGTACGCCTTGTTGCGCCTTTCCATCAGATCGAAATCGACCTCATGCGCATCGAATTCCGGGCCATCGACGCATGCAAATCGAGTTGCGCCGCCGACACTCACCCGGCATCCCCCGCACATCCCTGTGCCGTCCACCATGATCGGATTGAGACTCACGATCGTCTTGATGCCGAACGGCCGCGTGACGTCGGCGACGGCGCGCATCATGGGTATCGGTCCGATTGCCAGAACCAGGTCGAGGACTCTCCCCTCATCGATGAGCCCCTGCAGTTTCTGCGTGACGAACCCGTGAAAACCGTAGCTCCCATCATCGGTACATGGATAGACCTCATCCGAAATATCCCGGAGCGCCGGTTCCATGATTACGTAATCCCGGGAACGACCGCCAACGATCGAAATCACGTAGTTGCCGGCGCGCTTGAGGGCGACCGCGGTCGGGTAGGCGATCGCAGTGCCCACTCCCCCACCGATCGCCACCGCCGTTCCGAAGTCTCGAATGTGGGATGGCATGCCCAAAGGTCCTGCGACGTCATGCATGAACTCCCCTGCTTCGAGCGTGTTCAGGTGCTTGGTGGTCTTACCGATACCCTGGACGATTACGGCAATCCAGCCTCCGGATGCGTCGCCGTCTGCGATGGTGAGGGGGATACGCTCACCATCGCCGGCTACGCGGAGTATGACGAACTGTCCGGCCTTGCGCGCTCGAGCGATCGACGGAGCCTCGATGCGGAAGTACTTGACATCAGGAGCCAGAGAACGTGCCTCAAGGATTCGAAACATGATTCAGCCCATCAGTCGACCGACATTCCTCATCATGCATATTGGCGGGCGACGGGGATCATTACCCAGTGACCAAGGTCCCAATGGCCTCTCCGTGCGACCCAAACGGAGTCAGAGAGCCATCGACATCACACGAGACCGCCCGACGGCCGGCCGACGCGCCCCTACTGAAAAGCCCGGGGGCGCACGCCGAGCATCCAGGCGCCGGCGACGACCGCCGCCGCCGGAACGAAGGCGACACCTGTGACACCCGCAGTGACGAAACCGTCCAGAGCCAACCGGGCAAACCCCCACATGACGGTCAGCAGACCCGCCACCACGCCCAGGAACGCAACTGGTGTCGGAGCCCGGGGGTCTTCGAACCGCCCGAAGAGCCGTACCAGTCCGGTCAGCGGGAGAAGCAAAATGATGAACCACAAGGGGCGGGACCACCACCACCCGGCGCTGAGCGGCTCGATTCCAAAGCCGACTCCGTCGAGCCATAGCGCAAGTCCCAGAACCGACACCATCGAGGTCATGTGCCATAAAAAGACCGTCATTATCCGGCCGTTGCCGGCGATCACCGCTGCCCATGGGACAGGACGTTCGAGCCACATTGAAACGGGCCGGCTCAGCACCAGCATGACCCCGATCTGTAGTACGGAAAGCATCATGAGAGCGACCGTTGGAGGGAGATTGTTCGTCCACACGGCTCCCGGTACACCGACCATGCTGACCGGGTAGGGACCCGGGCCTGTCAACGCAACGAGTCCGGCGAACCCGGCTCCTGCCAAAGCCACCGAGCCCACCCGGCTCAGTGGCAGCGCACCCCGTTGCCAGAGGACACCGAGCTGATGTATACCAAGCCAGACGAACAGGAAGTTGGTCCATCCGACCACCGGTACGCCCAATCCATGACTGAACCAGTCCACTGAGGCAGCAATGGAGAAGAGCCCGACCGGCACCACCCATCCGAATCTGCGATCGAGTTCGATCATGATCGGAGCCAGAGCGACGACACCCACGTATACAGCCAGAAACCAGAGCGGAACCGCCACGACCTGCGTCCCCATCCGGAGGAGCCGCTCGTCCACTCCGGCCGTCACCAGGGCGAACGCCACGACCGCCCAGACGGCAGCGAGGATCATCGTCGGTCGGAGCAGTCTGGCCGTGCGACCTTGGAGCCAGGCGGCGTACCCGTGCCCGCGCCGCCGTCCCGCGGACCAGGAGACGGCATTGGCGAAACCTCCGACGATGAAGAAGACCGGCATTACTTGAAGAAGCCAGGTGACGTACTGCATCTTCGGTGCAGCAGCCAGCAGGTGATCGATCACAACCTCACCGTCACGAACGATCACGACCGCCATCAACCAGTGGCCGAACACTACGACTGCGATCGAGAAGAGCCGAAGGAAATCGATGTAGCGATTTCGCTCCGGCGATGTCTGGTCGGCCATGGTCCTGGCTCGTTTCCACGTGGTCTGCATTGGCTCCTCCTGGATTCCGTACCCTCAGGAGACCAGATAGGAGGGGTTGCCGCATCGGGGGCCCACCCTGGTTCCCGGCTCGGGGATACCCGGGCTC
The DNA here is from genome assembly GCA_024641245.1 of Actinomycetes bacterium. Lineage (GTDB taxonomy): Bacteria > Actinomycetota > Acidimicrobiia > Spongiisociales > JAHEDJ01 > JAHEDJ01. The sequence goes on from JAHEDK010000013.1 coordinate 44,119, forward strand.
TCTCCGGGTCCGCCGCCGGCGCGGCTAGCGTGATCGGTGGAACTTGAAAGGAGCCTCGTGCGGTTGCGGTTAGCCCTGACATTTGCTCTGATGTCGACACTGCTCCCGGTGGCGGCATTCGCCCAGACGATTATTGAGTGTCCCGCGTTTGAAGGCATCACATGCGATGGCGCCGTCACCGACACGACCGGGATGATCCAGGACGACGCCGCTCTGGAAGAAGCGGTAGGGCGTCTCGTTGCCACGTACGGGCACGAAACGGCGGTTGTCGTCGTCGACGGCACAGGCGGCCGGTCGGTTGAGGAATTCGCAATCGACCTCGGGGACGCTTGGGGGGTTGGCGATCCACAGCGCAACGACGGGATCGTCATCGCCGTCGACCTCGCCTCACGTATCACGACCATCCAGCACGGGCCGGGCCTGAACGATGTGCCGCGAGATTTCGATTCGATCGCGGCTGTGGCCAACAGCTTTTTTGCAGCAGGGAACTTCGACGGTGGCCTGCTCGCCATCATCGGTTCCCTAGATGAGGCACTTGCTGCTTTCGCAGCCGGCGAAACAGGCTCGAGCGGCACGGTCGGTGATGTGATGGACGGCTTCACGCCCGATCAGACGACCACAGACAACGGGGACGGGCCGAATCTGGCGATCATCGGAGGAGCTCTTAGCGTGGCATTGCTCGGCGGCCTCGGGGTTACGGGCGCTGCAGTGCGGAGTCAGCGCCGCGCTCGCGCCCGTCGCCTGCGCAAGGAACTCATTGATGGAGAACTCGCCCGTCTCGATGTTGCCGGACACGAACTCCCACTGCTGCGGGACTTCCTCATGGACGTTGAAGTCGCTACGACGGAGGCGCCGACTGCAGACATCGTCAGGGTCCTCAGCGATGTGGCCGAGGTACGGCGACCCGACCTCGATACTGCGGTTGAGGCCGCCCACCATCACCGGCTTCTCAACATGATCGACCGGGACCGAATGATGGGCGCTGCCGAGGTGCCCCTCGAGCTCCGCGTCGCAGGTGAAAGAGATGTGCTCGAGGGGGCAGTACAAGCCGCTGCCAGAGAATCACTGGAGATCGACCTCGACGATACAACCAGCTTCGATGTGCGCCGCCAGGAGCTGACCCAACTCGTGGACGGGCTACGCCCCTACCGTGTGGCCGAGGCCAGGGCGCGGGTGGCGACCACCGTGGATCAGCGACTGGTTGAGACCGCGATCGGGCATGCGCTGCTAACCGACCTCGGCGAGCGGTTCTTGAAGGCTGCTCCGGTACTCCGTGATAAGCCGCAGGTTGGTACGGCGGTGGAAACCCTGGAACTGGCGTATGCGACGGCGCGTACCAAGACAGACACTCTCGAGGCCCTCTATGCGCAGTTGCCTGCCTCGTCAGCTCGACCGGCGGTCGCCGCTGCGCTGGCCGACCTCGAAACCGACGCGGATCGGGCCTTTGCCCGCTATGAGCGGGTCCGGCAGGAGCTCGATGACAAGGGGGCCGGCCTCAAGCAAGACGGGCTCGACGTCGCCGCAATTGCGGCCCTGCTGCTGCTCAACCGGGACGAAGGGTCCGTTCCCGAGTTCCTTGCCGCATACGGCCGGAATCGGGAAGAGGATCTCACCCCCGCAGAATCGGTCGAGTATGCCCTGGTCGGGCTCTCCAATCCTCGCAGGGTGGCCGCGATCCGTGAGCAATCGAAACGTTTGGGGCTTCCCGTCGCCATTACCGCTGCCCTACTCGAGCGACGTACCGACGGTGTGGCCGTCTATCACGAGTTGCTCGACGACCTGGCGGAGGCGGGCCTGACCGGCGATGCTCGCCGGACGATCGCCGGCATTCTCGCCGTGTCGCTCGAACCGGCCCAGGCGGTTCGCAGATGGTCGGAGGCCAGAGAGGAGTTGGTGGCACTGGGGCTGGAAGGATCCTACGCCGACATCGCGGCCGCCTTCGGCGCCTCCGATGCGCGCGGCCCTAGAGAGTTCGCGCTTGCCTACGCCGCCCAGCGCCAGGCACTTGCCCGATCCTCGATCGATGACGCCGACCGTTTCGCCCCCGAACTAGCCCATACAGGCACGTCGCGACAGACCGATTCATGGACGGGACGTCCCATCCCAGCCAGATTCGGGTCATTCGATCCGTTCACTCTGCTGTTCTACCACTGGGTCATTACCGGCGGTCATTCAGGCAGCTACGGATGGGAACCCGTCTATCACGATACGTCCTGGTCCAACGATACGAACTCGTGGTTCGGTGGGTTCTCGGGCGGCGGATTCGGCGGCGGCGGAGGCGGTAGTTCCAGCTGGGGCGGCAGCGGATGGAGTTCCGGCAGCTTCGGTGGATTCAGTGGAGGCGGGGGTTTTTCCGGGGGCGGGGGTGGATCGAGCGGCTGGTAACCCGGCACGGCGACCCACGATCGGATACCCTTGCCTATCGGGACTCAATGGAGGTATGCATGGCGACTATCAGTGACGTGGTAACCGAGAAGGGCTCGGACGTAGTTCGGATCGGACCGGACAATACGGTCTTCGAGGCAATTCGGGCAATGGTCGATGCGAACTGTGGTGCACTTCTGGTGACCGAAGACGACGAGATCGCCGGCATTATCACCGAGCGTGACTATCTCCGCCGAATTGCTCTCGAGGGCCGGACGTCCAAAGAAACCCTCGTGAAGGAGATCATGAGCGCTCCGGTCTTGTACGTAGAGCCGTCCTGTGAGGTCGAAGAGGCCCTGGCTCTGATGACGGACCGTAGAATTCGTCACCTGCCGGTTGTCGCCGAGGACACCCTGAAGGGCATCGTGTCCATTGGCGATCTCGTTCGATTCCAGACGAAGGAACAGAGTTTCCACATCCAGTACCTCGAGGAATACATCTCAGCCCGGTAGGCGTCATTCCGGGGGCAATTGCCAGGGGTTACCCTCGATCATTCGTCCGCGATCTCGCGCGCCACGACGGGTCACCGGAATCTCATACCCGGAATCCCCGGTTTGACGTCTTTGGTCCCGTTCCGTGAGGTCGACGTTCGTCACGTTGAGAAATCGCTCGGCCTCCGGATCGGATCGTGCGTCGGTTCCCCGAACCCTGGCGAGAAATGCGCGTCGCTCGGCCCGCTCGGCACGCCAGCCGTCCTCCACAGCTCGTTTCCCAGCTCTTCCGGTCGACCAACCGGCCAGAAGGAGTGCGAGGACAACCAAGCCGCCCCATCCAATGGTGCTGAGACTCCCGGCACCGAACGCCAGCACTCCCAGCGCACACCGGATGTCGACCAGTTCGTCGCCAGACAACGCGAACTCCACCGCGGCCGTGCCTACCAGCACAACCCCAAGGAATGAGGCGGCCAGCCCCATGGCCCACGGGATCAACCCGAAAGTCATCGGCCCGGAGAAGCTGCGGAATCCGGCGAAAAGCCCAAGCAGAGCCGATGCTGCAAATAGGAACACCGTCAGCTCGCGATAGCGTGCTTGGATGGACGGGCGGAGTTTCATGCCCGCTCATACTGATGATGGATAACCCACATTGGGGACCTCAATCGATGGGGACGGGTTGTCGCTTCTCTCGTGGTCTTCACGTCTGTTGGTATTGTCGGCACCACAGGAGGTTTCGTGAAGCTCATTGAGTGCGTTCCGATGACGCGTATGCCGAGAAACGCGCTCATCCACGCATGATCGACCGCCGATGGCGACTCAGGAGGTATCCCCAGGCCGCAATCCTGGCGTTGCTCGCCGGTTGGGCATTTGCCGTCGCGGTTGGCTCAGACAAACCGGCGGATACCGGACTCCTCGGTGGCGACTACCCCGCCTTCTATGTCGCTGGGTCCATAGTGAACGAGGGTCTGGCCGATCGCCTCTACGATTTCGAGCTGCAAGCTTCCATGCAAGCCGACCTCGTGCCGGACGGGTTCCTGCCGTTTGCCTACCCGCCGTTTGCCGCGGCCGCATATGCACCGCTGACGCTCCTACCGTATCGAGCCTCGTACGCGCTCTTCACCATCATTTCGTTCTTTGCACTCGCCTTGGCGATCTGGCTCCTTCGCCCGATCACTCCCCTGGCTCGCGCATACCCGTGGCTCGCACTAGCCGGTGCCGTGCTGTTCTACCCGATGCTGCGAGCGATCATCGGCGGCCAGAACACCGCCATCAGTCTCTTGATCGTGGTGGGCACCTGGCGGCTGATACGCGCCGACAGAGACCTCGCAGCCGGGATCGTCCTCAGCCTTCTCGCTTTCAAGCCGCAGTTCCTGCTGCCGATCCTCGGAGTGATTTGGCTGTCTCGCCGACATCGGGCCGTGTACGGTGCCCTGGCGGGCATGGGCGTCCTCTACTTCGTCGGCGTTGCCCTGACCGGTTGGTCCTGGCCGATTGATTGGTGGTCCGAAGCGACCTCATTTGCGCTTGCCAACGATGCTGTGAACGGCCTGAATTTCGTGACCTGGCGCCAGTTGGCACTCTGGCTCGGCATCGAACCGGCGTGGATAGCTCTCTCGTCGGCAACGGCAGGGTGGATCGCCTGGACTGCCTACCGACACGGAAGCAGAGACCTATCGGGCGTGCTGGCCATGACCCTGCCGGGAGCAGTGCTGCTCGCGCCTCATGCGCTCTTCTACGACGTGGGACTCGCGCTCCCATCACTGTTCATTTTGGCCGACCGGCTCAACGGGCGGATCGCAGGGGTCCTTTGGATAGCCGGGCTCACTCACCTACTGGGTTCGACGCTCGGCTTCAACCCGCTGATCTTCTTGCTTCTATTGATCGTCATCGCCGCACGGCGAAGCATCCGGTCATGAGCTGCTCGACTCATCGCCCTTCGTTGTCAGGCTCAAAGGGTTATGTGGCTGCCATGATTGAAGTGGTCCGCTGCAATGCGCTGTATCGTCCGCACGACAGGAGGTCTTGTGAAGCTCATTGAGTGTGTCCCCAATTTCAGCGAGGGGCGGGACCGGCATGTCATCAGGAAAATCACGGATGCCGTCGAGCGGGTTGAGGGTGTCCAACTGCTGGACGTCGACCCCGGTGCCGCCACTAATCGCACGGTAGTGACGTTCATCGGACCTCCAGAGGCGGTCGAGGAGGCCGCCTTCTCGGCAATCAAGCGCGCCTCAGAACTGATCGACATGCGCACGCATCATGGAGAGCACCCTCGAATGGGGGCAACCGACGTTTGCCCGTTTGTTCCGCTCGAAGGAGCGTCGATGGATGACTGTATCGAGATCGCCAGACGACTCGGCGAGCGGGTTGGACGCGAACTAGCCATTCCGGTCTTCCTCTACGAGCATGCCGCCCCGGAAGGTCGCCGGTCGCTGGCCGATGTCCGGCGGGGCGAATATGAGAGTCTCCAGCATCGAGCGCAAACACCCGATTTCGGTCCGGCCTACAACGCTTCCGCCGGGGCCACCGCAATCGGTGCCCGGCAGTTCCTCATCGCGTACAACGTCAACCTCAATACCAAGGACCGCCGGCTCGCCCATCGGATAGCCCAGGCCGTACGAGAGCTCGGCACGCCCCGGCGCAACGAAGACGGCACGGTCCAGAAGAACGCCAACGAACAGACTGTATTCGATCCTGGTCGGTTCAAGGAGGTCAAGGGAGTCGGCTGGTATATCGACGAATACCGGCGAGCGCAGGTGTCGCTCAATCTGACCGATTTCTCGGAATCACCCCTGCATCTCGTCTTCGACGCCTGTCGAAAAGAGGCGGCCAAGCTCGGGCTCCGGGTGACCGGCAGTGAGCTGATAGGACTGGTTCCCCGTCGCGCCCTCCTGGCGGCAGGCGACCACTACCTGGCGGCCCAGGGCGCAACGACCGGTGTACCGGAAACCGAACGCATCCAGGCTGCGATCCTCTCACTGGGATTGAATGAACTGGCACCCTTCGACCCCAACGCCAAGATCATCGAGTATGCCTTCGTCGATCGGCACGGCGGTCTCGCAGGCTTGCCGATCTCCTCTTTCGTGGACGAGCTCTCGATCGACACGCCGGCTCCTGGTGGAGGGAGCGCGGCCGCCCTGGCCGGCGCGCTTTCCGCCGCGCTTACCGCAATGGTGGCGTCGCTCGCACACGCCAAGAAGGGACTGGAGTCGGAACGCCGGGCGATGCAAGAACTCGGCATCACTGCTCAGGAACTCAAGGACTGGTTTGTTTCTGCGATCGACCGTGACACCGATGCATTCAATGCCGTCCTCACGGCCAGGCGTCTGCCGCGCTCAACACCGGCGGAAATCGAGTCCCGCCGGGCGGCGATCGCTTCGGCGGACCTTGGTGCAACCCTGGTTCCGCTCGAAGTGCTCGAACGAAGCGTCGACGCACTCGAACTGGTCTTGACGGCAGCCAAGACAGGCAATCCGACGTCGGTCACAGACGCCGGGGTCGGTGGGTGGTGTGGGTTGGCGGCTGCAGAGGGAGCCTCCATGAACGTGAGGGTAAACCTCAGTGGACTGGAGGGCGACCAAACCGCACTTCTCCAACGTCACGACACTGCACTCCGCAAGGCGCGGCACCTCGCCGCGGAAATCACCCGCTCGGTGGACGAACTCCTATGAACGAGTTAGCTCCCGGGTTGGCGGGATCCCACCATGCCGTCGTTGCAGAAGCCGATACCGCCATTGCCCTCGGGAGCGGATCGGTGCCGGTTCTAGCCACTCCGCGCCTCATCGCGTGGCTGGAAGCGGCGGCCGTCGCCGCCCTCGCCGGAGCCATCCCCGACGGCTCCACCACCGTCGGAACCCTTATCGATCTTCGACACACAGCAGCAACAGCCGTCGGTCGTCGGGTCGACGCCTTCGCCACCGTCTCCTCGGTGGACGGACGCACAATCGCGTTCGAACTTCAGGCGCGGGACGGCGAAGAGCCAATCGCTGCCGGTCTACATCTCCGTGTGATCGTCCAAACGGAGAAGTTCCTCAGCAGCCTGTGATCAGGCCTTGCCGGGCCATTCGCTGACCGGGTACGACGAAACCGGCACCACCACCGAACTGGCGAACTTGTCGTGCCAGGTCTGCTTTTCGGGATCCCACAACATCCAGAGGTATCCAAGCGCACAGGGAATACCGGAGACGATCTTGCCGATGACCCGAATGAAGGCACCGGCGTAGCCGATGCTGGCTCCGGTCTGCATGCCCACGACTCTGATCGACATCGCTCGCTTACCGACGGTCTGCCCGGAAGGGCTCCCTTCGAAGTAGACGTAGTAGGCGTAGCCGGCAATCGAACCGAGGAACCAGCCCACGAAGCCGACTCTGCTGAGAATCCCGCTGGCGATGCCGACCACGATGGCGTCGATGAACCAGGCAATAAGCCGCTCGCCGAAGCTCGCTCTCGGGCCCGAAGGTGCTGCGGGTACTGTCATGCTCTCTCCCTTGTTAGATGAACCCGTATCTCGACAACTCGAACACCCACATAGCGCCGAGGGCCAGCAGCACCAACGGCATAGAAACCTTGACGCTGGTCGGTCGGCGGATTAGCAAGAGGAGTGCGACTCCGACGGCGACGATGCCGGCCGGATTGGCGGCAACTGCTCCTGCAATATCGAAGTGCACCGCGGCAGTGACGCTGGTCGTCATTCCACAGAAGGGACACGGCACCCCCGTCACGGCCCGGAGGGGACAGAGCACTCCAAGATCAAGCGGAATGAAGGGTCGTATGAGTGCCAGAAGCACCATCAGGCCGCCGGCGATTCGGAGGTCGCCCGCGTCTATGCGATTGGTTGTCATCCACCAACTCCGGGACCGGTGCCGGTGCAGAGAATGCGCTACAGCCACGAACGGAGCCTACTGAAGACGCAGGCGGACTCGCGGGATCATGGCCTACTCCGCGGCCAGCACCACACCGTGTGCGACTGCCGCCAGGTTGCTCTCGCCGAATGGGCCATCCGCGACGGCCGACCGCAGTGCTTCGATAGGAATAACGCCGCTGTTCTGGACGACCGCGGCCAGCGCCAAGAGAGCTAGATCTCCCTTGCCGATCCGCCCGGGAAGGTTGGCCGGATCAAGCACAACGACACGGGCAGGTGTTTCGATTGCGGAGAACTGAGGAAGGGCGTACACAACGGCATCCTCGGTCATTCGCTTCGCCCGGCCGGCCACTTTCCGATACCCGTCATCCGTCAGTACGACGAGTATGTCCGGCTGCTCGGGTCCGGCGTAATCGATCGGCCGGTCGGCCAGCAGCAGCCTGGATAGGCTGTGCCCCGTCTTGACCGTGACGGGATAGTCGTCACGTTGGGAGGCAAAGAGACCGCTCTTGATCGCAGCAATCGCAGCGAGGCGGACGGCGGAGCGCACGCGTCCACCGGCGGATCCGGCCACCTCGATCAGGAACGGGTGATCGAGGTGTGACGTCCATTCGGACGAGATCGGCTGTGGCCCGTCCGGAGACGCTCCAAGAGATGAAGATCCGGCCTCGCGAATGGCGGCCGTGTACTCCGGTCGATCGTCCCGGTACAACACGCCGGTCTCAAATCCAAGCTCTTCGAGGGTCGAGTCTATGGCGCGCCTGGTGAACTGATTGGACTTGACGAAGTAGGCCGTGCACAGCTCCCAGATGTCGAGCAGTGCGAACGATTCGGACAATATGGCTTCGCTGATTCTCTCGGTCAGATCGGTGTCGAAATTCGTTCCACGCCAGACGTATCCGGCACCATTGACACCAACGGACGCGCAGATGTCGAGCGGGCGTTCGGGATTCCCACCGGGTGTCGTCGACGTCACGGCGCCCGTCGGAGTGGTCGCCGAGTGCTGTCCGCCGGTCATTCCGTAGTTGAAGTTGTTGAACACAAGCACCGTGATCCCGATGTTGCGGCGGGCGGCATTGAGGAGATGCGTACCGCCGATGCCGGTGCCACCGTCACCCATCACGACGATCACGGTCAGTTCGGGTTGTGCAAGCTTGATCCCCGTCGCGTAGGTGACCGAGCGACCGTGCAAACCATGAAACGCGCTCGTAATGAAGTACTGGTCTGAGAGGCCAGAGCATCCGATATCGCTGACAATCACCGTTTTGGCAGGATCGACCTGCAATTCGACCAGCGCCGCGTTCAAGTTGTCGAGAATCGACTTGTGTCCGCAACCGGGACAGAACGGGTAGGGACTGTCATTCCGGTAGCTACCCAGTGGTGTAACCGTCGTGACGACGCTCATACCAGGACCTCGAGGAAGTCGGCCGGCGTGATGAGAGTTCCGTCGTTGCGGTGCACACCGATCACCTCGGTGCCCTGACCGGCTAGGCGCTCGATTTCCCTCCGGTATTGACCGTGATTGAGTTCGCCGATCACCACTCGGTCGTGGCTCTCGAGGACGACCCGAATCGCCGTCTCGGGGACCGGCCAGATGCTGTGCACGGTGGCGGCCGAGACTCGCCGCCCATCTGCCCTGGCGATCCGAACGGCTTCGCGCATCGATCCGGCGGTGATTCCGTACGACAGAAACGCGGTCGTGGCTTTCGGATCGATGTCGGTGGCCACCATGTCTATCTCATCCTGGTGAGCATGGATCTTGGCAACGAGGTGTTCGTTGAGCGCACCCACCGTAATCGGGTCCTTCGAGATGAAGGCTCGTTCGTCGTGGGTCGAACCCGTGAATCGTACGATGGCCGGATCACCGTAGGTGGCAACCGCTCCGACGGCATCCGGCGGATCGTATGAGTAGGGGGGTTCAATCGATGCTTCGGCCGAACGTCGGGAGCGCGGTCGGACCTCAACTCTCTGATAGTCCTCGATGTCCACCGTCGTGGCGGTGAGATTCAGTTCTTTGTCAGTCAACAAGAACACCGGACAGCGAAACCGCTCCGCCAGATCGAACGCTTTCATCGTCAGGGTGTAGCACTCGGGAACAGAAGAAGGGGCGAGCGCAATGATCGGATAACCGCCACCGGTCCCCCACCGTACAAACTGAACATCGCCCTGGGCGGCGGTCGTCGCCCCTCCGGTGCTCGGACCCAATCGCTGTACATCGACGATGACGAGCGGAACCTCGCCCATCACCGCCATGCCGATATTTTCCGAGTAGAGACTGATGCCGGGGCCGCTGGTGGCGGTCATTGCTCGTGCACCCGCCATCGTGGCGCCGATGCACATGCCGATAGAAGAGATCTCGTCTTCGCCCTGGATCGCCACTCCCCCGCTCTTCGGCATCTCGCGGGTCATGGCGGTGAGTATTTGCGAAGCCGGCGTGATCGGATAACCGGCGAAGAAGTCACACCCGGCGTCTACCGCGCCCCTGACGATTGCTGCGGATCCGTCTGTGAGTTCTCGCACGTCCACATTGTCATCGCAGCCCACCGGCGGAGCCTAGGGGCGAAGGGCACGTCTCTTTATCCGGTTGCCAGAAGCGTCAGACGATCGAGGAACTCCCGCTGGGCTGAATTCAGCTTCATCACGGCGGTCTCGAGGTCGAACCAGGCGCCTCGATCGATCTCCGGGAACTCGACCATCAGGCCTGTGCGAGGCGGCCACTCCATGGTGAACATGTTCGAGCGGATCCGGTCTGGATCGAGGTCTCCCTCAAGTGCCCAGGCGTGAACCACCTTTCCGGATTTCTGGTGCACGTTGCCCAATGGCAACGGCGTTTCTCGACCCGGAGCAACGCCGGTCTCTTCTGAGAACTCGCGATAGGCGGCCGACAACGGATCCTCGGCACCGGCAAGTTCACCTTTGGGAATACTCCACGCTCCCAGATCCTTCTTCGCCCACAATGGTCCGCCCGGGTGAACGAGGAAGACTTCGATCGCACCCTGCCGTCGCCGGAAGAGGAGCAGTCCGGCGCTCTCCTTCATTCCGCTTGGTGTTCTTCTGTTAGACGGATGGGCGTCTCGTTGCCCGGTCTGATGCCCTCGACGCCCTCAAAGAAGGCTCGCAGACGATTCATGTCATCCGTGATACTGCCGGAGACCCGGATCGGCGGTCCGATCGTTGCTACCCGATCGGGGCCGTTCACCGACGCAGGAACAATCGGGACACCCGACGCCTCTGCAATCCGATAGAAGCCCGACTTCCAGGCGGCGGCCCGTGACCGGGTTCCCTCAGGAGCGATTACCAGAATCATCGTGTCGGATTGCTCGAAGGCTGCAGATACCTGCTCAACCAGTCCCTCCGGGTGGTTCCGATGGACCGGGATGCCTCCAAGCTTTCGCATCAGCCAACCGAGGGGCCCCCAGAACAGGCTGTCCTTTCCGATATAGCTGGCGCGGCGACCGAAATGGCCGAGAACCCCCAGAAATACGATGAAATCGAGATTGGACGTATGCGGCGCGCCGAGAGCAACAAACTTGGGATCCGAAGGAAAGGAACCCTCTATCCGCCAACCCCGCAAGCGGAGGTAGGTCTTGGCAAGCCAGTACACAAGACGATGATCGCAGGAAAGCCCAGGAAATGACGAAGTGCCCCGCCATCAGGCGGGGCACTTCCGATCGAATCAGTTCGTTCAGTCGGCGACGCGGTCCCGAAGACCCTTGGCCGGTTTGAAGGTTGCGTACGTCTTGGCGGCAATGGTGATCGTCGCGCCGGTGGCCGGATTACGGCCCTGGCGCGCTGCGCGTGACTTGGTCCCGAAAGTACCGAAACCCGAAATGGCCACCTTGCGTCCGGCGTCGAGTTCGACGGCGATAATTCCGTCACCCGGCTCGGAAGAGAAAATCGCATCAATTACTTCAGCAGCCTTCGCTTGCGTCAGGTCCGCCTTCTTGGCGAGTTTCTTCGCCATCTCCGTTTTGTTCATCCACCCCTCCTAGGAGTTCGAAACTGTTGACGATCCAGCGCCGTCGGTGAAGACGATAACGAATAATCCAGCAAAAGTGAGGGATATCGCGATATCTCAGCCTATGTGATCATGCTCCGATCCACCATCGATCGGTCACCAACAGAGGACTCCGACCGATGGAGGACTCGACACCGGCCGTGCTCACCTACGAGAGGCTCGGATCTCGAATCTATGACCGGCGCGACGACGGGGCCGCCGGTGGGCGACCCCGTCGCTCAGTCAGATTCAGGCCTGAGGTGTGTCTGTTTGCCCTTTGAGCACAGCCTTGACGCCGCCGACCCCACTGGCGGCGACGTCACGAACCGTGTGCACTGCGGCCTCACCGATCTCTTCCGCTGCTTCCAGAGCGCCGGCGGCTGCAGCCGATGCGGCATCCTCGAGGTTCAGCCCTACATCCTTGGCCCCTGCGATGGCGCCAGAGATCGCGCCCGCGGTCACGTCTGCAATATCGGACCCAACCTCGCCTGCTCCCTGGACCAGACCTTTGGCCGTGTTCTTGACCGCAGTCAGCAGATCGGCGCCGATTTCGGCAGCTCCGGCGATCGCGCCGGACACGGTGCCCGACGCCGTTCCAATGACGTCTCCCCCAAGGGACTTCGCCCCGGAAATCGTGGAACGGCCCAGCGCTACTGCGCCATCGGCGAGTCCCACACCCGTGTCCTTCGTAGCGGTAATGAGTCCCTCAGCAATACCGGCGGCCACCTTCGTTACATCGGCACCGATCGACCCGGTGCCTTTGATGGCTGCCCTGGCCGTATCTGAGATGACGCCCACCGTGACGGTGGCGATCTCCCCAACACCTTGAATTATGCCGACGACCACGCCCTTAACCGTTCGAACGAGTCCGGTGCCGGTGTCGTGGACGGCAGAGAACGCTCCGTCGAGGACTTCTGCTGCTGTGCCGGCCACGGTGGTTGCCACGTCGCTCGCGTCTCGCAAGGCCGTGACGGTTGCGTCTCTCGCCACGTCGGTGGCGCCCTGCACGATGCCGCCGGTGCCCTTCAGCAGTCCGGTGATGCTTCCCTTGACCCGACTTCCAATGCTTTGCTCGGCCATGAGTCCCTCCTTCTGGGTGGTCCATTTGAGCCTGCCGGCTCTGGTCTCGAATATACGGCCCCGTTGCCCGGGGTGTCCAAGACAGACGGCGTGTCTGCCCCGCCGTGTTGATGGCAGGATCCCGCAGACATCCGGCAGACGACTGCCGGGTCGTGGCGACCCCGAAGCCTCTCCTCATCCGGGTGCAGGCGGGGACTACGCTGCATCGCGTGCGAAAACGGGTGGCAGTCATCGGGAACTCGCCGACATGGCGACGAGGTGCCGCGGCGGTGTTGGCAGAGGCCGGCTTCAGCATCGCCGATTGCGCCGCCCTGGCCGATTGGAAACGGGGCCGGGACGGAGTTGCAGTGATACTCGGCGCGGCCGCGGACCCCGCCCTCAAAGATCTCTCCGGTTTCGCAGGCGACCACCCACACATCCCGGTCGTGGTTGTGCTCCGCGAAATCTCGCTCGCCGATTACGCAAACGCCATACGGTCGGGAGCGACGGCGGCCCTGGGTGAAGACGAGCCGACGGAAGCATTGGTGTGGGTTGTCCAAGCAGCTCTGCAGGACCGTGTCTCGGTGCCGCTAACCGTGATGCAGTCGATGGCAGCTCGGATCCCGGCTGCGCCCGACGCCGATGCCTGGATAGTTCCCCACGAGGCCGAGTGGCTGCGAGGGCTGGCGGCCGGCACGACCGTGGCAGGCCTTGCCGAGTCTGCCGGCTACTCCGAGCGGGAACTGTTCCGCATGTTGCACGAACTGTACGTGCGAATAGGCGTCGGCAACCGAACGGAGGCGATCATCTGGGCAACCAGGCACGGGTTGTTGGATGACGGCTCGAGCGAGCCCCCCGACTGAGCCACCGGCTAGACGGATGTCGCGACAGAAACGGGTGGACCCGACCAGGGAAGAACGCCTACAGGAACTGTGCGATTGTCCGATTAACATCGCATGTTGGCCGAACTCATTGATCTCGGGCTCACCGCACTGGCCGTGATGTGGCTCATGTTCGTCGGCCTGGTGGTCTACGCCGGATGGATAGCCGGTCCGCCAGCGGCCGAGCGAGTAGAAGAAGCCCCTCGCGTTTCCGAAGTCCAGGTACCGGTGCTCAGCGCTCGCAGCGCATGACCCTGCGCCGGACCTCGGCGCAGTAGAGCGCGACGTGGAGCGTCGTCCCTCCAGCCGACTGTGTCGCAGCGGTCACTATCGCACCTCAAGCGTTGAGGCTTGATCCCCGTCGGCCGCGCATACCGCTTCGCTCCTCTCCACAACCGACGACGCTTGTAGTGTGATCAGCAGGCGTCACTCGAGTGAGTCAGCTTTCCGAAGAGGAGTTTCAGATGGAGCGGAACTGGGCCATCTATCTTGCACGACGGCTGTGGGATTTCCATCCGGGGGTGCGCAGCGAAAACGAACTCACCATGGGAGAACGCGCCGCCGATCGGCTTCGCAACGGCATGGGTTCATGGGCGTTCGTGTTCGTCGCACTCTTGTTCCTGGCGACGTGGATGGCCTTCAACCGCAACACGGGTTTCGATCCATATCCATTCATCCTGCTCAATTTGCTGCTCTCTTGCGTTGCGGCGCTGCAGGGGGCGGTCCTCTTGATTGCCGCTCGGCGGGCCGACCAGATCTCCGCCGAACTGGCCCTCCATGACTACAACACCGACAACGAGGCTCTCGAACTCATCCGCAAACTCGAGGAGATCACCAAAGACATCCAGATACGAGTCGGCGGGGGCGAACCGCCTGAAGGGTCCGCGCTGAATGGATGACTCTTTGCGGAGCAGGCTGATGACCGAGCTACCGGCATGAACGACGAGGCCGTGCAGGCCCCCGGATGGCCGGGCATCGCGCCGACCTGGACATCCAGCGCCAAACAGGGGGTCGGAGCGGCTGTATCGGAGGCCAGCCGGGTCTGGTTCACGCTGAGTCACGGGATTCTCAACGAGGTGTTCGCGCCCCGACTCGACCAGGCGTGCATCCGGGATATGGAGTTGCTGGTCTCCGACGGCCGGGGGTACTTCGCAGAGGAGAAGCGCGACACCGGTACGGTCCTCGAGTACCTTGAGGCGGGCATCCCCGCCTATCTGCTCACAAACACCTGCGCTGAGGGACGGTTCCGGATCGAGAAGACCGTCCTCACCGATCCGCGCCGCGATGTGCTGTTGCAGCAGGTCCGCTTCGTGCCTCTCATCGGGTCCCTTGAGGACTACCGAATCTTCGCGCTCATCGCGCCGCACCTTCGCAACCGCGGTGCGGGCAACAGCGCCTGGGTTGGCGAACACAAGGGCATGCCGATGCTGTTCGCGGCAGTGGATGGTATGGCAATGGCGCTCGCCTGTTCGGCAGGGTGGATCAATACATCAGCCGGTTATGTCGGAATCTCCGACGGATGGCAGGACATTTCGCAACACGGTGCGATGAACTGGAGATACCGTGCGGCGCCGGACGGCAACGTCGCCCTCATCGGTCAGATCGAGCCGACGACGAGCGATGGAGAATTCACACTTGCACTCGGGTTTGGCGACACACCGGATGAAGCGGGCCAGCGGTCCCTCAGCAGCCTGTCGGATGGATTCGATGCTGCGCGGCATTTCTACGTCGAAGGCTGGCAGACCTGGTGGGCGCAACACAAGCTCGAGGATTCCGCCTCGGGTTTGTTCGAGGATCCGCTGGCCCGTACCAGCCTGATGGTGCTCAAAGTGCACGAGGCGGACAACTTCCCGGGCGGGATCATCGCCAGCCTGTCGATTCCGTGGGGGTTCGCCAAAGGTGACGACGACCTGGGTGGGTACCACCTGGTCTGGCCGCGCGATCTCGTCGAGGCAGCCGGCGGGCTGCTGGCCGGTGGAGCGCATGACGAGGTGTTGCGCGTGGTGACTTATCTGGCCGCGACCCAAGAAGCCGACGGACACTGGCCGCAGAACATGTGGCTCGACGGGACTCCGTACTGGTCCGGTATCCAGATGGACGAAACAGCCCTGCCGATCATGCTGGTGGACCTCGCCTTTCGCAAGGGCGCAATCACCGATGGCGATCTCAAGCGTCTCTGGCCGACAGTTCGACGGGCCGCCGCCTACATCGCTCGTTTCGGTCCGGTCAGCGATCAAGACCGGTGGGAGGAAGATCCGGGTTACACCCCGTTCACGGTGGCGGCAGAAGTGGTCGCACTTCTGGCGGCCGCAGACCTCGCAGATCGCTTCGGTGAACCCGCGGCGGCCACGTACTTGCGTGAGACGGCAGACGTGTGGAACGATTCAGTCGAGCGATGGATGTACGTTACCGGCACCGACCTCGCCACAACGTACAACGTCGATGGCTACTACGTGCGCATCACTCCGGCCGAGACGGCCGATGCGGCCTCCCCGGCGGCCGGGTTCGTCCCCATCAAGAATCGGCCACCCGGCGAGAGCCGGGAGCCTGCGGCCGACATCGTCAGCGTCGACGCACTGGCGCTCGTCCGCTTCGGATTACGCGCACCAGACGACCCGCGCATCCTCAACACCATCAACGTCATCGACCGTCTACTGAGGATCGACTTGCCTCAAGGGCCAGGATTCCGCCGCTACAACGAGGACGGATACGGCGAGCACGAGGACGGCTCGCCCTTCGACGGCACCGGAACAGGCAGGGCCTGGCCGCTCCTCACGGCCGAGCGCGCCCACTATGAACTGGCGGCCGGACGATCGGATTCGGCCGCTGCACTGGCGCGCACCGTCGCCCACTCCGCCAACGACGGCGGCATGCTGCCGGAGCAAACGTGGGATGGACCAGATATACCGGACCGCGAACTCCTGACCGGCCGCCCGTCTGGTTCGGCCATGCCGCTGGTATGGGCCCATGCCGAGTATCTGAAACTCAGGAGATCGCTGCTCGACGGTCGGGTATTCGATATGCCGCCTCAGCCCGTGCAGCGTTACCAGATCGATGGGACCTCTTCCCCTAACACGATCTGGCGCTTTAACCACAAATGCCGGACGATGCCGGAGGGGGCACGGCTCCGCGTGGAGCTGCAAGCGCCGGCAATCGTCCGGTGGTCGAGCGACGGCTGGCAGACCAATGGCGAAACCCCCACCAGAGACAGCGGCCTCGGTATCTACTATGCGGATCTCGACACCACCGGTATTCGCTCACCATCGGCCATCGCCTTCACCTTCCGATGGACCGGCGACGATCGTTGGGAGGGCACCGATTTCACCGTGACGATCGCCCGGGACACTCGAGTTGCCGATGCGACGATCGAAGAGAAGGGAGACCACTGAATGGAACGCTCCGACGCTCTGGTTCTGTTCGGCGCCACCGGCAACCTGGCCCGAAAGAAGCTCTTCCCCGCTCTCTATCACCTCGAAACCAGGGGCCTGCTGGAAATGCCGGTGGTCGGAGTGGCAATCGACGATTGGACCGACGCCGATCTTATGAACTTCATGGGTGAGGCGGTCCGGGCGGCGGTCGACGAGGTCGATGAATATCATCTCGCCCGGCTGGCCCGTCGTTTGCGGTATGTGGCGGGCGACTACCGCGACCAAACCACTTTCGTGGCGCTTGCCACGGCGCTCGGAACGAGAAGCCACCCCGTCCACTACCTGGCAATACCGCCTGAAATGTTCGAGACCCTCGTCGAGGGGCTGTCCACCGCCGGGCTCGCCGAGCACGCCCGGCTGGTGATAGAGAAACCGTTCGGCCGCGACCTGGCCGGCGCCCGCCACCTCAACGCAGTGCTTCACCGCGTCTTTCCCGAAGAGTCGATCTTTCGGATAGATCACTTTCTCGGCAAGGAATCAGTGCAGAACTTGCTCGTATTCCGATTCGCCAATCTCCTGTTGGAACCGGTGTGGAACCGTCACTACGTGTCGAGCGTGCAGATCACGATGGCCGAGGCGTTCGGGGTAGACGGTCGCGGGAAGCTGTACGAGGAGCTCGGGACCATCCGGGATGTCGTACAGAATCATCTGCTCCAGGTGGTTGCACTACTGGCAATGGAAGCTCCGGGCGACGACAGCCCGGCCGCCATGCAGAACGAGAAGGCGAAGATATTCAAGGCGATCCAATCGTTGGAACCCGACGACGTCGTTCGGGGCCAATACGATGGATACACGGAAGAACCCGGAGTCGACCCGGGTTCCCGGGTTGAGACGTATGTTGCCTTGCGCCTCGATATCACGTCACCTCGCTGGGCGGGCGTGCCGTTCTTCATCAGGGCCGGCAAAGCTCTGGCGGCTACGGCCACCGAGGCCATCGTCGAGTTCCGGCGCCAGCCTCCGCTCCCCTTTGCAGACTCGGCGAAATCGCCCGATCCGAACCATCTTCGTTTCCGGCTGGGACCGGACGACGGGGTCGATATCGACATGCAGACAAAGCGGCCCGGCGACCGTGTCGTCACCGAATCGACGACCCTCCGGGTTTCGTACGAAGAGGTCTTCGGTCGTCGCTCCGATGCCTACGAACGTCTGCTCGCCGAAGCCATCGAAGGTGACCCGACGCTGTTCTCTCGAGAAGACATCATCGAAGAAGCCTGGCGCATCGTTGAGCCTACGCTGGCGATTCCAGGACCACCGCTTCCCTATGCACAGGGTTCATGGGGACCTGAACACGCCGAGCGGGTCCCCGCCGGCGTTGCTGCCTGGCACGACCCGGCCGGGTCCCGACCGTAGCTCACGAAATGGTCGGAGTTTGATCGCCGGCACGGTTTCTCAAACGGCCATCGAGCGCGACCGCCACCACCACAGCCCACACGACTCCCACCGCGATCCCGGCCAGGGTGTCGGACGGGTACTCGACCAGAAGGACGGCATGGCCGGCGCCTGTCAGGGCGAGCAACACAGCCGCTCCGCCGTACCCGATGACGCCTGCCCTCCAACTCGCCTGACGCCAGGGCCAGAGCGCGACGGTGAGCAGTGCGCCCAGGGCTGCCATGTGTGCCGATGGGAATCCGTACCCCGCGAGGTCCACGAGCGGAAGAAACGGCGGAGGCGTTCGATCCACGAGCAATCGAGTTACGACGACTACCAGCCATTGGCCCCCGACTGCTAGCAGAATGCTGAGTGTTGCGGCACGCCGGAACCTCCACATCGCCACCGCCAGCAGAATGGCCACGGCAACCACCACAATCGGCTGAGTCGCCAGCACCAGAACCTTGGCAACCGAAATGATCGAGCCGATCTGATGCCGGTCGGTGTAGCGGAGGGCCGCAGCATCAAACACGAAGAACTCCTCTTGTTTGAGGACGTCCTGGAGCAATCCTCCGAACAGCCAGAGGAGCGCCACAGTCACCAGGGCGGCGGGCCAAACCCGTACGTAGGGGCGAAGTACACGCACCGGGCCCCGCATGCCCGGGACCAGCCATCGCAGCGGCGGGGCGGCAATCGCCCGGTGCCCCCATCCGATGAGGCGATCCTGATTGCGAGCGGCCCACCGAGTGCTCCAGATCAAACCGCCGATCACCACCAACAGGCCGAGAATGATGAGCCCGCCGTTTCGCATCCAGCGAGCCACAACAGGCCAGCGGTCCCCTGCGAAATACCCGAGCAGAGTGAACGTCAGGCCCCAGAGAAACCCACCAGCGACATTTCCAATCGCAAACGTCCTGTACCGCAGGCGAACCATTCCGGCCGCGAACGGCACCACCGCCCGCAGGAACGACGTGAATCGCGCAACAATGAGCGCCCACCAACCGCGCTCGGCGAGCATGGCACCCGCACCATCCATCCGCCGGGCGATCTTGGCAAACCGCTTTCGATGGAGAATGGCAGCCCCATAGCGGTTGCCGAGGAAGTATCCGACGGAATCCCCCACAATTGCCCCCGCCACCGCCGCCAGTGCCGCCCACATCAGCGACACCCGGCCGGTGCCGGCCAGCACGCCTCCGAAGACCACCGCAGCCTCCCCGGGAATGAACAAACCTACGAACGCCGCCGCTTCCGCGGCGGCCAGCACGAACACCAGAAACGGCGCATACGGACCGACCGAATCGAGGATGGCACTCATGAGCCCCCCTCGATTCGCCGCGTCCGAGTATCCCCATTGTCGATCGCGATGTTTGGCGGCACCTTCAAATTTCCACCTGGATGCCGAGCTCGATGACATCTTCGGCCGGCAGCCCGAAGTACTGAGCAGCACTGGTGGTGTTGCGGTGCATGAGCGCATAGAGCCGATCACGCCACAAGGCCATTCCCGGCCGCTTGGTCGGAATCACCGCCTCGCGGGCCAGGAAGTACTTCGCATCGCCCGGATCGAACCCGAACTCCGGCGTGGTGATATCGCGAAGGGCGCGAGGCACGTCGGGATCATCCTGGAACCCGAACAGCAAGATGACCTGATGGAAATCGTCTCCCAGATCATGCACAGATGCTCGACGAGCAGCCGGAACCCTCGGAACCTCAGCAATCTGGACCGCCAGCAACACAATTCGCTCATGCAGGACCTCGTTATGACGGAGATTGGCGAGCAAAGCGGGCGGGGTCGGACCCGGCTCGGGAAACATGTAGACGGCGGTACCGGGCACTCGATGCGGCGGATTGCCTGCGATGCTGGCGATGAAGCGTTCTATCGGCAGCCGGCCGCGCCGGAGACGGGCGGCCACCAATTGCCGGCCTCTCTTCCAGGTGGTCAGCACAGTGAACACCGCCAGTCCGATTACCAGCGGAAACCACCCGCCGGCCGGGATCTTGAAGAGGTTGGCACCGAAGAAAGACAGGTCGACGACCATCAGTCCGGCCACCACAGCCAGCGAGACGGGCAGGCTCCAGCGCCATCGATCCCGGGCCACCATGAAAAACAGGATCGTTGTGATCGCCATCGTGGCCGTTACGGCCACGCCGTAGGCGGCCGCCAGATTGCCGGAGGAGCGGAACCCGAACACTAGGCCCACACAGGCAACCATGAGTGCGTAGTTGACGGACGGCACGTAGATCTGGCCGATCTCCTCCGCAGATGTGTGCTCGACCCGGACCCGTGGCAAGTAGCCCAGTTGCACCGCTTGTCTCGTCAGCGAAAACGCTCCGGATATCAGCGCCTGTGAGGCGATGACCGTCGCCATGGTCGCCAGCAATACGAGGGGAATGAGCGCCCAGGCGGGAGCCATCCGGTAGAAGGGATTGTCGATGGCGGCGGGGTCTACGATCAGCAGTGCACCCTGACCAAAGTAGTTCAACAAGAGAGCCGGAAGCACCAGGGCAAACCACCCGAGCTGGATCGGTCGCCTCCCGAAATGGCCCATGTCCGCGTAGAGGGCCTCTCCACCGGTGACGACCAGAAACACCGAGCCCAGGGCGAGGAACCCGATGCCGGCGTTTCTGGCAAAGAACGCAACTGCGTAGCCGGGACCGAGCGCGGCGAGTACCGAGGGATGCTGGATTATGTGCGACACACCGAGCAGTGCAAGAACTGCGAACCACACCACCATGACGGGCCCAAACACCGACCCGATCTTGCCGGTGCCACGATGCTGGATCATGAAGAGCCCGACCAGGATGACCACAGCAATCGGAATCACATACGACTCGAGTACAGGAGTCGCCACCTGCACTCCCTCCACGGCCGACAGAACCGAGATGGCGGGAGTGATCATCCCGTCGCCGTAGAGCAACGCAGTTCCGAAGAGTCCGATGAGAATGAGCGCCGTGCGGCGACGGGTGCTCGTCGCGTTCCGGGCAGGCACGATCAGGGCCGTGAGGGCGAGAATGCCGCCTTCACCGTCGTTGTCCGCCCGCATGACCAGAAGCAGGTACTTGACCGAGATGACGATCACCAGCGACCAGAAGATGAGCGAAAGAATCCCCAAGACGTTGTCCCTGGTGACATCGAGACCCTGATGACCGAGAAACGATTCGCGCAGGGCATATAGCGGGCTGGTCCCGATGTCACCGAACACGATGCCGAGGGCCGCAATGGCAGCCGTCATCGAAGTCCCCGACGATGGCTTACTGGTGTGAGTTGGAATGGTCATCTCGCTACGTCTATTGGTCCGGCGGCCGGGCTGCCAACCGAACCGACGCCGGATGGGACCGTCAAGAGCCCATGATACGGGTTGGCGAGACCTTCGCCGTTGGCGTTACCCCACACCACGGTTGATACCTTCCGGCGATCCCGGATACGATCCTGCCGTGAACACTTCGGGCAGTCTCACCTGGAAGAAGAGCCTCCGGTACGCGGCCGGCCTGGCCGGCATCGCCTTTGCCGTTCACGTCATGCTGCCCCAGGTGAAGGAACTTCCCGATGCGATTCACCAGGTGGAGACCGGTTCGGTCTGGTGGCTTCTGGCCGCCGCCGCGATCTCGCTGGCGGTGTACGCGGGTGGGGCGATCTCGCTCCAGGGATCACTCGAGCAAGCGATCCCGATCGTTCCGGCCGCCGAGACACAACTCGCCATCGCCTTCACCGGCCTCATGGCTCCGCAGGGCGTCGGCGCATTCACTACCAACCTCCAGTTCCTTCAAAAGCAGGGGGTGCCGCCGGCCGCCGCCGCCACCGCCGTCGGAATCGACAGTGTGGCCGGAGTAGTAGTCCACGCGTTGAGCCTCATCGGCGCGGTAGCGCTCGTCGGCCGGAAACTCGTCGGCGACATTCGCGTGCCACCGCGCTGGGAGCTGCAGGTTGGAGCCGCCGCCGTGGCGATCGTCGTAGGACTGATCATTTGGAGTCCGCTCGGTCGCAACAAAGTGATTCCGGCCGCGCTGACGGCAAGTCGAGCCCTCAAGGCGACCCTCCGCCACCCGGTTCGCTTCACCCAACTCTTCGGTGGTTCGGCGCTCATCACCTTCGCCAACGCGTTGACGCTGGCATTCTCCATGGACGCGTTCGGCCGGGGAATTCCCATGGGCGATGTGATCGCCGTCTATCTGGCGGCCGCTGCCATCGCCTCGCTTGCCCCCACACCGGGAGGCCTGGGCGCGCTGGAAGCAGCCCTCGTGGCCGGACTCACCGCGGTCGGGGGTGTGGCCGGCACCGCAGTCGGTGGAGTTCTCGTGTTCAGGCTGCTGACCTTCTGGCTGCCGATTCTCCCTGGTGCTTGGATGCTGAGGAGCCTTCGCGGTCGCGGGCTCGTTTGACGAACACCGGTTGGAATGGCTTTGGGACGGCGGTCATCGACCATCCGCGCGTTCCTGCCACAATGGGCCGGTGATCATCGACTGCGCGATCTACGACAACGGCGTGCGACGACCGGGCAACCAGCCGACGGTGGGCGCACGGCGTGCGGCCTCACAGCCGGGCTCCTTCGTCTGGATCGGCCTCTACGAACCTACCACTGAAGAGTTCGACGCCGTCAGAGAAGAGTTCGATCTGCACGAACTGGCCGTCGAGGATGCCATGAAGGCGCACCAGCGGCCCAAACTCGAGGTCTACGACGACACCATCTTCGTGGTGTTGAGGAGCGCTCGCTACATGGACCTGAAAGAGGAAATCGAGTTCGGCGAGATCCTTCTCTTCATCGGCGATGACTTCGCCGTCGTCGTTCGGCACGGCCAGGCGAGCGGACTGACCGAGGCACGCCAGAGTCTCGAACGCGACCCGGACCTGCTCCGGCTGGGCCCACCCGCCGTGCTCCACCGGGTGATGGACCGGGTGATCGACGACTACGTTCCCGTCGTCGACGGACTGGGCAAGGACATCCAGGAGGTGGAGAAGGAAGTGTTTTCCACAGAATGGACGAATCCCGCCGAGCGGATCTACTTCCTCAAGCGGGAAGTCCTCGAATTCCAGCAAGCGGTGGCCTCGCTCATCGACCCCCTCAATCGCCTGGGACGAGGGTTCTTCGAGGTGATCCCAGACGACATGCGCGAGTACTTCCGGGACATCTCCGACCATGTGCTGCGCTTGTCCGACCAGGTGGCCGCCTACCGCGACCTCCTCACCAGCGTGCTCGAGGCGACGCTCACCCAGGTGAGCGTCCGCCAGAACGAGGATATGCGCAAGATCTCGGCCTGGGTGGCGGTCGCCGTGGTCCCCACTCTGATCGCAGGCGTCTTCGGCATGAACTTCCAGCGAATGCCCGGCGTTGATGCCAACTGGGGGTTTCCCGTCGTCGTAGGTCTCATGGCTCTCGTGGCGGGAACTCTCTACGGGCTGTTCAGGCGGAGCGACTGGCTCTAGGAGGCGCCTCCGTATGCATGGTCGCTGCCGGGCCTACGGCTGCTTCTCCTCCGGACCCGTGCAGTCGCCGAACCGTTCCAGGTCGGCTGCTATTGCCGCTCCGCCCAGACCGTCTGCCTCCGCTCGGAGCGCCTGGGCGTCGGCGAACCGGCCCCGGTGCTCGTACCAGCACGCCACCCGGATCTTCTCTTGCGCGTAGATGATCGGATATTCAGGGTGCCAGCCGACCGCGTCGACCTCCGTATCGCTTTGCGCTCCCTTCACCAGCACGAGGTGGAGCACGTCCGCATGCACGACCTCCCACTCGCCGCTATCGACGAGTTCGGACATCCGCTCCTGCACATCGGGAAGACGCAGCTCGGCAACGATCCAGGAGGGCTGCCACTCGCGGATCTGCCCGGCCAGCACCTCAGGATCTTCCATGGCCTCGACGCTATCGAGCAGGAAGGACTTCGGGTACGTTTCCCAGCGGGGATCCACGAACACTTCGAACCCCTCCCAAATGAGAACGTTGGCCGCCGCCCACCCGATGTTGAGCATCCGACCCTCGGGTTGGTACTCGTCGAGATAGTCGATCGTGGCATCCGGCCACGATCCAATGGCCCGGCCCGTGCCAGGTTGGATGGACAGAAAAGAACTCGTCGTGGCGAAGCGGCTACCCACGATCAAGCCACAGAACAGAAGCACCGCCACCGAAGCGAAGTCAACGGTGAATCGCGGAGTCCGGTATGCCGGCGCCCGGCCCAACCAGCGAGCTGCGACCCCGATCGTCAACACGCTGAAGAACCCGATGCCCCGCAATGCAGCTGCCACCAGGACCAGCCCTAATGTCAGCATGGCCGCCTCGAACCACAGCCAGCGACCGCGGCTACGAGCGGCGGCATAGACCAACACCCCGAGACCAACGAGCACCACGATGCGGGCGATCGGGTCGGTCCACACCGGAACGAGCTCGGCGGACTGGGCGCTCCCGGCCGATGCTCCCTGCCTGAGGAGGGTGCCGACGGATTGGAAAGGGATCAGGATCGAGCGTACCCCGAGCGGCGTGCCACAACTGGCAAGCACGCCGGCAAACACGAGCAGGAAGGGTTTCCGCAGTGAAATGTCCCGATCGGTGCCTGAGAACCCAAGGCGCGTACCAAGCCGGCGGGATATCACCAGGTGGACCACAAATGCGATTTGCACGGCAAGGCCGATGGCAAAGAGTTGATGTGAGTTTGCCCACATCCACTGCACCACCACTGCGCCGACGAACCAGCCCCACCGGCCATCCCTGCGCAGTCCATCGAGGCACAGCAGCAGCAGTCCCAGGAA
>JAHEDK010000032.1 GCA_024641245.1 Actinomycetes bacterium
CGATGGCAAAGAGTTGATGTGAGTTTGCCCACATCCACTGCACCACCACTGCGCCGACGAACCAGCCCCACCGGCCATCCCTGCGCAGTCCATCGAGGCACAGCAGCAGCAGTCCCAGGAACAACAGACTGAGCACTTCGGGCCGGAGAAGGAGGTGTCGCTGCAGTCCGAGAACGGCTATGAACCAGGCCGGAGCCAGAATCGCGGCTTGGCGCCAGTCACCACCCCACCGAACCCAGACTGCGACGACCGCAGTCCACAGTAGGGAGGTCAGAACAGACAGGCCGTGAAATCCCGCCACTTTCCATGTGGCATAGAGCATCACCTGGAACAGCGGGTACTGCTGATAGAGCGGATAGTCGGGGAAGGTCCAGCTGAAGGTGTTGGCGGTTGGGAAAACGCCGCTATCAACGATCAATCGACCGGTCGCCAGATGCCACGGAACGTCGGCCATCTGGACTTTGAATAGAGATACGGCAACAGTGAGGATACCTACCGCCGCCAGGGCGGCCCACTGCAGCGGCGTGGGTTCCCGACGGTCGCTCACGTCTGGCCGGGGAGGCCGGGTGGCGACTCGGCAGGCGGTCGCTCCGATTCCAGGCGCCGGGAATCGAGGCCGGGAATCTGCAGATAGGCAAGGCGCCTGCTCTCTCGCCGGCCGTGCGTCACGGTGTCGAGAATCAGGCCGGCCGTTAGTGAAAGAAAAGCGAGCAGCATGATCGCCGAGCTGAGGATCGCCGAAGGAAACCGCGGAACGAGGCCGGTCTCTGCGTAGGTAACGAAGAGCGGAATAGCGAGCCCTATCGATACGGCCGCCAGACCAACACAGACGGCGCCGTACACTCGCAACGGCCGCTCCCGCATGAACAACCGCACAATGGCAACCAGGATTCGCAAACCGTCCCTCACGGTGTTCAGCTTGCTCGAGGACCCGGCGGGCCGGTCTCTGTATGGAGCGTGCACCTCGGCCACAGGCAAACCCAGCTCGAGTCCATGCACCGTGAGTTCGGTCTCGATCTCGAAACCCGACGAGAGCGCCGGGAACGACTTGACGAAGCGCCGAGAGAACGCTCGATAGCCCGACAGCATGTCCTCAACCTGATCGCCGAAGATCCGGGCCACCATTCCCGTGAGCATGCGGTTGCCGAAAACGTGGCCGAACCGGTATGCCTCGTCATCCTCGCCGGCTTCCCGGACCGCGTTCACCATATCGGCGGCCTGGTCCAACAACACCTGCACCAGCTTCGGAGCGCTGGATGCATCGTAGGTGCCATCTCCGTCGACCATGACGTAGACATCGGCATCAATATCCGCGAACATCCGACGCACCACGTTGCCTTTGCCCTGCAATCGCTCGTTTCGCACTACGGCGCCTTCGGAGCGAGCAATATCAGTCGTCCGATCCGTGCTGTTGTTGTCGTAGACGTAGACGGTTGCGCCCGGCAGTGCGGCGCGGAAGTCCCTTACAACCGCCCCTACTGCCGCTTCCTCGTTGTAGCACGGCACGAGTACCGCGATCTCCAACTCGTCGAACATGGGCGGAGTCTATCGCGGGGGTCATTCGCCCCACTTGCACCGCCGCGTAGGTGCGGGTGACGTACGGAGGTACGCTGACTGCAGGCGTCGAAAGGCATCGCACGAATGGAACCGAAGTTCAACGTCTGGTTGGAGTTGGACGGGAAGGTGGTCGCCTCCCGGTGGAGAATGCAGTTGCTGGCAGCAGTCGCCGAACAAGGCTCCATCAGCGCAGGCGCGGAGGCGATGGACGTCCCTTATCGAGTCGCCTGGCAGAAGATCCAGGAGATGGAGGAACGCCTCGGCGACAAGCTCATCGAGACACACACCGGCGGCCTCGGCGGAGGCGGCGCGCAACTCACCCCGGCCGGGAAAGGCTACGTCGAACGATTCAACTTCTTCGGGGATCGGGCGGATTCCGCCCTCGCGGCGATCTACACCGAGGTGTTCGGCGACACTGCAGGGTGTTGAGCTTGAGTTCCACGGTGGCCGTTATGATGATTTGTCATAACGCCGACACGTTGGAGGGTCGCAGCCTTGAGAAATCGACTCGTCCTATTGATCGTTGTGGCCCTGGCCGCAGCAGCCTGCCGTTCCGGCAGCAACGATCCTGACGTACTGCGCCTGGCCACCACCACCAGCACCGCCGATTCGGGCCTGCTCGAGGCGCTACTCCCCGGCTTCGAATCTCAGTACAACGCCCGCGTCGATGTCATTGCAGTGGGGACCGGCCAGGCTCTGTCGCTCGGTGAGGCCGGCGATGCCGATGTGGTCCTCGTCCATGCGCGCGACCGGGAGGATGTCTTTGTCGCAGAGGGCCACGGCACATTTCGGTCTGATGTCATGTACAACGACTTCGTACTGGTCGGCCCGATTGCTGATCCGGCCGGCGTGCTGGGCATGAGCCTGGCTGCGGATGCGCTTAACGCGATCGCAGCAGCCGAGGCACCCTTCGCCTCTCGCGGAGACGACAGCGGCACCCACACAAAGGAACTGGGCCTCTGGGAGGCGGCCGGCGTAGTGCCGGACCCCACCAAGATCTGGTACCAGTCTTTGGGGCAAGGGATGGGAGCGACGCTCCAATTTGCCAACGAGACCGGGTCCTACACGCTCACGGACCGGGGAACGTTCCTCGCCCAACGGGCAACCCTGAGCGCTCTGGACGTGATGGTGGGCGGAACGACTATCGACGAGAACGCCGACCCGGCATTGCTCAACCCGTATGGAGTGATTCCGGTGAATCCGGACAAGGGAGGCGTCAATGTCCATCTAGCCGAGCAGTTCGTTGACTGGTTGACCAGCGTCGACGTTCAGAGGCAAATCGGCGAGTACGGCATCGGCACGTTCGGCCAGCCGCTCTTCTACCCGGACTCAGAGCCGTGGAAGAATCGATGAGCGGTTGCAACCGGATGCCCGGCTAACCGAACGGCTATCGCAGTGGATACCCTCGCCGAAGCACTTGTCAATGCCCTGAAGCTTCTTCGAGATATGGACCCGGCTCTGCTGGAGACGGTCGGCCTGACATTGCAGGTGACCGGGGCGGCGCTGGTGATCGCGCTGATCATCGGCATTCCGACCGGTGCGGCGATCGGCCTCTCCCCCGGGGTGCGCGGGGCCGGATTCCTCATCCCACTCATCTACACCGGGATGGGGCTCCCACCGGTTGCAGTGGGTCTCTTCGTCTACCTGCTGCTCTCGAACCAGGGCCCCCTGGGCGGCCTCGACTGGCTGTTCACGCCCACCGGCATGGTGCTCGCCCAGACGATCATTGCGTTTCCCCTCGTTGTTGGCTTGACGATGGCTGCCGTGCGGGGCGTCGACGCCCAACTGCCCGTCCAGTTGCGGGCGCTGGGGGCTACTCGCCGGCAAACGGCATTAACGACGCTGGTGGAAGCTCGCATGGGAGTGACCGCGGCGGTGGTTGCCGCCTTCGGGAGCATCATCTCAGAAGTCGGGGCGGTGATGCTGGTCGGGGGCAATATCGAGGGACGGACCCGGGTGTTGACCACGGCGATCGTGCTCGAGACGCGCAAGGGTAACTTCGCACTGGCGCTGGCACTGGGTCTGATCCTGCTGGCCCTGGCGTTCGTCGCCAATTTCGCCTTCTATCGACTCCAGGTGCGGCGCGGGGGTGGATCATGAACACCTACACACTGGCCGGAGTCAGACATTGCTATGAGGACCGGTGTGTCGTCGCCGTCGAGGAGATGGAGGTGAAAGAAGGTGAGATCCTCGCGATCGTCGGTCCCAGCGGCGCAGGCAAGAGCACGCTACTGCGCCTTCTCAACTTCCTGGAGCATCCCACCAACGGGCGCATCATCCACGAAGGGTTGCCCGTCGGCGCTGAGGTGCCCCTGGAGGTCCGACGACGGGTGACGACCGTCTTTCAACATCCGGTTCTGCTGCGAAGGAGTGTAAGTTCGAATCTCCGCTTCGGGCTCAAACTCAGAGGCGAGAGGCCGTCCGAAACCGAGATCCAGACCTGGTTGGACGCCCTCGGTCTTGCCGACCTCTCCGACGCGCCGGCCCGAACGCTCTCGGCCGGTGAGGCACAGCGGGTTGCGCTGGCCCGGGCGCTCATTCTCGGACCCTCTGCGCTGCTGCTCGATGAGCCGACCGCAAACCTCGACCCGTACAACGTTGGCTTGATCGAGGACATGATTCGGCGAATCAATACCGAGCAGACAACGACCATCGTGCTGGTGACTCACAACATCTTCCAGGCACGACGGCTGGCGGATCGGACCGGTCTGATGATCGGCGGCGAACTCATCGAAGTCGCCGCCACCGAGAAGTTCTTCTCGTCACCGGACGATCACAGGACGGCAGCCTTCGTTCGCGGCGACCTGGTTTACTGAGACCATTCCAATAGCCGCTCCGCCGGTCGACAACTGGGCTTGGCCCTGTGTAGGCCGGACCGGGTAGAGTCCGGCTGTAGCAACACCATGGAAGGAAGTGGCGTGAAGGTTGGATTGGTCGTTAACAAAGTCGACACCGAGGAGCCGGTGTACACCACGACGCGGCTCGGCCAGGCCCTGACCAACAAAGGCCACGAGGCTTGGACACTGGGGGTCGGCGCTCTGGCCTATGACCCCGATGAGAGCATCCGGGCTCGGGCCGTGC
This sequence comes from Actinomycetes bacterium, assembly GCA_024641245.1. Lineage (GTDB taxonomy): Bacteria > Actinomycetota > Acidimicrobiia > Spongiisociales > JAHEDJ01 > JAHEDJ01. The sequence continues at coordinate 4,639 of JAHEDK010000032.1, forward strand.
GACCTCCCAAATCTCGCTACACGACTCCCCAGGCGTATCTGAGCGATCTGCACTCGAAGCGGGTACGCACAGAGCGCATAACCGTCGATGAACTCGATGTCTTGATGTTGCGTAACGATCCATCGACGGAAAAAGGCAGCCGGGATTGGGCCAAAACGGCGGCCATTGATTTCGGGCGAATGGCGATGCGCCGCGGTGTGATTGTGCTCAACGATCCGGTTGGGTTGTCCAAGGCGGCCAACAAGATGTATTTCCAAAGTTTTCCAGAGGAAGTTCGTCCGAAGACTCTCATCACCCGCAACCGCGACGAGATCAAGGAATTTGCCAAGGACATGGATGGCCATATCGTCCTCAAACCCCTGCAAGGTTCCGGGGGCGAAGGCGTGTTTCTCGTCCGCCCAGGCGATATGGCCAACATCAACCAGATGATCGAGGCCGTCAGCCGTGATGGGTACGTCATTGCTCAGGAATATCTGACCCGGGCCGAGGAGGGCGATACGCGGCTATTCGTGATGAACGGCCAGCCCCTGCGCCACAAGGGTCGGTATGCGGCCTTCCGCCGCATACGCCGCGGCGGAGATATGCGATCAAACGTTCACGCCGGCGGAGTCATCGGCAAGGCAACAATTGATGATGACGCCTTGCGCCTGGCGGAGATCGTTCGACCCAAGCTCGTCCAGGACGGCATGTTCCTGGTCGGGTTGGACATCGTGGGCGACAAGCTGATGGAGATCAACGTCTTCAGTCCCGGCGGTCTGGGCAGCGCCCAGAAGCTGGAGGGCGTGAACTTCACCGAAGCCGTGGTGCACGCTCTCGAACAGAAGACTGAATATGCCCGTTATTACCGGCGAAGCTTCGTCAATCACGAGATGGCGACCCTGTAATGGAGGCCGAAGTGGAACTGGACAAGGGTTGGACGATCGTGCGCGGGGAGAAGCCGGTTATTGCTACGGCCATACATGCCGGACACGACCTGCGCGAGGAAATCTCGAACCTGACCAGACTGGCTGAGGCCGACCGTTTGCGGGAAGAAGACCCGGGAACAGATCAATGGACGGAGGTGGCCGGCAACAGGGCGGTTGCGCACCGGTCGCGATTCGAAGTCGATCTCAACCGACCTCGCCAGAAGGCGGTCTACCTGGAACCGGACGACGCTTTCGGTCTGCAAGTCTGGAACGAGATTCCAGACGACGGTGTACTGGCCAGATCCCTGGATATCTACGATAGTTTCTACGAGGCATTTCGCGCACTGTGTGACGAGGTCGAGGCGGCGTACGGTCGCTTCGTCGTACTCGATATCCACTCATACAATCACCGCCGCTCAGGGCCGGACGCCCCGGTCGACGATCCCGCCAAGAACCCGGAGATCAATGTGGGAACCGGCTCGATGGATCGGCCTCGATGGGCACACCTGGTCGATCGGTTCATGCGGGAGATGGCCGATGCTCCTTTCGAGGGCGGGAACCTCGATGTGCGCGAGAATGTCCGATTCAAGGGCGGGCACTTGAGCCGTTGGGTGCACGAAAACTACCCAACTTCCGGTTGCGCGCTCGCCATCGAGGTCAAGAAGATCTACATGGACGAATGGACGGGCCATGAAGACGAGACGGCCGTCGTGAGCATCCTGGAAGCCCTGCGGGCAACGCTGCCCGGCCTGCTCGAGGAAGTTAGCAGCCCGGGATCGAACTGATCAGCGGTCGGTCAAGTCCACCAGGTTGAGTCCCTGGCGTATCCGCTCGATCCGGTAGTGAGTATCCGGATTGTCCAGATACAGGGGGCGCAACGGAGGCGCGATCAAGACCCGTCGCCTGAGCAACTCCTCGATGACCGGAGAATGTTCGGCGGCCATTTTCCCCACGAACAACGTGTCGAGCCGGCCGCCTGCCTTGATGTAGTCCATCACCTTCAACAGTCCGCGCAGGTAGACGGCATCCTTGATGAGGCCGCCACCCCGGTGCACACGCATCGCAGTCAGGTAGGCCGCCCGTGCCGAGAAGCCGTGGTCGTCGCGCAGCAACCGGAATGTGTCAACGAATGACGCTCCGTCGATAACCGAATGGGCAGCCAGCACTCGCCCGGCCAGAGTCTTCAGCCGGATCGGCGTGAGGCCCCCTACCAGGTACTCGGTGAATACGGCGAGGCCTTCCTGAAGCTCGTCGTGGTTGGCGAGACCCGTGGCAAGTAGCCGGAATGGCTGCGCCCGACCGTTCCAATAGGTGACCACGTGGGTTCCGATTTCGTGTTGGATGAGAGGCTCGACTCGGTGAACCGGAAAACTCATGCCGGATCCCACCAGCAGATCACCGGCGGACACCATCAGCGAGACAATGTCATCACGAACGATCACCCTTCCCGACATCATCGGGTCGACCGCCCTGTACCGTTCGAGTTCCAACTCGGCCCTCTTCACGAAGGCGGCCACATCGACGCTGCGGCCGCGATTACCGGCTGAACGCCCAACCAACGACTGCGTGAGCGAGGCGGCCAGGTCAACGAGCGCCGTGTCCACCGTTCCGTAGAGGGCAATGCCGGTCGGTAGGAACGGCCGCCGTTCCCGCTCCCCTATCAACGTCAGTTTCAGGTCGAGTTCCCTCTGCTTCTCACGGAAGAGATGCTCGAGCGTTGGATCCTCGATCCGCTCCACCTTGATGTTGTAGAGATCCCGCTTCAGCAGAGCGGGATCAACCGTGCGCGGTCGGTACCGGAACTGTGGGGTCTTTTCATATCGTGATCGCTGAAACGTTCGAAAGGCTTGCTCGGCGTTGGTCGGTGTCACGGTGAGGAGAAGATCGAAGGAGTCGGCGACGCGGCTGAGTGCGCGATCGACCTCCTTCACGGCCCGGACGAAGGCAGAGCGGCCGAGGGCTTGATAGTGGAGCGGACGGTGGACCGTCTCTGATCGAGCGAATTCGAATGCAGCACGACGAAAGGCGGTGTCCAACTGGCGGGCCAGCGAGCGCTGCAGCATCGGGAACTCCTCTCCGGTCGCCGCGTCGCGGTAGATCGGGACTACCTCAACGCCGATGTAGCGGGCAGAGAGTTCGCGTGCCCGCTTCGGCACCAGGAGCGCCGGAAGACCCGGCGGTGAGAGCCGGCCGCCGCGTGTCACCGCAACCTTCGCCTTGCGCTTGAGAATTCGGATTCCGGAGAGCGAAGCAGCAAACCGCTCAACCGTCACAGAGTCCGCCCAGTCCTTGTCGGCGAGCAGCCGAAACGAGGCTATCTGGTTGTTACCGGCGTTCTCGAGGTCTTCGTCGGCTCCCCAGATCTCCACTATCAGGAACCCGCCGAAGGTGGCAGAAAGAACTTCCGCGACGCGTTTGACCAGCCGGGCCGTCCAGGCCTGTGCTCCGACCCGCGTTGGAGCGACAAGGTAGGAGGCTTCCCCGGTGATCAACCCGGCCAGTCCCGGATCAAAGCCCGCCCTGGGCGGCCTGTATACGAAGAGGAACGGGAGCTGGCGGTCGATGGATAGTCGCCCGCCGGGAGGAAGCGTCCGACGGACCCGCTGGCCCGCGGCGAGCCGGCCTGCGATATCATCGATCATCTGATCAGTCAGGCGTTCTTGTCCGGCCGCGGCCATGGTCATCCCAGAAGTTGAGGCTGCCGCCAGTGTAGATACGGCCCATCATCACGCTGATAACCGCGAGGAACCCATGAGCAGCATCATTGTCAACACCCCTCAGTTCGCATTCCAGCCGTCCGTCGGGTTCCGGGCGCGTCCAATCAGCTCAAAAGAGGCGCAACGCCCGTGAACCCGAGCCCGCTCGCTACGTTTCTCGCCCTTCGCACCAGGGTGAGTGTGGAACCGATCGGCGACGGCGGACCGGAAACCTGTGCGGCGTTGACCACCGGCCTCGATACCGCAATCCAACAGCTCGGTACCGGCGTTGGTGATGGGGCGGCGATCGTGGCGCTGGGGGGCTACGGCCGTCGCGAGCAGTGCTTGTGGTCCGACGTCGACGTGATGCTGCTACACCGCAATCGCAATACCGAGCCACTGATCAAGGCGGTCTTCTATCCGTTGTGGGACGCCAATCTGAAGGTGGGCCACGCCGTGCGAACGGTCGAACAGTGTCGCGAGGCCGGCCGCGCGGAGCTCGAGACTCTCACGGCCCTCCTCTCGGCTCGTCTCGTCGTAGGCGACGTCGACCTGTTCGGCGAGTTCGAAGCGGCGCTGGCCGACCTGGTCCGCCAACGTCCTCTGGCACCACGCCTCGCCGAACAAGAGCGCGAGCGGCGACTCGCCGAGCCCTACCCGTTGATGGCTGCAGACGTCAAACAGGGTCGAGGTGCGCTGCGCACCCACGAGGGGTTCTGGTGGGAACGCCGGCGATCCCAGTTGATCGACCTCGTGTCCGACACTCCGACTGAGGAGGAGCGTGACGCCAAGGTGACGCTGCTGGCGGTACGCAACGCACTCCACGCGTCGGCGGGTCGAGCCGTCGACAGGTTCGTTATCGATTTGCGGGAACCGGCCGCCCAATGGCTCGACACCGACGTCCACACTCTGGCGACATCCCTCACGACTGCTCTGCACATCGGCGACCGGCTGGCAGACCGCCGCTGGCCCGACCTTCACGTCGAATCGGACCCGACCTTCGGATTGGGGCGCAGGGTTTTCGGGTCGATAAGAACCCGATTCTCCTCACCTGAACCCACCCGAGATGTCGACGCGGCAGACAGTGTGCTGGCGATTGCGGTCCGCGCAGCAGGCCGCCCAGAAGGAGCGTGGCTAGACCCAACAGAGGAGGAGTTCATCCGCGCGGCTACTTCCACGGCGTGGACGGCGGCAGACCGGAGGGCGTTCATCATGCTGTTGTCGGCCGGTGCCCGCGGGCGAACCATATTTGGCCTCCTCGAGGAACTGGGATGGGTGGGACGCAACTTTCCTGAGTGGACGCCGGTGGCAACCGCCCCGCAACTCGCCCCTTTTCACGAGCATCCGGCGGGCGCTCACCTCTGGCGTGCCGTTGACGAAGTGCAATCGATCATCACCGAGAGAGGTGAACTCGCAGGGATCGTCGAGGAAATCGGATCAACGGAGGAGCTACTGCTGTCGGCTCTCCTCCACGATATCGGAAAGGCGCGCGGCGGGAATCACGAGACGGTCGGAGCCGAACTCGCCGCGGCATTCCTGCGCCGCGCCGGGTTCGGACCGGCGACCGTCGCCACCGTGGTCAACGCGGTTCGCCATCACCTAATCCTGGCCCAAACTGCGACGCGTCGGGACATCGCCGACCCGGCGGTGATCGATGAGATTGCGACGGTGGTCGAAGAGCGGCGCCAGCTCCAACTCCTGTACTTGCTGACGATCGCTGATCTCAGGGCAACGGGTTCGACCATGTGGAGCGAATGGCGGGCCACCTTGCTCAGGAGGCTCTACCGAAGCGTTGCCAAAACCCTCGAGACGGGTGAAACGGTCCGGGCGACGCCCGACATCAATGCGATCGTTGACTTTGCCGCCGGCACCTTCGACCGCCGCTTGATCGAGGAACACGTCGCCGCAATGCCGGCCGGCTACCTCGACACGACATCTCCCCGCGAGGTGGCATGGCACGTCGACATCGCCTCACAACTCGACATGCCCGGCCTGATCTCGGTCGATCCACGAGATGAAGGACGGGTCCTCGTCGCAGGAACCGACCGGGCAGGCTTTCTCCTGGCCGTGAGCCGGGCCTTCACCGCCAACGGCGTCGGAGTCATGGACGCTCGTCTCCGCACACGATCGGATGGGATCGCCCTAGACACATTTCACGTCGCCGATGATCGAACCGGTGCCACGGTCACACCGGACCGTTGGGATCGGGTGACCGGGGACCTCGTCGCCGCGCTTACCAACGAGCGAGACCTTCGCCCGGTCATCCACGAACGGGTCCAGGCGTATCGACGGCCCGGAAACGTTCGGACCTCGATCGAGGTCCGAACCGACAACACCAGTCGTCATACCGTCGTCGAGGTCCGCGCTCAGGACCGCGTCGGTCTGCTCACCGACATCGTCGAAGTCCTCCATGACGAAGCACTCGACGTCTATCTCGCCAAGATCGACACGATGGGCGGCCAGGCGCGTGACATATTCCACGTTCGCCGAGCCGGCGTACCCATCCGCGACGAGGCAGAACTAGCCGCCCTCCAGAATCGGATCCAGCAGAGGTTGCTCAACTGAACCCCACCCGGGACCGGCCGGAGCGCCATCCGGAACGATCCCCTCCCGCACTCACCTATCGATGCAAGGACGGACCGCCGGCAAGGGCTCGGTTCCCGACCGGTCATATGGCGTCTTTTCCCTGCTCACCGGTGCGGATCCGGATGATGGCGTCGACCGGCGTCACCCATATCTTGCCATCTCCGATCTGTCCAGCGCCGGCCGTGGACTGGATTACGTCGGTCACTCTCGCAACGTCGGTCGCATCGACCACAATTTCGAGCTTGACCTTTGGCGTGAAATCGACCGTGTATTCGGCACCGCGATAGGTTTCAGTGTGCCCACCCTGGCGCCCGAATCCCTTCACCTCAGTGACGGTCATCCCCTGGATCCCCGTGGCTTTCACGGCCTCGATTACCTCGTCGACCTTGTGGGGCTTGATTACTGCGGTCACTAGTTGCATGATCGCTACTCCTCTCAGCTGGCGGCCGGCGCCGTGGCGAAAACGTCCGGACCGTATCCCGGAGCGCCGTGCTCGACGACATCCAGGCCTTCGATCTCCTCTTCGGGCGGCACCCGGAGTCCAACCGTCGCTCTGATTGCCAGGAACAGCAACCCGGTCGTAACGGTCACGAAGACGAATACCGAAACCACACCGATGAACTGGGTGAGGAGCTGATCGAAGCCGTCACCGTAGAACAAACCCCCCTCGGTGGCGAGAAAGCCGACCATCAGCGTACCGAAGGCCCCGCATACCCCGTGCACCGAGATGGCGCCGACCGGATCATCGATTTTGCGCCGGTCGAGGAAGAAGACCGAGAACACAACGATGATCCCAGCCAGGGCACCGATGAGCGCTGCGCCCCAGTTGGATACATTCGCCGTTCCGGCCGTGATACCTACGAGACCGGCGAGCGTCCCGTTTCCGGCCATTGCCACATCGGGTGCGCCGGTCTTGATCCACACCGTGAAGGTGGCAAACACCGCACCTGCTGCTCCGGCAATCAAGGTGGTGAGGGCAATCGTACCGACCGCACCGTCGGCCGCCAGCTCGGAACCGGGGTTGAACCCGAACCATCCGACAAAGAGGATGAATACACCGAGGATGGCGAACGGTATCGAATGCCCCGGGAGGGCTCGCGGTGTGCCGTCCTTGGCGTACTTCCCGATTCTCGGTCCGAGGACCATGGCACCCATGAGCGCCGCCCAACCGCCGACGCTGTGGACGATCGTGGATCCGGCGAAGTCGATCATGGGAGTTGAAAGCTCGGCGAGCCAGCCTCCGCCCCACAGCCAGTGGACCACAACCGGGTAGATCAGGGCCGTGATGACGAAGCTGTAGATGAAGTAACTCTTGAACTTCGTGCGCTCCGCCATCGCTCCTGAGACGATCGTGGCGGCCGTCGCCGCGAAGGCCACCTGGAAGATGAAGAACGTGGGAAGCGACAGCGTTCCGAAATAACCATCTGTGAAATGATCCGGGTTGAGAAACCACCCTTCGGTCCCGAAGAGGCTGTTTCCTGCACCGAACGCGATGGCAAAGCCCACGGTCGCGAAGGCAAGAACACCCGCAGAGAAGTCCATCAGGTTCTTCATCATGATGTTGGCGACGTTCTTGGCTCGCGTTAGACCCGCCTCCACAAGGGCGAAACCGGCTTGCATGAAGATCACCAGCACGGCGGCCACCAGAATCCAGATATTGTCCAGGGTTGCCTGCACGGCGTCGGCCGTCGATCCATCTTGCGCAAACGCGGGTGCAGCCAGTACGAGCGTTGCCGCGCTCGCTCCGGCGCCTACGAACACCAGTCTTCGCTTCATCGGATCTCTCCTTTGCCTTTACCTGTTCCGGGCTCGGTGTGGGTTTCCTCACCCCTCCACGCCCTGATGGCGCGCCGGCAACCTACGAGACGGATGTTTCAAGTCGGTTTCGCGCTGATGAATAACCGAATGCCACGAGTACCCCGCAATGAGGGCACGAAGGGCCAGTTCGAACAGGGCTAGGCGGCCGTCGGGCCGGTAGATTCCTGAATGGTGGAACCGCATGTCACGCCAATCACCACCCGAAACGAGCAGTTCGTGCAAACATTCAGAGGGATCGAGCGCCTCCTCCCCGAGATCCTCATCGGAATCGGGGGGATCTGCTGATGGCCACGTTCGCGGCATATGACGCGGTGTGTCGGTCGATCGCGGACCTCCTCGCCCTAGAAGCGAAAAAAGCCCCGCTGACGGCCGGCGAGTTCAAAGTTCTCTGCGGTGCCGACTTCACCGAAGGACTCACAGTCGGTGTGTCGGTGTTCCTCTACCGGGCCACCATCACCAGCAGCGAGACGACCCTCCCTCGTCGCCCCTCACCCGAAACCGGCCTGGACAAGTCCCCGCTGATGGTCGATCTCCATCTTCTAATCACCGCCTGGGCTCAAGATGCATCGACCGAGCACCGCATCTGCGGATGGATGATGCGAACCCTGGCGGACCACCCGATTTTGTCTGCTGACACACTCAACGGACCGGCCCCAAACCGAACCCGGATCGTCGACCCGCGCCACCCCTCGCCATACGATGAGAAGGTCTTTGGACACGATGAGAAGGTCGAGCTTTCGACGGACACTGTGGACACCGCCGAAGTCCTACACCTCTGGAAGCGCATAAGCCCGCAACCGTACCGACTCTCGGTTCCCTACCTCGCACGGACCATCCGGATCGACTGACACCTTACCGAGACCGGGTCGAATCATGGTCACCGGGAGCGTTGCAGCCCCTGCTCGGGCGAAATGACTCCAATCCGAACGACACGCTCAGCGCTTTCCGGGTGAGTCCGGATCGGCACCCACTGCGAGCCGTTCCGCCAACCGGTCACGCGGTCCGTCTCCGCCAAATGCCGTGATGGCATCACCTGCCTGAAGAACGGTAGAGCCCGATGGGATGAGCAGGTCAGACCCGCGGTTGATAGAGACGAGCAAGCATCCCTCCGGCCAGGGGAATTCGCTGACCGGTCGGCCATCGGCTGCGGACCCGACCGGAATACCGATCTCGAAGAATCGGGCTTCCGCGTGGGTACGAGCGCGCAGCCGATCGGGCAGCGCCCCGTGTCGAGCGGTGGTTCCCAGGGCGGTGTGGTAGGCGGTGATCACATCTTCTCGTCTGAAGATCCCGACCAGACTCGTTGCGTCAACCGCGTCGACGACCGGGAGCCGGCCGACCCCGAGGGCGGCCATACGCTCCAGCGCTTCCGAGACCGGCGTCTCTGGGATCACGGTCGCCGGATTCGGCGTCATGACGTCCGCGGCCCGCACTTGATCCGACGGGCCCCCAGCTCGCACGATGTCGGACTCGGCGATCAGCCCCACGAGGCGTCCATCAGACACCACCGGAACACCGTGTAATCGATTCCGCTGCAGTAGGCCCTGCACGTCACCGAGGGATTGATCCGGGTGCACAGTGATCACTTCGCGCCGGACGACGTCGCCGACGCTGATGGTGTCGAGCAAATCGGTTACGCCTCCGTGGGCCGGGTGGATGCCCATACGAGTGAGAGGTGCCTGATAGGCGCTCTCCGGCCGGACCCAGCCGGCCAGGATCGTGCTGATCGCGGTGGCGATCATCAGCGGCAGGACCAGACCGTAGTCACCGGTGATTTCAAACACGATCAGTATTGAGGTCAGCGGAGCGCGAGCCACGGCCGAGAAGGTGGCGGCCATACCGATGAGAGCGTATGCCCCGGGCTGGACCACCGACCAATTCCACAGCGAAGTCATCAGGTGGGCGAACGCCGATCCGGTGGTGGCACCGATGAACAGGCTAGGCATGAAGATGCCTCCCGACCCCCGCCCTCCCAATGTTGCGGCGGTGGCCACCACCTTCATCACGGCCAGTATCCCGAGGAGCCACCAGGCTGCTTCGATCTCATTGCGCAGCACATCGTTGACAAAGGCCTGGCCGCTGCTCAGGATCTCGGGACGAGCGACACCCAGCAACGCCACCACAAGCGCCAGCAGCAAGGATCGAGACCACGCGGGCAATCGGTTGGGACGGATCTCGAACCAATCCAAGGCAGCCAGGAAGAGCCAGGCAACAGCCACCGTCACCAAACCCAGCAACCCGTACAGCAGCAATTGCCTGGGATCCTCCAGGGCATACGCAGAGACTTCGAAGGTCAGATCCTCGCCGACCAGCGAGCGGCTGACCACCGCCCCCGCCACCGACGCAACCACCACAGTGTGGACGTGACGCAGCGAGAACTCGCGCAAGATCACCTCCATCGCGAAGAACATCCCGGCAATCGGCGCATTGAAGGTGGCGCTGATCCCCGCGCCGGCGCCAGCCGCTACCAGGACCCTCACATCGTTTTCTCCGAGACGCGCCACCCTGGCAACCCAGGAACCAATCGACGAACCGATCTGAGCGATCGAGCCTTCCCGGCCGGCAGAACCGCCGCTCCCGATAGTGAGAGCCGTGGCAATCGTCTTCAGGCCCACTACGCGGGCCCGAATGTGCCCACCGCGCACTGCGATCGAAGCAATGATCTGCGGGACCCCGTGACCGGCGACCTCAGGTGCGAACCGGGCTGTAAGACGCGAAGCGAACCAGATCCCAACCGGGATCGTCACGAGCGGCCACGCCCGGCCTAGACGATCATCGACCAACGATGCTCCCGATCCGACCAGGTCGATGGCTTTGATCAGCACGAACGCGCCGAGTCCGGCGCCGACGCCGACCAACCCGGCCAGCACCATGAGTGTGGGCGTTCCCCCACGTCCAGGAAGTCTCTGCAAGCGGGCCAACCAGCGCATTCGCTCCAGGCTAGGGCATTCCCTGCTCCCACATGACGCCATGGTCGGCGGTGATTCGGCGACTCGCCGTTTTGGGCACCATCGGCACCCGCCGGGGGGTACATTCCAACATGAGTGCCTAGAGAGGAGAGTCAGAATGGAGGATCAGGACGGTCGCCGAGAGGCTGCAGTCAAGCGTGTGAAGGCCAAGCGGGACTTCAAGAATCACCTGGCGGTGTATCTGATCGTGAACGCCCTGCTCATCGTGATCTGGGCCGTGTCGGGAGCAGGTTATTTCTGGCCGATCTGGCCAATCGCGGGCTGGGGTGTCGGGTTGGCGTTCAACGCGTGGAGCGCCTACTTCGAGAAACCAATCTCAGAAGACGAGATTCGCCGGGAGATGGAGAAGGGCCTCTAGCCGGGCAATCGGGCCTCGGCGTTGAAGAGGGCCACGACTGGTGGCCTCTCAACCCTCTATTCATCCATGTCCGAGTAACGATCTTCGAGGTCGGCCACGACGTCGCGAGTCACACTGATCGCTCCGACCGGGCCCAACGTTGGCTCCTCCGAGTTGATGGTTGTGGTCGGCTCGGGTGACCCGCCACAAGCCGCGGCCAAGCCTGCCAGAACTAGGGCAGCGAACGTACGTCTGAACTCCACTCTTTTCCTTCGGCGCGCAGAAGCGAAGCCTTGAGCGGCGTCGACGATCGATCGTGCCGTCTTCGACCCTCCCGATGAGCGGATTTATCGATCAATTAACCCTCTCCAGGGGCGAGCATGAACATCTGTCCCTGAATCTGTGGAGGAATCCACAGGAGTTGTCTATGACCATCGTGTTCCTGATACTGGTTCTGTACGGAATCTTCTTCTTTCTCCTGGCGATGACCGATGATGGCGCCGGCAGACGACCGTCGAAGACGAATAACAACCTTCACCTCGCCGCCCCGACTTCGTTTCCGGGTCGAGACAGCGAATCGGCTGAAGTACCGGAGACAACCGGACTCGCTGTTTAGTCCTACCCGCCGAATCCGGTGGTCCGGAGAGACGCTCGCGTACATCTCCGGCTGGCAGTTTCAGCCCCGAGAACGAGCGATCGGTGGAATAGGTGATTGGTGACGACGCAAAGTGATTGCGAGTGAGGATTTGCGAACGCAACGCGAACTCGGACCGGCATCTCGTCATCACTTGACCGGAAGCGCGTCGATTCCTCGACTCAGGGAACGTCCGGCGACCCGTAGGTGTCGTAGACCTATTCAAGGCGTTCTTCGGTCGCTTGATCGCGAATTTGTGGTCGAGCGGGTCGGAGACAGCACGCCGAGGCGAGCGTCAGATCGATGGCCTACTCCGAGAAACCGCCCTTTGAGGACGGATTCACGGAAGCCCGTGTTTCGGTTCTTTCGGGGTCTTGGTGTGGCGCGGTTGGTGTTGGGAGGTTGGTCCGGCGATCTGTTGCCCGGTACTCTTTGTGTTCTCTGGAAAGGGACCCGATGAGACGCTTCCTTGGTGTTTCGATTCCGGTTGTGCTGGCGCTCATGGTGGCCGCGACGGCGGTCGCTCAGCTACCGCCGGGTGGGACTTTCGTGGACGACGACGGGAATATCCACGAACCCAACATCGAAGCGATCGCCGCGGCCGGAATCACGAAGGGTTGTAACCCGCCGGCCAACGATCGGTACTGTCCAGACGATCCGGTGACCCGCGCTCAAATGGCCGCATTCCTGCTGAGGGGGATGGGAGAGGCCGGTGGTCCCCCACCCTATCAAGGGGTCTTCGCGGACGTGCCGGCCGGACTCTGGTACACGGGATATGCCGAGTGGCTTCACCAACTAGCGATCACCAAGGGTTGCGCAGTGGATCCCCTTCGGTATTGTCCGAACCGGCCGGTGAGCCGGGCCGAGATGGCGGTGTTCATCGTGCGGGCAATCGGTGAGGATGAAAACCTTCCCGCCTATCAGGGGTACTTCTCGGATGTGCCACCGGGTCTGTGGTACACGGGGTATGCGGAACGGCTCTACCAGCTAGGGATCACCGTCGGGTGCGCGACCGACAAGTACTGCCCGAACGATCCCATAACCCGAGACCAAATGGCCACCTTCCTCGCCAGAACATTCAAACTGACCCCAATCAACCCACCACCAGTCGCCGACCAGCCCGAAGCGCCGATCGCAGCAGCATTCTTGTATCCATGGTTCCCGCAGGCATGGGACCAGGGCGGTATGTACCCATTCACCCGGTTCACACCATCTTGGGGACTCTACGACTCGTCCGATCCGGCGATCATCGACCGACAGGTCGCCGGAGCAACCAATGCGGGCTTGGAAGCGTTCATTGCCTCGTGGTGGGGTCCCGGGCATCACACCGATTCGGCCACAATGGCCATCCTGAACCGCATCCCCTCGTCGCCCAACCCGGACTTCCGGGTTGCGGTGTACTACGAAGAGGAGGGACAGTCCGACCCTTCGGTCGGCGCGATCTTGAACGATCTGGACTACCTGAAGGGACTCTTCGACCAGTCGGCGTATCTACGCGTTGACGGGAAGCCTGTGGTCTTCGTGTGGGCAGACGGCAGCGACGGGCCCGGCATGGCAGCCCGTTGGGCCGATGTCGAAGATCGCTTCGGCGGCGATGTCTACATCGTACTGAAGGTGTATCCGGGGTTCGCCGACGACCCGAACCAGCCAGATTCGTGGCACCAGTACGGCCCCGCCGTCGCCTACAGCCAGCATCTGCCATGGTCCGCAGTGGTCTCGCCTGGTTTCTGGCACGCCAACGAGGATGCGCCGAGGCTCAGCCGGAGCCCCAGTCGATTCCTCGACGATGCGCAGAAGATGGTGAACTCAGGGGCGTTCTGGCAGTTGGTCACGTCATGGAACGAATGGGGCGAAGGCACTGCGGTTGAGCCGGCCTCGGAGTTCGGGACGACGTATCTCGATCTTCTCTCGGTGGCTCTGCTGGGAAGTGTGCCACCCGCGAACAACACGAACGAGGAGATCGCCACTGAAAGCAAGTCGCCTGCCTCGGGGTGAACTGGCCCGCTCGTCAACCGTATTCGACAGGGATCGGCGATGTCCGGATTCACGGAAGCCCGTGTTTCGGTTCTTTCGGGGTCTTGGTGTGGCGCGGTTGGTGTTGGGAGGTTGGTCCGGCGATCTGTTGCCCGGTACTCTTTGTGTTCTCTGGAAAGGGACCCGATGAGACGCTTCCTTGGTGTTTCGATTCCGGTTGTGCTGGCGCTCATGGTGGCCGCGACGGCGGTCGCTCAGCTACCGCCGGGTGGGACTTTCGTGGACGACGACGGGAATATCCACGAACCCAACATCGAAGCGATCGCCGCGGCCGGAATCACGAAGGGTTGTAACCCGCCGGCCAACGATCGGTACTGTCCAGACGATCCGGTGACCCGCGCTCAAATGGCCGCATTCCTGCTGAGGGGGATGGGAGAGGCCGGTGGTCCCCCACCCTATCAAGGGGTCTTCGCGGACGTGCCGGCCGGACTCTGGTACACGGGATATGCCGAGTGGCTTCACCAACTAGCGATCACCAAGGGTTGCGCAGTGGATCCCCTTCGGTATTGTCCGAACCGGCCGGTGAGCCGGGCCGAGATGGCGGTGTTCATCGTGCGGGCAATCGGTGAGGATGAAAACCTTCCCGCCTATCAGGGGTACTTCTCGGATGTGCCACCGGGTCTGTGGTACACGGGGTATGCGGAACGGCTCTACCAGCTAGGGATCACCGTCGGGTGCGCGACCGACAAGTACTGCCCGAACGATCCCATAACCCGAGACCAAATGGCCACCTTCCTCGCCAGAACATTCAAACTGACCCCAATCAACCCACCACCTACGACCAGCCCGACGGTGCCGGGTGGGAGCATCAGCTTCGCGGCGGGTGGGGATATTGGTGCCAACTCGCGCACGAGTGCAACCTTGGATTCGATCGCCGACAGCGGCGCAGCGTTCTTCCTCGCCCTCGGTGATCTCTCCTACGGGGATGCGTCTCCCTCCGAATGGTGCAAATACGTAAAAGGGCATCTTGGTACCGCCACCCCAGTCCAGATCGTTGTAGGCAATCACGAAGACGACGATCGAGTCGACGGTTATATAGGCGACTTCGCTGCGTGTTTGCCCGACCAGATGAACTCGGTAGGAACCTTCGCCGCGGAGTACTACTTCGATGTCGACGGCCTGGTGCGGGTCATCATGATCGGCGCCGGCAATGACGTGGCCGGGGAACGCTATGACTACCCGGCAGGTTCGGCCCACTACAAGTGGCTGGAAGGGGCTATAGACAATGCGCGCGCTCAAGGCATCCCCTGGGTGATCGTCGGGATGCACAAGGTCTGCATCACTGCCGGCGAGAAGAGCTGTGAGATCGGACCAGACGTGCTGGATCTGCTCATCGACAAGCGGGTCGACCTCGTCCTGCACGGCCACGATCACAACTACCAGCGATCGAAGCAGGTGACCTGCGCCGTGGCCAACAGCTACCGATCGTCGTGCGTGGTCGATAGCGGCGCCGACGACTCCTACGCCAAGGGCGTCGGAACGGTATGGCTTGTCGCCGGTGCCACCGGCGGGGGCAGTTTGTACGACATAAACCCCGGTGACTCCGAGATCGGCTACCTCGCTGCATGGATGGGCGGCAATCATCCCCAAGCCGGTCGCGGCTACCTGGACATCTCCGTGTCCTCCAACACCCTCACCGTGGACTTCATAGGCACGACCACCTCCTTCACCGATAGCTTCTCGATAAAGCGCTGAACGCCCGCGGTCGATGGGAGACAAGGATCTCAGGGTGGATCCTCGTTTGCCTGCTCCAACATGAGGAACGCTGCCGAGGCGGGTGAGATGAGCGGCAGCTGCGAGGCCATTCTGACCCGCACCAACCACAACACCGTCGTGTCCAGACTTCACCGGACTGTCACAACATGAGCCGTCTGCTCGACGGGGCTCTCGCGGTAGATGTGGATGGCGAAGCCGTAGCGAATTGGTCCCGATCGATTCTCAGGGAACGTGCCCTGATCGAGGCGGTAGCCGCCGGTCGACACTCCGGGCGAGAACTTCAGCGAAGGTAAGGATTGTCAGCTGCCGCGGACAATCAGCCGGAAGCCTTGAAAGAGCTCGCCAACCATCGCCGGTGCTAGAAGGATGAGGGCGCCGCCTAAGCCGGATTGGAGTTTCGATGATTGGCGTCTCACGGTGTCGAAGGGGCCGACTACATCGCTAGGTCGTACTCCGTCACAAGTGTGACACGCGCTCCTACGAGTTTGCATTGAGGATCAGCGTCCGGCCGCAGCAGGTCTGGACGCAAGCATGTCTCAACCCAGTGCTGAGACGACGGGGGGCCTACGGTCAGATCTCTTGTAGGCGTCGGATTGCCGAATCCGGCGTCGGTCGCGGCGGTCAGAGATGGCAGGTGGCTTGAACGGTCAGGCGACGGCGGCTGCAACCGAAGTCACCTCAATAATGGGGCTGGTGTTGGGGAGCGTGAGCCAGAAGCAGGCGCCGCCGAGTTGAGGGGATGGGTGGTGGCCCGTGTGGCCCCCGTGGGCGATGATGAGCTGGCGGGCGATGGCGAGCCCGAGGCCGGATCCCTGGACTTTGCTGAGGTAGGTGTGGGCGCCGCGTTCGAAGCGGTCCCAGATGGTGATTTCGTGTTTCTTGGGGATGCCGGGGCCGTTGTCGTGCACTTCGATGACGGTCTGTCCCTTGGTTGTGGTGCGTGCGTGCACCTCGACGATGCCGTTGCCGTAGCGGCCAGCGTTGGTGAGGTAGTTGACGAGAACCTGGCGAAGCCGATCGGCGTCGCCGGTTACGGTGAGGCCAGGTTGAACGTGGGTCGTGATGCGGGACGTGGAGGCGCCATTGGTGAGCATCCCGATGGCGGACTGCACCAAGGAGTCGGCGTCGATGGTTGCGTAGGTGAGAGTTGTTCTGTCGAGTTTGTCGCGGGCGACTTCGACCAGGTCCCCGACGATCCGGGTGAGATACCTGGTTTGGGAGTTGACGATCGAAATCAGCTCCGCTTTCTCGGCGGGGTCCAGGTCCGGTTGGTCGTCGAGGATTTCGGTGAAACCGGCCATGGCGGTGAGCGGCGTGCGGAGTTCGTGGGAGATGGAGGCGACCAGATCGTTGCGTTGCTTCTCCACAACCTCTCGGGTCTCCCTGATAGCGACGCCCTGGCGGGCAATGATCAGCAACCCGACGGCGGCGGTGGCGATCTGGAGGGTGGTGGCTTGTCCGCCGAACTCACCGAGAGTGAGCGCGAACAGAATGGCGATAGCGGTGTAGGGGGCGATCATCGGCCAAAGTCGGCCTGGTCGGTCGGCCTGTTCACGCACTCGTGGAGGACCGGCAACGAGGAGGGCAGTCACAGCGAACAATCCGTAGCCGACCAGCCACATCGCGTCGAGACGTCCGCCGTCGACATAGATGTCGGCTTCGACCTGGAACACGTATGCCATGTCGGCGATGGCAGTGACGAGCATCCCCACTGAGAGCAGCAAGAGCCGGCCGTCGAACTGCAGTTGAGAGCGGCGAGTCGCCAGGATCATCAACGCCACCAACAGAATCAGATCTCCCGCCGGATAGGCCAGATTGATGGTGTTCTCCAGAAAACCAGCTTCGGGATCGAGATAGAGGGCGTCTTGGAGATAAAACGTCCACACGATCGCTGCCAACGCCACCGTCCCGGCCAACGCGTCCAGACTGAGACGAGCCCTTTCCCACCGACGAGCCTGCATGTGCGGCAGCAGAAGAACACCGGCAAAGATGATCGGATAGGCCCCCACATAGAATATGTCCGCCCACCCCGGATATGGAACATCCTGTTGCAGTACCACCGAGTAGTACTGCCAGATCAACTCGCCGATCCCCCAACATGCAACCCCGATCCCGATCAGCGTCCAAGCCGCCAACCCGGGGCCCGGCCGACGACGGGCTGCCGCCACCAACAACACCCCAGAACCGATCGGTACCACCAGATACGTCCAAGTCGCCACCCGGAATGCGACTTCCCCACCGCCCAACTGGAGACCCATCGCCACCGTACCCACTGTGGCCATCGCCACCACCACAACCCACGACACACGGATCGCCCACGAAAGGCCGGCCCAGGATTCCCGCCACTGCGACATTACATGACGCCACATGGTTCGCATCTGATCGGACTCAACGGATCTCTTCATGCACAAACTATCGGCAACAACGGCCCGAGAAATAAGGACCAAGGTTCCCAAATCGACCCTTTCGCCACCGATCACAAACTCCGCGCATCAAGACGATTGTTACCCCAAGCGCGCTCGGGATCGCCGTCCTTCCGATCAAGTGGATGCGCAGTCGACCTTTGTGACCTGCCAACGGGTGAGATGAGCGGCAACTGCGAGGCCGTTCGAACCGGAACCAACCACCACAACGCCGTATCCAGCATCACCGGATTGGCGCGCATGAGCCTGCGCAGAGAGGTGATCGAAGTGGGCGGAACGAGAAGTGTTCAGAACGACTGCCCGTTCGCGACCGGAGGCCGACCACGACTACACAAGTAGTCTTCCGCCATGGTTTTGCGAGTCGTTATTGCGGAAGACAGTCTCCTCATGCGCGAGGGCATCAGTTCTGTTCTCGCTCTGGACGCCGACATCGCCCTCGTGGCCGGCTGCGGGGACTTCGACGAACTGCTGGCGGCCGTGGAAGAACATCGGCCGGATGTTGTCATCACCGATATCCGCATGCCGCCCAGTCAGACCGATGAAGGGATCCGCGCCGCAAACGTCATCAGAGCTGACCATCCGGAGATCGGTGTCGTTGTCCTCAGCCAATACGTCGAACCGCAGTACGCGCTGAACCTGCTCGAAGCCGGATCAGGCGGACGGGCGTATCTGCTCAAAGAACGAGTGGCGGATCCCGCAGAGTTGACGACCGCCGTGCGGCGCGTGGCAGACGGAGGCTCGGTGATCGACCCCAAGGTAGTGGATGCTCTCATCGAGGGACGCACAAGGGAGAAGGCGTCGATCCTCGGTCGGCTGACCGAACGCGAGCGAGAAGTGTTGGCGGAAATGGCAGCCGGTCGAAGCAACGCGGCGATCGGCGAGGCTCTCTTCATCTCGGCCCGGTCGGTCGAAAAGCACATCAATTCCATTTTCACGAAGCTCGACCTGCCACAAACTGAAGACATCAATCGCCGGGTCCGTGCCGTTCTTCTCTACCTGGGTGACCGCCCGGCATAACTAGTGCCAGCACGCCCATCCGAGTCGCGTTGTCCCGGTGGTCACCCACTCTCCCCAATGCCATGATGTGAGGATGACGGATGAAGTCCGGGTCCTGATCGTTGATGATCAACTGCCATTCCGAGAAGCGGCGCGCATGGTCGTTGAGATGACGGACGGGTTCGAAGTCGCTGGTGAAGCGGTCAACGGTGTTCAAGCCCTCGAGTTAGCGGAGCAGCTACAACCGGATCTGGTGCTCATGGATGTACAGATGCCCGGTATGGATGGCATCGAGACAACCCGGCACGTTCGCGCCCTTGCCGACCCGCCCGCCGTCGTCGTCATGTCGACCCACGAATCCGGCGACTATCAGGGGATGGCATTGGAGGCCGGTGCAGTCGGATTCCTTCCGAAGTCCAATCTCGGCTTCGACACCCTGGCGGAGATGTGGGAGCGCGCCCGCTCGACTTGAACGCGGCTTACGAACTGCCCTCCGCCGCAAAGACCTGCTCCCTCACCGGCACCGACCCCCTCACAACCGTACCGCCGCCCGGCGTGGAGGTGATGCCCCAGGTGCCCCCGATAGTGTCCATTCGATCGGCAATGCCGTTGAGACCGACGCCGTGACGGACGGCTGCCGCGTCGAACCCGCAACCATCATCGGCAACCTCGAACAGCAGGTCACCGTTTCGTTCGCTCATCCGAACGAAAGCCCTGGACGCCTCCGCATACTTGGCCGTGTTCTGCAGCGCCTCGAGCACGCTGAAGTAGACGGCGGATTCCACATCACGCGGGTAACGGCCGACACCGTCGACCTCGAGTTCGA
>JAHEDK010000004.1 GCA_024641245.1 Actinomycetes bacterium
TCAGCTTCTCCCCATTCCTCGCCGAGGAACTCACCAAACATCTCGACACATACCCGGGCGATAGGAACCTCGTATTCACCGCCCCCGAAGGCGGTCCGCTCGACCTGCGCGTCTTTCGTCGGCGCTTCTGGTACCCAGCGGTACGGGCATCGGTCGGCGAACCGATGCGACCCCACGACCTCCGCCACACCCACGTCGCCCTCCTCATCGCCGCCGGAGAAGACCCCTACGTCATCTCCCAACGACTCGGGCACGCCTCGATCCGGACTACCTACGACATCTACGGACACCTGTTCGAAGGCCGGGACCGACAAGCTGCCGACGCCCTCGAAGCCGCTCGGGCCCGTTCTCTCGCGGACTCTCCGCGGACTCTGGGCCGATCCGAAGGGCCCTCACTGGGGCTTTGAAACAGCGAAATCCCCTGCCCATCGGCAGAGGATTCCTCAATGAGTTCCGGCTTGCCGGAACTCCGTTAGGTCGCAAAGCGACCGGCGTGGAGCTGAGGGGATTTGAACCCCTGACCCCTTGCATGCCATGCAAGTGCTCTGCCAAGCTGAGCTACAGCCCCGGATCGGATCGGTACTTTACCACCGGATCATCCCTCGCCGACTGTGGCAGGCTCCCACTCGAGACGCGGCGCATTACCCCACAATCGCTCGAGATCGTAATGCCGACGGGGTTCCATCTGGAAGAGATGTACAACGACGTCGCCGAAATCGATCAACAGCCAAAGGGCATCCTCTCGCCCTTCGGTCCGGAGCGGTCCATGATCGGCGGCCTTCATCTGAATCGACAATTCATCGGCGAGGGTCAAGACCTGACGGCGGGAGCTACCGGTGGCGATCACGAAGACTTCTGTGATCTGAATGAGGTCCGAGACATCGAGCAACGTGATGTGTTCGGCCTTCTTGTTGTCGAGGATGTCGGCAATCTGACGGGCGGTGCTGTAGCTATCGGTTTCGACTGTGATGGTGGTCACCCCTGAACGGCAAGATCTGATCCAACAATGATAGTGAGGTCCACCACTCCACTGGGTTGACGCTGTTCGAGAAAGACCTCGCCGGTACCGAGCAGCCGTTGGATCGCCACGGCAGCCGATTGGTTCTCGGATCCCTGAGCGATCAAACGGCTGGTCTCATAGTCCTGGCGATCGGCGTTGTCGGTGAACACAACCCGGAAGCCGGCCTCGATCAGCACCCGGGCTACGGGAGCCGTCGTACCGACCAGACCGTTGCCGTTGAGAATCTCCACGCGCAGTCGGGGTTCATCGGCAAGTTGTAGGTAGTCGAACGATTCGACGACAAAGGCTGCCCCTTCTTCCGTCGAGACCGTGTAGCGCTCGGTGCTTGGCCCGACCCCGACTACCCGATTGGTGGGGACGGCGCTCACCAACAGCGGGTCGGCAACCACCGCGGTCGACAACGCCTGATATGCAACATCGGAACTCTGTTCCACGCTTGCCAGCAGACCGCTGAGCACCGCTCCATCTGCCGCAGCGGCATCGAACACCGCCTCCCACACCGAGCTCTGTCTCACGAGCAAAGCGAGTTGATCTCCGGTGCCCTGCTCGGAGAACAGCCGCGTTAGATCCTCGATGCTCCGCTCGGCAACTCCCTGTCCGTATGCAACGGTCTCGCCACCTGCATCGGACACGATCAGGGGCTTCGTCAAGTCAACGCTGATCGGCCCACCGACTGATGCGGCAAACGCGCCGACCTCCGCGACACCCACCGAGTCGACGCGAATTCCCAGCAAGTTGGCGATGGTGAGACGCAACAGGTCGGGCCCTCCGAACAGGACCGCATCGGCGAGATCGCGCTCGCCGTAGCCGGGAAGAACCACAGCCAGCGAAGGCGGGAACAGCACCAGCCGGGATTCCTCGACCGAGTGCGAAGCCACCAGCCCTATCGAGACGAGCGAACCGCCCTCGTCGGTCAGGCCCAGCAGCAACGAGGCGCCGGAATCTGGAGGGGATTCGACATCGGGCGGACTCACGTCCGGCGTCCGGTTCACCCATGAAGCGACCGACACGGTTCCCACCACAATCAGGACGGCAGCAACCGTAGCGAACAAGATCCTCCGGCGAGCCAGCCTTGCCGCCTCAGACCGGGCTTCGCGCTGGATCTCCCTGGGCGTGGGTGCGGGTTGGCCGATATTTCCCGACCGTCGCCGCCGACCGTGCCTGGACCTAGCCATAAACGTGATGCTCCTGCACGTACTGCCACACACGTTCGCGCACGTAGAATCGGATGCTCAAGCCTTTGCGAGCCCGCTCGCGCACGTCGGTCGCGGAGAGATCGAGTGGGGCCATGTCGAGCCATTCGATGGGTTTGGGTACCGCATGCTCAACCTCGTGACGTCCCACACCTGGTCTAGGGGCTACCGCCAATTCGACTCGCTCGAGCAGATCCCTCCACCGATGCCATGAGCGGATGCCGAGCGCAGCATCGGCCCCCAGGATCAAAACGACGTCGTCGCCATCGAATGACTCGACCGTCTCGACCATGAAGCTCGACCCCTCCCTCCGGATTTCAATATCGTCTGCCACGAAGTAGGGAATGTGCTCAACGCTGAGGCTGGTCATCGCCCACCGATGCTCGGCACTGGAAACGCCCGAGTCGGCCTTCTGCCATGGCGACCCGGCCGGGACGAATGAGACGACGTCGAGCGCCAGTTGCCGGTACGCGGCTTCGCCGGCGATGAGATGCGCTACGTGTGGCGGATCGAATGTTCCGCCGAGGATGCCTCTTTTCACCTCCGACAGGATAGGCGGACGATCGAGGCCTTCGGGAGACGGGCACGAGTCGGAGGGCGGCGGCAGGATCGAGCAGCGAACACGAAAACACCCGGTTCGGGTCGACGTAGATCCCGCCGACCCTCACGGAGAAATGGATCGTATCCGTTCCGTGGGCTCGACCGGACAAACCGAGGACCGCGCCGCGACGGATGGCCTCGCCGACCTCGACCGAGACCGACGACAGATACGAGTAACTGGACTTCACCCCGCCACCATGGTCGATGGTGACCGTCCGATTACCGACCACGAAGCCCGCGAAAGACACCGTCCCGTCTTGACCGGCGGAGACCGCCGTGCCCGCAACCGCGTGGTAGTCGACACCCCAGTGGCCTGCGTACCGCCCGACCGGCTCGAATCCCTGAACTACCGGACCGGCAACCGGCGGGTCCATGCCTCCACAGTCTGCTGCAGCCGGGATGAGAAGGTTGATCGCCAGCAAGAGGGCGGAGGCGAGATACAACGAACTCCTCTCTCCGCCCGCCGACCGCCACCGTCACTGTAAGACCATCTGGAGCGCGGGTGAAGTGCTTCGTTTCCCCCTACCGGTTTCACAACCCGGTTGTGTCCCCCTACTGAGAAGACTCGGCATCTCCCCGCCGAAGCGGGGTAGAAACGCGCGGGGTCGTAGGTCACCTCACGCACTCCCCAGCCGGCGTACGGATAGCCGTGTTTCAGCGTTGTGCCAGATACCTCCTCTTGCTACTGATCCGCCATTGCCGAGAGCATGTCGACGACCCGGCTCGAATAGCCCCACTCGTTGTCGTACCAGGACACAACCTTCACCATGTTGCCCCCCATGACCGAGGTCAACAGAGAGTCGAAGATGCTGGAATGCGGATTCCCGATGATGTCGGAGGACACGATCGGATCCTCGGTATATTCGAGAATGCCCCTCAGCTCCCCCTCCGCAGCGGCCTTGAACGCCGCGTTCACCTGCTCCTTGGTTACGTCGGTCTTGAGCTCCGCGACAAAGTCGACGATGGAGCCATCAGGAACGGGGACTCGCATCGCAAAGCCGTCGAGCTTTCCATCGAGATGCGGCAGAACCTTGCCGACTGCACGAGCGGCTCCAGTAGTGGTCGGGATGATGTTGGCGGCCGCGTGACGGGCGCGCCGAAGGTCCTTGTGCGGGCTGTCGGCAATGTTCTGGTCGTTTGTATAGGCGTGAATCGTGGTCATCAATCCACGCTCGATGCCGAAGGTATCGTCGAGTACTTTCACGAGCGGTGCCAGGCAGTTGGTCGTGCACGACGCGTTCGAGACCAGCTTGGCCTCGGCCGTCATCGTCTCATCGTTGACTCCCATCACGACCGTGGCGTCGACCGGGTCTTTGGCCGGAACGGTGAGCAGTACCCGCTTGGCGCCGGCCGCGAGATGCTTTTCCAGTGACGGGCGATCGCGGAACACGCCGGTCGACTCGACGACCACGTCCACTCCGAGTTCGTCCCATGGGAGGGCTGCCGGGTCGCGCTCCATCAGCATCGCAACGGTCTGGCCGCCGGCCTTCATTACGCCTTCGCCAACTTCAATCTCTCCGGGAAACCGACCGAACACAGTGTCGTACTTGAGCAGATGGGCGAGCGTGTCGTCATCGGTCAGGTCATTGACGGCGACGACCTGGAGATCGGGGTCGTTTCGATCGGCGATGATACGGAAGACAGCGCGTCCGATACGCCCGAAACCGTTGATGGCAACTTTCATGGAACCTCCTGGAACAAGATTGATCTGACGGTAGAGCGCCGACGGCGACCCCTAACCACGCCAATTTACCCGGTACCCGCCGCCTGGCGAACCGGGGCCATATCCAATGGCGTTTGGCAGTTGACCAGTGGCGGTCGGCAGGGAAGAACCAGCATCCGGGGACGGGTTCGGGACCCAGAACTCAGAACCCAGGAGCAGGGGTTCCTAAAGGCTGACTGCGGCGCGCGGGCGGGCCAGCAGGTTGAGCACTTCCTGGCGGAATTCGTTGGGCTGGAACGGCTTTGTGACGAAGGCGTCGGCGCCGCCCTCATCAGCGCGCCTGCGGGACTCTTCTTCAGCGTGGGCCGTCAGCACGAGCACCGGAAGATTCTTGGTCCGGATGTCCGAGCGGAGCCTGTCGAGGACTTCCCACCCGTCCATTTCGGGAAGACCGATATCCAGGACAAGGAGGTCGGGCTGATCGGTGATGGCGGCTTCGAGACCCTGCGGCCCATCCTCCCTCATGATCACTTCCAGGCTGGCAGGCCGAAGACAGACTTCGATCAACCGGCGGATCACCGCCGAGTCCTCAACGACCAGCACTCGCTGTGTCACAACTGTCTCCTCAAGCACTCTGTTACCTGCTACTCAATCTCGTCGGCCGGGCCCGGCGATTGCAAAGTGGTGTCGCTTTCGCCGAACCTGTACATCTGGTATCGACCCTTCGGACCCGTATCTTTACGCACAATCCTAACCATGCAAAGAAAACGCAGAGTGACTAGTTGGTTCAGCGTCGCCAGAAACGTCCGGGACCGGGTTCGTGAGGTACAGGACGCGCAACTCGACCCACAGGAGGCAGTGCAATCTGCTCAACAAATGCCTCGAGTTGTCTCAGGTTCCGCACCTCATACGCCCCGGTGCAATGGCGGGAATAGGCACCCATTACTGAATCCCCGGTGTCCCAATATGCCTCCGGCTCAGGGTTGAGCCAATACACAGCTCGCGAGACTTCCACCAATTTGGGGAGGATCGTGCTGTTGACGTCCCGATAGTTGTTGCGGGCGTCCCCGGTAAGGATGACCGTGGACCGGCGGGTCAAACTGCCACCGAAGCGCTCCCAGAACTGGTCCAACGATCGACCGTAGTCGGAATGACCATCGACCCACACGACCTCCGCTTCCGTGGAAATCCGGTCCAGCGCGTGTGGGAAGTCGGTTCCGACCTCCAGATATGAAGTGACCTCATCGAGAGCATCGATGAAGGCAAAGGATCGCACCTTCGAGAACTGACTCGACATTGCATACATGAACTGGAGTGTGAATCGGGCGAATGTGGCCATCGATCCGGAGATATCGCACAACATGAAGATTTCCGGCTTAATCGGATGCGGCACGCGGAACTGGGGGTCGATCGGAACGCCGCCCGTCGCCAGCGATCGGCGCATCGTTCTCCGAAAATCGAGTCGTCCCGACCGGCGAAGTCGACGCTTGTGAGCCAGACGCGCCGCCAGCTTACGGGTTAGCGGGTTGATGATTTGCTCGATCTGTGCCAGGTCGCCCCGGGAGGCATGCATCAGATCAACGTCTTCGAGCAACGGCTTCCTGAGCGTCTTGGCTACAGCTTCTCGACCCCGGTCGGCTACCAACCGACGGCGGATCTCGTCACGGATCTCCTCACGGAGTTGCTCGATACGCTCCTCATATTCTTCGCGAATGAGGCGCTCTTCGAGATCGGATTGGGCCCGGCCCTCTTCCGACTCCAGGAGTCGTTCAAGCAGGCCTTCGATCCCCAACCGCCGCAGCGTCCGGTAGAGGTAATACGTTCCGCCCACCGGGCGTCCCGGTTCAATACCGGCGAATTCGTCGACTGCCCGCCTGACCAAGGCCCGGATCCCGGCGAGATCATCTGACAGAAGCGCCTGGAAGAGGGCTTCGAGCAACTCGTCGAGATCTGCATCGCCTCCGGCGCCGGGCCGGTCGGACTGCCCGGGCATCTGCTGCGAGGCTCCGGGAACGGGCTTCTCACCGGAAGATTCAGGTTCCGGCCGATGATGCGCGAAGTACACCTCGAACGCCGTGTCGAAGGCTTCGAGGTGACGAACGTTCTTGACCAGAGTCGTTTCGAGCGTTGCCTTGAACGCCGCCCGCGCAGCAAGATCCGTGAAACGGAGCGCTTCCGTGGCATCGATCGCTTCCACCATCGACACCGGGACGCCCGCTGCTCTCAGCTCCTGGATGAACCCGGTGAGGACGTCGAGCAGCATGAGCTCAACCCACTCAGACTTCGAGGTCTTTGGCGACTCGCTCGATATCGGTCTGGTACTTGAGCAGCACGTGGAGCGTATCAATGACATCCGAAGCTTCAACCTCGGCCACACCGAGCGCGATGAGGGTTCTCGCCCAGTCGATCGACTCAGACACCGAGGGTGGCTTCTTCAGGTCGAAACTGCGCACACTGCGGACGATACGAGCCACCTGCTCGGCCAGATGCTCGGTCACACCTTCGACCCGGGCCAGCAGGATTGCTTTCTCGCGCTCAACCGTCGGGTAACCGATATGGAGGAACAAGCAACGGCGCTTGAGTGCCTCGGAGAGTTCCCGTGTGTTGTTCGAAGTGAGCAACACGAGCGGCTGTGACTTCGCCCGCATCGTCCCGAGTTCTGGAATCGACACCTGGAATTCGGAAAGTACCTCGAGGAGGAGCGCCTCCGTCTCAACCTCAACCCGGTCGATCTCATCGATCAACAACACCACCGGCTCATCGGTGGTGATCGCCTCGAGCAAAGGGCGGGTCAGCAGATAGTCCTCGCTGAAGATGTCGTCTTCCAGCTCACTCCAGTCCGATCCCTGGTCGGCCTGAATGCGAAGAAGCTGCTTCTTGTAGTTCCATTCGTAAAGGGCCTTCGATTCATCCAACCCCTCATAACACTGCAAGCGAATCAACCTTCGCTCGTGCACAACCGCCAGAGCCTTGGCGAGTTCGGTCTTGCCGACGCCGGCCGGACCCTCGATCAGCACCGGCTTACCCAGACGCTCGGCGAGGTAGACAACCTGGGCAATACGATCATCTGCCAGGTACTTCGCTTCGTCCAGTGCGACTTTGACATCTCCCGGTGCGGCAAATGTGATCATGAACGGATCTGGCCTTTCCCATGCAACACGTACTTCTCCGTGGTCAGCGCCTCGAGGCCCATGGGACCCCGAACATGGAGTTTCTGAGTCGAGATACCTATCTCGGCTCCGAATCCGAACTCCTCGCCGTCGGTGAAACGAGTTGAAGCATTCACCATGACAACCGCGCTGTCGGTCTCACGCACGAATCGATCGGCAGCCATCAGATCGCCCGTCACAATCGCCTCCGTGTGACCGGTCGAGTAGGCACGTATGTGATCGAGCGCGGCGTCGAGCGACGGCACCACTTTGATCGCCATGATGAGATCAAGGTACTCGGTCGGCCAATCGTCCTCAGTTGCGAGTGCGATGCCCGGGAGGACGGCCCGGGTTTCCGCATCCCCGCGCAGTTCAACGCCGAAACTCACCAAGCGTTCGGCAATGACGGGCAGGAACTCGGCGGCAACGTCCCCATGCACCAGCAACTTCTCGGCTGCATTGCACACACCGGGCCGATGTGTCTTCGCGTTGAACGCGATATCGGCCGCCATCTCCAGATCAGCCGAGGCGTCGACATAGACGTGGCAATTGCCCGCCCCATCGATCACGAATGGCACGGTCGCCAGTTCTTCTATGGCGGCGATCAGACCGGGACCGCCTCTCGGCACGAGAAGATCGATCCAATCCTTCGCCTGCATGAGCGCGGTGGCGCCCTCCCGGCTCGTGTCCTGCATGAGCTGGACCGCGTCGGCAGGCAGGCCAAGTGCCTCGAGGGCGTCCCGCAAAGCGTCGGCGATCGCATTGTTCGATCGGAGTGTGTACGAAGAACCGCGCAAGATTGCAGCATTGCCGGATTTGAAACAGAGGCCCGCCGCATCCGCTGTCACATTCGGCCGGGCCTCGTAGATGACCGCCACCACTCCCAGCGGAACGCGTATCCGCTGCAGATGAATGCCGTTCGTCAGCACCCAGCCACCCGTCAGCGATCCAATCGGGTCGGGTAATCCCGCCACCTTGCGCAAGCCATTTGCGATCACACCGACACGGTCGGCACTGAGGGCCAGCCGGTCGAGAAGAGACCCACTGATGCCCTCATCACGGGCATCCTGCATATCGCCGGCGTTCGCCGCCAGGATCGGCTCGACCCGCGCGTCGAGTTCACCTGCCATGGCGAAGAGCGCCTCGTTCTTTGTGGCAGGGTCGAGAGAGGCAAGGACTCGTGCAGAATCCCTGGCCTTCGAGCCCATCTGATCGATCATTCCGGCGGAGTGTAGTTGAGCCGGTCCGAGGATCTGACCGGTACTACCCTGTCGAGCTACCTCAGGGGAGGTGCGGTCGGCGAATGAGAATTGTGATTGTCGGAGCGGGAGCCGTCGGTTCATACCTGGCCGCGCGCCTGTCGAGTGAGGGCCAGGATGTGGTCGTCATCGAAAGCGACGAGCACCACGCCGCAGAGCTTCAGGACAGGGTTGATGCCCTTGTCATCGTCGGCAACGGCGCCAGCCCTAGCTCCCTCGAGGAAGCAGGGATACGGAAGGCCGATCTCCTCATCGCGGTTTCAAACTCCGATGGCGCCAATGCGCTCGCATGTCACACCGCCAGAACCATGGGAGTGAAACGGACCGTTGCCCGCATCGAAGACCAGGAACTGCGCTCGGGTTTGGTTGGACTCGGCGTTGACGTGGTCATCGATCCCGGAGAGATGGCGGCGCGAGAAATTGTCGGCCTTCTTGGTCACAGCGGTGTCTCAGATCTCGTTGAGTTCGCCCGCGGCGAACTGGTCCTGGTTGGGAGCATCGCACGCAAGAACAGCCCGATGGTCAAATCACCACTCAGCGAACTTCGCGCAGCAACCAACTGGGAATGGGTCATCGTTGCCGTGGTCCGCCACGGCGAAACCATCGTGGCGCGCGGTAACACCGTGATCGAGGAGCACGACCACGTGCTGTTGATGACCACTCGTGGAAACCTCGATCGAGCAACCGAATTCATGGGTGTCCAGCAGGAACCCATACGCAGAGCGATCATCGTCGGAGCCACCAGACTTGCCGAACTCACCGCCGATCGCCTCCTTCAAAAGGGGGTCGACGTCGTAATGGTCGACGAGGATGGTGATCGCTGCAGATCACTCGCCGAACGGCACGATCGGGTACTCGTCCTGTGCGCCGATGCAACCAACCCGTCCGTCCTGGAACAGCTGGGGGTCAGCAGCAAAGACGCCATAGTGGGCCTCACGGGATGGGATCAGATCAACGCCCTCTCCTGCATGGTCGGCAAAGCACTCGGTGCATCCACGACGGTTGCCCGATTCAACAGGATCGCCTACGTCGGTCTGCTCGGAGGCAGCGGCATCGACGCGGCGGTTTCCGCCCGGTTGGCAGCCGCCAACGCCATCCTCAGATTCGTTCGGCGAGGACGCATTCACTCGGTGGCGACGTTCAAGGACACCGACGCCGAGGCCATCGAGATCGAAGTAGCAGCGGGAAGTCGGGCGGTTGGCAAACTGCTCCGCGAACTCGACCTCACCTCAGGTGCCGTCATCGGAGGCATTCATCGCGAGGGCGACGTGGTCGTTCCGCACGGCGCAACGGAGATCCATGCCCGTGACCGCCTCATTCTGTTTGCCCTTCCGACGGCTATTCACGACGTCGAGAAGCTATTCACGGGCTGATGTCATCCTCCGGTTCGACCAGCGCCTCCCAGCAGGTTCCCATGGCCCGTCAGCTCTCGTTGATCATCGGTGCGGTCGTGGCGGCCAGTGGCGCGGCGATGGTACCGGCCGCCCTGGTCTCGTTGGGCTATCAGGAGTGGGCGGAGGCGGGCCAGATACTTCTGGCGGCGGCAGTCACGGTGACCGTCGGCCTCATCGGCTGGCGCTTCATCGGCCGACACGGCGTGCTCACAACCAAGGAGGGGTTTGCGGCCGTCGGGCTGGCCTGGTTCGTCATGGCGTTCTTCGGGACCCTCCCCTATCTCTTCACCGGATCGATCCCCAACCTCACCGATGCGTTCTTTGAGACGGCAGCGGGTTTCACCACGACGGGCGCTTCGATCATCCCGGACCCGGGAACTCTCTCACACGGCATCCTGATCTGGCGAGCCGGTACCCAGTGGTTGGGCGGGATGGGGGTGATCGTCTTGTCGATTGCCGTCCTACCCTTGCTCGGCGTCGGCGGTGTTCAGTTGGCAAAGGCAGAATCGCCGGGACCGCAACCCGACCGATTGACACCGCGCTTTCGCGAAACGGCCAAGCGACTGTGGTGGATCTACGTCGCCTTCACGGTCCTCGAGGTGCTCCTGCTCTGGGCCGGAGACATGGATCTCTTTCAGGCGGTTGCCCATTCATTTACGACCATGTCGACGGGTGGATTCGGCACTGAATCGACGTCCATCGCCGGCTTCAGTGCCTACACCCAATGGGTCATCACCGCGTTCATGTTCATCGCAGGGGCATCCTTTGCCCTGCACTTTCGAGCCCTCCGGAAGCCCGGCGAGTACCTTCGCAACACCGAGTTCCGCCTCTACACCTTCCTCCTCGTTGGAGCGATCGCGGTTGTCGCCTTTGGCATCTGGACGAGCGACATGTGGCACGGATCGCTCCGGGATTCTGCCTTCACTGCCACCTCGATCATGACGACGACCGGATTCGCCACCGCCGACTTCGGAGCGTGGGCGCCGGGTCTCCAGATACTCATCGTCGGGTTGATGTTCCTTGGAGGCAGTTCGGGATCCACCGCAGGCGGCGTCAAGACGTTTCGCGTGGCCGTGCTGACCCGCTCGGCGGCCGCCGACCTGCGCCGGTTGGTCCACCCCCGGGCCGTCATCGTTACTCGGTTCGGAGGGAAGGCAGTACCCGACCCCATCGTTGGATCGGTTCAGTCATTCTTCTTGTTCTACATGTTCCTGTTCATGACGGGGACGGTGCTCCTCGGCTTGATCGAGTCGAGGCTGGGCACCGGCCTCGATCTGGTTACATCTACGTCAGCGGTTGCTTCGTCACTCGGCAATATCGGCCCTGGCCTCGGAATCGTCGGGCCGACATCGAACTTCCTGGCAGTCCCCTGGCTCGGCAAATGGCTGCTGGCATTTCTCATGATTGCCGGCCGACTCGAGATCTTCCCGGTGCTCCTGCTATTCACAAGAGACCTTTGGCGAAGGTAGTAAGCCCAGAGCCTCAGCCACAATCTCGCGACTCGCGACTCGCGGCTCTTTCGTCGTATTATCACCATCCATGAGGAAACGGACATCGTGCGAATCGTGATTGCCGGCTGTGGTCGGGTTGGGGCGAACGTCGCCAAGATGCTGGTCGACGCCGGGCACGACGTCACCGTTGTCGACCGTCGCGAGGAGGCGCTCGACACGCTGGGTCGCACCTTCAACGGCACAAGAGTCGTTGGCGAAGCGTACGACGTCGACACGTTGCGAGAAGCAGGTATCGAGCTGGCCGATGTCTTTCTGGCCGTCACCGATTCCGACAATGCCAACCTCATGGCCAGCGAAGTTGCCAAGGTGGTCTTCGGCGTTCCTCGCTCGATCGCCAGGTTGTACGATCCGGCCCGTGAGGAGACCTATCACGCCCTCGACATCCATCATGTGACCGGAACCAAGCTCGTCGCCAATGTCCTCTACGAGCAGATCATGGACGAGGAATTCGCATTCCATGTCACGTTTCCCAAGGGAGACATCGAGGTCGTGGAGTTCCATCTCTCCGCAGCTGCCGAAGGGATGCGAGTCGACGAACTCGAAGTCGATCACGAACTCCGCATCGCCGCGATTCAGCGCGGTGAGGTGACGGTGATCCCCAAAGACGATCTCAAGCTGCGCGGCGGTGATCTGGTGGTGGCGGCCGCTCGCGAGGGCGTTCGTAGTCGAATCCACAAATACGTCGTAGATCAGGATCGTTAGCCGTGAGAATCGTGATCATCGGTGGGGGCAAGGTGGGCGGTTTCCTAGCCAGACAGCTCCGAGAGGCGGGCCACACGATCACGGTGATCGAGAAGGACGAGTCAAATGCGGAAGAGCTTGCGGCGGAGGCGGATGTCCTCTGTCTGCTGGGAGACGGCACTGATGTGGCGCTGCTCAGAAGGGCAGACACGCAGCGAGCGGACTACCTACTGGCCTTGACCGGGAAGGATGAGGACAACCTCGTCGCCTGTCAGCTGGCACGCGCTGCCTTCGGTACTCCTCGTGTACTGGCTCGTCTCAACGATCCCAGGAACCGTCGCACGTTCGATGCGCTGAAAGTCCCCGTAGTCGGGTTCACCGACGTGGTGGCCAATGTGATCAGCAAGGAGCTCGACGTCGGTGAGCTGGCACGAGTGGCTCTGCTGGATCGAGGAGATGTCAGCCTCCTGGAGGTCGTCATCCCGGACGAGTCGCCGCCTCGGGAGGTCGCTTCCCTGACGCTCCCACCGTCCAGCATCCTGGTGGCCGTGCGCCGCGAGGGGACTGTATTGGTGCCCGGCCCGGAAACGATGATTCAACCAGGTGATCGGATACTCGCCGTCACCCGCACAGAAACCGAAGAACGGGTAAGGGATGCACTGCTGGAAGTCTCCGCGACATCGAACGGCAAGGAAAACGGCAACACCGCCCTTCTCGAGGGCGAAGGAATCGAGATCGTGACCGCACTGGAGAGCGACGCCCACATCCCGGGTGACGAGGATGGCTAGGAGACGTCAGAGGGTAATCCAATATGCAATCGGTGGATTGGCCGGGGTGCTGGTCGAGGTCATGGTACTTGTGGCTCTGGCTGCAGCTGCCGTTTTCGCCGCTTGGATCGTGACATGGATCCTGTGACGTGCTGATCCGCCCGCAAGCCTCCGACCTCAAACTCATCAGCTTCCAGCTTGGACGGGTTCTCTACGTGGTTGGAATCGCCGGCGTGATCCCGCTGATATGGGCGCTGGCAGATCGGGACTGGCATTCGGCGTCCTCCTTCATCTTCATGATCGGATTGGCTCTTGCGATCGCCGCCTCGGTTGAACGCTTTCGACCGCGGGACGAGCATGCGGGTTGGCATCACGGCATGGTCACCGTCGCGCTGGTCTGGCTGGCCGTGCCCGCCCTCGGCGCAATTCCCCTGGCACTCAGCCGCCACTACGGCCGGGTCCTCGACGCCTATTTCGACGCAATGAGCGGCGTCACCACCACCGGACTTGCCTTGATCCAGGATCTCGACCACCTGGCACCGTCGATCAACGTATGGCGGAGTGCCCTGCAATTCCTCGGCGGTCAAGGAATCGTTCTCGCCGCGCTGATGTTCTTCGGAGGCGGCGGTGTGCTGGCCCTCTATCACGGCGAAGCGAGGGACGAACGGATCTTCCCTTCGGTTGGCTCGACTGCCCGATTCATCTGGTCGGTCAGTCTGTTCCACGCTGCCTTCGGAATCACGGCACTGTGGGTGGTTGGATCCTTCGTACTCGGCTTCGATCCTTTCCGATCGCTGTTTCATGCGATCACCATCTTCATGTCCGCGTTCGATACCGGGGGTTTCGCCCCAATGAGCACGAGCATCGGGTACTACCACTCGATCACCTACGAGGCCGTGATCGGCGTACTCATGGTGGCGGGAGCCCTGTCGTTCGGTGCCCACTACGCACTATGGAGGGGACCACGCAATCTCCTGCGCAATCTCGAAGCTCGGGCCATCCTGATCACCTTTGCAGGAACACTGCTCATCGCCTTCGTTGGTCTCGCCGCCACCGGCCTTTACACAGACTCGTTCTCCTTGGCACGCCAGGGGTTGTTTCAGATTCTGTCTGCGCATACAGGGACCGGCTTTGCAACCGTACAACCCACCGATCTGGTCCTCTGGAGCGGATTGGCCTTTGGAGGCATCACCCTCGCCATGTCGTTCGGCGGAATGGGCTCATCGACCGCGGGAGGCGTCAAAGCGCTGCGCATCGGGCTGACGGTGCGGTCTCTTTGGAACCTCATAAAAGAGGCGTTGTTGCCGGAAGGGACTGTCATATCAGAGCGCTACTGGCAGAGCACGGCCAAGGTGATGCGGCCGGAATTGGCACAGTCGGTTATGACGATCTCACTCCTCTACGTGGGCCTGTACATGCTGGGAGCGGCCGTCGGAATCGCCTACGGTGTCCCGCTCCAGCAGGCGATGTTCGAATCGGTCAGTGCCGCCGCCAACGTCGGGCTCTCCGTGGGGGTAGTTGATCCCGGTATGCCGGTGCTGCTCGAAGTCGTGTACCTCCTGCAAATGTGGATCGGTCGTCTGGAGTTCGTGGCAGTGTTTGCCCTGATCGGCTTCGCAGTGACCTGGGTAATCGGCGAATGAGGAAGGTAATCACCGTCTTCATGACCATGGCTCTGGCCGCCGGCCCGGCGTTCCCGGCCGGAGCGACGGAGATCGCCGAGATTCTGTCGAACCCCGACGAATGGGCCGGCCGCGACATAGAAGTCACCGGGGAACTAATCGGCGACTTCGGCCGGCATTCGGGGGCGTTCTGGCTCCAGATGAACGATGGCCCCTACGCCAATAATCCGCTACTCGAAACCGGACTCCTATTAGGAAGCAACGTTGGCATAACCCTGCGAGTGCCGCCCGAACTATTCGAACAGATCGCCGCCGTCGAGCAACCAGGCGGATACCGGTGGCGCGGTCCGCTCGTCCACGCGATCGGCGAGTTCCGCTATCACGACCCCGACCGAACCGGAGAGACTTACATCGCAGTGACGGGCCTCGAACTGGTCGAGCCGGGCTATCACCTGCCCTCGGAGGCGACCGGACCGTGGGGAGCTATCGGGGTGATACTGGCAGCCGTGGCCGGCTGGGTGCTTCTTCAGCATGCGCGCCAACGCAGGCGCGAAAGACGGCTCGAGGACTGAAACAGAACCCGGCATTGTGAGTTCTGGGTTGCAGGTTCAAGTTCTCGGTTGGCGAGGCCCCGTCAGGACTACCAGCTGGTCTCTGTGGATCACGGTCAGTCCCGCCAGAGCAGAATCACCGGCCGCTCTGTGGAACTCGTCCACATCAACCTGCACTTGCCCCTTGGCGATCAAGGCCCCGTCTCCGTCGACCACCTCGACGGCGTCGCCGGCCGCGAACTTCCCCTGCATCTCTGTGATCCCCACCGCCAGCAACGAAGCACCCTCTTCGATAACAGCGTGTGCTGCACCGGGGTCGACGGCAATCGTTCCGGAAGGAGGTAGCCCGAAGGCAATCCACAACTTGCGGGCGGGAAGCCCGCTCGGATGTGGCTCTACCCACGTTCCCGTCGACGTTCCCGAAATGGCGGCACTGATCGCCACCGGGTCTTCTGCGGCGGCGATGATGGTAGGGATACCCGACCAGGCAGCCATTCGAGCCGCAGAGACCTTCGTCGCCACGCCCCCTGAGCCGACCGGGCCCGACGTACCGTGCGCCACGGAATCGAGCACCTCGTCGGTGTGCCGCACTGCCGAGAGCAACTCAGCATTATCCGCCAACCGCGGGTCGGACGAGTAAAGGCCCGGCGTATCGGTCAGCAACAGCAGAAGACCGGCACCTACTAGGTGGGAGACGATGGCCGCCAACCGGTCGTTGTCCCCGAGCCTGAGCTCCTCGACTGCAATCGTGTCATTCTCATTGACGATCGGTACGACCCGCTCGCTCAACATGCGGTCGAGAGCCTGGCGTGCATGGAGATACTGGTCACGATTGGCCAGGATGTCCTTGGTGAGGAGCACTTGACCCGCAACCATGCTGCGCTTTGAGAACCCGGCCGAATAGCGCTCCATGAGGCGCCCCTGCCCGACGGCCGCCGCTACCTGGAGTCCGGGTAGATCCCGCGGGCGCTCGCGCAAGCCCAGGGCCGGAAGGCCCGCCGCCACGGCGCCGGAGCTCACCAGCACAGTCGGGTTCCCCATGCTCCAACTGCCGGCGATCATCCCGGTGACACGCTCGATCGCATCTTCGTCGATTCCTCCGCCGGGAAGCGTCAAGCTCGATGAGCCGACCTTGACAACGACCCTGGCTCCCGGCGAGATCGGTCGATGCCCGGTCATTGCGCTTCGCCGCCCTCCACACCGTCCGGACCGCCCTCCGCTGTTTCACCCAACTCGAGTTCCTCGTCGTCTGAGAACTCGAACACGAGGTCTCCGATTCGCACCTCATCGCCTGGAACAGCTCCAGCCTGTCGGAGTGCTTCGTCGACGCCCAGCCGTTCCAGGCGTCCGGCGACGAAATCGGCCGTCATCGGAACGGTGAGGTCGTCGAGTCGCACAGCCCGCTCGGCGGCGCGACCCGTCACTTCCCACCCGCCCGGCCGTGCGTTGATCTCAAACGACTCGCGTACCGGGCGATGGAGGATGAATCCCTCTCGCTCCGGCTCTGCTCGGACTGCCAGGTCGATCGCGTCCGCCACCGCGTGAAGGAACGCCTCGAGCCCCCGACCCGTCACGGCCGAGATGGAGAAGACTGACGGCTCACCGACGGCAGAGGCCAGCAAGGCCGTATCGAAGTCTTCGGCAGCCAGGTCGGCCTTCGACAGTGCAACGACGCGTGGCCGATCGACGAGTTCAGCGGAGTGGCGCCGCAACTCATCGATCAAGACACGGTATTGCTCGGCAGGTGGGGCAATCTGCAACGGCGAAGGATCGAGCAAGACGACCAATGCCCGCGCGCGTTCAACGTGACGGAGAAACTCATGGCCAAGGCCCTTCCCCTCAGATGCACCTTCTATCAATCCGGGTACGTCCGCAACGACAAACTCACGCTCTCCTATCGCCACAACACCGAGGTTGGGTTCGAGCGTCGTGAATGGATAGTCGGCGATCTTCGGCTTGGCCGCGCTGATCGCAGAAATCAGGGTGCTTTTTCCGGCGTTGGGGAACCCGATCAAGGCGGCGTCGGCGAGCAGTTTCATTTCTAGAGTGAAGGTCGCCGACTCACCGTATTCGCCCTGCTCGGAAAAGGCAGGTGCTCGCCGTCTTGCGGAAATGAACGCAGCATTCCCGGATCCTCCCCGGCCGCCTTCGAGGGCCTTGACGTGCTGTCCGTGCTTGACGAGATCGGCGATCATGGTGCCTTCGTCGTCCCATACGGTGGTACCCAGTGGCACCTTGAGCACGAGATCCTCGCCGCGCCGACCGTGTTGAAGGTCGCCGCGACCGTGGGTTCCGTTTCCTGCGGCATGATGGGGGTTCCGCTGGTAGGTCAGCAGGGTCACCGTCGACTCATCTGCCTCGATGTAGACATCACCCCCGGCGCCGCCGGAGCCGCCGATGGGCTTACCCTTCGGCTTTCCGCGCGAACGCACATATGAAACCACCCCCGCACCACCATTTCCGGCGCGGAGGTGGATGTTGACCTGATCGACGAACACGCGACGAAACCGTCGACGGCTCTCCCTACTCGGGGAGAACGCTCACCAGACGGCGACCGTTGCTGGCGTGGTATTTGACGACACCCGGGGCCATGGCGAACAGCGTGAAGTCGCGCCCGAGGCCGACGTTATCACCCGGGTGAATACGGGTGCCCCGCTGGCGCACAATGATCGCTCCGGCGTTGACGACGTGGCCATCAAAGACCTTCGGTCCGAGGCGTTTCGCCTTTGAATCGCGACCGTTCTTGGTCGAGCCTCCGGCTTTGGTCTTGGACATCTGCTACTTCTCCTCAGCCTTGGTGGCAGCCTTGGCGGCTTTTGCCTTGGCAGGTTCTGCTTTGACAGGTTCCGCTTTGGCTTTCTTGGGCTTCGGGCCGACGATTTCCGTTACTTTGATAGTGGTGTAGATCTGTCGGTGACCCATACGCCGCCGATACCCCGTCTTGTTCTTGTACTTGAAGATATCGATCTTCTCGCCCTTCGTGTCACCGACTACTTCGGCGCGCACGGTGTATCCGGCGAGTTGCTCACGATCGCTGATGGTTGCACCACCGTCGTCGACAACGAGCAAGGGTTTGAATTCTACTGCTTCGCCGGCGTTCTTGAGCCGTTCGACGTCGATAACGTCTCCCTGGCGCACTTTCGCCTGCTTCCCGCCGGTGCGGATGATCGCGTACATTGTCGTCCTCAGGTCAAATGGGCGGTAACTCTACCGGGTATCGGTGAGTTTCCAACTCGGTTATATCACTTCAACGTCGTCGTCGGTTTCAAACGGGAGGCCGCGCAGTGCCGTGGCCTCGTGCAGAACGATACCCCGTCCCGAACACGTCGGACAGACCTCTGAAAACTGTTCGAGCAATCCGGCCGAAACGTTCTTACGGGTCATCTCGACCAGGCCGAGATTCGAGACGTCGAATACCTGGGTGCGGACTTTGTCCTTCGCCAGCGTTTCCTTCAGTCGCCTCAGCACGGCCTGCCGGTTGCGCGAGATCTCCATGTCAATGAAGTCGATCACGATGATGCCGCCGATATCGCGCAGTCGCAGTTGGCGACCGATCTCTTCGGCTGCCTCGAGGTTGTTCTGCAACACGGTGTCCTCGAGGTTTGAACTACCAACGAACTTGCCAGTGTTCACATCGATCACCGTCAGCGCTTCGGTTCGATCTACTACTAAATGGCCGCCGGACTTCAGCCACACCTTCCGATCAAGAGCCTTCTGCAGTTGATCCTCGACGTGATACCGCTCGAAAAGCGGGATCTCATCCTGATACAGGCTGACTTTGTCGGTCAGATCGGGAGCCGTCCGATCGAGGTATGAGACGACTTCATCACGGGCCGCTTCATCATCGATGAGTAGACGCTTGAAGTCAGGTGTGAAGTGCTCCCGGATTACCCTGATCAGCAGACCGGGCTCTTCGTACACCGGGCGAGGAGCCCCGCCGGCAGCAGCCTCTTCCTTGATCAGGTCCCAAACTCTGACGAGCCTGTTGATGTCGGTCTCGATCTCTTCTTTCGTTGCTGCGGCCGCAGCAGTTCTCACGATGACGCCAAACCCGTCCGGCTTGACTTCTCGCAGGATGTCGCGCAGACGAAGACGGTCTTCTTCAGGGAGGCGGCGTGAGATTCCTTGCATGTCTGAATCGGGCGCAAGCACGAGATACCTGCCGGGGACCGTAACCTGCCCGGTCAGCCGGGCACCCTTGGCACCCATCGCGTCCTTTACGACCTGGACCAGCACCTCGTCCCCTTCGGCGAGCACCTGCTCGATACGAGGGTGATGGCCATGGACAGTGGCATCGACTTTGATATCGCCCGCATAGAGCACGCCATTCTTCGGCTCTCCGAAATCGAGGAACGCGGCCTCCATTCCAGGCAGAACGTTCTTGACCTTGGCGAGGTACATGTTGCCTGCCAGAGATGTTCGCTCCTGTCGGGCGACGTAGTGCTCGACCAATGAGGGCCCCTCGAGTATGACAACCTGGGTCTGGGTGGGAAGTACCCGGACAAGCATCTGTTTCTTGCCCGTTTCAGGCGGCAGGATGATCTCTTCCTCGAGGTGGCGCGGTGTCCGCCCGCGGCTTTCGCGCCCGGGAGGGCGGGGCTTGGTCTGGCGTCCTTTCGACGCCGATTCCCGTTTCTTTTCCTCAGGAACGGCACGCACTCTGCGTACTTCGACCGTTTCGCGGCCGACGCGCCTGGTTGTACGTTCTTCGACCTCGTTGTCGCCCACCCCGCGGCGGACGACCTGAGCCGATTTGCGGCGGAACAACGCCATGGAACTCGTATCCTTCCGGTCTTCACTACTCACTGTGCGAGCGAACGAGTCCGGGGTTCCGACCTCTGCCGCACGGTGATCCGTGCGGCGCCTCAGCCGGCTCTCCTGTTCAGGTGGTCATGGGAGAGCGGGCATACACCTATACCCTGCCGTCGAGTCCGGATGGTCCGAGGGGTTCTGAGGTTCGTACGCCTCGAGACTCTGCCGGGATCGACCGGAAACACCTTCTTGAAGGAGGTCGCGTCCGTAAACTCACGACCGCTCGCGGTCGCATCCGTAGGGTAGCACCAAATCACCGCACGACTAGCGATCCACCGCCAGCTGTGGCTGCTCTGGTTCGTTCGGGTCGTAGCAGTTGCGGCACCGAGCCTCATAAGCATCGGTTGCACCGAGCACGACCAGATCATCGGATTTGATGATCCGCTGAGTGAATGCTGCGGGCGCACCGCATCGGTGACAGACGGCCAACATCTTGGTCACATACTCCGAGCGCGCGCACAGCGTGGGAATCGGCTCGAACGGCCGGCCCAAGTAGTCGAGATCGAGACCGGCGACGATCACCTGCTTGCCGGCCTTCGCCAGCCGCTCCGTTACTTCGATGATTCGATCGTCGAAGAACTGGCCTTCGTCTATCCCGACGACCTGAGTGGCGTCGTCTATCTTGCGCAGCAATGTGAAGGAGTCCGGGACCGGCTCGGCAGTCACGGACAGCGAACTGTGCGAGACCACCTGGCGATCTGCATAGCGGATGTCGAGGGACGGTTTGAAGGTTTGAACAGGAACCCGGGCGATCTTCGAGCGGGTGATTCGCCGGATGAGCTCTTCGCTTTTGCCCGAGAACATCGGGCCACAGATCACTTCGATCCAACCCTGATCACCACGTCGATACATGGCAAGGAAGCATAGCTTGTCGGGTTCGGCTTCCTCGGAGCGCGCACCCTGGCCCATGGCATCAATCGTGCTGGGCTCGATCACACGATGTATGTTTCACCGGGGACCGGCGATCGTTTCCGCCAGATCGAATTGAGCAATCCCATCGCGAATGCGAACGTGAGCAGCGACGACCCCCCATAGCTGAGGAACGGAAGCGGCAGCCCGGTGACCGGCATGATCTTCATTGTCATACCGATATTGACGAACACCTGGAACATGATCATCGAGCCGATACCGACGGCGAGCAGGCTCCCGAATCGATCGCGAGCCATT
Source organism: Actinomycetes bacterium (assembly GCA_024641245.1). Lineage (GTDB taxonomy): Bacteria > Actinomycetota > Acidimicrobiia > Spongiisociales > JAHEDJ01 > JAHEDJ01. Next base: position 21,391 of record JAHEDK010000004.1, read on the forward strand.
GCCGCGACGACGAACGCTCTCCATAAAAGGACGACGAAGGCTGCGATCACCAGAGCTGAGCCTAGAAACCCGAGCTGCTCTCCTACTGCCGTGAAGATGAAGTCGGTTTCTTGCTCCGGGACAAAACGGAGATTGGTCAGTGCACCGTCGAATAGACCCGTCCCCGTTAGCTGGCCCGATCCGATCGCCGTGACGCTCTGCGCTTGTTGATAGGCGATGCCGAGCGGGTCGGCGCTCGGATCGTAGAAAGCGGTCAACCGCTCCAGTTGATAGTCCTTGAGTAGTCCACGCTGGAACACCACGGCCACCGCGCCGACCGTACCACCGCCGAGGGCGATCATCTGCTTCCACGTCGCTCCACCGGCAAACAGCATGACGAAAGTGACGAAGGCGAACACCAACATGGTCCCGAGATCGGGCTGCAGGAAGATCAGAAGGGCCGGAATCGCGACGAGAAACAAGGCCTGGACGATGCGCTTCCACTGCATGCCTTCTTGTCTGGCAGGGGCCAGCACGGTGGCCAGCACGATCACCATCGTGATCTTGGCGAACTCCGAAGGTTGCACCTGGAAGATCCCGAGGTCGATCCAACGCTTCACGTTCTCTTGAGCGGGAATCAGAGGAGAGATCAAAAGTATGAGTGCCGCCAGAGTGCCTAGATAGATCCAGGCGGCATAGTTGCGGAACTCCCGGTAGTCGAGCAGCGAACCCGCGACGTACACACCAACTGCGATGACGGCGAAGATGATCTGGCGCTGCATCAACCTGCCAGGATCCAGATTCTGGAGTTCGAGTTGCTCGCGTGTGCTGGCATAGATCATCAACACCCCGACGCTGATCAAGGCCATCATCACAACGAATGAGGTCACATCGGGTCCCGGGCGCTTGCGATCCGCGACAATGCCGGGAGCTCCTACCCTCGATCCATCGACGAGAGGCATCAGCTGCCATCCTCTGTCGCGTCGGCTGGAGTCGCTGCTCCGCCCGGCCGCACGGGCGTAACCGGCTCGTTGGGCAGCAAGTACTGCATAATGTTGCGAGCAGCCGGGGCTGCGACTCGCCCTGCGATACCACCGTCCACGATCATCACGGCCACGACGTAGCGCGGGTTGTCGATGGGGGCGATGCCGATGAACCAGGAGGTGTTGTCCTTGGAGGCGTCCCGCTCGGCTGTGCCCGTCTTCCCCCCGGTTTGCCAGGGGTTCTGCATCACACTGAATGCTGCAGCAGCTGTGCCGCCGGCATTGGTCACCCTGGTCAGATCCTCCCGGATGAACTGCTCGTGCGCCTCGGTGAACTCGATGGTGCGAGCGACGCGCCTTCCGACGTCGAGGACGACATCGCCCTGCACGGAAATGACCTGGTCGACCACGTGCGGCTCGAGGACAGTTCCCCCATTCACCAGGGCCGCGTAGGCAACGGCCATCTGGAGTGGCGTCGCCAGCACGTCGCCCTGTCCGATGGCGATTCCCATGATATCGCCGCCGCGCCAGATGGCCTCGGTGAATCGATCCGGAGACAGCAACAGGCTCCCCTGCGGCGAGGCCGCCCACTCCTCATAAAGCGCTCGGTCGGGAATCCGGCCGCCCTTCTCAAAAGGCAGATCTACACCGGTAGGTTCGCCAAGGCTAAGGCGCCGGGCCCACTGCTGGAGAATGTCCTCGTTCTCGGGATCGTTCTTGTACTCACGCCAGATCGTCAGCGCCACCTGCCAGAAATAGACGTTGCAGGACTCGCCGAGCGCCGTGTGTAGATCGGTCGCTCCATGACCGGAGTCTGTGAACACCAGTTGTCCGGCCTCGTTGTCGTCGATGCCCAGGTCGAGTTCGCCGTCGCAGTTGATCGTTCCCGACGGCGATGCGATCCCGCGCGGGTACAGACCCTCGTTGATGGCGGCCGCCCAGGTGATCCCCTTGAAGGTGGACCCGGGGGGATACGCGCCCTGAATAGGCAGGCTGGTAAAGACGTTGCGTTCCTCGAGCGCCGTGTACTCGACCTGGCTGATGCCGTTGACGAACAGGCTCGGATCGAAATCAGGATACGAATAGAGCGCCAGCACCGAACCATCGGTAACGTCCATAACGACGGCTGCAGCCAGTTCCGGGTTTCCCTCTTCGAGCTCCCTCGACAGGATCATCGCCTCGTTGACGGCAAACTCGGTCTGCCGCTGCAGCCCCTGATCGAGCGTCAGGTAGACGGTGTCGCCCTGCACGGCGGGTAGTTCCTCCTCGAGACCGAGGGGGCGGCCTTGCGGATCAACCCGATACAGCAGAGTCCCACGCTCCCCCTGCAGGTACTCGTCGTAGAATTTCTCGACGCCGTACTTCCCGATCGTCCCGTTCGGGTCCAGATCCGGGCCCGCCGCCGCGACGTCGTCGGGGCTCGGCCGCCCGATATAGCCGATGACGTGCGACAGGAGCGAGCCTTCCGGGTAGACGCGGATCGGACGATCCTGGACCACGACACCGGGAAAATCCGCCGCATTCTTCAGGACATATGCCATCTGCTCCGGGGTGACCATCCCCAAAGAGAGTTGGGTTGCCGGGCCTGCCTGCTCGAAAAGCGCCCTGACCTCAACCGCAGGACGATCGAGCAGCGCACTGATCTGCTGTATGAGAGCCTCTTCTTCGTCGGCGGCCACTGCGGCCTGATCAACAATCATCTCGGGGACGATGCGGCTCGACGCCAGCAATCTTCCTCGCGCATCGCGTATCTCGCCGCGAGCCGCCGTGGTCCGATCGGCGTCCAACTGCTGTCTGCTGGCTTCTTCCTCGTACATGATCCCGCTCGCCACTTGCACGAACCACAGTCTGGTGAAGAGCAGTGAGAAGAGAACCACAAAGGCCATGCCCAACACGGCCAGCCGGCGTGGGAAGTTCACAGCGCCCTGCTCCGCGACCGGCCCTCGAGGGCGCGTGCAATCACCGGCTGCGCCAGGAAAGCGAGAACGAAGTTGTATCCGGGTACCAGCATGATCCGCCGGAGAGCGTCGGGTTCGGTAAGGGTTGCCTGCCCAAATAGCGTACCAATGACCCCAAGTAACACGACGCCGGCCAGGCTCAGTACGAGCACGACGAGGGCCCCCGACATGAGGCCGAGGTCGAAGCGCGACCGGGCCCGAACTGCCATGTATGCGACCAAAGTGAGGGTCAAGGCCCGCCATCCCAGAAGGCTCGATGCCAGCAGGTCGACCAGAACACCGCCGGTGAAGCCGACCAGTAGCGCCGCGTCATCGTCTAGCCAGCGGGCCGTCACGATTGTCACGACCATCACGACATCCGGGGCCACGCGAAACGGCCTGATCCCACCAACCGAGAACAGGGTCGTCTGGACGAGCACCCCCAGCAGGATCAACACAAGCGACGCCGACCGCGCTCTCATGGTGCTTCGGTCGTGCTGGTGGACCCGGACGTGCTGTCAGCGTCCGGGGTTGTCGTGTCGGTTGGCACGTCCACAGGCTCGCCACCCTGGTCGCCGGCTGTGCCCAGCACGGTTACGAACTGGAGGCGGGTGAAGTCGACGAACGGAACAACGTCGTTGGTATCGATCTTGGATACGTTGACATCCGCCCGGGCGGTGACGATGGCGACATTGAGCCCATTCGGCGTGTTGTTGTCGTGCCGGAATGTCCTCAACACGCTGTCGGCCGTCACAGGGCTCGTGGCATCGTATACCTCGAGCCGAACCTCATCTTCGGTTCCTTGCCCGGAGATGAAGCCGGGATCCCCAGCTTCCGTGACAACACCGACCACCGTACCCGAAGCAATAATCGGAGAAACGATCGCATTGGCTTCGCTGACCTCGACGACGAACCCGATGAGCGAACCCGAGGCGTCGACAACCACACTGCCCAGCACAATGCCGTCGTCTGATCCCCGGTTGATGGTGAGGCGCAGATCAAAGGAGTCCCCACTGCTGATGATGGCGGCAGTCGTGAGATTGAAGTCGGGGAACTTGTCCTGCAATGCAAGCAGAGCCCGGAGTTGATCGTTCTCCACCAACGCCGCCTCGGCCTCCGCCATTCTCGCCAGCAGGGTCTCGCGCTCGGCTCGCAGCCGATCGTTCTCGTCTCGCAATGAAGCCAGATTGGCGAGTGCGTCGAATGCGTCGACAACCGGATCGATCACCGCTTGCGCGACACTCTGAAATGGGTTGAAGACCGACTGAGCGCCGCTCCGGACTGTCTGAATGAACCCCTCTCCGGACGACCGAATGTCAAACGTCATGAGCAGGAATGAGATCAGCACCAGCACACCGAGTGTGACGGTGCCGCGGCGTGGACTTCCGTACGGAAGCATGAATCAGGTCTCCCTCGACAGCGTCGGCAAGGTGCTCACGGTCGGCTAGACGAGACTAAGACTCCCTGCAACACATCGAATTCCTCGAGGCACTTGCCAGATCCCAAAACCACCGACTGGAGTGGACGATCTGCAGTGACGATCGGCATGCCCGTTTCGAAGGCAATGCGCTCATCGAGACCCCGCAGCAAGGCCCCGCCGCCGGTGAGAACAATGCCGCGCTCCATGATGTCTGCGGCCAGCTCAGGTGGCGTCTTGTCGAGTGTGTACTTGACTGCATCGACGATGACCTGGACGGGTTCTTCGATCGCTTCCCGAACCTCCGGGCTGCTGAGCACGATCGTCTTCGGAAGGCCGGTGACGAGATCACGGCCACGAACCTCGGCAGACGGCTCGTCGGGGTAGGGGTAGCCCGAACCGATTGCCATTTTCAACTGCTCGGCGGTGCGTTCGCCCAGCAGTAGGTTGTACTCCTTCTTCACCCATTCGACGATCGCCTCGTCATGCTCGTCCCCACCCACCCGAATGCTTCGGGAGACGACGATGCCTCCCAGCGAAATCACGGCTACCTCGGTGGTTCCACCCCCGATATCAACCACCATCGAACCGGATGGTTCGTGAATCGGAAGCCCGGAGCCGATCGCCGCCGCCATCGGCTCTTCGATTGTGTACGCCCGCCTGGCACCTGCATGGTATGCGGCCTCTTCCACCGCCCGCCGTTCGACCGGCGTAATGCCACTCGGTACGCAGATGACGATCCGCGGCCTGGCCCACTTGCGGCGATGCACCTTCTGGATGAAATACCGCAGCATCTTCTCGGTCACGTCGAAATCTGCGATCACACCATCACGGAGCGGGCGTATCGCTTGAATGTGGGAAGGCGTACGCCCGATCATGCGTTTCGCTTCCATCCCGACCGCCAGCGCCCGGTTGTCGCGCACGTTGATCGCGACGACAGACGGCTCGTTGAGAACGATGCCGACGTTGCGCACGTACACCAGCGTGTTGGCGGTGCCGAGGTCGATCGCCATGTCCTGGCCGGCGAAAGCAAAAAGGGTATCAGCCACGTGTGGCCTTGGTTAGGGAATGGAAGAGCAAGGATAGTTGCCGGTTGAGGTTTTTCCCACCCGGTAGTTGTCCGGTTCTACCCGAAGAAGATCCCGAGTTCCCGTTGTGCGCTTTCGGTGGAGTCCGATCCGTGCACGATATTGTTGGTCACGATCAAGCCGAGATCACCGCGAATAGTGCCCGGTACCGCCTGCTTGGGGTCTGTTGCCCCCATCAGGGTTCGTGCCACCGACACCGCCGATTCACCAGACCATTCCATGGCCACCACCGGACCGCTCGTGATGAACTCGACGAGTTCGGCGAAGAACGGCTTGTCGACGTGTTCGGCATAATGCACACCGGCCATCGCCTCATCGATCGTGAGGGAGCGGATCTTCTCGAGTCGAAGGCCCTTCCGTTCGAACCGGCCGATGACTTCCCCGACCAGGCCTCGGGCGACGCCGTCTGGTTTCACCATGATGAATGTGTTTTCGATTGCCAAGCTGTGTGCTCCTTCGTGAAGACGGTGGATGGTAGCGAGCGACGATTGGGCCGTCTGTCACGGGCATTGACCACAGGCCGGTCGGGACGAGTTGCTTAGGAATATCGCTGATTTGCCGGACGCGACTCCGTTGCCGGTACCGACTCAGCGCAACGGGTCGAGCAGCGCGGTGCGCGCCTCTCCGACCACGTAGAGCGAACCGGTCACCAGGATCGCACCATCGGCCCCGGCCAGCCGGCGGGCCGCCTCGAGCGCCGGCGGAATACCAACGACCGTCTCCACCGGTACGTCGAGCACAAGCGACACAGTGTCGGCCACCCGATCAGCCGGAATGGCGCGCTCATAGTCGACGGAGGTGGCTACCACGGCCGACACCTGACCGTCGAGGTTCCGGATCATCGCTTCGAGATCCTTGTCTCCCATGGCTCCTATAACAACGACCCACTCCTCCGGCAGGAATTCGGTGGCGAGCGCCTCCGACAACAGCTCGAAGGCTTCTGTGTTGTGCGCGCCGTCGAGCAAGATCAGTGGCCTCCGCCCAACAACCTCCAGGCGTCCGGGAGAGGTTGCCGCCGCCGTGCCTTCGCGCACGGCGTCCAGGTCCAGCGCCCGTCCGGTAAGCTCTTCAACGGCGGCGATGGCCACGGCCAGATTGTCGAACTGGTGACGACCGTGCAGGGGGAGAAGCAGCTCATCGTACGTCTCGTACACCCCGCTCACGGAACCGGCCCAGCCGCCGACCGCCATGGTGACGAACTCAGGGTGATACTCGGCACCGAAACGCCGGTGTGGAATTCCGAGGCTCTCGGCCCGGGCGGCGGCTACTGCATATGCTGCCTCAGGCAGCGAACCGGTGATGAGCACCGACGATTCCTTGGCGATTGCCAGCTTCTCGATGGCTATCTCCTCAATCGAGTTACCCAACCACGACGTATGCTCGAGGGAGATTCCGGTCACGACCGCCACCCGGCCGTCGACGATGTTCGTGGCGTCGAGCCGTCCGCCGAGTCCGACCTCGACGACCGCGACATCGACGGCGTTGGCGGCGAAGTAGGAGAAGGCCAGCGCGGCGGTGAGCTCGAAATAGGTCGGCGTTTGTCCGGTGCGATCCTCGAACAACTGGACGAACGGGACGATGTCGGCCACTGCCTCTGCAAACTCATCCTCGGTGGCATACACCCCGTCGAGCGCGAGTCGTTCCTCGATCTTCTCGAGATGTGGAGAGATGAAAGTTCCAACCCTCAACCCGTGGGCGACGAGCAACGAGGTGATCATCCGGGCGGTAGATGTCTTGCCGTTGCTACCGGTCAAATGTATCACCGGAGCAGCCAGCTGGGGGTCTCCCATCATCTCCATCAGTGCCCGGACGCGATCCAATCCGGGCTGCACACCCTGGCCGATATGGGTATCGAGGAAGTCGACCGCTTCGGGGTAGTTCATCACCGGCTAGCTTCCGAGTTCGACGAGCTGGGTACGCAGCTTGTCGAGCCGCCCGCGGAATTCTGATGCCTTCTCTTCTTCCTTTGTCACAACTTCGGTGGGCGCCCGATCGCGAAACGCTGGATTCGAGAGTTTCGTCTCAGATTTGGCGAGGTCCGCCGAGGTGACCTCAATCGCTTTGGCCAGCCGGCTCCGCTCGGCGTCTAGGTCGACGTTCCCTTCGAGAGGGATGAACGCCTGCACGCTCCCGGCTACGACCCGCGTATGTCCGGCGGTTGGTTTCTGAGCAATGTGCTCAGGTGTTGCACCGGCCAGGGCTTGGATCTGTTCGATCCACCAGTCCTCCACGACTCCTTCAGGATCGAGGAGTTTCATAGCCAGCCCGGCGCGTGGACCAAGACCATGTTCGGCCCGGAACCGGCGGATCCCGGTGATGAGGTCCTGGAAGGTATCGAGATTGGCCGGTGCCTCGATCGCCGGAGGCTGAGGCCAGTTTGATCCGGCCAGGAGACCATCGGCCACCAGTTCCGACCACAGTTCTTCCGTCAGAAATGGGATGGCCGGATGAAAGAGTTTCAGCACGTCCCGCAACACGGTGCCGAGCGTTTGCCGGGTGGTTGCCGCGCGCTCCTCGTCACGGAGGGGCGCCTTCGACATCTCAATGTACCAGTCGAACACTTCCGACCAGGCGAAGTTGTAGAGGAGGCCGAAGGCATCGGAGAATCGATATTCATCCGCTAGCTCGTCGAACCGGCGCTGCACCTCACCCAGGCGGGCAAGGATCCAGCGGTCGGCAGGGCCGGGATCTTCCGGATAGCCCCCATCCGCCGGTACCGAGCCACGCTCGATGTGGAGCCCGGCAAACCTCTGCGCGTTCCAGAGTTTGTTACCGAATTTGCGGGCGCCTACCACCCATTCCATGTCGAATGGGACGTCGTGACCGGGCGCGGCCGACTGAATGAGCGCCAGGCGCAGCGGATCAGCGCCGTGTTCTTCGATCACGTCGAGGGGGTCGATGGCATTTCCGATCGACTTCGACATCTTTCTCCCGCTTGCGTCTCTGACGAGGCCGTGTATGACCGTGTCGACGAACGGGACATCCTCCATGAAGTGGATGCCCATTTGCATCATCCGGGCAACCCAGAAGTAGATGATGTCGAACCCGGTGATGAGCACCGCATTGGGGTAGAACCGGGCGAGATCGGTCGTTTCGTCGGGCCAGCCGAGCGTCGAGAACGGCCACAGTGCTGAAGAGAACCACGTGTCGAGCACGTCATTGTCCTGGCGGAGGTCGGTTGAACCACATTTCGTGCACGCCGTGGGGTCCTGCCGGGCCACGATGGTCTCATCACAGGCATCGCAGTACCAGGCGGGAATCCGATGGCCCCACCAGATTTGACGGCTGATGCACCAGTCCCGCAGGTTCTCCATCCAGTGGAAGTAGTTCTTCTCCCACCGCTTCGGGACGAACCTGGTATCGCCCGTCCGCACGACGTCGATGGCCGGTTCGGTCAGCGGCCGGACTTTCACGAACCACTGGAGCGAGAGGTACGGTTCGACGACCGTCGAACAGCGGTAGCAGTGTCCCACCGAGTGCTCGTGGGTCTCCACCTTCTCGAGGTAGCCCCGCTTGTGGAGTTCATGCTTGACGGCTTCTCGCGCCTCGAACCGGTCCATGCCGAAGAACTCGCCGCCGGCCTCGGTGATCACGGCTCGTTCGTTGAGAATCTTGATCGATTCCAGGCCGTGCCGTTGCCCCATGTCGAAGTCGTTCAGATCGTGGGCAGGGGTCACCTTGACTGCGCCTGTTCCGAATTCCCGGTCAACGAACTCGTCGGCGATGATCGGGATCTCCCTCTCCAGGAGCGGCAACCGCAGTTTTCTACCGATCAGGTGCCGGTAGCGTTCGTCGTCCGGATGCACGGCCACCGCCGTATCACCCAGCATCGTCTCCGCTCTAGTTGTTGCAACCGTTATCCCCCCTTTTCCGTCCACAAATGGATAGGTGATGTGGGCGAGTTCGCCCGTCTCATCGTCGTATTCGACCTCGATCTCGGCCAGTGCCGTGCCACACCGCGGGCACCAGTTGATGATCCGGTCTCCGCGGTAGATCAGATCCTCCTCGAAGAGGCGAACGAATACTTCTCTAACGGCGCGCGACAGACCCTCGTCCATGGTGAAACGCTCACGCGTCCAGTCCACGGAGTCACCCAGGGCGCGCATCTGGAGCGAGATTCGGTTGCCGTACCGCCGCTTCCATTCCCACACCTGCTCGATGAACGCGTCGCGACCGACATCGTGCCGGGTGAGCCCTTCCTGGGCCATTTCCCGCTCGACCACGTTCTGGGTAGCGATGCCGGCGTGGTCGGTGCCTGGTAGCCAGAGGGCCGCAAACCCCTGCATGCGGCGACGACGAATGATGGCGTCGTGAATCGTGTGGTTCAGGGCGTGACCCATATGCAGCGACCCGGTCACGTTGGGGGGTGGAATGACGATGCAGAACGGCACGCCGTCCGGGTTGTGTTCGGGACGGAATACCCCCGCTTGCTCCCACCGGTCGTACCAGTCGGCCTCCACGGCTTTGGGGTCGTAGGTCGCTTCCATTGCACCTTCATCTCAATCGCGAATCGCCATTGTACGAACGATGGACGCGAGTCGGGGCGGTATTGACAACGAGCGAGAGCCCCGACCGTGGTGGGCCGAGGCTCTCGATTCCCCAGGACTCAGTGAGCTTGAGGTAGCCGTGCCGACCACCCGGCAATCGGTTGATCCTCCCGACGCCGGAGCGAGAGGACGGTCATTCCTCCCAGCGCGAGCAGCGCCATGGCGAGACCGGCAAGGCTTGGTCCGCCCGCGTCTCCGGTGAACGGGAGAGTCCCGGATGTCGTCGAGGTGGTGGTGATTACCTGTGGAAGCACCTTCACCCTGAGGATGCCGGCGTCCAGACTCATGTCGAAAGAGCCGGCTGCGAGATGGAACTGAGCGGTCACACCGACTTGCTGCTTCAGTGCCTCGAAGGCGAGCAGCATGGCCGAAGCGCCGGGCCCGCCCGTCGACGCTGCCACCTCCTCGGCGAATACCGCATCACTGTCGCGGTTGTCGTCACCCATGTTGGGATCAGTGAACTCCCATCCTGGTGGGGTGGTGAACCGAAGGTAGTAGTCCCCTTCCGGAACGTTGGCCAGGATGTAGATGCCGTTGGCGTCGGACGTGGTTTCCGTTACGACCATCTTCGTCGCAGCATCCACCAACTCGACCTTCATCCCCTCGACACCGACTTCGGATGGATCCTGCAACCCATTCCCGTCAACATCGAGCCACACGAAGTCCCCGATCGCGCCTAGCAAAGCGGGTATCTCATGGTTCTCAAACACGCAGGTAACCGTCGAGCCGGGTGGAATAAACAGACTTGCGGCCCCCGTTCCGAGGTCGACGTCGGGCTCCGCGCCGACACACGACACGTCGACCAGCTCCCAACCTTCGACCATCAGCTCCCTGATCGTGTAAGTACCCGTCTCGAGTGTCATCTCGAACGTCTCGCCGGCACCCAGATCGGCGACCTCAGCACCGTCGAGTACGAAGGTGAACTCGGCATCAGTCTCAACATCGGTCTCTTTCTCGAGAATGAAGTCGGAGGTCTTGTAGTCCCAGAACGTACAGGTGACGTCCTCGCCCGGATCGAGATCGATCTCCCCGGGGTCGTCGTCCTTGTCGCAAGTCGCGGATTCGATGTACCAGCCGGCCGCCACCTGCGCGGCGGTGAGGCTTTCGGACAGGTCGTAGGAGCCCGGCACGAGTTCATCCCAGGTGTACGATCCGCCGTCGCCGGCGACTATCTGGGCATCACCGGGGTCCAGGGTGAAACTGAAACCCTGTGCATCGGCCGGCGCCGTCTTCTTGACCACCGTGATCGAACCGAGTTCTTGCACATTTCTGAAGGTGCAGGTCACGTGATCACCGGGCAACAGATCGATATCTACCCCATTATCGATGGAAGCAACGCCTGACTCGAGCTCGGACTCACAGCTGACCGAGTCGAGGCTCCACAGTTCCGTCACCTGCGCTGCACTGAGCGCCTCGGTGAGGCTGTAGGTCCGACCCCCTTCCACATCGATCCACGTGTAGGACCCGCCGTCGCCGCCAACCGAAACCTCGTCTCCGTCGAGTGTGAACACGAAATTCTGTGTGGTCGTAGGTTCGGTCGTCTTCACAACGGTGATCGAGCTCAAGGCTTGCACATTGTGGAACTTGCACACGACGTGCTCACCCGGATCGAGTGTGATCGCATCCGGATCATCGCCGTTGTCGCAGGTGGCCGACACGCTCGTCCAACCTGTTGCTTCCTGCAGCGCGGCGAGGGTCTCGGTGAGGCTGTAGTCACCGGCAAGTAGGTTCGACCACGTGGTGCTTCCGGCGCTTCCCGACACCGCCCGCGTGGTTCCCGGTGCCAATGTGAACTCGAAGTCCTCAGCGGACTCAGGATCGGTGGTCTTGATGACTTCGATCGAGCCGCGGAGCTGATGGTCGTTGAACACGCAGTGAACGGTTTCGCCCGCCGCCAGATCAATCGTGACTCCATCCTCGGTCTCTCTCACTCCTTCGCTGTCACACTCAACACCCTCGAGAACCCAGCCGTCGGGCACCAGTTCGGACACGGCGTACTCGTCGGGCACCAGAGGCCCCGAATCGTTCTTCTCGCCGTCGGCAAGCGTGAACGGCTCGCCGTAGCTCGGGCTGAACACGAACGTGTCCGGCATCTGAGCCGGATCGGTGCGCTTCTCGACGATGATTCGGCCACGGTGCGTGTTCACGAACGTGCAGGTCACCGTCTCACCGGCCGCCAGGTCGATTACCCCCGGCTCACTCCCATCGTCGCAGGTCGCATCGGTCAGATCCCATCCATCGGGCACCGCCTCCGCTACCCCATAGGTGCCGGCTACGAGGCCGGCGAAGGACTCGGATTTGCCATCGTCAAGGGAGAACAAACCCAGATCTCCGGTGAAATCGAACCCGATCCCACCGGCAGGAACGGTTTCCTTGACGATGATGACCTCGCCGAGTCTCTCATTGGTGAACGTGCAGTGAACGGTCTCGCCCGCGCCGAGTTCTATCGCATCCGGGTCGCTGCCGTCGTCGCAGGTAGCCGAGTCGAGTCGCCAGCCTTCGGGAACGATCTCCGACACCGCGTAGATCCCGGCGAGGAGATCCCGGAAGGTCTCCATCTGACCGTCGTCGAGGACGAAGTTATCGAAACTGCCTTCGAACTCGAATCCCGTGCCCCCGGCCGGGTCGGTCACCTTGTCGACGATGATCGTTCCGCGGTCCTGAGAGTCCCAGAACGTGCAGACGACGTCTTCTTCTTGACTCTCGCTGAGCGTGATCGACGCACCCCCGGGCGCGTCCGTCCAGTTGGCGTCGCCGCAATCGATCTCGTCGAGTACCCAACCATCCGGCACGAGTTCGGTCAGGCTGTAGACGCCACCGAACAGGCCCGACCACCAATAGGAACCGTAGTCGCCGCTGATCGTTTGAACGTCGATGAACTCCGGTCCTGCGAGGGTGAACTCGAACGTGCCCTGCTCGGGGTCCGCCACTTTGATCACCGTTATCGTCGAGCGGATGAGATCACCAATCTTCTTGAAGTTGATGGTTTGCTCACCGCTCCCGCTCGAGATCGGATCCTGCACCGGGGCGATCACTCGAGCGTCGGTGAGCGCACCCTGGAGATTGCCGGTCGGACGCGAATACGGCTGGCAACTGATCCGCGTGTCGATGCGAAGCACGACGGACTCGGCTGCTTCCAGATCGTCGACTTGCACGGTCAGCAGCAACTCGGATCCGGAGCTGTATGGCGGCCCTGTGAGACCGGTGCTGACGATGCTGGCAGCACTCCCGTGATCATCTTCGATGCCGTCGTCGGTACCCCCGGTCCCATCGCCGACACCCCAGGCGATAACGCCGTAGTTGATCCCGACTCCCACGACTTCCTTGTGGGCTGCGCCAGACTGGCCGGTTGTATCCGCACTGAAACTGAACGAGAACTGAGCCGTCTGCACGGGATCACTTGGATCCGGAGCATTTTCGACGAGCAGCAGGTAGGTCACGATGTCGCCACAGCGAAAATCGCCACCCTGGAGCGATTCGACGACGTCCACGCCAATCGTCCTATCGTCGTAGGCCCCTCCGCCGACGCCATGGTCGTAGCTGTAGGGTTCGGCGGCAATGAAGTCGAGTTGAAAATCGCCGCCTTCCGCCGCAGCGGGTGGAGGCATCAGCACCACAACCGTCATTACGACGACGAGAAACGCCAGCAACGAGGTGCCGGCCGCTTTGGACAGAAGACCGTACCGCATACCTACCTCCTAGGTGTACGGGCCGGTCTCACCATTGGCTCGCTCCAGTCCCGGTGACCGATCTCAGACTGGAGTTCATGGCCTCCCGAGCCAGGTTTCATCATCTCATTGGGCAGACAATCACACAATGGGCCTCCGGCCCTATCGCGCAACTGGGCCCCGGAGAACTCCGGGGCCCAGCGTTTCCTTCCTCCCGCCGTTGCTAGCCCTCCCAGGACCCTGCCGGCGTCTCTCCCAGTGCGACTTCCACGTCAGATTCCCTCCGGCGGACTGCCGTCAGCACGAGCCCGCCGAGAACGATGAGTGCAACTCCGAGACTGCCCGTTCCCCTCTGACCGAACCCGGTGAACGGCAACGTTTCTACAGTCGTGCCGGCCACAGTTGTAGACGTCGTGGTCGGCAGCGCCGTAGTAGTCGTCGTCGTTGTGATCACCTGCGGGAACACCTCGATGAATATCATGCCGGCGTCACGAGTTGTGTCTGCAATCCCGGCTCCAAGCGCGAAGTCCGCCGTCCGCCCGATCTGCGGGTTGGCTTCCGGATCCAGAACATCCGCATCGCTGTCGGCCGCATCATCCGATCCTTGATCCGCCGATGTGAACTCCCAGTCGACAGGGCCGGTGAACAGCAGGTAGTAGTCGCCTGCCGGCACGTTACCGAACACGTAGATGCCGCCCGCATCCGTGTCGGTCGAGCCGAACAACGCGTTCGTTTCCGCCTCGAACAACTGCACCTTCACGCCGGCGATACCGGGTTCGCCCTCGTCCTGAACGCCGTCACCATCCGTGTCGTTCCACACGAAGTCCCCGATGAGACCCATTGGCTCCTGAATCTCATGGTTCAGGAAGGTGCAACCGACCGAGCCGCCCGGCGGCACGAACAAGGTGACCGTTCCACCGGTGAGATCGATGTCGGCATCGATGTCTCCGCACTGAATCTCGACGAGTTCCCAACCTTGCGTCACAAACTCGGTGATCGAGTAGACACCGCCTGGCACGTGGAACGTCGCCGATCCACCCGATCCCAGATCAACCTCCTGCGTCCCGTTGAAATCAAAGCCGAAGGTCTCTTCTGTCGCGACGTCGGTCTCCTTCTCCAAGGTGATATCCCCACCAACGAGACCGGCGTCGACACTCAGGTTGTCTTCACCTTCAGCGAGAACGACTACCTCGGTCGGAGCATCACTATCGAGTGCGTCGTCGCCGCCCTGATCGGCCGGACTGAACGCATACTCGGGTGGGAGCTGGAATTCGACGCAGTAGGTACCGGCGGACAACCCGTCGAACAGGTAGAGGCCGGCGATATCCGTCGTGGTCTGTGCGAGCGGTTCGGCGCCGCAAACCTCTCCTTCGTGGAGGAAGACGTCGATGCCTGCAATTCCCGGCTCACCACCGTCCTGAATCCCGTTCTTGTCCTGGTCGAACCAGACGAAGTCACCGATCGATCCCACTGCGAAACCGATGTAGTGAGAAGGATCCTCGTCAGAGACCTCTTGATCGGTGGTAACCGTACCCAGGTTGGAGTACTGGCCGACCGTCGCCGTGCCGGTAGCCGTGCATTCCATCGACTCCCCGACGTCGAGCGAATCGGCCGGACACAACACGGCCACGCCCTGATCATCGAGCACGTCCACACCCGTGAGCAGGATGTTGCCCGTGTTCGACACCAGGTAGGTCCACGTGACGGGATCACCGGCCAGAATGGATGGACCGGTCGGATCGTCGGCATCCTCGCCGTTGGTGGCCTTCTCGATGTCGATCCCAGGCTCCTCCGGAATGAAACCGTAGTAGTGCGATGGATCCTCGTCGGAGACACCCTCGTCGGTCGTGACGGTGCCGAGGTTGGCGTACTGGCCGACGGTGGCGGTACCGGCGGCCGAGCAGGTCATGGACTCGCCGAGGCCCAGCGTCGTCTGCGGACATGACACGGCGACAGCCTGGTCGTCGGTGACCACAACTCCGGTCAGCGGCACCTCACCCGTGTTGGTTACTTCGTAGGTCCAAGAGACATCACCTCCAACAACGATCCACGGGCCCTGCGGGTCATCGGCATCGAACCCGTTGGTCGCCTTCTCAATGTCGACAGCAGGGACCAATCCGTAGTAATGCGAAGGATCAATATCGGAAACCTGCTGATCGGTGGTCACTGTGCCGAGATTGGCGTACTGGCCTGCGGTGGCTAGACCGCTTGCGGAACAGATCATCGACTCACCGACCGCCAGTGTGTCTTTGGGGCACGAAACCGCAACACCTTGATCGTCGGTGACCGCAACACCCGACAGCTCCATCCAACCGGTGTTCGTAACCACATAGGTCCAAGCCACCGGATCACCGACAACCACTTCTGGTCCGGTCGGAGTGTCTGCGTCAAAGCCGTTAGTCGCCTTCTCGATGTGAACCGACGCTTTGGTGTTGACGAACGTGCAGGTCACGTGATCGCCCTCGGCCAGAACGACGGAATCGGGATCGTTTCCGTTGTCACAGCCGGACCCGGTGAGGCGCCATCCGGCGCCGATCTGCGCGAGGGTGAGATGCTCCGCCAGACCGTACGTGCCGGGTTCGAGGTCCCATGTGAACGTGCCGGCGTTGCCGGGCACGCCCACCCGATTCGGCCAATCGTCGTTCAGCGTGAACCAGAAGTTCTGCGTATTCGACGGCACCGTTGCTTTGACGACGGTCAGCTGCGTCGGCTCCGGGTCGGGAACGAACGTTTCTCCACACGAAAGGTGGATCTTCGTCATGTCGCCCGGAACGATGTCGTCCTTCGACTGATACTTGTCGATGTGATACGAGAGAATCTTCCACTCTTCGTTCGTGCCGTCTGTCGGCAGCGGAAACCGCGGAGCCGGATCGTCGGAGAAACCGTCGGTGAATACGTCGGAGCACGAGACGTGGAGGATTCGACCACTCCCAACCCCGAAACTCAGCGGGACGGTCGCGTTATTGCCACCACCTTCATCCCACGTGTTCCCGTCCCACACCATTCCATTCGCGAAATTGAACGTGTAGTGCGAGTAGTTGATGTTCCCTCCGGCTTGCGCCGGCGGAGGCAACGTCACAAGTGACACCGCTACCAGTAGAAACGCAAGCACCCCATAGCCTGCTGCTCGCAGGGAATTGCCTTCCCTCATGTGTCCGCTCCTCACATCCGTCGTCTACGGATGGGGCGGGCCGGTCTCACCACTCAGCTCGCTTCAACCCATTGGTGACCGAATTGCGGGTCGAAGGTCAACGCCTCCCTATTCAGTTGCCCCATGTCACATGTTGTGACTTTCAGTGTCGACGCTACCACTCCAAGTGGGCCAGGGTAAGGATGGACAAAACCTCATGCTTTGTGACTAGTCCACCACCTAAAGTAGCGGTATGTTGCCAGGACGTGCAACGAAGTTGGGGCCCCGGATTGCTCCGGAGCCCCAACCTCATCGCTTGATCTGCTTGGTCTATTCGTCCCAGGCCGGATGCACAGCCTCGGCCACCACCGTCTCGAGGAGGTCCTCTCGCCGGCGCATGGCCAGCAAGACGAACCCACCCAACACGATGAGCACGAGAGCGGTTCCCGCCACATCACCCTGACCGAACCCGGTGAACGGCAATGTTGAAATTGTCGTCGTCGCCACCGTGGTGGTCGTCGTGGTGGTGGTGATCACCTGAGGCGATACGAAGATCTTGATCATTCCCGCATCGAAGCTGGTGTTCGTTTCACCGGCGGCGAGCGAGAACGGAAGCGTCTCGGCGATCTCGAAGTGCTCTGCATCCTCGCCGCTCCCGGACTGGAAGACGGCATCGCTGTCGACAGAGTCGTCGTCGCCCTGGTCGACGAGTCCGAACTCCCACGA
Organism: Actinomycetes bacterium; assembly: GCA_024641245.1. Lineage (GTDB taxonomy): Bacteria > Actinomycetota > Acidimicrobiia > Spongiisociales > JAHEDJ01 > JAHEDJ01. The sequence continues at coordinate 38,866 of JAHEDK010000004.1, forward strand.
CTTCGGTGTGGTGAACCGAAGGATGTAGTCACCCTCTTCAACACCCGAGAACTCGTAGGCACCGTCGGCGCCGGTCGTCGTTGAGGCAATCACCTCACCCGTGTCGGCATCGACGAGTTCGACGAGCACACCTTCGACGCCAACCTCGTTGGCGTCCTGGATGCCATCCTCATCGGTGTCGTTCCACACGAAGTCACCGATCGTCCCGGTCGGCTTGTCGGTCACAGTGACGGTCGCGTCGTCGTCATCTTCAATGAAGACGCCGTCATCATCTTCCGCGACCACCGTTACGACGTTCGTGTGGACATCGCCGGCGTTGCCGAGAACATCACCCTCGAACGAGCACGTGTAGGACTCACCGACGGCGAGCTTCTGCGGGACCTCACAGTCGCCTAGGCCGTTGAGATCCCCGTAGACATCGTCGACGAGCGAGGCCACGATCAACATATCGACGGCGCTCGTGTTCTCGACCACCACGGTGAAGGTGACGGTCCCGCCCGGTTCGGCGATCTGAGTGACGGCGGGTGTCTTGGTAACGAGGATCGACGAAGGCACATCGATCACGGAGACCGATGCATCGTCATCGTCGGTTGCCTCGTTCTCTTCATTGTCCATGACGGTCACTGTGGCGAGGTTGGGATATATTCCCGGTGCCGTGTGGTCAACGGTGTACGTGCATGAGACGCTGTCACCTTCATCGCCCGCCGGGCTGAGCGTGACACCAATCAGATTCAGACAATCGGCCGACAATGCATTGGTATCCGTCAGCGCCGTGATCTCCACCGCTTCCTGCGACGGATTGGTAATGATCAAGGTGTAGGTGAAGCTGCCGCCCGGTTCGTTGAGGAACAGCGGATCGGCCGTCTTCTGGAGGCTGATCGCAATCGGCGTGTCCGTGACCGTCACGGTCTCATCGTCGGTATCGGACGCAGGGTTGCCCTCATTGTCCTCAACTGTCACCGACGCCGTGTTGTCATACGAACCAGCCTCAGTGTGCGTCACCGTATACGAGCAGGACAGACTCCCGCCCACCGGAATCCACTGGCCAACCAGACTCGTGCAATCGACCGGCAACGTGTAATCATCAGACAACGCCGTCACCTGCACCGGCTCAATCGTGGTGTTGTAGATCGTGAGTGTGAAAGCGAACTCACCACCCGGTTCGGGCAACGAACCCGGCGAAGCGTCCTTCACCAAATCAACAGACGGCAACACATCGACAACCGTGACCGTCTCAGCGGCCTCGGCCGACGCCGAGTTGCCGTCGTTGTCCTCGACCGTCACCGACGCCGTGTTGTCATACGAACCAGCATCGGTGTGAGCAACCGTGTACTCACACTCAACCGTCTCACCCACAGCCAGCACAGAACCCTCCAGCGCAGAACACGCCGAGAAGTCCGTCGCACCAGACTGAGAATCCGACAAATCGGTGATCGTCACCGGCTCCACCGACGTATTCGTAACCGTCAACGTGAAGACGAAGTCACCACCAGGCTCGGGCAACAACGACGGCACAGCCGACTTCGCCAACTCCACCGTCGGCAACACGTCCGTCACCGTCACCGTCGCGTCATCGTCGTCGGATACGGGGAATCCGTCGTCGTCGGTGCCGTTGGCCGTCACGACGTTAGTGTGAATGAATCCGGCGTCGCCGGACACCATTCGCTGGAAGAAACATGCCAAGGAGGCATTTGGGGCCAGATCCGCCCCAATCAGAGCTCCGCAGTTGCCCTGTCCGGCAAGGTCGCCGAACCTATCATCAATCAACGAATCGATTGTGACCGTATCGACAGCGCTTGTGTTCTCGACGGTGACATCGAAGATGACGGGGGCACCAGGTTCGGGCACAGTCGTCTTCCGCGGTGTCTTCGTCACCAGGATCGACGAGGGAAGGTTGTCGAATGTGACGATGGCGTTGTCGGTCGCCACCGCGCTCAGGCCGGCATCATCCTCCGCCGTCGCCGTCACGGTATTCAGGTGATCGGCGAAGTTCCCGGACAAGAGCCCCTTCGTGATGGAGCAGGTATAAGCGCCCCCCGGGGAAGCGAGCAACTGGGGTACAACACAATCGCCCTGACCGTTCAGATTGCCAAACGTGTCGTCGACGAGCGAGGTCAGGGTCACATCCTCCGGGCCGGTATTGGTGACTGTGAAGGTGAACGTCACGTCGCCGCCCGGTTCGGGAAGACTTGTCGGATCGGCCGTCTTCGTTACCGAGATGGCCGGCTGCACGTTTTCGATCGTGCAGGTAACGACATCGCCGAGTGCCAGATCGACGCTCACACCGGCAGTTCGGGAGTCCCCGTCGTCACCGCTAGAGCACGAATAGCCCGCGAAGTTCCATCCGACACCGAAAGGATCGTCCTCGACGACCGTGTAGGTCCCCGGCAAGAGGTCAAATGACTGAGAGGATCCATCGCTTGCCAGTGACCCGGACCCCGACCAGCCGCCGAAGGCGCCGGCCGTCACGCCGAAGGTGAATGGTCCCGTGCCTTCAGCAGGCGTTGTGTCTTTCTCAACTATCAGGGTGGCACAGTTGCTAATTGAGATGTCGCCAGGCCCGGTGGTGTCTTTGAGCGACGCAGGAAGACCGTTGCCGACCTTCCCAATCGCGAGAATATTGGCCAGATCGAGGCACTGATCCGGTGACGTCGGCGGTGGGAAGATCCCGAACGCCGTGAGGTTGACGGCCGCCTCGAAAAACAGGTTGTTTGCGCTCGCCGATCCACCAAAAGCGGTCGACGAACTCGCCGGACTCCATACCGATCCGGTCCACGTCCAAGCACGCACCTCAGTGAGGGACTGTCCTCCATAGTTGAACTCGAGAAGAACGTCGCCGGCCGTTCGGTAGACGGTATTTGGGACGATCGTGTTCTGGTTGAGCACAACGAACACTGATGTGTCCCCATTTGGAGAGACCTTGGTACCGCCGAAGTAGAAGATCACCTGACCGCCGACGACCTCATACGCGGTGTAGGTCTGGCAGAGGTTGGCCTTGTCCGCTGGAGGAGGCGGTGCGGAAGTGAACTGCAGGGGATTGTCCGCAATCTGCCCCTTCAAGGTAGTCAAATCGTTTGCCTTGGCATCACAAAGGGTCGGAACCAACGAGGGATCCGTAATAACGGCGCCGGGAGTTCCGGTGTACTCGTAATCGTCGATCACCGACAGATTCGGCGGTGGGCTCAGCCAATCGGTTTGACCCGGCGCGGCAACGGTATCCCCGTCTGTGACATTCATTGACGTCAGGCCTAACGCCGCCTCGGCGCTCTCGGGCATAACGACCAGGAACGAACCCACTACCAACAGAAATGCAAGCGCGGCTATGCCGGCTGCCCTCGAGATAAGACCCTTTTTCATTTCTCCGCCTCCCCTCACTTTCGTGACGGGGCGGGGCCGGTCTCACCACTAGCTCGACTGGATCCAGGTGACCGATTTATCGGACCCAGTGTCGTCGCCTCCCGACTGCCCCCAACATGACCACTCTTTGTGGTCACTAGTCATCATAACTCACATACCGTGGCAAATGCAACAGGTCGATCGCAACGATGAATGCGTATACTGCCACTCTCCGTCAGATATGCAATGGGTCGATAGACTCATTGGACGAAACAGAACCTCGCCGGACGACACTGTCTACGCCGAGCGTTCTTGTGGCTCATCGAGTTCGGTAAGGGGAACGAGCGTCGGATGCACCCGCTCCTTGACGACTCCCTCGTCGATGACGACCCGGCCGATGTCTGACCGGGAAGGAAGCTCGAACATCGTGTTGAGCAATACCTCTTCGAGGATCGCCCGCAAACCCCGGGCGCCCGTTCCCCTACCCAGAGCCTGATCGGCGATCGCTTCCAGCGCCCCGGAGGTGAACTCCAGTTCAACGCCGTCGAGTTCGAAGAATCTCGCATACTGCTTGGTGAGTGCGTTCTTGGGTTCCTCGAGGATCTCGATCAAGGCCTCCCGATCGAGTTCGTCGACCGTCGCCACGACCGGGAGACGACCGATGAACTCCGGAATCAGACCGAACTTCATGAGATCTTCAGGGAGGACCTTGGCCAACAGCTCGGACCCGTTGGCCTCTTCACGCGTCCGTATGTCGGCACCGAATCCGATAGCACGTTTGCCGATGCGATTTCCGATGATGTCCTCGAGTCCGGCGAAGGCGCCGCCGCACAGGAAAAGAATGTTCGTCGTGTCGATCTGAATGAACTCCTGATGGGGATGTTTCCGCCCGCCCTGCGGCGGAACGGCCGCCACGGTTCCCTCGAGGATCTTCAGCAGCGCCTGCTGGACCCCCTCACCAGAGACGTCTCGTGTTATTGAAGGGTTCTCAGCTTTGCGGGCAACCTTGTCGACCTCATCGAGATAGATGATGCCGGTCTCCGCCTTCTTGACGTCGTAGTCGGCGGCCTGAATGAGCTTGAGCAGGATGTTTTCGACGTCTTCGCCGACATAGCCAGCTTCAGTCAATGCAGTAGCGTCGGCAATCGCAAACGGGACGTTGAGCATCCGGGCCAGCGTCTGGGCGAGCAGCGTCTTGCCACATCCGGTTGGTCCGATGAGGAGAATGTTCGATTTCTGTAGTTCGACATCATCGCGAAGCTGGAGGCCGGCCCGCACCCGCTTGTAATGGTTGTACACGGCAACCGAGAGGACTCTCTTGGCCCGTTCCTGACCGACGACGTAGTCGTCGAGGAAGGTCAGGATTTCTTGCGGTTTTGGCAGTTCAGTAAAGTCCAGTTCCTGTGTGCCGGCGAACTCCTCTTCGATGATCTCATTGCAGAGATCGATGCACTCATCGCAGATGTAGACGCCGGGTCCGGCAATCAACTTGCGAACCTGTTTCTGCGACTTGCCGCAGAAACTGCACTTCAGGAGTTCGCCACCCTCACTGAACTTCGCCATCCTCGATCAGCCTTCTTCCTTCACAGCGGCTAATTCTCGCCTCGTCAATATTGCATCGATGATGCCGTAGTCGACGGCTTGTTCGGCCAGCATCCAGAAATCACGCTCCGTGTCCGTGGCGACCTTCTCGACGTCCTGTCCACTGTGCTCGGCGAGAATCTCATTGAGCTGCTCACGCATCTGGATGATCAGCTTGGCTTGGATCTCGATATCGGACGCCTGCCCCTGCGCTCCGCCATGCGGTTGGTGGAGCATGATCCGACTGTGCGGGAGTCCGAATCGCTTGCCTTTGGCTCCCCCGGCCAGGATCACCGCCGACGCCGAGGCCGCCATTCCCATGCACACCGTGCTGACATCGGGTTTGATGTACTGCATAGTGTCGTAGATCGCGAACAGCGACGTGATCGAACCGCCCGGCGAATTGATGTAGAGGAAGATGTCTTTGTCGGGATCTTCTGATTCGAGGTGAAGAAGCTGCGCCATGATGAGGTTGGCGATGGTGTCGTCGATGGGCGTCCCGAGGAAGATGATCCGATCCTTCAAGAGCCGGCTGTAGATGTCGTAGCCAACCTGCCCGCGGCTGGTCTGCTCGACCACAGTCGGCACCATGTAGTTCTCAAACGTCATCTGCATCCTCCAAGGGCTCTTCATCCGAAGCCTCATCACCGGAATCCTCAATCGGTTCTTCGACCGGCGACAGGTCGACGGGTTGGCCTTGACTATCAACGGCTACGGCAGCTTCCAACAGCGCGTCCAGCGCCTTGCGCCTCAGGATATCACTGCGCAGCTCTTTCTCCTGGTTCGTTTCCGCCAGTCGAGCGACGAGCTCATCCACATCTGTGTTCGTCTGCGACCCAAGTGCTCCAACCAGATCTCGGTACTCCCCCTCATCGAGCACGAGGTTGGCCGCCGGGATGACCGCGTCGAGCAGCACGTTGGTACGGACGTTGCGATCGGCCTGACTCCTGAGGTCGTCTATGAAGGCTTGCTGGTCTTGTCCGGTGATCTGGAGATAGTCGGCGATCGATATCTTCTGCGACTCCAAACGGTGGGAGAACGAGTGGAAAATCGACTCCATCTCGCCGTCGACGATGGCGCCCGGAATCTCGATCTCCGCCTCATCGAGCAGGAGATCGAGCAGCTTGACCCGAAACTCGTTGCGTGCCGCGCTCAGCTTCATCTGCTGGATGCGCGCTCGCAGCGACTCGGAGAGTTGCTCAACCGTCTCGTATTCTGTGACATCGTCGACCCACTCGTCGGTCAATTCGGGCAGCCGCTTCTGCTTGACCTCCTTGACCAGGGCCTTGAAGTCCACAGTCTGTCCGGCTCGGTCGCCGAACCCGTCGGGGAGCGGAGCGCTGAAGCTGATGATTTCCCCGGCCGACGCGCCTTCGAGTTCAGGATCGATCCCATCGATAAACGATCCCGAGCCGACCTCGTAGAGCAGATCTTCGGCAGCGGCCTCTTCGACCGATTGATCTCCATCGGTGGCGGAGAGGTTGATGCTCACATAGTCACCGGTGGTCGCCGATCGCTCGACGGACTCGAGTTCGGCGAACTGCTCACGCATCCGATCGACATTCTCAGTGATTTCCTCGTCGGTCACCTCGGTAGTGGTGACCTCAACGTTTCGGCCGTCGTAGTGAGGAACAGTGTCGAGGGTCGGCCAGATGGTGACTCTCACGTCGACCTCGACTCCTTCCTCGATGTCCCGCATGTTCTCGACCGACGGAGTGACGGCGGGTTCCAATTCGAGCTCGCTGAGCGCTTCTGTGACGGCGGTAGGGAGCAGTTCCTCGATCGCCTCAGAACGAAGTCGGTCGGCGCCGACCGTCGCCTCAACGACGGGGCGGGGGGCCTTGCCCGGGCGGAACCCGGGAATCTTGAGCTCGCGAGCGAGCTTGCGAGCGGCCCCCGACTTCGACTTGTCGATTTCGGTCTCAGGGATTTGGAGGGTGACCAGCTTTTCGAATGGCCCCTGGTCGGTCATGGTCGTGTTCAATGCTGCTCCTCAGCTGACAAACGGGCGCGCGCGGCGCCCGACGTTGGGGTGACCGACGGGATTCGAACCCGCGACATCCTGGACCACAACCAGGTGCTCTAACCAAGCTGAGCTACGGCCACCATGTGGCGGAAGCGCCCCCGGAGGGATTCGAACCCCCGACCAAGAGCTTAGAAGGCTCCTGCTCTGTCCACTGAGCTACAGGGGCACAGGTCGCTACCGCGTCGCGAAGAAATCGCCGGAGCGTTTTCTTCGCCGAGCGGGTGAAGGGGATCGAACCCTCATAGCCAGCTTGGAAGGCTGGAGCTCTGCCATTGAGCTACACCCGCGTATTTGCGCCCGCAAGGATAACAAGAGTGACGAGTCACGAGTCACTGCTAGCCGAGAAGGCGGCGGGTTGGAGTTTGGCGAAGCCAATACTCCTATTTGATTGAACCTCCGGTTCAATCAAACGTCGGGCTGGCCGGATTCGAACCGGCGACCCCCTGCTCCCAAAGCAGGTGCGCTACCAAGCTGCGCCACAGCCCGTGATGAAAGCCTCGCGGCTTGCCGTACAAGGTACTAGGTGGAGGAGCACATAGACACATCGCGTTCCAACCGAGCAGAGCGCGGGTGCCACTGAGTGAAGGCCTGCGTACGGCTCTGCACCTACTACGTTCCTCCTCACGACACTGAAGGGACCCCGACGATGCTGACCAGAATCCGCGGTGCACTAATCCTGACTCGGCTCCTCTCGCCCTTCTTGTTGGCGCTCGCCTTGTTGCTGATCACCAGCCTGGCGATTCGCGATATCCGGGAGGCATCCGGCGCGTACGGGGAAGCGATGGCGGCGCGGGTCGATGCGATCCAAATCGACCTAAGCGCTGCATCAGAGGGACTCGAGACCATCAGTGCCTTCGTGGGAAAGTCCAGAGATGCCGTGGCCGCGCAAGCCGACGCGCTTCGATCCCTCACCGATCGGATCAGGATCTCTCTTCCCGAGATCCCGGTAATCAATTTCGACCTTCCCGACCTGGACTTCCAGGTCCCGGGAGTGACGCAGTTGAAAGCGCTGGGGGCTGATCTCGCCGAGGCCGGGCGCGCAGTCGGGGAGGACCTGGCGGCAGTCGCGGCGCTCGGTGAAGTGCCTCAGGAGATACGAGCGGTGGCGGCCGATACGAAGACGTATGCGACGGGAATCTGGAATACGACCTTCCGCTGGGTACGTGCGGTGCTCATCATGATCGTTCTCGCATTGACCGCCCTCGTTCTAGGTCGTCTGGCCGTCTTCCTGCAGGAGTTCCAGACCGGTTGGCGAATGCTGCGATACGGTGACGACTCCGGCGCTGTGGAGTCGATCCACAGGCTCGAGGCGCGAGTTCGCAGACTCGAGCGCGCGCTGGCAGGGGGATGAAGCATCGGACGGTCTTGTCACACCGACGAGGTACGTTCGAGGAATGAAGCCGAACTTGCCCGCCCAACTTCGCCAGGCTGTCGCCGGATGGGATCGGCTGTCACGCTGGGAACGATCCGAACTGGGCCGGGCCGTCCGGCGGCTCGGTTGGTCCCACGGCGAGATCATGGAACTGATCCCGGTGCCAAAGGGTACATTGGCCAACTGGTGCCGAGACATCCGACTATCTGAACAACAGATTCAAGAGATAGCCGGCCGAACCTCGTCACGTCGCGGTGTACCGCGTGACACCCAGAGAAGCGCAGGGCAACCACGGAGAGAATCCGGTCGAGTGCTCGACTGGAAGTGCCGACGTTGGTACGTGATCAACTGTGGCTGGCGGGAACCGTGATGTACTGGGCGGAAGGAGCCAAAGCGAAGCGTCAGCTCGATCTGGCAAACTCCGATCCGCGGGTGCACCGTCTCTTCATCGCTTGGGTCAGAGCCCATCTCAACTCCGACCCCGTCTTCGTCCTTCACCTTCAATTACACCATGGGAACGACGAACCGCAGGCGCGCCAGTTCTGGAAAGACACGCTCGGCCTTCAGGAAGTCCAGTTCTACCGGACATTCTTCAAGTCCGCTGGAACCGGACACCGGAAGAACCATCTTGAGCATGGCGTGTTGCGCGTCCGAGTGCGCCGGTCGACTGATGCTTGGTTTCGAGTTATGGGTTGGATTGATGGCCTGGCCGAAGAACTGGCCGTTTCCAGCGAAGAGGGATCTGGCGCTATCCTATCGCCGGGTCGCTAGCTCAATTCGGCAGAGCAACGGACTCTTAATCCGCAGGTTCGGGGTTCAAGTCCCCGGCGACCCACGTTACGATCCCGGCACCTGTCACAATGTGTCGGGATCGTCGCGTACAGAGCGGGCGTGGCGGAACTGGAAGACGCGCCAGGCTTAGGACCTGGTGGGCAATGCCCGTGGAGGTTCGAGTCCTCTCGCCCGCACGTTTGCCGGACTTCGTCCGGCAAATTGGATTTGCCGCGCAACTCCCGCCACCCCAAGACACACGTACTGCTCCCGCCCCACGCCCGTCGGGCAAAGCTCGACAAGTTCGAGTTTGCCTGTGGCATCCCACCTATACCGGCTCATGCTTTCGACAGGTTCGACGAAGGTAGGGCGAGGACACCCGGGCTAGCGCTCGAAGTCCGCCAGTTTCTTCGCCAGTGCCTGGAGCGCGCGCGCACGATGGCTGATCCGGTGCTTCTCCCCGCCCATCTCGGAAAAGGTCAGACCGGACACCTCGAACACCGGGTCGTATCCGAATCCTCCGGTCCCCCGTCGCTCGTCCGTGATGAGCCCTTCGACGAAACCTTCAGCAGTGATGGCGCCCGACCCGTCTACCAACGCGACCGCGGTCCGGAATCGGGCCGACCGATCCGTCACTCCGTCGAGCTCACGAAGGAGCCGATCGACGTTGTCTGCGTAGGTCGCTTCGGGGCCTGCAAATCGAGCCGTGTGCACTCCGGGTGCGCCGCCCAGGGCGTCGACCTCGAGACCCGTGTCATCTGCCAGTGCCGGGAGTCCCGTCGCTTCTGCGACGGCCGTTGCCTTCAGCAGTGCGTTCCCGACCAGAGTGGGCTCGGTCTCCTCGACATCCGGCCAGTCCAATCCGCGAACGATCTCACCCACGAGATTCAGCCCAGACAGGACCGCTTCGACCTCGGCGATCTTGTCGGGATTCTTCGAGGCGACTACGAGTCGCTCAATCCTCATTCAGCGACGATCTCGCGCTGCAGGGCGACAAGTTCACGGATGCCCGCTTCTGCGGTGTCCAGGATCTGTTCCAGTTCGAGCCGGGTGTACGGCTGACCCTCGGCCGTACCCTGCACCTCGACGAGAAGACCTCTGCCGGTCATCACCACGTTGAAATCCACTTCCGCCGCCACGTCGTCCACGTACTCGAGATCGAGCAACACCCTTCCCTCAACGATCCCAACGGAGATCGCCGCCACCTGATCGATGATCGGAACCTCTCCAATGAGCCCTCTCCCTTTCGACCACGTCAATGCATCGTGGAGGGCCACCCAGGCCCCGGTGACGGCCGCCGTCCTCGTACCGCCGTCGGCCTGCAGCACATCGCAATCGACCCGAATCGTCAGCTGTTCCATACCCTCGAGACGAACAATCGAACGCAGCGACCGACCGATCAATCGGGAAATCTCCTTCGACCTTCCCCCTGTGTAGGCGTCCCGGCGGATCCGTTGCGGCGAGGACCCCGGCAACATGCCGTATTCCGCCGTCACCCAACCTTTCCCCGCATCTCGCATCCAGCGGGGTACGTCCTCTTCGACGGCGGCGGTGCACAACACCCTGGTCTCACCCATCTCGATGAGGACGGAGCCCGGCGTCATTTCGGTGTAGCCCCGGGTCATACGCACGGGTCTCAGTTCATTCGCAGGTCGGTCACGATGGCCCATGTGGAATTGCCTCTCGACTGGGACGACGTACGCATTCTTGCAGCGCTACACCTTGACGCTGACGCCGGGAACCGCCAGCGCCACCGGGCGGCCAAATGTCCCCTCGGCTTCGGCGACACTGCGGGAAGGATCGAGCGTCGGCCAGATGTGGGTCACCATCAACGCCCCAGCACCTGCAGCCCTGGCAATCTCGCCGGCTTCGCCGGCAGTGAGATGGTGCGGCCACGGCTTGTCGACTCCCGCGCCCTGATAGGTCGCCTCGCAGAGCAGCAGGTTGGTCCCTTCGGCCAGCTCGGCCAATCCCCCGCCCACACCCGTGTCGGCGCTGAAGGTGAGACTACGACCGTCGGCCTCAATGCGGACGCACAGGGTGGGCACCGGATGTTCGGCTATTGCAAACCTCAAGGTCAGAGGCCCCAGCCGGGTAGAACTGCCGGCCCCCATGACCTGGAAATCGAGAACATCTGAAACGGGGTGGCCGCCCCTGATACGTGGCTCGCCTCCCTCGAGGAACCCCACCAGTCGATCCTCCAGTCCCTCCGGAACGTAGGTCGGGAAAGTCAACCCGGGTTGACGACCGAAGCGCATGGCGTGGTAGAAACCGAAGATATCGAGGCAGTGGTCACCGTGCACATGGGTCAGCACGATTCCATCGAGGTCACCCGGATCGATCTGATCCTGAAGTGCGGCGAACGTGCCGGGACCGGCGTCCATCCAGACATGGGTCCCGTTGTGCTCCACCAGGTATCCGGACGGAGGACGGCCCGGCGTACCGTATGTTCCGTTGGACCCGAGAACCGTGAGTTGCACCAGGGAAGTGTAGGGAGCGGTAGAGGTTGTGGGTTCTAGTGGTCCGTCGCAAGAGTGGTGGGAGGGTATCTCCAAGGCATGGGCGGCGAATCGCTCACTGCACTCATTTGTGCGACGGGCCACTCGGTTGTGGGTCTTGTAGCCGATCCAAAACAAGCGCCTCCTCAGCGACAACTCCATCGCGAATCCGGTACGCCCTGATCTCCGGGTCGGCGGACTCGACCATTCCAACTATCACATACACCCAGTCGGGCTCCAGAGCCTGGTGGCGATCAATACTCGATGGAAACGCGGCGCTGCCGGTGTGAGAGTGAAACGCGCCGACCAGCTCCCATCCGTTTCGCTCAGCATGCTGTAAAGACCGAAAGTGCTCAGTCGGGTCGACCATGTACGTCACGGGAGAACGGTCTGCATTCGTCAGGCAGTAGCACATGCGCAGTGCACCGGTTTCGTCGGCCGCCAGCAGCCCGCAAGCCTCATTGGGAAACTCGAATCGGGCGTGAGCGATCATCGCCTCGTAGATCAGTGTGGGAACGCGCATCGACTCACTCGATATCCGGGTCGGTCGTTACGAAGGTTCATGCCACCAGCGGGACTACCCACAACCATACGACGAGATAGTGAGCAACGGACCCGGCGATGACTAGCACATGGAATAGCTCGTGATGTGAAAACACCCTGGGAAAGAGCTTCGGTCGGCTCGTAGCGAAGATCACCATCCCGACGGTGTACGACAAGCCCCCGAGAAAAAGGAACACGATTGCCTCCACCGGGAGACGTCGAGCGATCTCGGTAATCGGGACTACCGCGATCCACCCCATGGTCGTCTGCAAGGTGACCGAAAACCATGTGTGCACTTTGGGGAACAACAGCTTCTGACCGATTCCGACGATTGCGATTCCCCACACGACCGCCAGGGTGGCCGAACGCCACCGGCCTTCCAGCACGTTGTATGCGATGGGTGTGTACGACCCGGCGATCAACAGGAATATCATCGAATGATCAAGACGCTGCATCCGCTTCTTCCATGTGCTGTTCCAAGGAACGGAGTGGTAGAGGCTGCTCGTGGTATAGAGCAGGGTGAGGCTGACGCCAAAGAACACCATCGACCACATGCTCGGTCGGTTGTCCATCGTTCGAACGATCAGGTTGACAAGGCCGGCCACCGACAGAACCGCGGCGGTTCCATGCAGCATGCCCCGGACGGGGTTTTGCATTCGTCCGAGCGTTGCGCGTTCCACCGGGTTAACGGTAAGCGATCCGTGGCCGTACCGGAGCGGAGCGTTCGCCGGCGGTGGGCGGGACCTGCGACGTTTCAAGCCTGGCCACCCCTTTACACCACGCAGAGTGGTCGTTATTGTGCTGAGGGGAGGCAAGATGCACATCATACGGGCCGGCTTCACGATCGTCATCACCCTCAGCATGGTGATCGCCACCATGGTTCCCGCTCAGGCACTTGGTCGGCGCGCCCTGTGGGTGTGGGATGGGCCGGTTGACGGGGTCATCACATTCGCGGTGGACCACGGCATCACCGACCTCTACCTCCATTCCCCGCCCGGTTTCTCCGGCAGCCCTCTCTACGCCCCATTCATCGAAAGCGCCCATGCAGTGGGTCTCGAGGTCTTCGCGATGGCCGGGGATCCATTGTGGGCATCGAACGTCTCGCCCTGGAGCGAATGGGTAGACGAGGTCGTCGGTTTCGATGCGTTCGATGGTCTGGTATTCGACGTGGAGCCATACCTGGACCCAGACTGGAACACGAAGCGACGGAACCGGCTGATCCGGTCGTATCTGGCAGGACTCGACGAAGCTGCGCTTCACGCAGGCACTCTTCCGGTCCACACGGCAGTTCCGTTCTGGTGGGACGATCCGGCCTACCGTGTGAAGCGGAAAGCCCTTGTCGAGTTCGTCCTGGAACGCTCAGATGGCGTCGTGGTCATGGCCTACCGGGATCAGGCGGCCGGACCCGACGGCATACTCTCCCTCTCGCAGAACGAAGCGGAGCTGGCCGCTTCGATGGGCAAGCTATTCACTATCGGTATCGAGACTGCACCGGTCGGGTTGGACAAGGTGTCGTTCGCCGAAGAGGGCACACTGGCCATGGAGATTGAACTTGCGGTAGTTGAGGCCGCGTATTCGGCCGTCCCACAGTATGCCGGAATCGCGATCCATCACTACTCCTCGTACGCATCCATGGAGAACTGATCGCCGGACCGCCAGGGCGCCGCCGCGCTCAGAGCCGGCGGAGAAAGGACAAGACGTCCTCTCGGTCGGCAGTGATGGGCATCGGAGGCAGTGACCCGAGCACCACCCTTCCGTATCGCATCTTCGCCAGCCGCGCATCGAGGATGGCCACCACTCCCCGATCGTATGTTGTCCTGATCAACCGGCCGACTCCCTGGGCTAGCAACATCGTCGCTCGCGGGAGGTCGACGGTTTGGAAGGCCGATCGACCCTGCGCCTCGGCAAGTTCCCGTCGCGCCACCCACAAAGGATCATCGGGCCGTGGGAACGGCAGACGGTCGATGACGACTAGTTCGAGGGCCCGGCCCGGGATATCGAGTCCCTCCCAGAAACCCATCGTGGCGACGAGGACCGAAGTCTCCTCCCGCTCGAATCGCTCAACGAGACGGCGTTTCGGAAGGTCCCCCTGGGCCAGCACCTCGAGGTCGGTACTTTCGCGCAATCGTTCAGCCGCCAGCTCGAGCATGCGGTAGCTGGTCGTCAAGACCAGGGCTCTCCCACCGGCCGCGCGCACGAGCGCAACGATCTCCCCGGCGGCGGCGTCTCGCCAGCCGGGTTGCCGGGGATCGGGCAAGCCAGCGGCAACGTAAATGCGACCCTGTGTCTCGTAGTCGAAAGGACTCCCCACCGCCAGCATGCGGGCGCCCAGCGGAACATCGTCGGGGTCCGCCTCGAATCCCAACCGAAGGGCAAACGGGAGGAGAGACCCTCCCACGGACAGCGTGGCACTGGTCAGGACGGCCGGGCGAACTGAGAGAAGCCGTTCCGCCATCAGCGGCCCGACATCGATCGGAGCGACCTTGAAGCGTTTTCTCTGGCCGTCGGTTTCAACCCAGGACACGTGGGATTCGGGTGGGTCGAGGCCCATGGCGAGATCACCGGCCAGGTGGCCGCCTAGTCTCATCGCCCTGGCACGCGCGCCACGCAGACCGGAAGTGGCAGGCTCCGCAGCCCGAATCCGACCGTTGATCTGCGCAACGACCGCCGCCGTCGATGTGAACTCACCGCCGACGTTCGAGTTCTGAGGATCCGGCATATGTCCCGCCGCCGCGCCGTCAAGTTCGGTTTCCAATGCCCTGGCACGATCCCGCAACGGGTCGAGCAGCCGGCGGGCGTCTTCCGGCGGCATGATCCGTCTCGCAAACGACGACACCGTCCGATGGAATTGCCAGATCCGCCCAGGGGTCAGTTCGATGCCAAGTGCAGAAGACATCGTGTCCTCGAGCCGGTGCGCCTCGTCGAATATCACAAAGTCGTGCTCCGGAAGAACACCACCATCGAGCGCCATGTCCGCCCCGTAGAGATGGTGATTGACTACGACGACATCGGCAGTGGCTGCGCGATCGAACGCAGCCATCGCAAAGCAGTCGGCCCCCTGCGGGCAATCGTCTTTGCCCGGACATTCCATCCCCGAGACAGAGAACTCCGACCAGGTTTCGTCTGGGACCGTGACGGGGAGGTCATCACGATCGCCGGTCTCGTGCACCCCGGCCCACTCGATCAGAGTGGCGATCAAGTCGGGCTCACGGTTTCCGTCAACGAAGAGATCGCCCTGTTCGGATCCCTCACCCAATTCCTCGAGTTTGGACAGGCACAGGTAGTTCTGGCGACCTTTGATCACCGCCCAGGAGAAACGCACGCCGAGGGGCTTGAGTGACTCAGCCAGAAACGGCAGATCACGACCGGCGAGCTGATCCTGGAGGCTCTTCGTGGCGGTCGAGACCACAACCTTCTTCGCGGAGGCGACGGCGGGAATGAGATAGCCGAAGGACTTGCCCGTTCCGGGACCCGCTTCGCACAACACATGGGCGCCGGTTTCCATCGCCTCGGCGATAGCGCGCACCATCTCCACCTGACCCGCCCGGCGCGCTCCACCCACCTTGGCATCGATCACCGCATCGAGCAGCGCCTCGGCACGGTCGGCAGGATCACTCGGGAGGGCGGGCATTCTCGGGATAGTAGGCCCGTTGATCGACCCAACTGGGCACGGCGGGTATCGTTCGCTGCTCACGAACAGGACTCGACCCTATGAACATCGGCATACTCACCGCAGGCGGCGACTCACCCGGCCTCAATGCCGCCATCCGCGGCATCGGCAAAGCCGCCATCCGTTCGCACGGTATGTCGGTCATCGGTTTTCGAGACGGATTCCGGGGCCTGATGCAAAACCGCCATCTTCGTCTTGATTCCGACGCCATGTCCGGCATCTTGATCGCGGGCGGGACGATTCTCGGGACGAGCCGGGACAAGCCCTCGCGCATGAACGTCGGCGGAGTTGAGATGGACATGACCGGGATCATGATCGAAACCTACGAGGCACACCATCTCGACGCCGTCGTCTGCCTCGGCGGCGGCGGCACTCAGAAGAACGCCCTCCATCTCGCCGAGGCCGGGATGAAGGTCGTCACCCTCCCCAAGACGATCGACAACGATGTGGCGGGGACGGACATCACCTTTGGCTTCGCCACCGCCATGGACATTGCCACAGAGGCAATCGATCGCCTCCATTCAACCGCCCACTCCCATCACCGAATCATCGTCGTGGAGGTGATGGGCCACAACGCGGGATGGCTGGCACTCGGATCCGGCCTGGCGGGCGGCGCCGACGTGATCCTCATCCCCGAACTCCCTTTTCACATCGACGCAGTTGCCGAATCGATCCTCGCCAGACAGGCGGCGGGCAGCCCGTTCAGCATCGTCACGGTCTCCGAGGGAGCAATGTCGGTCGAGCACGCCGAAGAGAGGACACGACTCAAAGAGATCAAGCGGACATCGGATTCCGAAGAAGATCGAGACGCGGCCGTACTGCGCCTCACCGAACTCAAGGCGGAGCGAGCAGACGCCACCCATCTCCTGTCGCGCCAGCTCGAAGAGCGCACCCGTCTCGAATCGAGGGTGACGATCCTCGGTCATGTCCAGCGAGGCGGCATCCCATCACCGCTCGACCGACTCCTCGCCACCCGGCTCGGTACGGCAACCGCAGACTTCATCGCCGACGGGCGGCACGGAATCATGGTGGCATCGCGCGGCGAAGAAGCCGTGCCGGTCCCGCTCGAGGAGGTAGCCGGACATCGCCGGACGGTTCCACTGGACCATCCGTGGATCAAGACGGCGCGGACGCTCGGGGTCTCGCTGGGGGACTAACGGGGCCGTCCGTTCTGACGCGAGGTTCTGAGTAGTCGGGTCCCCACCGACCCACCTCAGCCTCCTGGATACACCTGCACCCGGAGTCGAGCGAGATCATCATCTGACACGCTCGTTTGTTTCGGCGGCCGAGCTAGGCCCTGCGGACGGTTGTCCCAGCCCTCCCTAGCATCTGCCGCAGCGAGGCGGGCGATGTCGAGAGCAATACGGGCACGGGCTAGTTCAACGACGGATCCGGGGTCGCGGG
Organism: Actinomycetes bacterium; assembly: GCA_024641245.1. Lineage (GTDB taxonomy): Bacteria > Actinomycetota > Acidimicrobiia > Spongiisociales > JAHEDJ01 > JAHEDJ01. The sequence continues at coordinate 56,067 of JAHEDK010000004.1, forward strand.
GAGCGTCCTGATAGACGACCCACCTTCCGACGAGGTTTGAGAAGGAATTGACGAATCTGCGGCGTTCCATGCCTGCAGCGTATCCGGCCGGCGATGACCGGACTAGCCCAATCAGCCCAAAGCTGTGGGCATTCCGGCACTAGCCTTTCTCGTCCATGAGTAAGAATCTGAGCTACCGGCGCGGCGTGAGAGAGGTCATGCCGATCCTCCTCGGGGTGATTCCGTTCGGTTTGATTGCCGGCATCTCGTCGATCGAAGCGGGCCTCGATGTCTCGCAGGCGATCGGCCTCTCAATCTTGGTATTCGCAGGTGCGTCACAGTTGGCTGCTATCGCCCTCATCGGCGAGAACGCCGCTCTTGCCGTCATCGTCCTCACCCCCCTGGTCATCAACGCCCGGTTCCTCATGTACAGCGCTTCGCTGGCTTCTCACTTTTCCGGCCTGCCGGTGTCCAGGCGGATCGCCGCCTCCTATCTCCTCACCGACCAGGCATACGCCTTCTCCATCATCCGGTACCGGGACGAAACCTGGGACCTCCGATCACGCCTCAGCTACTACCTGGGAATCGCCACGACACTCTGGATTGTCTGGCAACTCTCCACCGCGGCGGGTGCAATTCTGGGAGCCGGGGTGCCCGACGAGTGGTCACTCGACTTCGCGGTCCCCCTTGTGTTCCTTGCCCTCCTCGTACCGGCAATCCGTGACCGCGCCGACGGAATGGCAGCCGGTGTGGCCGGAGCCCTGGTGATCATCGCCGCCGGGCTGCCTTACAACCTCGCCTTGCCTCTGGCGGCAGCAGCAGGCATCGCCGCCGGGGTTGCGCTCGAACGCAGGGCCCGGGCGTGACGCACTACTCCACCGTGACGCTCTGGCTCGTCATCCTGGTGATCGGCATCGGGACGTTTGCCCTCCGGTTCTCGCTCATCGCGCTATCTGATCGAGCCGATCGACTACCCGAGTCCGTGCAACGCGCACTGCGTTTCATTCCACCGGCAGCATTCGCGGCCATCGCCGCCCCTGCGTTCCTCGTTCAAGCGGGATCTATCGATGTCACGTTCGGGAACCTGAGACTGATTGCCGGCCTGATCGCCGCGGCCGTCGCCTGGAAGACGAAGAGCGTGCTGTGGACCATCTTGTCCGGCATGATCGTTCTGTGGCTGCTGCAAGCCGTCGCCGGCTAGAACGGAAGTTGGACCTCCCGGAGGAGGTCCAACTTCGTTAGTCGGGTCGCGACCGCGACGGCCTCCGGCGCGGCTTGGTTGGTGGTCGTGGAGCGGTCCGTCGCGGTGGCCGGGGATTAGGTCTGGCATTGGCCTGACGCTCCCGGGCGATCGCTCGAACGGCGCGCACGTCATAGTGGTACATGACGGTCCTTTCCGCATAGGTTCGGTGAATGGCACAACGAGTGCCCGGAAAGCGGGCAGGTGCCGGGCAACTCCGGATCGGCGTCCGGGTCAGACGGCGAGAAGGTCGCTCGTCGATCCGGCGTACGCCGGGGTGCCGGAGAACATCGAGATTCGGATCATGTCGGCACCTCCTTTCGAGAGCGGTCGCAGACAACATATCGCATCGGAAAGATCAACGCGGGGGAATATCGAGCCATGAGCCGCCGGCAATGGGCCACGTGCCGTGGATCGCAATGGCGATGGGCTCCGAATCTTCCGGGCGAAGGCCCGCGCAAGCCCAAAGCCCGAGGCTCCAACACTCGAGGCTACGATCAAGGCGATGGAGCAATCGCGTCCCCTGTGGCTTCGTTGCATCGACTGGGCCACCACTATTCCGATGGTGATCGCGTTCGGAACGACCCTGGTCCTCGGCGACATCTGCGCTCGTATCGCCCGTCTCTTCAGTCTCCGGGCAATGGAGATTACGGTCGGCGCAGCCCAGCGCGTCCTGATCTGGACGTTCCGCATCTCGGGCGTACGGCTGACCGTAGAACGGGACCCGGCAGTGCTCGCCAAGCGCGGCTACATCTTCCTCTCGAACCACCAGAGCCTGTTCGATGTACCTATCTTCGGCGGATTGCTGTTCTCGAACTACCCGAAGTACGTCGCAAAGGTGGAACTCGCCAAATGGATCCCGCTGATCTCGTTCAATCTCAAACGAGGCGGCAACGTGATCATCGATCGTGGGAACCGGATCGATTCGGTCCGCGCCATCGCCGCCTTTGCGGCCACCTGCCAGCAACGCGACGTTTCCGCGGTGATATTCCCGGAGGGAACCAGGTCGCGCGACGGCACACTCCAGGACTTCCGAAAAGCCGGCGCGGCGGTCTTGCTCGATGCGGCACCCGACCTACCCGTCGTGCCGACCACGATCGACGGATCCTGGGGACTGTTGATCAACAAGATGTTCCCGATCCCGTTCGGAACAAAGGTGCGGGTGCGATTCGGCGTTCCGATCGAACGACTGCCGGACGACGCCGGCACCGTCATGAAAGAAGCTCATTTCGAGATTTCGCGGACACTTGATGAATGGAGAGCAGACCCCCGCTGACCGCGACCAAACCCCGAAAGGAGGAGGCCGGCCATAGTAGGGTTGGCAGGTCATGGGAGGGGCGTTGGGGTCCAGGGTCAACATCATTGGAACGCGATTCACAGCCATGTTTCTGCTTGGTCTCGCCGCACTCAACATTCAGGATCCGGCCGGAGCCGACGATTGTGTGTCGAGCAACACATTCCTCCTGGCCGATGGACGCGTGGCCGAAGTAGCCACAACGGGTTCGGCACCCATCGCCATCGAGATGAGCGGCTCATCCGAATACCGATACCAGCTGACAGAGACCACCTGGACGGTGACGATGCTGCAACTCGTCTTTGCCGAAACATCGACCGACGGCATCGATATCGGAGGTGGCCGCGTCATCCTCAGTCCACCTCCGACCGGCACGTTCGAGGCGAACGTCGTGAAAGCAGTGTTCTGCCTCGCCCGCTCGGGAGAGGCCATGGAGACCGCCGGGCCGATTGAGATTCTCCCCTTCACCGGAGCACAGATGCCCTACGGACCGGCGATAGTGGCCGCCCTATGTCTCATCATCGGAGGTGGCACAATCGCGATCCTCGGCCGGAGTCACCGGGCCGGTAAAAGCTGGTCGATGACCGGCTAGCATCCCCGCCTCGTCTTGCTCCGAAATGAGCTTCTCAGAGCGGATCTCCTCGATCACGTGCTTGATCTCGGGTTCGAGCATTGCTGCCACCTCCATGGCTGCCATGCCGCCGGCGCCTCTTGGCATCCGTTTCGTCCGATAGAAGATCCACCCCCGATCCTCCATCCATACCGCAACACGGTGCAGTCCATGGACAGTGCAGGCGGCACCGACCACGACCATCGAGACGACCAGCGGGGATTCCATTGTTTCATGCTCCCACATGAAGAACACGAAGGGTCCCGGTATCGCTACCGGGACCCTTCGCATTAGGTCGGTTTCTGGTGGAGGTGCGGGGAGTCGAACCCCGGTCCGCTGAATCATCGGCGCCGGCATCTCCGAGCGCAGCCTTCAGCAAGCATTCGAAACAGTGGGACTCTGATGGCTAGTTTCCCTCTGCCCTATCCGGAGTTGGTCTTAGCCCCTCAGTCCCGGAATCCCTCGGGGAGCATCCTGTATTGCGACGCCTGGATCCGGCGGGACAGGAACCCTCCGGGCAGACGAGCTGCGTTTAGTTACGCAGCCAGGGCGAAGTTATCTTCGGCACCTATTGGTGTTTCCCGGCTCTTTAACGAGGACTCCGGGGACCTCGGCTCGCTTCCGGCGCCTCAACATTCAACGTCGAAACCGTTTCACCCCCAATTGGGTTGTCCACCGATAGAGATAACGATAACGGGGCGCACGTATTCCACAAGACGGAGTTCCAGTTTCCGTGTTCTGAGTTCTGACCGTAGCGAGAGCCCGAAGGTGCGTGGTCGCCTCTCCTTTAGGACTCCTTCACTGTCGCCCCCGATGGCGCAGAGCACGATCCATTTCTCGCTTCTGCTCTTTGGCCTTGAGCGACTGCCGCTTGTCGTACGCCCGCTTGCCGCGTCCCAGACCCAGCTCGGCTTTCGCCTTTCCATCCTTGAAGTAAATGCGGAGCGGGATCAGGGTGAGGCCCTTCTCGGCCAGCTTGGCGGACACCCTGTCGATCTCGCGACGGTGCAACAAGAGCTTTCGATCACGTTCGGGTTCATGGCCGCCCAAGCGGGAGAATGCGTAGGGGGCTATATGGCACCCGACCAGCCACAACTCACCTCCCCTGACCGTGACGTAGGAATCCTTCAGGTTCACTTGTCCGTCCCGCAGGCTCTTCACCTCAGAACCGACCAAAACGATCCCAGCCTCAAAGGTTTCGAGGATCTCGTGGTCGTGACGGGCACGCCGGTTGGTGGTTACGACCTTCATCAACCGCTGAGGTAGCCCATCGGGTTGACCGGAGTCCCGAACTCACGGGTCTCGAAGTGAAGATGGGGCCCCGTCGAATAGCCGGTCGATCCGACGTACCCGATCGTATCGCCTTCGCTCACGGACTGGCCGACGCTGACCGCCAGCGAACTCTGGTGGGCATAGAGAGTGGCCAACCCACCGCCGTGATCGATGACAACGGCGTTGCCGTAGCCTCCGTACCAGCTCGCCAGAATAACGACACCATCGCCGGCGGCACCGATCGGGACGCCGCTGCCGACCGAAATGTCGATGCCGGTGTGGAGTTTGCGGGCACCCGAGATGGGATGAATCCGGTATCCAAATCCTGAAGAAACCGATCCGCTCACCGGCCAGCGGAGGGCACCAACTTTCTCACCGCCGGTCGACTGCGCCGCCCGAATCGCCGCTTCCATCGCGGCCTGCTCTCGCTCGAGAGCGGTCAACTCTCCTTCAACCTCGTTTATGTCCGACTGGATCTCCGCCAGAAGGTCCTTGACCGAATCGAGTTCGACCGCTACCTCAGCCTCTTTCTCTTCCAGGAGCGAGCGGTCGGCCACGAGTGCAACCCGCTCCGTCTCGAGCGTCGCCAAAATGGTCTTCGTCCGCTCCTTGTTGGCCTCGATCTGTGCCTGCTGCAACTCCTCCTGATGCTCGAGGACCTCCAGACGGCGGATCAGCGCCTCCGAGTCCTCGATCACCTGGCCCGCGTACTCGAGACCGACGGTGACATCGGCCATCTCATTCACGGCCAACAAGACACCGCCGACGTTCATCGATCGAGACATGTAGAGATCCACCGCTCGCTCCTGCACGACTTCTCTTGTCTGGCGGGTCTCGAGCTGAGTTCTGGCGATCTGTGCCTCGAGATTCGACAACGAGATCTCGAGATCGGCGAGTTCGGATTCCTGATTGGCGATATCGAGTTCTTTGGCATCAACCCGGGCCTGGACCTCGGCGATCTGCCCCTGCAGTTCGGAGAGCCTTGCCGCAACGGCAGCGACAGCCGCGGCACGCTGGTCCTTGATCTCCTTCTGCGCCTTGATCTGCTGATTGAGCTGATCGATCTCCTTCTCGATCTCGGTCAGCTTCTGCTCGTTCGATTGCGCGCCGACGGGCACCGCCAGGGCCAGCATCAGGAGCATCGCAACCGGGATCATCCAGCGTCGCATCACATCACTCCCTCAGGTACCTGCGAAGGCCGAGCGCAGAACCCAGGAATCCGGCCAGAGCACCGAACAAGAGGAAGAGAATCGTCCATCGCCAGAAGAAGGAGTCGGCAACCTGAAAATCAAACAAACCGATCGTGTCGTCGATGCTCTCCAGGCGTGTCCGCGCAAAGAACACCATTACCACGGCAAACAGTGCACCACCGAAGCCCTGAAGCATTCCCTCGAGAAGGAACGGAACCCGTATGAACCAGTTCGAAGCACCGACCAGCTTCATGATGCCGATCTCCTCACGGCGCGCATAGATGGCCATTCTGATCGTGTTCGAGATCAGCACAACCGCCGAAGCCCCCTGGACTATGGCGAGCACAACTCCGATCATGTTGAGCACGTTGCTGAGATCGGCCAGTTGCTCGATGCTCTCCCCGGGTGATGTCACTTCCTTGACCACCGGTTGGTCGATGAGCCGCAACTGAATCGCCCGGTACTGCTCTATGTCGTTGAGTTTGATGCGAATCGAGGCAGGCAGAATGGCAGGGTTGACGTTTTCGAGCATCGCCGGGTTGGAGGCGAACATCTCCTGGAACTCCTGATAAGCCTCCGCCTTGCCGACGAAGGTGGCTGTCTCGACCTCCTCCCATTCGTTGACCTGGTCGAGCAATCCCATTTGGGCTTCGAACGTCACACCGTCGCGCACCTCGTCCTTCAACCAGACGATCACATGAACGCCGTCTTGCCACTGCAGGGTGTTCGATTTGACCAGCTCATTCAGCACGAGCGCACTGAAGGCAAGCGTCAGCGAAACGAAAACCGCCAGAATGGCGCCGACCACAACAAGGGCATTGCGCCCCATGTTGATGAATGCTTCGCGCAGGAGATAGGTGATCCGGCTCACGAATCGGTCTCCACCGGCGCCTCGTCGGTTCCGGACTCTGCGGCGCTGTGTTGTTCAGCCAGTTCAGCGAGGTCGGCGACCACGTCTTCCACGGGCGGCAACGCCACGGGCACTTCTTCGATATGCTCATACCGGCCGCTCGATTGATCCCGCACGATCCGGCCTGCTTCCAGCTGCACCACGCGCCGTCGCATCGCGTCGACGATGGCGTGATCATGGGTTGCCATTACGATCGTCGTACCGGTTCGATTGATTCGATCGAGCAGCCGCATGATCCCGACACTCGTGGCCGGATCGAGATTGCCGGTCGGCTCGTCTGCCAGCATGATTGGTGGTCGGTTCACGAATGCTCTGGCGATGGACACACGTTGTTGCTCACCGCCGGATAGTTGTTTTGGCTTGCGCTCTGCTTTGTCGTCGAGCCCGACCAGTTCAAGGACCTGCCCCACCTGGCGCTGGATCACAGAGCGGGGCCGTCCGAGCACCTCGAGAGCGAAGGCAACGTTCTCTGCCACCGTCTTGTTGGGAAGCAGTTTGAAATCCTGAAACACGGTGCCGATCGAGCGCCGCAGGAACGGTACCTTCCAGGATGGCATTTTGGTTACGTCTTTGCCGGCTACCCAGATCGATCCGCGCGTGACATCATCCTGACGCAGCATCAATCGAATCAGGGTCGACTTCCCCGATCCCGAAGGGCCAACGAGGAAGACGAACTCGCCCCTCGGCACGTTGAGGGTCGCGTCGCGGACGGCGACGGAGCCACCCTCGTAGACCTTGGTGACGTCTTGAAGTCGGATCATCTGAACAACTCCGGGTTTGCGCGCCGGGCGCGGGCAATCCCACTAGATAATTGGACCCCTACTCCGTTCCGCCACCGGCAGACTACCAAGGGGGCAACTGAAAGCGAATCAATGACGGTCATATTGACGCCTCCTGCCGCGCCCGCCGCCAGTGCAGGTATCCCTCAACCAGTCCTCGCAAGTCGCCGTCGAGGACACCCTGGATATTGCCGATCTCGACATCGGTGCGGAGATCCTTGACCATCTGGTACGGCTGCATCACGTACGACCGAAGCTGGCGTCCCCATGCTGCTTCAGTTTGCTCGCCGCGAATCTCGTCCATCTGATCTCGCTGTTCCTGGCGGGCCAGATCCGCCAAGCGCGATTTGAGGAGGGCCATCGCTCTGGCCCGGTTCTGGATCTGGGACCGCTCCGCCTGACAAGCCGCCACGGTGTTGGTTGGCAAGTGGGTGATACGCACCGCCGAATCCGTGGTGTTGACATGCTGCCCCCCTGCGCCCTGCGACCTGAACGTGTCTATGCGCAAGTCGTCCGGGTTGATTTCGATCTCGATGGTGTCATCGACCTCAGGGATGACATCGATCGCAGCAAACGAGGTGTGGCGCCTGGAGTTGGCATCGAATGGACTGATTCGTACCAAACGATGAACTCCCCGCTCGCCTTCCATGGTTCCGTAGGCATAATCGCCTTTGACTGTGAACGTGGCGGATTTGATGCCGGCCTCCTCGCCGGGGTTGATTTCGTCCACTTCGACCGCGAACCCCTCATCATCGAGGAAGCGGAGGTACATGCGCAGCAGCATTTCCGCCCAATCCTGAGCGTCGACGCCCCCGGCACCGGCGTGGACGGATACGATAGCGCTGGAGTCGTCGTACTCCCCGAAGTACAGGGACTCGACTTCCAGTTTGGCGAGTTCCGCATCGACCGCTTCTAGTTCCTTCGAAACCTCCGCCAGTGCGCTCGTGTCCGACTCGTCTTCTGCCATTTCAAGCAAGAGTTCGCCGTCGTCGATCGCACCGTCCAGTCGCTCGAACTGACCGAGCAGTCGTTCAAAACGCGCCAGGCGCCTCGTCACCTCCCTGGCAACAGATGGGTCATCCCAAAGATCCGGCGAAGCGGCGCTCTCTCTCAGGCTGTCGAGTTCCCGTTCTTTTGACTCGACGTCAAAGGAACCTCCTGGCATCGTCAAGCCGGGAGCGCAGATCGTGAAGCGCGGCGCGTGGGTCGGTGATATTCATGAGTGGTCAGATGGTAATCAGTCGTCGGGAGCAGCAGGAACGTGTCCGCTCAGTTCTGAGCTAGCTCCCGGTCGCGGCAGCAGCACCGTGGCACTTCTTGTACTTCTTGCCCGAACCGCACGGGCACGGATCGTTCCGTCCGATCTTGTCCGAGTAGGCCTGTGCCCCGCTGGAGGACGTCGATGGCCCACCGCCGGAAGAAGCCACCTGGACCTTCGGCTTTTCCTCCTGCTTGGCGATCTGCGCATGGAAGAGGTATCGCACGGAGTCGCGCTTGACCCCGTCGACCATCTCAGAAAACATGTCGAAACCTTCGCGCTGATACTCAACCAGCGGATCACGCTGTCCCATCGCCCGGAGCCCGATCCCAGCTCGCAGGTAATCCATTTCGGCCAGATGCTCGCGCCACTTGTTGTCGATGATCGACAGAATCACGTTGCGTTCGATCTGCCGCAGCACCTCAGTGCCAAACTCCTCCTCGCGCTGCGTGTACACCCTGTGCGCTTCTTCGAGCGTCACCTCAACGACATCAGCCACCGAGATTCCGCCGGGCCGGTCCACCTTTTCTCGAGTGAGCTCGGTCGGATACAGAACCAAGAGATCCGAAACAAGCACGTCCCAGTCCCACTCAGAGGGCGACCTCTGATCGCTGATGATCGATTCGACTGTCTCCTCGATGATCTCTTCGATCCACTCCTGAGCCAGTTCCGCGCTGGCGTTGCCTTCGAGGATCCCGGACCGCCATTCGTAGATCACCTGGCGTTGCTTGTTCATCACTTCGTCGTACTTGAGGACGTTCTTTCTGATCTCGAAGTTCTGCGACTCCACCTGTCCCTGCGCTCGTTCGATAGACCGGCTGACCATCTTGGCTTCGATCGGCATATCCTCCGGCATCCGCAACCGGTCCATGATCGAAGAGACCCGCTCACCCTGGAACCGCCGCATGAGCTCGTCCTCGAGCGAGAGATAGAAACGGGACTCGCCCGGGTCTCCTTGTCGGCCCGACCGTCCTCGCAACTGGTTGTCGATCCGCCGCGACTCGTGGCGCTCGGTTCCGACAACATAGAGGCCGCCGGCATCGACGACGGTGCGATAGCCGTCCTCCAGTTCCGCCTGAAAGCGGGCAAAGGCCTCGTCGTACCCCTCTTTGTATTCGGGGGATCCGGGAAGCAAGCCTCTCCGTTTCATTTCGCCTTTTGCCAACCCATCCGCGTTGCCACCGAGGAGGATGTCAACCCCGCGACCTGCCATGTTGGTTGCGACGGTCACAGCACCAACCCGACCGGCCTGCGCAATGATCTCGGCTTCTCGAGCATGATGTTTTGCGTTCAGCACCTCGTGCTTCACGCCTCGCTTGCGGAGCATCGTCGACAACCGTTCGCTCCGCTCGATGGAGACCGTTCCGACCAGCGTCGGCTGTCCCCGCTCGCTGCGTTCGGTGATGTCGTTGATGACGGCGGTGAACTTCGCGTCTTCCGTTTTGTAGACCAGATCGGGCTGATCGGTCCTGTCGACCGGCTGGTTGGTCGGTATTTCGACGACCTGGAGTCCGTAGATCTCGGCGAACTCCGCTGCTTCGGTTTTGGCCGTTCCGGTCATCCCTGACAGCTTCTCGTACATCCTGAAGTAGTTCTGAAGGGTGATGGTTGCGAGGGTCTGGTTCTCCTCTTTGATCTTCACGCCCTCTTTGGCTTCGATCGCCTGATGGAGCCCTTCGGAGTAGCGGCGGCCTTCCAGTACCCGCCCGGTGAACTCGTCGACGATCTTGACCTCACCGTTGTCGACCAGGTAGTCAACGTCCGTGCGATACAGGGCCTTGGCCTTGAGGGCGACATCGAGATGGTGTACGAGGTCGACGGCGGCGAAGTCGTACATGTTCTCTACACCGAGGATCTCCTCAACACGGGTAACGCCTTCTTCGGTGGTGACCACCTGACGCTTTGCCTCGTCGATTTCGTAGTGCGCGTCCACGCGGAGCCTGTCCACGATCCTTGCGAAGTCGCGGTAGTAGCGCGCCGTATCGGCCACCCGCCCGGAGATGATCAGGGGGGTCCGCGCCTCGTCGACAAGGATCGAGTCGACCTCGTCCACGATGGCGTAGTGGTGCCCCCGTTTGACCATCTGAGCTACCTGCATCGCCATGTTGTCGCGCAGATAGTCGAACCCGAATTCGTTATTCGTTCCGTAGGTGATGTCCGCCGCATAGGCCGGGCGGCGTTCAGCGGGAGTCATGGCAGACTGAATGAGGCCGACCTCGAGGCCGAGGAACCGGTGCACGCCACCCATCCACTCGGCGTCGCGGGAGGCCAGATAGTCGTTCACCGTTACGACGTGGACACCTTCGCCCCCCAACCCATTCAGGTAGGAAGGGAGTGTGGCGACGAGTGTCTTACCCTCACCCGTCTTCATCTCAGCGATCATGCCGCGATGAAGGGCGCCCCCGCCGATGACTTGCACGTCGAACGGCCGCATGCCGAGCACCCTCCGGGCCGCCTCGCGCACAATCGCGAAAGCCTCCACCTCGATGTCGTCGAGGGAAGCACCGTTGGCCAGGAGATTCCGAAACTCAGGGGTCTTGGATTGCAGGTCGGCATCGCTGAGTTCCTCGACGGTCGGCTCGAGATCATTGACGGCCGCCGTGAGGGCCTCGAGTTCTTTGAAGGCCTTGCCTTCACCCGCGCGCAGTATTTTGCTGAGAATCGACATGAGGTACCAATCTTATCGGCGCCTGGCGGTACTGAGTCCGGATGCCTTCTGTTTACGCGCTGCCGTACCCGGAGACCTCGAGCAACGCGGCCGGGTCGATACCCGCTCCGGCCGGCGTGACCTGATCAACGATCGATCGACCTTGCATCGAGTACGGCTCGGGAACCTCGAGTGACTCGCCGGCACCCGTTCTGACCAGGACCACGTCGGGATAATCGGACGCTTCGTCGTTGTTACGGGTCACCATCACGAGTTCGCCCCCGGCCAGCTGAAGCAGGGAGCCGGTCGGATAGACGCCGACCATCTTGATGAAGGCGTGTACCAGGCTGGGATCATAGAACGTGCCGGCCCCTTGCAGGAGGACTTGCAGGGCGCGGTTTGGCGTTTCCGCTCGCCGGTAGGATCGGCGGGTGGTCAACGCGTCGTACGTGTCTGCCGTAGCTACGAGCCGGCTGAAAAAGTGGCGCTCGCGGTCGTACACCAGCGACGGGTAGCCCCGCCCATCGAAACGCGCGTGGTGCTCGAACGCGACCACGGCCGCGATTTCCTGACCCGGGGCGGCGGCAGCCAGGATCGCGGCGGCACCCTCCTGCGGATGCAACTTGATCTCAGCCCATTGCTCCGGATTCAGCCGGCCGGGGTATTGAAGGGTCGAAGCTTGCACCCGAACCTTGCCGATGTCGTGGAGGAGTGCGCCTACGGCCAGCAACTTCAGCTCATCCTCCGGCAGACCGGCGAGACGAGCGAGCGCAATCGAAAGGATGCACACGTTGACGGAGTGGTAAAACGTGTACTCGTCGTGACTCTTCATTGTGGAGAGCAGGAGCGAGGCGCTCGGTTGAGCGAGGGTTTGCTCGACGAGCTGTTCAACGGCCCAGGTGGCACCGGTCAGGTCGAAGCCTTCATCAACTTCGAGCGCAAGGGCAACGCCGCGCAGCACGTCCAGCGAGCGGGCATACGACCGGCGAAGCCCTGAGATCGCTTCGTCCGATTCGAGTTCCGACCTGGTGAACGGTCCTTCATTGAGTCGAATCGTCCCGCCCGCGGGAATGTCACCGGACAATCCGGCAGCAAATGCCACCAGGTCGTACACATCGCCTTCCGACACCGGGTACTCGAAAGAAATCGACTCAATGCCACGGCTCTGGAGATCGCGCAGCAACTTGTTGAACTCGAGCGAAGCGTGAGCAAGCAAGCTCCGATTCTCATAGAGAGAATCGCCGAGTATCGAAAGCACAACTTCACCGACCGAGTCCTTAGAAAGGGCATCGGCATTCTGCCGGAGCTTCGCCAACACCTCACCCGTCGCCGGGTGATCAATCGGGTAGAGGGTGAGCTGTTTGGTTGCACCTCGCAGTTGTCCCAGCAATGCCCGCGCCGCTTTTTCGCTCATGAAGAGCTTCCCTTCAGTGCGTCCTTCGCCGAACGTCGGAGAATCCGGGTCGACGAACTCAACGAGAACCGCTTACCGGCGAGATGCTCGAGCGCGGCGCGGGCCGTCGGACCCGTGCGTTCGGACAGCAACTCCAGCACCCGCTGCTTCTCCGATAGCTCGAGACCACGACGGTCCAGGGCGCCGACCAGCAGACGCTCGGCTGAATCGGTTGCGTGCGTTCCGAGCAAGGCGATGGCCGTTTGGCGCACGCTGGCGTGATCATCACCCAGTGCCGTCTCAAAGTACGGAACGGCTTCATCACCGAGCATCGCCAGGCCGCGCAGCGCCTCCAGCCGTACCCTGTGGTCGGAATACGAAAGGACCGGGCGCATCTTGCGGATCGCGTCGCGGTCGCCAGTGTGTCGCAGGACGATGACAATGTTGCGAACAAGGTACCAACGGGAGTCATTGAGTCGAGCGGTCAGCGGGTCCGCATCCTCGCGGGCGACTTCGGAGAGTATGTCAACGAGCATCCGCCTTCTCGCTGCATCCTGCTCCTCTGCGAGAAGATCGATCAACACGTCGACGGAACTGACCCCGAGAGCCTTGAGCAACTGCACCGCAGGAGCGGCCTCACCGCCTTCGGTCGCCTTCTGGACGACGGCACTCATGATCTCGGACGATGAAATCTGCCCGAGTGCTTCATCGACCTCGGCGCGACGGTGTTCGGCAAACGTGCTGGCATCCAGAACCGCTCGCAGCCACAACTCGGCACGCCGATATTGACCCCGCCGAACGGCAGTACCGACCTTGCCCACCCAGATTCTCATCAATCGTCGGAATCGGTCGTCGCGGTCCTCCGCAAAGAGCAGCCCGCGGAAGACCTCCAGGGCGTGGTAGAAGAAATGCTGAGGATTCGGAAACTCTGCACGGAGCGCTTCGAAGAACGCGGTCGGGTCCGCCTGGGCACCTGCCAGGTCGCGGAGTCGCTCGTGAACGCTGACTGCCGCAACTTCTCGAGCGGCTTGCACAGCGTCGGTAGCCTGAATGAGTTCGAGCAATTCCTCGGGCCGACCATCGACCCTGTCGGTCGACACTCGCGCATAGTCGAGGAGCAGGGCCAGGCCCGAGGGATCGAGACGGGGTGCCAGCCTCGCCAACTCGTTGCCGGCGAACTGATCGAGAAACGCCCGCTCTGCATCTGACTCCTGCTCGTTCAGGTAGCGGGCAAACACCTCCATGTTGGCCGGTTCCGGGATGTGGAAGAACGCCTCAACGAATGCCTTGACCACTTCCTCCCGACCCTGGTAATCCTCATCCTCAACGAGATCGAGCGTTGCGCGGTATTCCTCGAGGAAGAGATCGGCGAGGCGGTCGGGATCTCCGCCGGCTTTCTCCATCAAGGCAAGCGCGAACTCCTTCGGATCGGCCCCCTGCTCGATGACCGATTGGACCCGACCATCTCGATCGGTTATCTCATCGTCCTCGATCACTCGAAGTTGAGTGCGCTGAACCACCGACATGCTGGCAACGCCGTCACGGCGCAGGGCCGCGGCCACTCCACCGGATGCCCGGACGCTGTCCTCCTCCTTCGCCAGGGATGCGAACAACTTGGCAACATCCAGCGCGGTCGGAGCTTCTTCGAACCGTATCGATTCGATGTGGTGGACGAAGCAACGCCTGGCCAGGCGTTCTGCTCCCTCGCGTTCGGTCTCGATTTCAAAGCCATCTGATAGGAACCGCTGACCTTCAATGGTGAGCGCCATGTCGGATTCGACCGCGTCGCGCAGGGTCTCGATTGCACGCCGGAAGGCAGGCTGCGTTTCTGGGTCCGGATAGAGACTGTGGACGGTCCATGCGGTCCCAAGTGCCTCAACGGCGACCACTTGCGGGCGACGCTCTTTTGACATCAGTCGATGTGTATCAGTTCTTCTCGGAGGGCGTACATCACAGCTTCGCCGCGTGAGTGCAGACCCAGTTTGTCCAGGATGTTGCGAACGTGGTTCTTGACGGTGTTCTCCGAGATGTACAGCATCTCGCCGATCTCGCGGCTGGTCCTGCCTTGGGCGACTGCCTGAAGAACCTCGATTTCGCGACCGGTGAGCGCAGGCTTGCGTCCAACCACCACCTCACGATGACGCAACATCTGAGCGACCGTTTCGAAGAGCTTCATGCCCATCGCCGGCGAGACTACCGCCCCGCCGGCCACAACATCCTTCATGGCTGTAACCAGTTGCGGAAGCGGCGTCGTCTTCGTGATATAGCCGGCGCTGCCAGCCTTGATGGCCTTGAGGAGATCCTCCCCGGACTCACTGGCCGTCAACAACACGACTTTGGTTTTCGGGGCTGCTTCCAGGAGTTTGTCAACGACCTCCAGGCCTGATATGCCGGGCATGAGAACATCGAGGACCACCAGGTCGGGTTGCTGCTCCTTAGCGACCTGCACACCGGCGAGGGCGTTTTCTGCGGTGCCCACAACCTCAAATCCGGCGTTCTCGAGAGCAGCAGACATCCCGGCAGTGAACAACTGAGCGTCGTCGACGATTATCACACGGGTCATGCCGGCTCAATCAATCCAAGTGCGCCGTCACGCCGGCGGTAGAGCACACTCGGCATATCGCTCTCCGCATTCTGGAAGAAGAAGAAACTGTGGCCGAGTAGATCCATCTGCAAGGCCGCCTCCTCCGGGGTCATCGGCTTCATGACGAACTGCTTCACCCGCACGATGGCATGACCATCACCACCTTCGTCATCGACAGAAGCAAAGCCGATATCGCTTTCTTTGCGTCCCTTCCGTGACCGCTGAACGAGTCGTTCCTTGAGACGGCGCAGGCGCTTCTCCATTTTGTCGACCGCCAGGTCGAGCGCTGCTTCAGCGGACTCGGCGGATGATTCAACGCGCATGATCTGACCGGCCGCCCGGCTCGTCACTTCCACTTTGAACCGCCCGTCCGCAACGCGACGATTCTGCGCTTCCGTGAACTCGACGTCTGCGTCGAGTACTCCATCGAAAAAGCGACCAGCGTGAGCGACCTTGCTCTCGGCCATCTCACGAAGTCGCTCGTCCACGCTGGTGTTCCTACCGCGGACTCGAACTTCCACGCTCTACCTCCGATCCTGTGAGTTCCGGCCGGCTAACCAACCAGGGATACTCCTCACTCAAGAGACTAGTCACCTTCACCGCGCGTGTGGCGGTTACGGCGCCGACGACCATTCCATTCAAGACTCCCGCGGCCGACTGCAAGGTCGAACCGGTTGTGATGACGTCGTCGATGAGAAGTATCGGCTGGTTTGGGGCCTTGCTGAAGAACATCGGGGGACGCCGCCTGGCCGAGCCGCGTCCCGTATGACTTGGTGCCCACAGCGGCGCACGCAAGGCCCGTTCAATCGGATTTCCGGTCACCCGCCCCAGAACGCGGGCGAGGACAAGCGCCGCATCGACCCCGTAGCGGAGTCGCCGGGAACCCGTTCGCGGGATGGGAACCAGCGTCCCCGAATACCCTTCGATCAGTGGGGCCATGCGAGCCGCCAGCCATTCTGCGGCTGTGAACAGACCCTCGAACTTGAGACGGTGGACGAGCCGGCGCGGCGTACCGTCGTGCACGAACGCAGAACGGACGATCAAACCGGCCGGCAACCGTTGCATACCACCCCACCTCGCCCACCGCGAGCAGCCTTCGCAGACGATGCCAGAACTCCAATTGCGACACGCCAAACAGATCATGACGGCACCGTATCGCCTGGTTGGGACAGAACCCGAGGACTCGCGAACCCGCGACCAGCGACTCGCGACTAGGTCCCTTCGTTCCAGGAGGCGAGGTAGCGCTTCTGTTCTTCGGTGAGTTGCTCGAGACCGCATCCCATCGTGGCCAGTTTGATGGTGGCCACTTCCGCGTCGAGATGTTCGGGAAGCGTGTAGATCGCAGGTTTCAGACCACTTCCGTTGACGATCAGCCACTCGGCGGCCATTGCCTGATTTGCGAACGACATGTCCATCACATCGGCCGGATGTCCTTCAGCAGCGCCGAGGTTCACGAGGCGACCCTCCGCCGCCACGAACAAGCTTCGGCCGTCGGCCAGGTCGAATGCCTCGAGATTCTCCCTCACCGGCCGTCGCGCCACGGCCATTGCGGCCAGCGCCTCGAGGTCTAGTTCGATATCGAAATGGCCGGCGTTGGAAAGGATGGCACCATCCTTCATCCGCTCGAAGTGACGGCCCCTCAGAACATGCTTGTTCCCCGTCACGGTGACGAATACATCGCCCGTCGCCGCCGCATCGTCCGCCGTCAACACTTGATGACCGTCCATCGCGGCTTCGAGCGCCCGAATCGGGTCGACCTCAACCACGACGACCTTCGCTCCGAAACCAGATGACCGGTCGGCGACACCACGCCCGCAATCGCCGTAGCCGACCACGACCACGGTTGATCCGGCCAGCAGTACGTTGGTCGCCCTGAGGATGCCGTCGATCGCCGACTGCCCGGTGCCGTAGCGATTGTCGAAGAGGTGCTTAGTCGCCGAGTCGTTGACTGCGACGACGGGCAGCCTCAGCGTCCCGTCGTTCGCCATCGCCCGCAGGCGGATCACACCGGTCGTCGTTTCTTCGGTTGACCCAACCGGATTCAGTTCGGTGCGCTCCGTGTGGAGAATGGTGGCCAGGTCTGCCCCATCGTCCATGGTCACGTCGGGTTCTGCGTCGAGCACGGCGTGGATGTGCCGGTAGTACCGATCGGGGTCCTCACCACGCACCGCGAAGACCGGAATACCGTCCTCGACGAGGGCGGCGGCCACGTCGTCTTGAGTTGAGAGCGGATTGCTGGCGCACAGCAGGACCTTGGCGCCCCCGTCCCTCAGTGCCAGCATCAGGTTGGCCGTTTCAGCCGTCACGTGGAGACAGGCCGCCACGGTCCGGCCCTCGAGGGGGCGTTCAGCGCGGAACCGCTCCCTCAGAGATTCGAGGACGGGCATTCTCCGGCCCGCCCAGGCAATCCGCCGGGCTCCTGCTCCGGCCAGGGCCGGATCTGCAATATCGAAATCCATGAATTGATCCTTCACAATCGGTTCTTCAGTTCGGTCAAAACGTCGACGGGCACAGGGTCGATCCCGGCTGCCTCGGCCACGTGCACGGAGACAAGGTCACCGATGAGCGAAGCCGTGGCTGCGCGAGCCAGGACAGAGGTGCCGGTGGTCCACACCTCACCGGCCCGGTGGACGCTCTGCCCGATCAAGTCGGGCATCAAATCGAATCGGCGCGCAATCTCAGGTATCTCACCCTGGTCTCGCAAGACAACGAGACCGGTTGCGCTGCTCAAACCATGGTGCGAAGAGGCCCAACCGACCAGTTCGTTGTGGTTGAGTTCCGGGACGATCGACCAGTAGGCAGGCGTCTTGGCGTTCTCGTGGAACTGCTTTGCCCACCGCTGGGCGGCCACCTCGGTGGGACCGGCGGACCCCCAGACGGCGACCAGACGGCCGGCGAGTGCGGCTGCAATTCGGCGGGCCTGATCATGACCGGGTCCAGCCCGCTCCTCGCCCAGCAGGTCGGCCGTTTCGTTCGCCGCTTCTAGGAGCATCGGAATCGGGTCACCCAGCGACGAGGCGGCAGCCACGAGTCTCACTACCGCCCCGACCAGGTATCCGAGAGCCGCCCGGGGTTGCATCCCGGCCGGAACGAGAACGGCCGGGAAGTCTTGTACGCCGGCCATCCGGCTCAGTTCGCCGCCTGTTGTCACGGCTGCCACCGGCAACCCGAAGTCCAGGGCGGCCTCCACCGACGAGAGCGTCTCTGCCGTGTTCCCCGAATACGACACGGCAACTATCAATGGTCGCACGTGCTCAACCCAGGACGGCAGTCCGTAGTCTTTGTGAATCCGCACGTCGACGCCCTCTGCCGCGGCAACGACACGAGCAAAGTCCCCGGAGATTCCGGACCCACCCATCCCGCACACGAGCACGGTCGAAGCCGGAGAAGTGGTGGGAGCCTCCAGCTCGGCCGCCCACCGGTATTGGTCGGGAAGGCTTTCAATCATGGTCCACATCAGCGCGGTTGCTCGGCCTCATCGATGAGCATGACGGGTATGCCGTCGGCGACCGGATACCGCAGGCCGCACTCGAGGCACTCGAGCTTGGAGGCATTTACATCCTCCCGGAGATTCCCATGGCATTTTGGACACACCAGGATGGCCTTGAGTTCAGGCGCAATGAGCCCGGCAGGTGCCGGGCTGCCCTCGATCACAGTCCGGATCTCGCTCACCATGCGGTCCACCATCGCCGCGTCTGCACCTTCCACGTTCAGGCGCAAGACCGGTTCGGTATTCGAAGGCCGTAGGTTGAACCACCGGTCCGACCACGACACCGTTAGCCCGTCGGTCCTGTCGATCTCAGCGTCGGCATACTTCCGTTCGACGGTGACCAGCGCCGCACTCTGATCGACGACGGAGAGGTTGATCTCCCCGGATGCGGAGTACGGTTCGACTTCGGTGCGCAGTTGCGAGAGAGGGCGCCCCGATTCGGACAGCACCTGAAGAAGGACCAGCATCGCCAGCATGCCGGAGTCGGCCCGATAGTTGTCACGGAAGTAGTAGTGCCCGCTGTGCTCACCGCCGAATATGGCACCGGTCTCCGCCATGATCTGCTTTATGAAGGAATGGCCGACCCGGGTGCGAATCGGCTTCCCACCGGCGGCGATCACGACCTCGGGCACCGCCCGACTCGTGATCAGATTGTGGACGATGGTGGCACCGGGTTCTCGCGCCAAGAACCACTTGGCGATCAAAGCCGTTGTCGTGCTCCCCGATAGGGGTTTGCGCTGGTCGTCGATGAAGAAGGCCCGATCGGCGTCCCCGTCGAAGGCGACACCCAGGTCGGCGCCCTCGGTACCCATCAACGCGATGAGATCGATGAGATTGTCGGGGTTGAGTGGATCGGCCGGATGATTCGGGAAGGTCCCATCCGGCTCGAGATACAAAGGGACCAGATCGGCGCTGATCCGGGCGAAGACCGCAGGAAGCACTACTCCTGCCATCCCGTTGCCGCCATCGACTGCCACTCTGAGGTTTCCTATGGCCGGTCCGTTCACGATCGAGAACAGATGCTCGATGTATCCGGACAAACCATCGAAGTCGGCGACCGACCCTGGTGTTCCGGCAACCGGCAATTCCCCTCCCGCCATGGCCCGGATGTCCTGGAGTCCGGTATCGTGGCCGACCGGGGCAGCGCCGGAGCGGCACAGCTTGATGCCGTTGTATTCGGGAGGATTGTGCGAGGCGGTGATCATCGCCCCCGGGACCTCCTCGCGGCCGGACACGTAATACACCGTGTCGGTAGCGACCTCTCCGAGATCGAGCACGTCGACACCCTGTCCCGTGATTCCTTCGATGAAAGCACCGGCGATACCCGGTGACGAGGCGCGACAATCGCGACCAACCGCGATCCGGTCGGCGGAGACGAACGACGCAAACGCCGCACCGATGCGGCGGGCACCCTCTGCGTCGAGGTCACCGGTATCGGTGCGTCCCCTGATGTCGTATGCCTTGAAGATCACCTCGAAATCGCTCATACAGTCCTCTCCGCGTTGAGCCCGGATTGTACGGCACGAAATGGAACCCCCGCTCCTGCCTACACTGCCGTCGCCAATGTTCAGTGTCTCGATCGTCATCCCGGTCCACAATGAAGCCGGTTTCCTGGCCACCGCCTGGGAACGACTGCGCCCGGAACTCGAGGGACTCGAGTCCGACGTTACCGTGTACCTCGTCGAGAACGGGTCGACCGATGAAACTCTTGCCATCGCCCGGACGCTCGAAGACCCGTCTCCCTTCGTACTCTCACTCCCCCGACCCGACTACGGGGCGGCGATGCGGGAGGGGTTCCTCGCCGCCGCCGAGGCCGACTGGATCGTCAACTTCGACATCGACTACTTCTCGGTTCCATTCATTCGTGGTCTCTTCGAAGTCGACGCCGACGTCGTCATCGCCTCGAAACGGGCACCGGGTTCTGACGATCGACGGTCTGCGCTGCGAAGGGCGGGGACGCTCACCTTCAATCTCCTTCTGCGAACGCTGTTCGGGTCCCGGGTGTCAGACACCCACGGAATCAAGGGATTCCGGGGCCACGTCGTACGCCGGCTCGTTCCTGCAACAACCAGCACGCAGGATCTGTTCGACACCGAGCTCGTCCTGCGAGCTGAGATGGCCGGGTATCGGATCGCCGAAGTCCCGATCGTGGTCGAGGAGTTGCGAGAGACGAGGTCGTCCTTCGTCAAGCGGGTCCCGAGAACCCTGCGAGGTCTGCTTCAGCTCCGCCGGTCCTTCTCGAGTGAGCGCCGGAATACGAGGTCCCGGTAGCCGGCATACTTCGGGAACAGGATCACGATGACCGCCGAAAACTTGGCGATGTTGAGCTGTAACACGGTCAGCGGCCCCCACAGCACCTGCGATCCTTCGACGATCGCCAGCGTGGCCAGTAGCGCCAGGGTGTTCACGAGATAGAAGGCCCCGGTTTCCCGGGTTGATCCCCAGCCTTCATCGAGTTGGAAAGTCCACCGCCGGTTCAAGACATACGACAGCGCGGTAGCTGCGATGTACGAGATGGAAACAGCCACAGATGCCTCCCACCGCTGGTTGGGAAGCACCAGCAACAACACGTTGAAGATACCGAAATCGACGATCGTGTTGAAGCCTCCCACCACCGCCAACCGGATGAACTGTCCGAGGGATTCCCGATTCATGAAGGTCTGCAGGTACCGCTTCACTTCGAGGTCGCCCTGCGCCAAACGAACGGCAGGGTGATCGCCAGACCTACCAACGTCAGCACGATCCCGATCCACTCGGCCCAGGTGCGTTCAAACCGGAGATCCACGTGCCCTTCGGTCGGAACGACCACCATCAGCGACGGAGTAGCACGGTACGGCCCATCGGCCCCTTCGGCCGTCCAGTTCGGGAAGTATGAGATCTTGACGAGATGGGGTACACCGATCGCCGTGGTGTCGAACGAGAGCGAGTCGTCGGTGATCTGCACGTTGGTCACCGGAGCATGCTCGCCGATCGGGACCAGCGGTAGTTCGTCGAGTTGGTCGATGCGCGGCCAGTTCGCAGGACCATCCGCGGTGACCCAGCGGTCGAGGAGATCGATGTCGTCGTACCACTCGAAGGCGAGGTCGCCCAACGGTGTCTTGCGTTCCTCGCCGGTGATCATGGAGAGGGGAACGCCCAGCACCCTGGCAAACAGGCTGCCGCCCCGTCCATCCGAATACACGGCCGGTTCATAGGAGGCAACGTCGACCAGGTCGTGGGAAGGCAGCTCGTACACACGGAATGGACCGCTGGACGCCACCTCTTCGAACACCTCCGACCGTGCGGCCACCTCGGCCAACGCTTCCTCACTGAAGGCAACGTAGTAGCGCACGCCGTAGACCTCGAGGTGCGCGACGCCCCGCTCGAAATCAAAGGTGTGGTAGTTGAGCCCGGGGATGGGGTTCGAAGGCTTCCTGCTCATCTCGGCTGCGTTGAGAAAATGAAACGGCGTCGTGAGCGAAGATTCGAAGAACAAACCCTCCATCGAGGGATGCCCATCCGACCAATAGGGAAAAAGCATCAGCGACATCGAGGTGCCGTATTGATCGAGGTAATCGGAGTCGACCTCCCATTGAATGCGGCCGTCCGGCAGCGAATCGATCGTCTCCATGAGCGCCTCGTATTCCGGCCAGGGAGCCTTGCTCTCGTAGCCCGAGTAGTTCCATGTCGCCCATCCTGAGAGAAACGCAATGCCCAGGCCTCCGGCCGCGGCGAACCCCACCGAGCCGGCCAGCACGAGCGCGACTGCGGTGCGGACCTCGAGTGCAAACACCATGGCGGCTAGACCCCCCAACGCCACCACACCCGCCACGATGAAGGCGATCCCGGAATTCCCCGGCCGACCGGAGAAGGCACCGGCGGCCATTAGGAGTGCGATGGCGACCACCGCCGTGATCGGCTGCCACAGCGCCAGTTGCTTCGGCAATCGCCTGGCGATGCCCACCATCAGCGCACCAACTGCCAACCCTGCGAAGAACGACAACCCGAAGAACCAGTATGGAAGGAGCCGGCCGTTCCATAGCTTCCATGGTTCCTCGGCGAAAGCCACCGGCAACCAGAAGTAGATCAATGGGAGAAGGGTCAAGCCGACAACGGGAACGGCCTTCGCCGTCTTGCGCACCGCCCACACCATGCCAACCGCCGCCAGCGGAACGATCGGCCAAACCTCAACCGGGAACAACTCGTCCCATTTGTTGAGCGGCGACCAGGCCATGTCGGCGGTCAAGCCGAATCTCGCCAGCAAAGGCAACGCCCAGAAGCCCGCCACCGCGAAGCCGGTGAGCCAGGTGAAAGCGATGCGTCCGGCCGCCCGTCTCCACATCAACATCGGCAGAGTCGCAACCACGATCACGATCGTCGTGATGACATGACTAAGTGCGGTGAGCCCGAGCACCAACGCCGCAACAGGGAGCAACGACGGATCCTCTTTGAGGCCCCGAATCAGGAGCCCAAAGTAGAAGAGCGATAGGGCAAACGACCACGAGAATGAAAACTCGCCGGCCAGTGTCGAGGCGATATTTGCTCCGTAGATCGTGAAACTCTCGATGAACACGAAACTGCCGCCGGCCGCACCCCCCACCGTGGCTACAGCACGGCTCAGCCCGATTGAGCGAGCCAGGTAGTAGGCCGCCGGAGGAGTCGCCAGCAGACCGGCCACCGTCACCATCTTGAACGCGATCCCGTAGGGAAGGAGCAGATCGAGGAACACGATGACGAGGGAAGGAAGCGGGAAGTAGAAGTAGAAGATCGGGAACCCGGCAAACCAGCTATTGCTCCAGCCCAGGATCCGCCCTGATGGCAGCAACACATCCCTGAGAAATGCGGGTCCCAGCACATGTGCGCCCATGTCCCCACCCGCCGGCGTGTTGGCAGAGAAAATGAGATCCGGTCGCATCACGCCCAGAATCAAGAGGCTGACGATGCCGACTCCGACGAGCGGAACCCAGCTGGGAGTGGAGTCCGATGAGGTAGTGAGCGAACGACCCGATTGAGTCATGCCGGGAGGCTACCGGCCGCGCTCAGGAACGCGGCTTCCGAACGAGTTCGAGAACGTCGCGCAAATCGATCGATTCGCCGTCGCGATCCCACCACTTCTCATCGCATTTGTGGCATGAGAAAAAGTCCACTTCCGTTCCATCCGGAAGTTTCTGATGGATCTCGATCACTTCATCGACACCGCACCCGGGGCATTGCACTCGTGGACGTCCTTACCTAGAACCGACCCTCAATGATAGCCACCTCCAACGTCAATCTCACCCTTCCTCGAGCAACTTCCCGACATACCGGCTCCTCCGTCGACCATCTTCGCGCCAGTGGGCATACCAGTAGGGCCCGTGCGGGCAGCGGGTGCAGTTCGACTTGCCACAGCGGACCTGCTGCTGCCGAAGTTTGACGTCAGCTTGTGTCCCGGGAGGCAACACCCCGGTCCGTTCGAGGTGAGCGGTTGCAAGGATCAGAAGGCGGCGAAGCTCATGCTCGTCGAGCTCCCTAACCGCGTCGATGAGATCCCGGTCGAGCGCCACGACGCGTCAGGCAACCTCGAGCGGGGCAAACAACCGGGCAGCAGTCCGACGATCGGTGAGCGTCCAGCCAAGTGGCGGCGTCATCCGATCCGAATGCTGGCCGCACATCAGGTATCCGGCACCGGGCTGAAAACCTTCGCGGATGTCGTCCAGCCAGATGGCCCGCTCCCCATAGTTGTAGGACATTATCGACGCTGCCGGCGTTCCACATCGTGCACACGATCCAATCATGCGGGCCAACCTAGGCGCTCGACGGCCCACCACCAAGGATTTCGTCTTACGCGCCGTGTCGCGCGTAAGACGATTTTGTCATTTCGGGCAATCGGCAAATGGCAATTGGCCACAGCGAGCCGACGGCTCGCAGCCTGTAGCCTATGGCTAGGGAAGGGGGACGGGGGATAGGTAGGCCACTGCCGCTCCCCTGATCATGGCGGCTCCAACGGTGATCGGAGCGGTTGCTTCCACAAACACACCCGACGCGTCTGTCACGGGCAAAACGATCCGGTGAACCGAACCGGCCGCGACGGCGACCTTGCCTGAGCGGTCCGTACCGTTCTCGTTCAGCGCCGCGTACGTCACAGTCACCTGCTCGGCGGATGTGTTGAGGATCCAGAGTTCGTGCTGGGCATCAGGAAGCGATCCGAGTCCTGGAATGAGCCACGACTCCGCCAGGGTGGGAGTCCCCGCCGTCACGGCGCGCGCTTGTTCGCTCTCCCCCACAATCACTCCGCCGAGCAGGCCATCGGCACGCACTTGAAAACCTGATGGTTCCGTCAGGAGATCTCTGAGGCGAATTCGTACGTGTTTACCCGCCTCGACGGTCCCTCCGAGGAAATCCAGCTCAGATGTCTTCGTGCCGAACCGGTCGATCGAGTAGGTGACCGCAAGCGAGGTCGGGTTCGCCAAAACCAGGGAGGCATCGAGACCGCCGGTCGCAACGAGAGGGAACTCCCACGTTTCCGCCCGGTCGACGCCGGTCCACAGCGCCTGATCCTCAGGACCGATCTGGAGAAAGGCCGGAATCACAACACCCTTCTCGACCTCGATGATCGCCGAAAGCGACTCACGCAGCGGTAGCAACGCGGCAATGTCGAAGGTCCGCCAGCTGAGGGCGTTCACCGTGATTGCTTCGAGACTCGGTTCTGGTTCGAAGTCGGTCTCATTCGTCATCACGACGGTAACCCGGGCATCCTCCGGGAATGGATTGAAGAGCTGCAGTTCCAGCGTGTCTCCCGGTCGAGTTGAGCCACCCGGAAGCATCCAGATCTTAGGCACAGACGACGCACACCCGGCTCCGGCCAGCATGCGATCGCCGTACGCAAGTACCCCAGCCGAGGCGTCGGCGGTGAACTCGACGACCGATGGCATCTGCCCTTCAAACGGCAGCTCCCCGAGATCGAAGGTCACACCGGCCAGACCCTCGAGGTTGAGTTTCTGCGTGTCGCGAATCTCGCCCGCCGAGGGAAAGGTGAGAGTCGCGGACGCGTCATCGGGAGCGAGCACGGCCAGCAATCCGGCGAGCGAACCCTCGGTAGATGCCCACGGGCAGAGGGCGAACGCATGGACTGATGGCTCAGTATCCGGCACGGTCGTGGTTACGGCTGGAATCACGACCACCTCCGGTTCCGGAAGTAGCATGGCGATCGTTAGCACGCCGCCCACCAGCAGCATCATGATGATTCGCTTCATTGCCTCGCCCTCCGCCCGATGACTGCGAGTCCGCCGAGCACGATCAGCAGTACGGCGGCGACCCAGGCATAGACCGTCTTCTCTCCGTTCGACTCGAACCAGGCACGGCCCTCCGATGCGGAGACGGTCGCCGCCCACCCCGTCGATGCCGGCTCGGGCCGCCACCCGGAATCGGCATTCATAGCGATGCGCACCCGTTCCTCTGAACGGGGGCCCTCAAATCCTCCGGTGGTTTGCACCCAGGCATCTCCGTCGATCTCCGCCGCAACCGGGCTCGGCACCAGATTTTCGTAGACCGCTTCGAATTCTGTGAGAGGCAGCGGCTTCATGTCGAGTTTCGAGGCGAAGGCCTCCTCGAACGATGAGGGCTCTGTGAACACTACCCACCGGATGCCGAACGGTGCCAACTGTTCACCGGGGCGGAGCGATTCGATTCCGGTCAGTTCCCCCAACGTGTCCTGCAAGGCCAGGTCTCCTGCGAGGGCGGGATGCAGCCGTGCGTCGAGCATGGTCGGCTCCGGCGCCTGAAACAACTGGTACGAGATGTTCCCAGCAGTTCTCGCATCCCCCGGGAGGTTGTCCGGAGGGCCGATGATCAGGACGCGATCCGTGCCGTGCTCCGCCTGACGGGCCGTCGTGAACTCGAATGGCTCGGACAACCGATCTGGCCCGAAGCCGAGAGCGCCGTCGGCGAGGACGAAGAAGAAGGTTCCTACCAGCGCGACACCGCCCACAACTCCCGGAACCACGCTCAATCGTCTCCATACACCATGGGAGCGGAGGCGGCGAAGTGAGTCGACGGCGGCCCCTGCCACAATCGCCAGTCCGACTGCGGCGGTGACAAGACCGGCAACCGACGGCTCGAAACCACCTCCGACATCAGCAGTCCGGGCCGCCGCTGCTCCTACGCCCGCCAGCAGGCCGCCCCACCCGGTGACGGCGGCCGTGCGTTGCGAACCCAGGAATAGCGGAACCAGCACCGCAACCAAAAAGGCTACGAAGACCCACGCCGGCGGCGTCCAGAAGTAGGGCCGACCGGCCTCAACCAAGAGCGTTGAATCGATGAACACAATCCAGGGAGCAAGGACCGGAAGGGAAATGACGGTTGCCAATCCCGCCCGCGCCACCGCGGTCCAGTGCCGGTCGGTGCCGATCACCAACCAGAGGATCGTGGCTGCCAGCGGCACAATCGAGGCAAGCGGGGCGAAGATGGCCAGGATGGCGATCGGAAGCGTATCGGCGGCAACACGCCCGAGTCGGGCAAGCCAGCCGCCCGGCCAGGGACGGAGGAACGAGGCGAGCGCGAACGGCAACGCCGCCAGTGCCGGAAGGCCGGGCCACAGGCCTGCGCCCGTCATTGCCAGGGTTGCCGGTCCACTGAAGGCAACCACGCCTGCGATGAAGCGCCCACCGGATCCCACACCGAGCAAGCGCATGAGGCGGGAGGTCCCTATGAAGGCGACGAAGGTTCCCCCAACGGTCAAGACCATCTCCGCCAAGCCCGCCCGACCGAACAACAGCAGCTGGACCGCGGCAGCCCCACCTACCGAAGGATGCAGCGGGCGAGCATTACCCAGCCCCGCCGGGTTCCAGCCTCCGGCATACATCTTGAGTGTTTCGAGTGCAGCATCAGGCAGATGCAGGGCATAGCCGGTGGCCGGCAGTCGTCCGATGATGATGGCCCGACCGGCCAATGCAACCAACGCCAGGCCGATCGCCCCGATGATGACTCCGGGCTGCTGCCATACCTGCCTTCCGCGTGCCATCAGTTCCGATAGCGTGGAAGCCCCTTCGCTCATAGCCGGACCGCGCACCGCCTCGGTCACATCATCACCGAGTTTCCGCAAGACCGACGAGCCGCGCACCTGATACCGAAACAGCTCCGCGTCGTCGACCTGACGGGAACGTTTCACAACCCTTCGTGCCGCAATGGTCGACGGAAGTCTCATCAAGTTCCACACCCATGAGCGCACCGCGTCGACGAGCGAGAGGCGCGGCCCAATGACTATGCGAACGATCCCGTCGAGGAGGTCGAGGACGGCGCCGACGGGAATGAGCCAGATCAGTGTGAGCGCAGAGTAGACCTTGAGGGAGGATCGGATCCGACCGGCGCGGCTCTTCCATCGTGGGTCGTCAGCCCCACAGTTCGGATCGTGCAAGACCTCTGAGGATGGTACAACGACCACCCGACCCCCGGCGGCGCGGGCCCGCTGCGCGAAATCGATTCCCGCCTCGAGCGGTGGAATCAGAGCATCCGGCCCGCCCAGTCCACGCAGGAGGTCACGACGAACGAGAACTGAAGCGCCCGGAATGAACGACACATCGCGAACGACGTCGTACTGTTCCTGATCGACCTCGCCGTCTTCCAAGCCTGTGTACGGCATCCCGAATACGTCCGTCGCACCTCCGACGGACTCGAGAACCTCAGGGTGCTCCGAGTTGAGCAGCTTCGATCCCGCAACGGACGCGTCAACGCGAATCGACTCCGAGACCAGTGCCTGCAAAGCGTCCGGCCTCGGCCGCGCATCATCGTGAACCAACCAGATGTGGGTCGTCGCACGGTCGAGGTCATCGAGCATGCCGCGCAGGTCCGCCGCCCAGCGCACGTCGCGATCGCCGGCCGCCGTTCGGGCGGTCTCTCCACCTCCGACGACGACGACGCTGTGCGGTTCGTACACTTGTCGGTGGACGGCGTCGAGGACGGCGGCGAGCTGGTCACCGCGCCTGACGGAGATTGCCGCGACGATATTCGCTTGTTCGGTGGATGCGTCCCGGACGGGAGGACGCGGTAGAGCAGACATTGATGCCATTCTGGAGCGGACGGGCGCCGGCTGCAATGTCGGCGAGCAGAAAGGACGAGAATGAGACTTGCAATGCTGTCCGGCGGGGTCGGGGGAGCCAGGCTCGCCAGAGGGATCGCAGCCCTCGACGGTGTCGATCTCACCGTCATTGTGAACGTCGGCGACGATGATGAGATCTACGGGCTGGCCATCTCGCCCGACCTCGATACGGTCACATACACGCTCGCCGGTATCGAAGGCCCCCATGGATGGGGCCTCGCCGATGACTCGTTTGCGGTCATCAATCATCTCGCCGACTTCGGCGTCGACACCCGGTTTCGTCTCGGCGACGGCGACCTCTCCACCAATCTCTACCGCACGATCCGCCTGGGCGACGGCGCCAGTCTCAGCGACGTAACCCGGGAGATCGCCGCCGTGCTCGATCTGCCTGCCACTGTTCTCCCTGCTACCAACGACCGGCTTCGTACCGAGGTACTCACAGACGGCGGCCACTGGCAGTCCTTCCAGGATTATTTCGTCATGAGAGGCCACGAAGACGAGGTACTGGATCTCCGCTTTGCAGGCTCCGGCACGGCCACCCCGGCACCAGGCGTCGCCGAAGCCATCGCGAATGCCGACGCCGTCATCATCGGCCCGTCCAACCCCCCGCTTTCGATTTGGCCGATCTTGTCGGTTCCCGAAGTCGGGAGGCTCGTGAGCTCGGCCCGGCGGGTGGTGGCGGTGAGTCCGCTATTTGGAGGACGAGCCCTCAAAGGTCCGGCCGACCGCGTACTGGTTTCGCTCGGTTTTCCCCTTGGAAATCAGGGAGTGATCGCTGCCTACGATGGAACGATCAGCGACCTCGTCATCGACCAGTCAGATGCCGCCGAACGAGGACGGCTGACGGACCACGGCGTAGGAGTGCACGTACGCAACACAAGGTTCCCGGATCTCAACTCGGCCAGGGAGTTCGCAGCCTGGATGGTGGAGCTCCTGTGACTGTGCAACTCATTCCAGTCGAAGGCATCGGCGACATCGCTGCCGGGGACGACCTGGCATCGATCATCCTGAATGCCATCCGGGCCGGAGGCACGTTGCTAGAAGATGGAGACGTCCTCGTGGTGACTCACAAGGTCGTCTCGAAAGCCGAAGGAGCTGTCAAGACCGGCGTTGAGGCCGACCGGGACTACCGGCGGATCGTCGAGCAAGAGGCCGTCTCGATTGTCCGGCGGCGCGGCGACCTGGTCATCGCCGAGACGAGGCATGGTTTTGTGTGCGCAAACGCCGGCGTGGATCGATCGAACGCGGTGGCAGGCACGGTTGTGCTGCTTCCGCGAGATCCCGATAGATCCGCTCACAAGCTCCGATCCAAACTAGAGCGGCAAACTGGAGCAACCCTCGGCGTCATCATCACGGACACGTTCGGACGGGCCTGGCGGCGCGGCGTCGTCGACTTCGCCATCGGGATCTCCGGAGTGCCTGCTCTCATCGACTACCGCGGCCGACCCGACATGTACGGAAGGGTGATGGAGGTGACTGAGGTCGGCGTCGCCGACGAAATCGCGGCAGCGGCCGACCTGGTAATGGGCAAGTCCGACGGCATACCGGTGGCGATCGTCAGGGGCCTCGACCTCCCGGCGCAAAACGGCCGCGCTTCTGATTTGGTGAGGCCACCGGAAGAGGATCTGTTCCGGTAGCTTGCACAAGAGCCACCGAACCGTGACGGCCACTCAAAGTATTGCGGTTCTGGGTTCTGGGTTCTGAGTTGTAGGTTCTGAGCGTGGCCAGCCAGATGCAGAAGTACGGCAAGGCCGACACGTAGAACGTAGAACCCAAAACCTAGAACCTCTTCGCGAACCACTCCAGAGTCTTGGCGAGTCCCTCCTCGAGTGGCGTCCACGCCTTCCAGCCCAGGCTGCGTTCGGCGGCACCGGGATCGAGTACGGAGCGATCGATATCCCCCGGCCGGGGGTCGTTGAAACGAGGACTCTTCCGGAAGCGAGCGAGGCGAGCAATAGAATCGTAGAGTTCGCCCACCGGAGTCTCGACACCGGAGCTGATGTTGAGGTTTCGCCCGCTACCCCGGGAGGCGGCCCGGAGAAATGCGTCCGCCACATCGTCCACGAACACGAAATCCCGGGTGGCAGTTCCGTCCCCGAATATTGTCGGTTCCTTCCCGGCAGCTACGGCGGCGGCGAAGATCGCGACCACCCCTCCTTCACCGGACGCATCCTGACGCGGTCCGTAGACGTTCGACGGGGCCAGCACCACGAAGTCGAGGCCATGCTGGACGGAGAACACATGCGCGTAGTCCTCGATCGCCTTCTTGGCCGCGCCGTACGGGGAATCGGGGTGCCTCGCATATGTCTCTCTGGCGGGAAGCTTCACCGCGCTGCCGTAGGTCGCCGCAGAGCCGGCCAGCACAATCCGGTCGGCGCCGGATCGATGCGCGGCGGTGAGGACGTTGATGGTCCCGAGGACGTTCACATCGGCATCCCGATGCGGCTCGAGCACCGAGACCGGCACAGAAACCTGAGCGGCCAGGTGATAAACCACGTGGGGGTGGAAATGCTCGGCGACGCCGACGACGGACTCCTCGCGGATGTCGAGCGTGTGGAGCTTCACGCGTCCACGCCGACGGGAAGCACTGAGATGGTCGGCGTGGCCGCTGCTCAGATCATCGACGACGAGGACCTCCCACCCTTCGTCGACCAACAGGTCAACGAGGTTCGATCCGATGAACCCTGCGCCACCCGTGACGAGTGCGCGGGCGGTTGGTTCGATCACCGACCCACGCCCCAATAGCGAAGGCCGGCAGAACGGACCACGGCTGGATCGAGGAGGTTCCGGGCGTCTACGACCGCGTCCCCGGCCAACAACTCCCCCACCGCCTCGACATCCATCTCAGCGAATTCCGGCCACTCCGTGGCGATCAAGAGCACATCGGCCCCCCGCGCCGCTTCCATGGTCGATCCGACCATCACGATATCTGCGAGCTCGGACTGCACTGCGGGATCAAATGCATGCACTTTGGCGCCGGCCGCGTGTATCAGGCGGGCGAGCTCCAGTGCCGGCGAACCGCGCAGATCGGCCGTTCCTGCTTTGTAGGCCAAACCGAGCATACCTACCGTCTTGCCGGTCAGATCGCCGCCGGCGGCGGCGCGCACCTTGTCGACGACGAGGTGGTGCTGGGCCTCATTGACTTCGATGACACCCTCGAGAAGGGAGAACCGGTACCCGGCAGCCCGCGCAATCGATACGAGCGCTTTGGTGTCCTTCGGGAAACACGATCCACCAAATCCCGGTCCGGGCTTCATGAAATGGTGTCCGATGCGTTCGTCGTGGCCCATGCCCCTCAGCACATCCATCACGTCTGCCCCGATGGCTTCGCAGACGTTGGCGATGGCGTTGCCGAAAGTCACCCGGGTCGCAAGGTAGGCATTCGACGCGTACTTGATCATCTCAGCCGAGGTCGGGTCTGTGAACACCACGGGGGCATCGAGGCCCTGATACACGTCTGCGAGCACGTCGGCAGCTTCCCTCACTCGCGCCCCGATGACGATTCGGCTGGGAGTCATGAAATCGGACACGGCGCTGCCTTCCGCCAGGAATTCCGGGTTCGACACAACCACAATGCCGGACGTTCCCACCTGATCAAGGTGCTCTTGTACACGGTCGGCCGTCCCGACCGGAACTGTTGACTTCAAGACGAGCACGGTTCCGGGTTCGAGCTTTCCACCGATCTCATCAACAACCCCTTCGACGATCGAGAGGTCGGCTGCGCCATCAGCCCCTTCGGGCGTCGGCAGCGTCAGGAACACGATTCGGGCGGATTTGATGGCGGCAACGTTGTCCGTCGTGAATTGCAGCGTTCCCGCCAGAGTTCCCGACTTCAGAAGTTCGGCCAGACCCGGCTCACGAAACGGCGAGTCTCCGCCCTCCAGGGTGTGCACTCGCTCGGCATCGATCTCTCCGATGACGACCCGATGCCCAAGCGCAGCAAGACCCGCCGCCTGCACGAGACCAACGTAGCCGGCCCCAATTACAGATACATTCATCCAGTCCGACTCCTGTGAATTGAGCCTCGAAGGGTAGCGAGCGGTCCCAGCCTCCCCGCTACGACGCGTCGGCGCCCAGTACGATCATCACGTCCACCCCCTGCTTCACCGTCCCGGGAACGACCTCCCCGAACCCCAATGACTCGGCGATCAGGCCACCAATGGAAGTATTCCCAGGGGAAACGATCAGCTGCGTGATCTGGTGGTCGAAGGAGGCGGCATCGCCAATCGACTCGATCACGTACCCGTCGGCTCCGAGCTTGTCTGCCCACCGTCCGGCGATCCCGGAAACCCCACTACCGTTCAAGACCTCGAGGTGGACCTCAGCGGGAGTCACAACGGCAGATACTCCACCCCCCGTCGCGAACTCCCGCAGGAGATCGGAAGCGGCCGGTTCCACAGGCACTTCATAGGAGATGCCGCCGATGTTGCTGGTGGACGTCGGATAGATGAAGGCTTCGATGCCACCCGGTCGGATGCCCCGCATCGCCCAGGCGAGTTCGAGTACACCGCGATCGACCAGCGCAGCATCCACCTCGAGATGACTTCCGATTGCGCTCACTACCTCTTCAGCCTGCGTGATGGTCGACGGGCGCTTAATCTGCGAGAGGATGGCGAACACCAACTCTTGCTGCCGGCCCATTCGACCGATATCGCTGGCATTGGCCGACCTCCAAGAACCGTCGCGCATTTCCTGGTAGCTCCTGGAGCGCGCGTAGGCCAGCGCCATCTCGCCGTCTAGAACCTGCTGGCCGGCGGGCACGTCGAGGCCGGACTTCAGATCCCTGGCCGGGTACGCGAAGTTGATCGTCACTCCACCGACCTCTTCGACAATTGCGGCGAATCCGCCGAAGTCGACCTCAACGTAATGGTGGACCGGAAGACCCGTGACCGCCCGGACCGTCGACACCAGCAGGGGCCCACCCCCATAGGCGTAGGCGGCGTTGATCTTCTGAGTGCCGTAGCCCTCGATCTCGACCTTGAGGTCGCGCGGAATGCTCAGCAGTTGAGCCGTGTCGTCCTCCGGCTGCACCTGAACGAGCATGATCACGTCGGCGCGCTGCCCGGCGGCCGAGCCGAAGTGGTCCTCAAAGTCACCCGGTATGTTCTCGCGAGAGTCGCTTCCGATGACCAAGAACGTCGATGGATCGGAGGGCCGCTCGGGTGACGCTGATAGTTCCTTGACAACGTCCTCATTCACCGTCACGGCGTCCTCGAACGTCGATTCGAGATTGTGGAGATAGAAGTACGCGCCGAACACGACCACGTTCGCCAGTACGAGCAGGGTGACGAGGGTGCGCCGGGTCCGTGAGACCCGGCGATGAGAAGGTGGGGAGCTGTTGCTCATCGGTGCGTGAGCTTACCGCTCATCAGGTGAGACCGAAGCCGTCATCCCTGACCTCCCACACCCGGCCGCTAATCAGGCGTTCAATCCCCGCGCCCGTACGAACGAGGAGTGCCCCGTCGCCATCGATATCTTCCGCCACTCCCGCACCCCCTGGCTGCCAGCGAACCGGCCGGCCGATCGTCGCGCAGGATTGTCGGTATTCGCGACGGCCCCAGTCCTCCGGGCCGGGTACCAGACGTCGCAGCAGCGCCGTGGCCCAGCATCGGGCGATCCAGAGGTGCGTATCTTCACCGGGATCGACATCGAAGGCCGCACCGTATCCGGTCGGGGGTTCACTCCACCAGAGGTTGATACCCATGCCGACCACCGCCACTCCTTCGGATCCCTCGACCAGGATCCCGGCCACCTTGGTCCCATCTCTCATCACATCGTTGGGCCACTTCAGGGCGTGACCCGGAGGCAGACAGTCGAGGGCACTCAGCGCCGCCACCAGAGGAAGCCGGCTCCACGTTTCCGGGGGCCAGGAAACGGCGAGCGCCAGCGAGGCGGCGAGAGCTCTGGGAGCCGTCTCCCATGTGGAGCCACCCCTCCCCCTTCCGGCGGTCTGACGGCGAGCGGCCACCAGAACGGGCGTCCCTTCAAAGAGGTGCCGGGCCCGGTCTTGTGTGGAAGAGGTCTCCTCGAGAGAAACCAGCACGTAATGTGTATCCATCTCGATCATTCCGAGGTCAATAGTCCGAAGCAGCTTAAAGGGGTCTGACGGTTGGGCACGGAAGAACGCATAGAAAACCTTCGGAGGCTACGCGACGAAGCACTCCACGCGGGAAGCCAGCGGGCCGTCGACCGCCAGCACGAGCAAGGCAAACTCACCGCCCGCGAGCGGCTCGAGTTGTTGCTCGACAAGGGTTCGTTCCAGGAGATGGACATGTTCGTCCGTCACCAGGCGTCCGGCTTCGGTATCGAAGAGAAGCGGCCGGCGGGTGATGCGGTCATCACCGGATGGGGCACGATTGATGGTCGCACTGTGTTCGTCTTCGCCGAGGACTTCACCGTCTTCGGTGGAAGCCTCGGCAGAGCGGTCAGCGACAAGGTCGTCAAGGTCATGGATCTGGCTATGCAGGTCGGCGCGCCGCTCGTCGGGCTGAAGGATTCCGGCGGCGCCCGCATCCAGGAGGGGGTCGCCTCGCTCGCAGGCTACGGCGAGATTTTTGAGCGCAACACCAGAGCATCCGGAGTGATCCCACAGATCTCAGTCATAATGGGCCCATGCGCCGGCGGCGCCGTCTACTCGCCGGCCATCACGGATTTCGTCTACCAGATCGTCGGCACCAGCCACCTCTTCATCACAGGACCCGATGTGATCAAGGCCGTGACTGCAGAGGAGGTCACGATGGAGGACCTCGGTGGTGCACATGCACACGCCGGTACCTCAGGAGTGACGCACTTCGTAGCTGAGGACGAAGCAGACGCCCTCGAACAGGTCCGCTACCTGCTCTCGTTCCTCCCACAGAGCAACATGGAAGTCCCGCCCTACTTCTCGCCGTCTGATCCGCCTGATCGAATGAGCGACGAACTGGACTCGATGATTCCGGACTCCCCCAACCAGCCGTACGACATGGTCGATCTCATCAGCCATATCGTCGACGACGGCGAGTTCTATCAGGTTCACGAGGACTTCGCGACGAACATCGTGGTGGGGTTCAGCCGGTTGGACGGCTACACCGTGGGGCTCATCGGCAACCAGCCCGCTTCCCTGGCCGGCACGCTCGACATTTCAGCCAGCGAGAAGGCTGCCCGATTCGTCCGCTTCTGTGATGCCTTCAACATCCCGCTAGTGACGTTTGTGGATGTTCCCGGTTTCCTCCCCGGTGTCGATCAAGAGCACAACGGCATCATTCGCCATGGCGCCAAGCTGCTCTATGCCTATAGCGAAGCCACCGTCCCGCGCATCACCGTCATCACACGCAAGGCGTACGGAGGTGCCTATGTGGTCATGAACTCGCGAGGCATCAGGGCAGACCTCGTGTTGGCCTGGCCGTCCGCCGAGATCGCAGTGATGGGGGCCCAGGGCGCCGTCAACGTGATTTTCCGGCGTGAGATTTCTGGTGCGCCCGACCCGGAGGCCAAGCGCGCCGAACTCATCGGTGACTACGAAGAGAAGTTCGCCAACCCTTACAAGGCTGCCGAACTGGGACTAGTAGACGAGGTGATCGAACCACGTGAGACACGGTCCAAACTGATCCGCGCCCTCGCAATGCTCCGCAACAAACGCGAAGAGCTACCGCCCAAGAAGCACGGAAACATCCCGCTATGAGTTGCGAGTTGCGCGTCGCGAGTAGCTCGTCGCTCGTCGCTCGTCGCGAGCGCCGGGTCCTACCATGCCTCCCATGAAGTCCGTACTCGTTGCCAACCGCGGTGAAATCGCCGTCCGGGTCATCCGATCGGCCAAAGAGCGAGGCCTGAGGACGATTGCCGTCTACTCCGAACTCGACCGCGACGCGCTGCATGTCCAACTCGCCGATGAGGCATGGAATATCGGACCGGCGCCCGCCGCCGAGTCCTACCTCAACATGAAACGAATCCTCGAAGTCGCCGACCAGTCCAAAGCCGAATCTGTACACCCCGGCTACGGCTTCCTCGCCGAGAACGCGAATTTCGCGGAAGCGGTGTTGGCAGCCGGCCTGATCTGGATCGGTCCACCGCCCGAGGCGATCCGGATCATGGGCGACAAGATCGCCTCCCGGCAGGCTGCCAAGAGGGCCAAAGTGCCGATGGTTCCCG
This sequence comes from Actinomycetes bacterium, assembly GCA_024641245.1. Classification (GTDB taxonomy): domain Bacteria; phylum Actinomycetota; class Acidimicrobiia; order Spongiisociales; family JAHEDJ01; genus JAHEDJ01. Next base: position 92,891 of record JAHEDK010000004.1, read on the forward strand.
GGACGATCGATGCGCTCGAAAGCGCCGATGAGGCCAAGAAGGTCGCAGCACAGTTCGGCTACCCGGTGGCGATCAAGGCCACGGCAGGAGGGGGCGGCAAGGGCCTGCGAGTGGTCTGGAACGAAAGCGAATTGCCGAGTGCCATCGACGGCGCCGCCCGTGAGGCGCAGGCGTATTTCGGAAACGCCGACGTCTATGTGGAGAAATACGTAGAGCACGCCAGGCACATCGAGGCCCAGATAATCGTCGATGCCGACGGAACCGGGCATTTCCTCGGCGAGCGAGATTGCTCGGTCCAGCGCAGACATCAGAAACTGATAGAAGAGACTCCCGCCTTCGGGTTTCCCGACAAAGTCCGCAAGGCCATGGGCAAAGCTGCCGTGGCCATCGCCGAAACGTGCGGGTATCGGAATGCAGGCACGGTCGAGTTCCTCGTCGATCGCGAATTCAACTTCTACTTCCTCGAGATGAACACCCGACTACAGGTCGAGCACACCATCACCGAAATGGTGACGGGCGTCGATCTTGTCCAGGCGCAGTTGGCGGTTGCGCAAGGCGATCCGTTGCCGTTCGCCGGCGTCGAACCCCGTGGACACGCTATCGAGTTCCGGATCAACGCGGAGGACCCGAGTCAGGACTTCCTCCCAACGCCCGGACAGGTCATCGACTATCGAGAACCCGCAGGTTTCGGCGTTCGCGTCGATAGCTGGATCCGGCCCGCTACCACCATCAGCCAGTACTACGACAACCTGATGGCCAAGCTGGTCGTTTGGGGCGCCGATCGGAACGAAGCAATCCGGCGCGGAAAGCGGGCACTCCAGGAGTACGTCATCACCGGCGTCCGAACCACCGTTCCCGCCCACCTCGCAGTACTCGACCACCGGGACTTCGTGGAGGGTCGCCACCACACAAAGTGGCTGGAAGACGCAATGGATCTCTCCGACATCACCTGGGAAACCGCGGCAGCCCTGCCCGAGGACCCGGACCTCACGGAGCGATCGATCATGGTCGAAGTCGGCGGACAACGCTACGACGTTCGCATGTGGACGAGCCAGATCCAGCCGGCCGCCGGAGGAACCCGGGCGGCCCCACGTCGAAAACCGCCTAAGTTGGGAGGTCGGGGAGGGGTCGCCGGCGGCGCAGATGCCGGTGTCCTCACGGCTCCCATGCAAGGGACGATCGTCAAATTGCATGTCAAGGCAGGCGATCATGTCGAGGCAGGCGACCCGATTTGCATTCTCGAAGCAATGAAGATGGAGAACGAGGTGAGGGCGCCCGTTGACGGCGAGGTAGTGGACCTCAAGGTCCGCGCCGGAGATACGATCACGCCCGGCGCCATCATTGCCGTGATTCGGTGAGCGGCGGAGCCGTTCAACGAATCGGCCTAGGTTTTGGGTTCTAGGTTCTAGGTTCTCGGTTTTGGGTTTCCGGTAATAGTTATTGGGGCCGGCCGCCCAAAACGAGAACCGCGAGAATCGGAACGATTCACGAGGCGGCGTCGGACAGGCTCTCGCTCATCGACGGGTGGACCATCAAGGTTTCTACGAGTACGTCGACCTTCAACCGGCCCTGAACCGCCAGGGCCAGGATCCCGATCAACTCCGAGGCCCGGTGACCAACAATGGTCCCGCCCAACACCACATGAGTCGCAGGATCTGAGATGACCTTGGCGAACCCGCGCGTCACGCTCTGAATGACGCTCCTCGAATTTGCCGCGAACGGCACCTTGGTCAGGCGGATCTTTCGACCTTCTGCCGCAGCCACCGCTTCATCGAGGCCGACTGAGGCAATCTCGGGTGTGGTGAAGATCGCCTGGGCCACCTTCGAGTAATCGAGCGGTATCACCGGCCGTCCCATCGCATGACGAGCGATCTTGCGCCCTTGCATCGATGCCACAGACGAGAGCGGCATCTGCCCGGTCACATCCCCTGCGGCGTAGATGTGGGGGACCGATGTGCGCTGGTAGGTGTCGACGGGAATGAAGCCGCCCCGGTCGGTTTCGACTCCAATGGTTTCCAGGCCGAGTCCGGCCGTCAACGGCACCGATCCGATGGCGAGCAACGCGTGGGAGCCTTCGACGCGCCGGCCGTCGTCGGTCTCTACAACGACCCGATCGTTCGTCCGTACGGCGCTCGTTGCTCGTGCTCCGATGACCAGGCGCACACCGCGTTCGAGGAAGTCTTCTTCTACCAGCGCAGCAACCTCGGAGTCACGATGAGGAAGCACTTGCTGACGGCTCACCACAAGCGTGACCTTGCTACCGAGGCTGACAAATATGTGCACGAATTCAACGCCGGTTACGCCGGACCCGACGATGACAATGTGCTCCGGCACAACGTCGAGGTCGTAGCAGTCCCTGGTCGTCAAGATCCGCTCACCGTCGATGGTCGCCCAGCCGGGAATACGAGGAGCCGAACCCGTTGAGATCATGCCGGTATCAAACTCAAACTCGCGAGTCCCCCGCTCGGTCTCCACAACTGCTTGATTGAGGCCTATGAATCGGCCTGTTCCCATGACGATGTCGACACCCTGAGACTGCAGCATCTGGATTGCCCCGCGCTCGAGATTCCCCGAAATGCTCCTGATCCGGTCGGCGAGGCGGTCCAGATCGACCTCTCCCGGCAATGACGTCAGCCCGAGTTCGGCGGCGTTTCGCAGCGAGTCCATCCTCACCGACGTGGCGTGCATGGTCTTGGAGGGAATGCAATCCCAGAGATGGGCTGCGCCGCCGACGACATCCTTCTCGACAAGCGTGACCTGAGCACCGAGCGTGGCGGCGATGGTGGCCGCGGTCGTACCGGCCGGACCACCCCCAACGATCAGGAAACGCTTCGTGTCATCGCTGTTCATACTCACCTCAGGGTCGGTATTCGCCGAATACGTCTCGCAGTGCCGCAGACACCTCGCCGAGAGTTGCCCCGGCTTCGAGCGCGGCTTTCATTGGAGGGAGCAAATTGGCTTCGCCCCCTGCGGTCTCAACGACCGTCGACAGCGCCGCCTCGACTGCGCGTTCATCCCGCTGATGTCGAGCGTCGGTAAGCCGTTGCACCTGCTCACGCTCCAATTCGGGATCAACGGTGGTAGTGGGTACGTCACCATCGTCTGCATCGGTGAAGCGATTGACCCCGACCACAACCTGCTCTCCGGATTCCATTCGCCTGGCAGTGTCATACGAGGCCTGTTCAATCCGATCCTGCTGGAACCCCGCTTCGATAGCCTCGACCGCACCACCCAGTGCTTCGATCTCATCGAGCAAGCTCATCACTTGCTCTTCCAGTGCATCGGTCAGTGCCTCCACGAAGTACGAGCCGGCAAGGGGGTCGACCGTGTCAACGACGCCCGCCTCGTATCCGAGGATCTGCTGCGTACGAAGTGCAATCTTGGCCGACTGCTCCGTCGGCAGTCCAAGCGCCTCGTCGAAGGAGTTGGTGTGGAGTGATTGGGTCCCGCCCAGGACCGACGCCAGGGCCTGCATCGTGGTCCTGACGATATTGTTCCCCGGTTGCTGGGCCGTGAGTGTGCTCCCGGCCGTCTGGGTGTGGAATCGCATGGCCCACGATTTAGGGTCGGTGGCGCCCAACCGATCCCGCATGATTGTCGCCCAGATCCGCCGGGCGGCCCGGAACTTGGCGACCTCTTCGAAGAAGTCGTTGTGGCCGTTCCAGAAGAACGAGAGCCGGGGGGCGAAAGTGTCGACCACGAGTCCTGCCTGAACGGCAGCGCGGACGTAGGCGATCCCGTCGGCCAGTGTGAAAGCGAGCTCTTGCGCCGCGGTAGAACCAGCTTCTCGAATGTGATAGCCGGAAATCGAAATCGTGTTCCATCCGGGCAGCTCCGTGGCGCAGTACTCAAAGAGGTCCGTCACCAGGCGCATGGAGGGGCCGGGCGGATAGATGTAGGTTCCTCGGGCGATGTACTCCTTGAGGATGTCGTTCTGGACCGTCCCCCGGATACGGGCGGGGGCGACTCCCTGCTCCTCGGCAACGATCTGGTACATGAGCAGCAGAATTGCCGCCGTCGAGTTGATGGTCATGGACGTCGACACTTCGCCGAGCGGAATGCCGTCGAACAACGTTCGTAGGTCATCGACCGTGTCGATCGCCACCCCGACCTTGCCCACTTCACCTGCCGACATCGGGTGGTCGCTATCGAGACCCATCTGCGTTGGAAGATCGAATGCAACGGACAAGCCCGTCTGACCGGCGGCAAGCAAGGCTTTGAAACGCTCGTTAGTCGAACGAGCATCGCCGAATCCGGCGTACTGGCGCATCGTCCACAGCCGGCCGCGATACATCGACGGATACGGGCCACGAGTGAACGGGAACTCCCCGGGTGAACCGATCCGCTCCGGCACCTCGGCGCCTGCGTAGATCTCGTCGATCTCGATGCCGCTCGACGTGAAACGTCGATTCACAGTTGTACTCCCTCAGCCGGGTATCCTGATATGGCTGTTCAGAGAATATACCTGCAACTTTCCCAGGCCCCGATCCGTTAGAACCCCATGGCATCGAGATCCCCTATTCACGAGATGGAACGTCGCGAGCGCCGCGGCAAATGGTTTGTGGCGCTCGCAACGCTGCTGTCTATCGCCGTCATTTCCTCGACGTGGATCGGTCTCTTCTCATTCATGGGGGCCAATGCGGCCTTCGGCACATTCCAGGATCTCGACGAGAAGTACATCCCCGATGTCGATGCACAGCTTCTCGAGCTCCCCGATCTGTCCCGGGTCTCGCAGATGTACACGCTCGACGGCACGCTGCTGGCGGTGTTGCACGACGGTCGGGTCAGCGAGCCCGTGCCGTACGACGAGATCCCGGAACTCGTCGTCAACGCGGTGCTGGCCGCAGAGGACGCTGAGTTCTTCCAACACGAAGGAATCGACGCGGCCGCCATTGCCAGCGCCTTCATCGACAACCTTCGCTACGACACGAGCCGCGGCGGATCGACGATCACTCAGCAGGTGGTCAAGAAGGTGTTCGTCGGAGAGGAGATTTCCTACGAGCGGAAGATCATCGAGGCGGTTACCGCGATCGAGTTGGAGCGACGCTACACCAAGGAACAGATCCTCGAGTTTTATGTGAACTTCGTGTACTTCGGATCATCTGCCTACGGCATCTCTGCCGCCGCCCACGAGTTCTTCGATAAGAATCTCGATCAGCTGACCATCGCAGAGGCTGCCACGCTGGCGGTACTCCCTCGTAACCCGACGGTCTACGACCCCCGCCGCTCGCCCGAGGACGCCGAGGATCGGCGCAACGACGTGATCACCACGATGATCCAACACGAGTTCATCACCGAGGAGGAGGGCAGACTGGCGCAGGCCTATCCCTTCATCATCGCCGAGCCAAAGCAGTTCACAGGACCGGCCGATCACGTCGTAGCCGAGGTCAAGAAGCAACTCCTCAACGATGCCGAATTCTCCTTCCTGGGCACAACGAAGGATGAACGGAAGAAGTCCATATTCGGCTGCCCGGCTGATGACGTTGAGTGTGAGGGCGGGGGTGGCCTCCAGGTGTATGTCACCATCGACCTCGAAATGCAGAAGATCGCCAACGAGATGTTGACATCCTGGCTACCGCAACCCGACACGAGCGCCATGTCGGAGAGCGAACTGCAAACCTGCATCGACCGGTACAACGCCACGGTGACTCCTGTGCCCGAAGTCGATCGGCTGCACTGCTCGCCGACCGGAGCTATCGCCATGGTCGACAACGCCACGGGTGCGGTCAAAGTGATGGCGTCCGGACTGCCGTTCGCGCAGGAGCAGTTCGACTACGCAGTCCAGGGCAGGCGAAACCCGGGATCTTCGTTCAAGCCGTTCACGCTCGTCGCTGCCCTCGAGTCCGGCATCCCGCTCGGTTCCTACTGGGACGCACGCAGCCCCAAGGAGATCGAGTGCCCCTACGTCTGCTCGAGTCGCGGCAATATCTGGCTCGTGAGCAATGCTGGTGGTGGCGGCGGCTTGATGAAGCTCTTCCAGGCAACTCACAACTCCGTGAACGTCGTGTTCGCTCAGGTTGCCATTGCCGTCGGGCCCGAAAAGATCGTCGAGACTGCCCATCGCATGGGCATCAAGTCCGATCTCGAAGCAGTGCCGTCCATCACGCTCGGCGCCGGCGCAGTCAGCCCGCTCGAGATGGCCTCCGCCTACGGCAACTTCGCCACCAACGGCGTTTGGGCACCGTCTTATCTGATCGAGCGGATCGAAGGGCCGGACGGCGAGATCATCTATCAGCATCAAGTCGAGCATCAGCAGACCGTAGACCCGGCAGTAATCGCCGCCGCCCGCAAACCCCTAACGCTGGTACCGACATCGTCTGGAACTGCAGTCAGGGCCAACATCGGAAGGCCGCAGGGCGGCAAGACCGGAACCCACCAGAACTACATGGAAGCCTGGTACGTCGGATTCGTCCCCCAGTACTCCACCGCCGTATGGGTGGGTTACCCCGATTTCCAGTATCCGCTGCGCAACGTGGTCATCAACGGCCAGTCCTACTCACGGATTTTCGGAGGAACCGTTCCCGCTCCGATCTGGGCGGAGTTCATGAACATCGTGCTGGCCGACGAACCCGCCCTCGACTGGCCTGCCGACCCCGCCGGAACGTCCCAGTACCTCTCCACTCCTTCCACCGACGTCCCGGCCGTCGAGGGGATGACCGTCGCCGAGGCCTCGGAGGAGATCTACAATTCACACCTGTCTCCCGCGGTAGTTGAGGTCAACTCGCTGGAACCTGAGGGCACCGTGCTGTTGCAGACCCCCGAAGCAGGAGCATCCGTTGCACAGGGCTCATCTGTGTCGATTGAAGTTTCGACCGGCCTCCCACCATCGGCGCCTCTAATCGACCTGCGCGGCAAGACCGTCGACGAGGTCATCGCGGCGCTGCGGACGTTCGAGGAGGAAACCGGGGTTGCCCTCTCGTTCTCGAAACAGACGGTCGACACCGAAGATCCGGCACTGGCCGACCGGGTGATCTCAACGAACCCGGCCGCCGGTGGCACGGTGACGCACAGCCAGACCATCACGATCTTCGTGGGGAACCTGGTCGACAAGAAGGGCAAGCCCTAGGCGCGAGCAGGTTCTAGGTCATAGGTTTTGGGTAATAGGTCAGACCTGATCTCGATCCGCCCCTTCCCAACACCACTCTGGGGCAACCCATAAAGCAACCTAGAACCCATAACCTATAACCTCTTTCGTAGATAAACATTTCGCGACGCTGCCTGAAGGTACTTGTCACTAGTTAACGTTGCGTGGTATCTCTACCGCATGAGAGTTGTGCCGGTCGAGTCCAAGCAGCTGCAACCCCGTCCTCCCGTCGCACCTGCCACACCGAACTCGACCGGCACAGCTCCACCAACCCTCCGGCACCGCTTGCACATTCAACCGCACCTCCTCGCCGGCTCGGGCCACCGGCGCGTTCCTTCGGATCCATATGTACGTCGCTTCTGGACCGCAGCCCTGGGCCCGGGGGCGGTGGCCGATCTGCTCCGGCTCATCAGGGCTGCGCAGCGCGAGCGATCCCTCCCCCGCCCCGAGCATCTCTCCGACCTCATCCGGGTAGGACTAGCCGGTCATGTGGAAGCGGGCGTGTGGGTAGCGGCAAGCATTCCCAACGTCCCACCCGCCGATGTACGACGACTCCCTCCACACCTGAGACGCGAGCACGGCCACTGGCTGGCCCGCGAGCAATACGCAACCAAACTCGACCTCTAGACTGCCGCCTGTGACAAACGGGGACTCGCCTACCTACCACGAGCTCGTGGATGCACTGCGTCCACAGATCATCGAGACCACCACGGAACACCTCGCCGCCAGGAGCGACGAGGCGGTGATCGTTGACATCCGCGAGGCTCCCGAGTATGAACAAGGAGCGATTCCGGGTGCCCTGTTCGTTCCGCGCGGGGTGCTGGAGAGCACCATCACCGGTCAGATCCCCGGACGGGACCGCGAAATCATCCTCTATTGCGCAACCGGTCATCGATCGGTGCTCGCCGCCTACTCGATGCAGCAACTCGGGTATTCGAAGGTGAGCAGCCTGGCCGGCGGCTTCGAGCAGTGGAAGGCCGAGCAGCGTACCTGGGAGACACCAAACACTCTCTCGTCCGAACAGCGGGCGCGCTACAGCCGCCACCTGCTGCTGCCCCAGGTGGGAGAGGAGGGTCAGCAGCGTCTGCTGGCATCCAGGGCCCTCATCATCGGCGCCGGCGGGCTGGGGTCTCCGGTTGCCCTATACCTGGCGGCTGCAGGCGTCGGCACCATCGGGATCGTCGACTTCGACCTCGTCGACTCCACCAACTTGCAGCGCCAGATCCTCCATGACGTGCACCGCATCGGCAGCCTGAAAGCCGACTCGGCCCGTGAAACGATTCGGTCGCTGAACCCGGACGTGCTGGTCGAAACATATCCGACCCGGCTGACGGCGGAGAACGCTCTGGACATCATGTCGGGCTACGACGTCATCGTCGACGGGGCAGACAATTTCCCGACCCGCTACCTCGTCAACGATGTGTCACTGCATCTGCGGGTTCCTGTCGTGCACGGCTCGATCTTCAGATTCGAAGGACAGGCGACCGTGTTCGACCCCTACAACGGTCCGTGTTATCGCTGCCTGTTTGCCGAACCTCCACCGCCCGAGCTGGCACCGTCGTGCGCAGAAGCCGGGGTACTGGGAGTCTTGCCCGGGGTGATCGGATCGATCGAGGCGATGGAAGCCCTCAAGATCCTCCTGGGCATCGGCGAGACTCTGGTGGGACGGCTGCTGCTGTACGACGCCCTCGACGAGGACTTCCGCACGGTTACCCTCCTGCGCGATCCCGATTGCCCGGCATGCGCCGACGCATCACACCCGCCCCTGATCGTCGAGTACGACCAGCACTGCACTCCGGCCGGGAGGGTTGACAGGACTTGATGAGCTCCCCCGGCGCCGCTGCGGCACGCTGCAGGAGACGAACTACCTGGCACCGTTGCCGGACAGTACCGTCCAGATGCTCTCTCCGAGGATGTGCAGGTCGAGCCAGATCGACATGTTCTTCACGTAGTAGAGGTCGTAGGTGAGCTTCTCGATCGTGTCGGCCTCATCGTCGGCATAGCCGTACTTGACCTGAGCCCAGCCGGTCACTCCCGGACGAATCAGGTGGCGCTGACCGTAGAAAGGGATCTCGGCGTTGAACTGCTCCACAAACGACTCCTGTTCCGGTCGCGGGCCCACCAGACTGAGGTCGCCCTTGAGAACGTTCCACAGTTGCGGAAGCTCGTCCAACCGGGACTTCCGCAAGAACCTGCCGGCAGTAATTAGACGATCATCGTCGAGGGTGGCGAACCGAGGGCCATCGCTCTCGGCGTCCGTCCGCATCGTTCGCAGCTTGTAAAGGGTGAATCGGCGCCCGTTGAGCCCTGTCCGACACTGCTTGAAAATGGCCGGGCCCGGGGAGGAGAACCTCACCAGCAACGCCAGACCCATTGTCATCACCAGTGCGAGCGGCGCCGCGACGGCAACGAGCACCACGTCGATGATCCGTTTGGCGACTTGGTACGGTGCGGTCTTGATCGCCGGCTCCCTCAGTTCCCAACCTTCAGCCAGATGCACAATGGGCAGACGGCCTGTGTGCTCCTCGTAAACATTGGTGAGGGCACGTGTCGTGCTGCCGGAGATCGTGCACGATGAGACGTATTGCGCCATCCGATCCGACAGAACCGAGCGGAGGTCGACCACGAGCGTCACCTCTGGAGGAATCGGGTCGAGATCGCCGTCTCCGCCGGGGTCGAGCACATTCAGCACATCGGCGTGCGGAGCATCGTGCAGGTGCTCGACGAGTTCCTTCTCCGCAGTTACCAGCACCATTTGCTCGGTCCAGGGCGTACGTCGCCGGATGGCCCGGTGGGTGATGGCGCCAAGCAACCAGACGACGGCCGTTGTGCCAAGAAACGGACGGGACCAGTAGACACGGCTGACGACAACGGCCAGCGCGGTGAGCGCAAGGCCGATGAGCACAACCGATAGGCCCCGCCCGTAGGACGGGCGGGGCGCGCTCCCCGCCCACGTCATCACACTGAAGGCTGAGGCCAGGATGGCGCTGCCAACGAAGAACCCGAGCAGCGGCCAGATCGATTCACTGCCGATCAACTCCGCTTCCCAAGGCCATGGGGTCTCAAAGGCGACCAGGGATGCGACAACCAGGCCGATCAGGAGCGCACCGAGATCGGCGGCTGCTGTGGATAGAAGAAACCTCCGTCGCCGCATTCGAAGATCTTAGTGATCTGGCGGGTTCCTGGTCCGTTCCGGGCTCCGCACCGGGTTGCTCCATGACACCGCCCGATGCATCATGAGCACCGTGACAGTCACCCGCGTCCCGATTCGTCGAGCCTCCTCTCCATGACCTGGCCGAGTGTTTCCGTCGTTCTGCCGGTCCGCAATGAGGTAGCCACCGCTGGGCTCGCCATCGCGAGCGCACTCGACCAGGAATACGAACACCCGATTGAGGTCGTCGTCGCAGACGGGTCGAGCACCGACGGCACCTGGGAGTTGCTACAGGATCTACGGGCCTCCGACGATCGAATCGCCCTCGTGAGGAACCCTGCCGAAATCACTCCCGCCGGCCTCAACGCCGCCATCCGAGCTGCGAAAGGTGACGTCATCGTTCGGCTCGACGGGCACTCGGTTCTGCCCGACGGCTATGTCAAGCGAGCAGTCGAAACCCTCCTGGAGAAAGAAGCAGACAATGTTGGAGGCGTGCAGGCCGCGGTAGGCGAGGGCACCCGGCAGGAGGCCATCGCCATAGCCATGAGTATCAGGCTAGGAGTCGGTGACGCACGATTCCATATCGGGGGCCAACCCGGACCGGTCGACACCGTCTACCTCGGAGTATTCCGCCGCTCTGTATTCGATCGAGTCGGCTTCTTCGACGAGTCGCTGCTCCGCAATCAGGATTACGAAATGAACGTTCGCATCCGGTCCGCAGGCGGACTCGTGTGGTTTGATCCACACCTCCGGGTCGAGTACCGGCCACGCGCAACGCTCGGCGCGCTTTGGCGGCAGTACCGCCAGTACGGAGCGTGGAAACGGGAGGTTGTCCGGCGCCATCGAGGATCGATCCGCTGGCGGCAGTTTGCACCACCGATTCTGGTGCTGTCCCTCATCGCCTCTCTCGGGCTAGGCGCCACTCCGGCTCGGCGGTTCGGCTTCGTTGTACCGGCCTTGTACGTGGCTGTGCTCGTCGCGACGAGCGCGCTGGAAGCGATGCGCCGGCGGACACTCTCGGCTCTGCTGCTCCCCGTGGTGCTGCCGGTAATGCATGTCGGATGGGGAACCGGGTTCCTGCTGGGAAGCCGGGCTCGAGCTCAGTCGGCCAGACCCCGGTAAAACGCCCGGACGCCCTCAGCAGGAAACCTGAATTGTCCGCGAATCGCGGGGGCCTGCAGTCGCGCCGCTTCGCTGAAGCTGTTGTCCCCGATCGACCCACCAAGCGCGTTGGCCCATGCATCTACGTCACCCGGAGGTACGAGAACCACACCGGAGAGCTTCTCAACCACTTCACGGGTTCCCGGCAGATCCGAGGCAACAACTGGAACGCCGACGGCTAGGTACTCGAGAATCTTGGTCGGCATCGACCATCGGTAGTTGGGGATGTCCAGGAGGGGCGAGACGCCGATCCTGGCCGATGCGACCTTCTCCAAGGCGCGGGCGTGATCCAGGCGCCCGGTGAGCTCCACGGTCACGTCCAACTCTGAGGCGATTTCTCGAATTCGACCTTCAACATCCGCACTACATTGCCCGATCACAGTGACTTTCTCACCCGGGATCCCTCGTCCGGCGGCTCGCACCAGAACGAAGATCCCCCGGGCTTCGGTCACGTCACCGAGATAGACGACACCCGAGCCCGAGCCGTCCGACGCCGGGAGCGGTGCATCCGAAAGGAGGTTCTCGAATACCGGGTGGCTCCGGCGAAACAACGAGGCGTAGCCTCGTTCGGCGAGCGTAATCTCTATGGAACGCTCGGCCAGACGGAGCATCCAGTGGGTGATCACAGCCGTGGGACGTTTGATCAGCCGCGGAAGCCATTCCTTGGTCATCATCTGCGCGGGTACATTCTCGTGGACGTCGAAAACGACGGTCCTTCGACGGAACCAGGTGGCGAGCAAACCGGCGGGCAGGGTCTCGGGATCGTGGAGCGAGAGCACTTCGTACTCCCCCCTCATGATGATGCCGAGGGCACGGATATTCCGGACCAACCGCCCGCCCGAAAGCAACCGAACCGTGATCTTTTCTCTCCGCGCCGGGCCCGGCCCGCGACAGGCGTATGTGACGTCCCACTCGGAGGCCAGCGCTTCGATCAGCTTCCCGCGTATTCGCACATCGTCGGGATGGTGGACAGTGGTCAGAACGAGAAGCCGGCGCCTCACAAGACGGTGACGTTCTCCCGCGCCAGCCGGCGCCGGCGAAACGCGTCCTTGGCGTCGAAGACCAGCGGGACGTTATCGGCTATAGCCTCGAAGTCGAAAGCATCATGATCGGTTAGCACAACGGCGAGCTGGAACCGGCCTAGTTCCTCGACGGTTCCCTTGATGGCGGGCCAGCCCAGTGCTTCGATGTGGTCCGCGGCGAACAGCGGATCGAATACACCGATCGACGCTCCACGATGCTCGAGTTCACGGAGCACATCGAGCGACGCCGATTCGCGGTCGTCGGCAACGTTCGCCTTGTAGGAGATGCCGATTCCGAGGATCCTCGTCCCGCGGACCGGCAAGCTGTTGGCGTTGAGCAGTTCACCGATCCTCGACGCGTTGTAGTTCGGCATGTTCGTGTTGACCTGCTCGGCCAGGTCGATGAATCGGGTGGCGAATTTCGCTTCCTTCGCCCGCCAGGCCAGGAACTGTGGATCGAGGGGTATGCAGTGACCACCGACGCCCGGCCCCGGGTAGAACGCCTGGAAGCCGAAGGGCTTGGTGGCCGCCGCATTGACGACCTCCCAGATGTCGATGTCGAGTTCATGGGCCAGTTGCGCCATCTCATTGATGAGCCCGATGTTCACCGCCCGGTAGGTGTTCTCGAGCAGCTTGGCCATCTCGGCGGCTTTTGCAGAGGAAACCAGGTGAACGGAGGGGACGAGCCGACGGTAGGCAGCCGCCGCCACCGCTCCCGAAACTGCGGATACGCCACCAACCACCTTGGGAATCTCACCCGTCTTCATCTCATCGCCGGGCGAGACCCGCTCCGGCGAGAACGCCACATATACGTCGCGGTCGATGGTCAGGCCGGCGCCTGTGACGGCCGGGACAATAACATCCTCGGTCGTACCCGGATAGGTGGTGGATTCCAGTGAGATCAGTTGCCCGGGGCGAACGATGCCGGCGACGGTGGCCGCGGCTGCTTCGATGTACGACATGTCCGGTTGCCGGTTCCGCCCGAGCGGGCTCGGAACACAGATGAAGACGGCGTCGGCTTCGGCGAGCCTGGCCGGATCGTCGGTGACCTCGAGCCCTGTTCGGAGCGCATTCGATAGCGCCTCGCCGGAAACGTCGCCGACGTGCGACACTCCGGCCGCCAGCTGCTCGATCCGGCGTGCAGACACATCAAAACCGATAGTCCTCAGCCCCTGATTCACGGCGTTGACGGCCAGCGGCAAGCCAACGTAGCCGAGGCCGATCACCCCAGCAGTCCAGCGTTCGCGTTCAAAACGTTCTACGACATCATTCACAATTGCATCCCCTCCGGAAGACTCCGAGATGGTAGTTGTCTCAGGATCCTGTCAGTGCACGCACGATGAACGATGCCATCTGGGCTCTGGTGACCGACTCGTCCGGACAATAGCGATCATTGTCGGGAGGATTACAGCCCTTTGTGACACCTGCAACGAAGAGACGATCGATGTCGTTTTCGAAAATCGACAAGTCATCGTCTGTGAAGAAGTCTCCGGCACCGGCATCCGTGTAGCCAAAGGAGCGACCCAGGAAGGCGGCCATCTGCCCCCGGGTCACCGGGTTGTCCGGACAGTACCGATCGTTGTCGGGAGGATTACAGCCCCTGGTGATCCGGGCCACCCACAGACGCTCGATGTCCGTTTCGAAGACAGAACCGTTGTCATCGGTGAATACGTCGTCGTCCGCCCCCATGGAAAGCCCGACGGCACGACCGAGGAAAGCGGCCATCTGCCCGCGGGTGACGAGATCGTCCGGGCAGAAACGGTCGTTGTCGGGAGGGTTGCAGCCTTTCGTGATACCGAGTTGAGCCAGCGCGACGATATCGGCTTCGTGGACGCTGCCGTCGATATCCATGAAATTGGGAACGCCGGCCGTTGCTCCCGCACCGTTGATCGAGGTGATCTGCGGAGATAGGAGGGAAAGCGGCGATCGCAAGTCCTCTCCCCGGAATTCCTTCGAAATTGCCGTCCCAGCGCTGTCGACCCCTTGGACCCGGACCCGGCTACCCGGGGCAGAGCTCGTGAGATCCACGCCATCGACGCGCTGCCAACCCAGACGCGTCGCCAGCTCTGAGGCCGTGTAGGTCACCGACCAGCGGGCGAAGGTGTTGCCAACCGCCGCCCCGGTAGCCCAGTGATCATCGACCGATCGCAGGTACGGGAGGGTTTGCACAAACACATCCTCGACGTTCTCCGTCTCACCGAAGGACGACGAGAAGTAGTAGGTCTGCGCAGTGCTCCCATCAAATAGAACCACCTGTCCTGCGGTATCGGTGGCCGCCAGGGCAGAATTCGGCTTCTTCGATTCACCGGTCCAGCCGTTGAACACCTGGTCGTAGATGTCGTCTCTCAGGTTGCACCAGCACGAGTTCTCTCGCTGCGGCGTGAAGAGGGGCGGGCGTGTCTCCGGAGGGCGGGTCCGGGCGGTAGCACGGTTGACTGCGTAGGTCCGGGCAACGATCGCCTGTGCCTCGAGAGCCGCCTGAGCCACGGTTCCGCCCCAACTGTCCGGCATCTCGGCAATGCCGCGCACATAGGATTCGATGCCGGTCTGCCAGACGGCATGGAGTCCTATCTCGGTTGGAGGTATCCGAACTCGCAGTATCCCGTTCTTGTATTGCGTCGAGATATTCACCATGTCGATGATGATGTCGGGGGATGCTGGTGTCACCGACCCGCCGCAGGGGAGCACGCCGGTTTGCCCGACATATGTTCCCTCCGGGTCCTTCCGGGCAAGTTCGCACCCTCCACTGAAATACTGGAACTGCCAGATCTCGCCATCCTGTGCCTGCAGGTCACACGTCGGCTCTTCGTTCCCTCCGTAGCAGAGGGTCGCCGGACCGCCGACCGGTTTGAACGTTACGGTGGCTTCCTTCTGGAAGAGCCCGACCCAGAGTGGCATTTCTTCCGTAGCGATCCATTCGGCGACCGTGTCCGTCGAGATGGTGCCGACCGTGACTCCCTGGTAGTAGTGCTCGATGATCTGCTCGGCGGTGATCGTCGGATCTTCCAGCACCATCCCGTAGGCGCCGAATTGGGAAAGGCCGACCCCGTGGCCCCATCCACCACCATCGAAGACGAAGGTTGGTTCTTCCTCCGCGGAAGCCGCCGGCGTTACGGCGAACGAACTCATTGCCGTGAGCGACGCGAGAAGTACGAGTGCACGTTTGATCACCGACACATCCTCAGTATCGGTCGTCGCTCAAGGATACCCAAGGCAATCATCCGCTGAGGCTCCTGACCAGGAAGGTTGCCATCTCGGCTCTGGTCACATCTCGATCAGAACAATACCGGTTGTTGTCTGGAGGGTTACAACCCTTCGTGATCCCGGCGGCAGCCAGCAGTGCGATGTCGGCTTGGAAGATGGACCCTTCGACATCGACGAAAGGTGTGCCGTCTTCATCCGCTACCGCGAATCGAAACGCCCGCACCAGGAAGGCCGCCATCTGCCCCCGGGTGACCGGCTCGTCCGGGCAGAACCGGTCATCATCCGGTGGGTTGCATCCCTTCGTGATGCCGGCCACCGCGAGTTTCTCGATATCGGCCTCGAAGATAGAGTCATCGTCGTCGATGAACAGATCCTCGGCCGGCAGCCCGTCCAGTCCGAGCGCCCTCGTGAGGAACGCAGCCATCTCTCCTCGCGTCACCGAATCCTCCGGACAGAAGAGGTCGTTTTCGGGTGGGTTGCAGCCTTTTGTGATACCAAGAGCCGCCAGTTCGACGATGGCCATCTGATGCACGGAATTCTCATCGTCGGCAAACGGAGGAAGGTAGGAGCCCAGCTGCACCCACTCGGACACCATCTGCGGTGCCGAACCCGAACTCGGCTCGGCATCAACGGAGACGAGGTACTCACCGTACGGCAGGTTCTCGCCATCGTTTGTGCCATCCCAGGTCGCGATCGCCGACGACCCCGACCCCGAGGCGGCGTGCACGACCACTCCGTCTTGGTTGGCGATCTCGAGCGACCATTGCATCGGTACCGTGAACCGCATCTGGAAGGCGATCGGATCGTAGCCGACCGCCTGGAACCCCTCGACCGGATCGGACGAAGGTTGCCAGTAGATCTTGTTTCCGCCGGTTAGCTCGATGCGTGTTCGGAGGGACGGCAGCAACGGATAGCAGGCGGTGCCGGGACAGGAGGTGGCAGCGGCATCTCGATGGCCGGACACAGTTCTCAGCGTGACGATCTGGCCTTCGACGAACTTGTCGTTGTCGGTGAGGTTCTCCAGCACGACGGTTCCGGAAGGATCGACGTGGTCGAGATCGAACTTCCAGGCAACGAGGTCGACGATGGATTGCTGCTGGGCAGCCGACGGTGTGTTCGACGTGTAGGTGCCGAGCAGTCCAATCCCCATCGAGTAGCTGTTCAGACCGCGCGTGTGTGCGCCTCGCACCGGCTCATCGATACCCCCGTGCCGGCCTTCGTAGATGGTTCCGTCGGGGCCGATGAGGAAGTTGTATGCGATGTCCCACCAGCCTTTGGTCACCACGTGATAACGGCAGATGGAGTAGATCTCGGCGAGCGGATCGGAGGCGGCCCGTGTATTGGAGGTGACGGTGTGATGGATGAAGAGGGCGGAAACCCTGCGGTTGTATTCGGAGTCGGGATGGCTCGACGCCGCCAGACATGCATCGCCACCCCACTCCTGGCGAGATACGATTGCGGGTTGACCTGGAGACGCCTCAGCAGCCGGCGGGTCGGCCCATTCCACCCTCTGCCACAGGTGAACAGCCCGTTCCAACATGCTCATATCACGCCCGGCCGTCTCGATGAGCTCCGCCTGGAGACCATCAGCGCTGGGAGCCGCTACCCGATATTGGAGGAAATTCGCCTCTCCGACGTACACGGGGCCTGAAGCCGCTCGCTCCGCTGACGCCTCGAGATCGGCGGGGTCGGGCCCATGCTCGAGGTCGAGAGGGATGGCCACCCAATCACTCCACTTCTCACCATCCTCACTCGAGCGAATCCACGCAGCCTCAGGTGGCACCGCCTCCCAACCGAGTCCGGCGACGGTGGCGGCCACCCTGACCGGCGGGGACTCCCAGATCGTCGAACCCTCGGCGGCCCAGGCAAGAGGAACTGTGAAGGCCCGGGCAGGCAGCGGCAGTGGTTTCAAATGCACCATCGACGCAAGGAGAAACCCGCTCACGAGGAACACGAATACGACACCCCTGCGAAAGGTCACGGTGTTGCTTCCACCAGTCGATAGATGTTGCCGTCGAAGGTCACGATGTGGAGCTCCCCCTGTGTATCGACACCGAACGAGCTGATGTTGCCCAGCGTACCGAGGTCCGCCGTCCAGTCGGTTTCATTCGTCACGGCGCCGCCGGCGTACTGGAAGCTCCGCACCCAGCCCGAGCAGTAGTCTCCGTAGAAGTAATGCCCGTCGAGCCAGGGCAGATCCGACCCGCGGTAGACGTACCCGCCGGTCACAGAGCAACCTTCGGCGTGGCTGTATTCGAGAACGGGCAGTGTCGTACCCGAACCGTCGCAACCGCCCGATGGTTCGTAGCAGTGGGTTCCTTCCAGCATATCCCATCCGTAGTTGAGGCCGCCCGCGCCTTTGGGGGCCACATCTATCTCTTCCCAGGCTCCCTGGCCGACATCACCGATGTAGAGAGATCCCCCGTCGAATGAGAATCGCCACGGGTTGCGGAGTCCGATCGCCCAGATCTCCGGGGCGCCCCCGCCGCCCGCGTAAGGGTTGCCCACCGGAATCGCGTAGTTGCGAAATGCGTCGGAAGGGAAGGCGTCGCCGCGGTCGACGTCCAGCCGGAGCAACGACCCCAGCAAGGTGTCGCGATTCTGGGCGTTCTCCTGCGGATCGCCTCCTCCTCCCCCGTCCCCGAGCGCCACGTAGAGGTAGCCGTTCGGACCGAACTCGATCATCCCACCGTTGTGATTGGACGCCGGCTGATCGACCTTCAATACGAGCGAAGCGGATGAGGGACGTGCCAGATTTGGATCACCCGACACCCGGTATTCGATGATCCTCGTGTCTCCGGCTGTGTCGGTGAGGTCCACAAAGAACCTCCCATTCGTAGCGTAATCGGGATGAAAGGCCAGCCCGAGGAGGCCCTGCTCGCCTCCGGTGCTCACCTGGCCCGTCAGGTCGAGGAAGGGTCCCGGCACGAGCGAGCCCTTCTCGACGATCCGAATGCGGCCGGCCTTCTCGACGACGAAGATCCGCTCATCTCCAGGCGGGGAGGCAACGTACACGGGTCGGTCTAATCCCGAGACGACGAGTTCGGCGGCCAGCTTTGGCCGAACAGGCGGAACGGTGGGAGTCAGACCAAGGGCCCGACCAAGGAACGTCGCCATCTCCGCCCGGGTCACCGAGCGTGTCGGGCAAAACCGAGTGTTGTCGGGTGGATTGCATCCTTTCGTGATGCCGGCGGTGGCGAGACGATTGATATCGGTGAGGAACACCGAGTCGGTGACCACATCCTCAAATCCACCTCCCGACGCATCCGTGTAGCCAAATGCTCGCACCAGGAACGCCGCCATTTGTTCGCGGGTGACCGGATCGTCGGGGCAGAATCGATCGTTGCCGGGAGGATTGCAGCCTTTGGTGACTCCCACCGAAGCCAGCCACTCGATGTCTGCCTCGAACTCGGAGGTGTCGTCATCGATGAATCCGACGGCCGGTCCGGGGACGAGGATCGGATCGAGGGCTCTATGCAGGAACGCCGCCATTTGCCCGCGAGTCACGGGATCTTCGGGACAATACCGGTCGTTGGCGGGCGGATTGCAGCCTCTCGTGACACCCAACGCAGCAATCGCCTCAATGTACCCCTCATGAACGCTGCCGTCATCATCGAAAAAAGATCCGCCGGGTGGCAACTCAGCCGCGGCAGCAGGCAAGGCGGCGAGCACGATGAGAAGTATTGAGACGATTCGGATGTACACCTGGCCTCCTTGGCGGACCTGATTGCCAGCCTCCTCGCCCGGCCGAAAGAATAGCCGTTCCCGAGACCCCTACGATAGAGCCCCGTGCGGATCTGTCTCCTGGCCACCAACCGAATCGTCGCCGACGCCCGGGCTCTCACCCTTGCGCATCAGTTGCGTTCGGCCGGCCACACCGTGGTAGCCGTCGCCCCGGACACCGGCATTGCAGAACTCCCATTCCAGGTCACCTGGGTGCCATGGCAAACACCGGTCATCAGGGGGGCGCTCGGGAAACTGGTGCGCCGTATGATGCCGGCGTGGATGGTCGATCGGCGCCGGTCGAACGCATTGATCTCGGCGGCTCGCGCCACCGGGGCAACGGTGTTCTATCCCACCACGCCCGGCGGTGTCGGTTTGGCCGTCGAAGCCGCCGGGACCACCGGCAGCGTTGTCCGGCCTCCGAGCTTCCCCGACGCCGGCAGCCGCGATCTGGCGGTGCTGGCGCCCCGTCACCCCGAGCTGGCCCGGGGCACCGGACCGGACCCTCGCCATCATGTTCCCGCCTACGAGGCGCCGCTCCCTCCACCACCGGGGCGGCACAACGGACGCCACATCGTGCTCTGCTATCGCAAAACCGACCGCAGTCCGGGCCGGTATCTCGAAGCGGCTCTCCGCAGGGCCGGAGTCGAGGTCATGCTCATCACCGAAGAACTGGACTGGAACACCGTCCCCGACCACAGCGCAGGGATCGTCTTTGTCGAGTCGCCCCTCCCGGCCATTGCGGTTCGCGGCGAGCGCAAGCCGCTTCCCGTCGCCTTCTGGGTGCACCACGGCGAACTGCACCTCTCCACCAATGTCCGTCTCAGGCGGCTATACGGCGCGAATGTCGTTCTGCTGGCCCACTCATGGCACCTCGCCCACCGGTTCGACGTACCGGTAGAGCGCTTCCCGTTTGCGGTTCCCACCGAACTCGTCGAACCCGGCCGTCCCTGGGCCGATCGGCAATTCGACGTGGCGTTCGTCGGAGCGGTGCGCGGTACATACGAACGTCGACGTCGCCTCGTCGAGACTCTTGAGACGGCCTTCGGAGATCGGGCTGCCATCCGGAGCGAGGTCGAGCCCGAAGAAATGGCCGGAATCTACGGCAACGCCCGCTTCGTGATCAACGAAGGCGGTTCCCGTCACCTGCCGATCACCATGCGCGTCTTCGAGGCGACCGGCTCTGGAGCGTTTCTCCTCACAGATCCCGTTCCCGGCCTCGATCTTCTGCTCGACCCGAACGAGCAGTACGCCTCGATCGAACCGGACATCGAACAGCAGATCCGCCGGATGCTCGTCGACGGGGAGACGGCAAACCGGGCCGCAAGAATCGCGGCCGATGTCGGGCGTCGGCACACCTACGATCATCGGGTCGACGAACTTCTCGACACCCTCGATCACACGACCTCGCACGGCGGTTGGGTTCCTGGCCCCGACCCCGCTGAACACAGTTCGATCATGGATATCGACGTGCAGCGCCTCGTCGTCTACGGCAGCCCGGGGACGGCGCTGGGGGATCTGCGAGACCGCGAAGTCTGGGAGGCGGCCGCCGTCGCCGATCGATTGACTCCGGGTAATTTCGAAGCCGTCGTCCTGACCGCACTACCACCCGCCGGCCTCGATCGGCTGTTGGGCGCCGCCCGCAGGTACATCTACGCGGCCCCGGCTGCCGGGGAAGCGGTCGGTGCGTGGGTGGCGGCGCACCGATCCGACGCGTCCACCTCTGTGGTCGGCGGATTCCTCAGAGTCGACCTGCATGCCGACGCGTACCGGATCGACGGATGAGCTATCCGCACGGCCACCGGTACCCTGAACACATGGCAAGAGTGCTGCTGATGCTCGTCATCGTCTCCGGCCTGATCGCCGGCTCCGGCGCTCAGGTGCTCGCCGAACCGGCCTCGTGGCCGGCTTTCGTCGAACTGGCGACCGGTGGAATGGCCGTGCGGGGCGAGTTCTATGCGCCCGATCGCTCAGTAGCGGGCGCCGGACGAACGACGGCCGTCGCCGGAACGCCTGCAATCCGCCGTATCGTCGACCAGCGGCCCGGCGATCCACTGGCGGTAGCTGCGCAGTTGACGGTGGAACTTGGCACTCCGGTCTATCCCAACGTCGTGGGTCATCTGGCGCAAACTTCCGAGCCCAGCTACCGGGACCAATGGGCGTTGGAGAACACCGGCCTGGCCGGCGGAACGGTCGATGCGGATGTTGACGCCGAGGACGCCTGGCACTACTCCACCGGTGACGCCTCGATCGTGGTCGCCATCATCGACTCCGGCGTCGACGCATCCCATCCTGACCTGGCTCCCCGCTTGTGGGAAAACGCGGGCGAGATACCCGGCAACGGCCTCGATGATGACGGGAACCTCTACATCGACGACACCTACGGTTGGGACTTCGTCGGGAAGGACCCGGTCCCGGACGATGATGTCGACCACGGTACAGGGGTAGCCGCCATCGTGGCAGCCGATGTGAATGGGGTTGGGATCACCGGTGTCGCTCCCAGGACTCGCATCATGCCGCTCCGAAGCTGTTTCCCCGACGGTCTTGGCGACTCATTCTGTTCGGCGGCAGACGTCATCGATGCGGTGTTCTACGCTATCGACAACGGCGCTTCTGTCATCAACCTATCGCTCGGATTCGATGGTGGACCCGTCCTTGGCCTCGAGTTGGCGCTTGCCGAGGCGCGAGCGGCCGGAATCATCGTGGTAGCGGCCGCCGGAAACTTCGGCTCCACACTCGTTCTGTACCCTGCGAGTTCCGGGTTGGACAATGTCGTATCTGTGGCTTCCACCGACCGATACGACGACCTCTCTTCATTCTCGTCGTTCAGCACAACGCTGGTCGACATCGGCGCCCCGGGTGAGGAGATCCTCACCGCCGCCGTCGTGTTGCCCGGCTTCGATGACTATGTCGTTGTCGATGGCACCTCGTTCTCCGCACCACATGTGTCCGGTACGGCGGCGCTGATGTTGTCCGTGAACCCGGCCCTGACCCCCGCCCAGATCATCGACCTGCTGAAGGTCTACGGAGATCGGCGACCTGCGCTGGCCTCCACAACCGTCGCGGGCACCCGCCTCAACGCCGGGCAGGCCGTGTTCGCAGCCCGTCTGCTCGACATCCACGATTCGATCTTCCGCGACAACATCGTCTGGCTGGCGCGCCGCGAAATCACCAGAGGCTGCAATCCACCGGACAACAACCGTTTCTGCCCCGACGACCCTGTGACTCGCGGAGAGATGGCCGCGTTTCTGGTCAGAGCGCTCGGTTTGACCGAAGGGGCGGGTTCCGACACCTTCTCCGATGACGACGACTCGGTATTCCAGGCCGACATCGAGCGTCTGGCGGCGGCCGGTATCACGAAAGGCTGCAATCCACCCGACAACGACCTGTTTTGCCCGGACCACGTCGTGACCAGGGAGCAGATGGCCGCCTTTCTGGTCCGTGCCTTGGGCCATACGGATGCATCCGGGGGCGGGTTCCTCGACGTTGCCCTTGATTCGGTGTTCCTCGCCGACATCAACCGTCTCGCCACCGCCGGGATCACGAGGGGCTGCAACCCGCCGGCCAACACACAGTTCTGTCCGGCCGACGTAGTGACTCGCGGCCAGATGGCGGCGTTCCTCCACCGCGCGCTCAAATAGGCCTCCCTCCTCAATGCCCGCGTGGCTCCGGTATCTATCTGACCGTGCTCTCCCGCCTGCGGTGTCGCATTCCGAGATTGTGCGACACCCGCTGTGGCTTGGATGACCCTCGTTGTGTTCTCCGACCGCCGACGGCGGAGGGAGTGGGCCGGTCACGAAGTGACCGGGTCCAGGGGGGCACATGTCGCGGTCCCGCTGGGTTCCCCGGGAAGCGAAACTATCTCAGCCACGTCCCGTGGGGAGACACCCCTTTCCGACGATCACCGGTCCGGTACCGTCACCGTGCGATCTATCCACAATCGCTTCGAAACACCATTGTGTGTCGATTCCGTGTGCTGACTTCTCCTCGACGTTCCGCCATACTCACGTCGGTGCAAAGACTGATCATGATCTTCATCGTTCTCGCCCTCACTCCTGCCGCGCGGGCCGCGGAGGAGCCTGTGCCCGTGGTGATCGACGAGTACCTCGTGCGACAACCGGCCGGTCAACCTTCCCCTTTCGATCTCGCCGATGCGACGCGAATCAACGATGAGTGGCTGCTGCTGTCGGCCCCGACGAACGGCTCCCCCGAGGCGACGGCTGCTGCACTCGAACAGCACTTCGGTGTGCGCGTGGTGCCCAATCTGCAACTGCTCCCGGCCGGACCGCAGGACGAGCCGCTCTTCGATGAACAGTGGTCGCTGCACAACCACGGTCAGACCGGCGGCACCATCGGTGCGGACATCAGCGCGCCGGAGGCGTGGACGGTCACGCTGGGTGTGTCGAACGTCATAGTGGCCGTCGTCGACTCGGGCGTCGATCTCGACCACGTCGATCTGAGTTCGCAGCTGTGGGCGAATGCCGGGGAGATCCCGGGCAACGGCGTCGACGATGACGGCAACGGATATGTCGATGACGTTGCAGGTTGGGACTTCATTGAAGGCGACAATCTGCCCGCCGACGCGCTTGGCCACGGGACCAAGGTGGCCGGGCTGATCGGAGCCGCGATCAATGGTGTAGGCATCACGGGCGTGGCGCCCGGCGTCCGGCTCATGCCCGTCCGGGTGTGCAGCACTTCATGCCCATTGTCTGCGATCTTCGAGGGAATCGATTACGCGACGGCCAACGGCGCCTCGATCATCAACCTCTCACTCGGCGGAGTAGGAAGCGGCTACGACCCGATCGAGGAATCCATTCAACACGCCGCCTCCGCCGGGGTCCTGGTGGTGGCGGCCGCTGGGAATGCCGGAACCGACAACGACACGTCCCCCTACTTCCCGGCCGCATTTCCGGACGACAACATCATCTCCGTAGCCTCGACCGACCACGATGACGGGCTGTCATCCTGGTCGAATTTCGGCGTCGAATCGGTTGATCTCGCCGCCCCGGGCGAGAGCATCCTCTCGACCGCTCCGTCGACGTGGGCCATAGATTCGGGGACGTCTTTCGCAGCCCCGCTGGTCTCGGGTACTGCCGCCCTCATGCGGTCGCTGCGACCGACGCTGACTCCCGGAGAGGTCCGCATCGAGTTGATGGCCAATGCCGACCCCGTCGCCGCCCTGGCCGGAACGAGCGCCTCCGGCGCCCGTCTAAATGCCGGGGCAGCCGTCTGGCAGGCCAGCAGACCCCAGGCGGTTGTCTCCGGGGCGCCGCCGATGATCACCATCCCCGCCGAAGTGGTGTTCGATGGAGGAGCATCGAGCGACCCCAACGGCACCATCGTGTCCTACCACTGGGACTTCTCCGATGGGATCGAACTCGAAGGAGCCACCGTCACCCGCCGGATCGTCGCAGACCGGGACGTGGCGGCCATCCTCACTGTGATCGATGATGACGGCCTCGAGGATTCCGCTCAGGTGGCGGTGGCGGTAAATGCTCCGCCGCGGGCGGCGCTGGCGGCCGCGCCGCTGCTCGGTGAGGCGCCGCTCGACGTCCACTTCGATGCGTCCGGGTCCATCGACCCGGACGGGGCAATCACCGAGGTCACCTGGACTTTCGGCGACGGCGCAGCCGGTGCCGGCCCCGAAATCAACCACAGGTTCGAGACGGCCGGAATCTACGAGACGACCGTCGTAGTGATCGACGACACCGGAGCTTCCGATTCGACGACGAGGCACGTGCTGGCCGGCCGGGCCTTCACCGACACGAAAAACAGCGTCTTCAAGCCGGACATCACCTGGTTGTCAGCCATGGGTATCACCAACGGTTGTTCGGCTACCCGGTTCTGTCCAGAGAGGATGATCACCAGAGGCGAAGCGGCCGCGTTTCTCAGACGGGCCTTCGACCTGCCGGCGGGTCCAGACGCGTTTCACGACGACGACGGGCACCCCTTCGAGGCCGACGTCGACGCTTTGGCCGCGGCCGGCGTCACCTACGGGTGCCATCGGGAAGCGTTCTGCCCGGACCGGCCCATCACGCGGGGCGAGCTTGCCGCCTTCCTGCGGCGTGCACTGAGTCTCCCGGCGAGTGGCGCCAGCGCATTCGGCGACGACGACGGCCACCTCTTCGAGGCGGACGCCGATGCCCTCGCGGCGACAGGAATCCTCCGGGGTTGCAACCCCCCGGCCAATGACAGGTCGTGTCTGGATGCAACAGCGACCCGCGCCCAGTTCGCCGCAATGTTGCGAAGAGCCCTCGATGGGTGAGGGCTAGAGCGCCGCCCGGACCAGGAAAGTGGCCATCTGCGCCCGGGAGACCGGCAAGTTTGGGCAGTAGGAGTCGGCTCTGCACCCGCTGGTGATCCCGGCGGCGGCGAGCGAGTTGATTGCCGGCTCGAAGGGTGAACCATCGTCGTCCACAAAGAAATCGGCGGACGTCGAGGGGAGGCCGAGGACCCTGGCGAGAAAGGCGGCCATCTCGGCGCGAGTGATTGATGCTTCCGGACAGAACGAACCGCTGCCGCAACCTCGCGTGATGCCTGCGCCCGCCAGCGCATTGATAGAAGACTCGAACATCGACCCGACGTCGTCGGTGAAGTAGTCCACAGACGTCCCCGGAAGATCAAATGCCCTAGCGAGGAAGGCGGCCATCTGGCCTCGGGTGACCGCGTCATCCGGACAGAATCGATCCGACGCGCATCCCTTGGTGATACCTGCTTCGGCGAGTCGGATGATGTCACCCTCGTGAACCGAACCGTTGTCGTCGACGAACGGCGGGAGCCCGGCGAGCAAGGTCGGGCCATCGAAGAACACATGGGTGGTCCAGGTCGTACCGGACGAGTCAACCACGACGCCGATTGCCGCGTTATCGAAGGCAGGATTCATCAGATTCGCCCGATGTCCGGGTGAGTTCATGAAAGCGTTGTGGAGACGTTCGCAGACGCCCCCACCGGAAGCCATCCCGACGTTTTCGCCCCAGGCGCGCCAACCGTCGGGCAGCACACCGGCCAGGTTGTCCGAAGAAGAGTGGTAGAGAGATCCCATCTTGGCCATCGCCGCTGAGTGGGATCGGGCATACTCGGAGACTCCTTGATCCAGCGCCAACGGACCCGCGCCGGTGGTCGCCCGCTCGGCGTTGATCTGATCGAGGAAGCACTGCTCGACGTCTGCAGCGCTCGAGGCGACGGCAGGCACAGACGAAACCAGGGCCACGAGAGCGGCCATTGTCAGAACGGAAGTGAGTCTCCACCCATCCATCCTCAGTTGTATCGGCCGTGCGATCGTTTGCTTGAATCGGTCGGGATCGCGTGCCCGCTGAGGTTGCCGGGGCTCTTCTGAGCGCTGGACGTGGACCCGCGGCTGCCACGCCACCCGATCCGGTCGTCGTGTAGCTTCGGTAAATGGATTCTTCGGCGATTGGAGGGTACCGATTGATGGAGATTGGTGCGCATTAGCCACCCGCAAACATATTGATCAATGCGAAGGAGACCACAATGGGTCGTCAAAACAGACTATTGATTCTCGTGGTGGTGATTGCACTCGCCATCGCCGCAATCCCGGCGGTTGTCTCGGCGGCCGGGGGCACGTTCGTCGACGACGACACGTCGATCTTCGAGGCTGACATCGAATGGATGGCCGCCTCGGGTGTTACCAAAGGGTGCAACCCGCCCACAAACAATCGGTTCTGCCCCGATGACAACGTCACTCGCGGCCAGATGGCCGCTTTCATGAAGCGCTTCGCCGGGTTCCTCG
Organism: Actinomycetes bacterium; assembly: GCA_024641245.1. Lineage (GTDB taxonomy): Bacteria > Actinomycetota > Acidimicrobiia > Spongiisociales > JAHEDJ01 > JAHEDJ01. The sequence continues at coordinate 119,986 of JAHEDK010000004.1, forward strand.
GTGCCGAGGACGGTGTGGTCAGCAACGCCGACAGCGCCACCACAGCAGGCTCGGCCACTACCGCCGGTAATGCTGACAGGGTTGACGGCAAGCATGCCGCCGCACTCGATAGCGCGGGGTTGTCCGTCTTCCATGATGCGGCCATACCGGTTGCGGGTGCGACGGTGCTCACGCTCGACAACATCCCGGCTGGTAGCTACGTCTTCATCGGCAAGACATCGCTCAACAACCCCACCGGATCGAACTCATCGGCTAGCTGCTATCTGGACACGGGGGTCGACTGGGACCAGGTCGTGGCAACGGTGCCGGCGTTCACCTGGGTACCGGCGACCTTCACCGTCGTACGGACATTTACTGCGGCGAGCAACAGCGTGACCCTCCATTGCGAGAACTTTGGCTCGGTTACTGCCAACGACACCAAAATCACGGCCATCGAGGTCAACGCGCTAACGAACAGCTCCGGATAGCGCCTTCCGACGATAACGCGCGAGATGGGAGGGTCGCCTGTGCGTGGCCCTCCCATTCGCACGACCAACTCGGGATTCCGGTTTATTTTGTCGGCTCGAGATGTGCGCCACCTACCCGAAAGGACAATGCGCCATCAGCGGTGTAGGTTCGTGTAGGTTCAATGGGTGCGTCTATCGGCGAGTGGAGGGGGACTAATTCGATCGAGCTTCTTCGAATAGCAACGAGATTCGAATTGACCAAGTGAGGAGGAGACCACAATGGGTCGCCAGAACAGACTATTGATACTCGTGGTAGTGATTGCTCTCGCTATCGCCGCAATCCCGGCAGTCGTCTCTGCAGCGGGGGGAACGTTCATCGACGATGACACGTCCATATTCGAAGCCAACATCGAATGGATGGCCGCTTCGGGTGTCACCAAGGGATGTAGCCCAGATGAGTTCTGTCCGGAAGACAATGTAACGCGCGGCCAGATGGCAGCATTCATGCAAAGGTTCGCCGGCTACCTGGGTGCTGAGGACGGTGTCGTCAGCAAGGCCGACAACGCAACGACGGCGGGAACGGCCGGGAGCGCGGCAACGGCGGGTCACGCGACGACGGCGGCCACTGCAACGAACGCCGGTCACGCGACCACGGCCGACAGTGCCACCACGGCGGCCTCCGCGAGTAACGCGACCACGATCGCAGGACGGACTGTTGGATGCACAGCCGGACAAACGGAGTTTGCGGGCGAGTGCTGGGAGAACGCCCCGAGAGCTAGCGTCAGTAGTGTCTTCGAAGCCGCAGACGCCTGCGGCGACGAGGGAGGCCGTCTTCCGGGTGGACTGGAGTTGAGGAGATTCGGCCAAATCTCCTCAATAACGACGCCAGCAGGCGAGTGGACGTCGGAGATTTACTTCGACGGGTCTTTCCGGGCGTACACGTGGGACCAAACCTTTGGATTAGCTGATCACTCCACGATCTTCACGGCCCCGCTCCGTTGTGTCTTCCCGCTCATTGAGACCTCTGCGACACCCGCCAGCGTCGCCCCGGCAGGAACTGTGGGAGCAAACGGCGTCTAGGGCGCACATCGGAGGCTGCGCCGCCGTTCCTCAGCGCTCGGCGCACTGAGGTGACTGGACCCAGGGTTCGAGACACGGCTGTCCGTGCCCGGAACCCTGGGTCCGTCGCGTTGCGTTCTGTCCGCTCACATATCTCCGCACGCCAACACCCTCGATATCCCGCCCGGTCCTGGTCTCTCTACCCCCTACCGTCATCCCCACCTGCAAGGCATTGGCAGTATCCTTGGGCCAATCGGTCACCTCATCCACGTTGTACATCTCAGTGATCTCCGCTAGAGAACATCCGAATCGACCCTACAACGGGGAAGTCGCCCAAGGCTGCCCCGGTCAATCCCCCAGCGCTCGGCGCAAGAAGGCAGCCATCTGCCCGCGGGTCACCGGCGTATCCGGACAGAATCGATCGTTCGCCGGGGGGTTGCAGCCCCTTGTTATCCCCGATGCGCCCAACTGGTCAATATCCGCCTCGAAGACCGAACCGTCATCGTCGATGAACAAGTCTCCCCCGCCATCGTCGATCAGCGCCAGAGCACGGACCAGAAACGCCGCCATCTGCCCGCGAGTCACGGGATCATCCGGGCAGAACAGGGTGTTGGCGGGTGGATTGCAGCCTCGAGTGATCCCCGTTGCACCCAACCACTCGATGTCGGCCTCGAAGACCGATCCGTTGTCGTCGGTGAACTGCACCGGATCGGCCGGCGTCAGCACGCCTCCCAAGGCCCGGTGCAAGAAGGCCGCCATCTGCCCACGGGTCACCGAATGGTCAGGGCAGTACAGGCTGTTGGTGGGCGGATTACAGCCCCGGGTGACCCCCTCCCAGGCCATCCACTCAACATCTGCAAAGAACAGGTGCCCGACCGGAACATCGAGAAACGAAGCAGATGAGGGGAGCACGAACTCGGGCACATCCGTGATCTGGATGGTGACCGTGGCGGTATCGGACAACTCGCCATCCGAAACGAGGACCGTCAGCACATACTCGGGACGTGTCTCGAAATCCAGCCCGCCGGCGACGACTACCTCCCCCGAAACGGAGTCGATAGCGAAGGCACCGCCCGCGTTGCCGGCGGTGATGGCGAAGGTCAGCGGGTCCTCATCGATATCGGAGGCTGCCATCGTCCCGAGCACTGTGCCGGCCGCGGTGTTCTCAGCAGTCGACCAAGTCTGATTCGACGCGGTCGGGGTTTCGTTGATATCAGACACAGTGATCAATGCCGTGGCGGTGTCTGCCAGCAGACCATCGCCGGCCGATACGGTCAGCGCGTACGAGGATCTGGTCTCGTGGTCGAGGACGCCGGCTACCGAAAGCTCTCCCGAGGGCGAGTCGATGGCAAACACCCCTCCGGAGTTACCCGCGATAATCGAGAAGCTCAACGCATCACCATCCGGGTCCGAACCCGGCACCGTCCCGACCACCGCACCGGGTGGGGCATCCTCGGGCACCGACCAGGCGGCGTCCGTCACCTCCGGAGGATCGTTGACCGTCATCACTGCATCGATGTTCTGCGTCACCAAGGGGAGCGTAACGACGACCGGCGTGGCGGAAGAAATGGTCGAGGCGTCATCGAACCATTCGGGGAAGTGACTCCCGGAAGGATCGAAGAAGCGGACTTTGTAGTCACCGGTTGCCAGGTCCCCCACCGTATAGGCGCCCGACCCGTCGGTAACGCTCGAACCAACCGGATCTCCGGAGACCGCCTCGACCGCCGAGACGTCGATCCCGGCCAGCGGAATTCCCGACCCGGCTTCCGTCACCGTCCCGGAGATCGCCCCTCTCGTGCCGTGGAAGACGAGTTGCCACGACGAGAAGACGCCGATATCGGCCGGGAACCCGTCCGAAACCGTCAGGGTCCAGTTCCCGACCGGAGACTCGCCCCAGTGGCGAACCGACATGAACTTCCACGCCTGATAGTGGTCGCCCGGGTCGTCGTGGAGTTCGGCAAGAACGCTCTCGGTTCCGTCCGGCGAGGTGAGTACAACCCGCAGGTCTCCCCGATACGCGTGGGTGGCGTTGAAGATCACCTCGACGTGCTCAATGGACATGTCCGAATCGACCGCGATCGTGCTCGAAACGCCGGTCGGGTTGTCGTCCGGGATTGACGCCCCTACTACGGCCACCCCGGTCGAAGCTGTGGACTCGGCTTCAACGCCGGCCCAGCCAACCGCGGCGGACACGGCCGCGGCTGCATCTACCCTGCCAAATCCGTACTTGTGGTTCACGGCCAGACCGGCCCCGTTGATCGTCCAGTCGGAGTCACCGGGATCGTTTTGATCGGCCGTCTCGACCAGGATGTGCTGGACGTCGCGCCAGGTGAGATCGGGGTTCGCCTCGAGCATCAACGCCACCACCCCAGCCACCAGCGGACTGGCCGACGACGTGCCGCTGAACTGGTTGGTGCAGTCATCGTCCGCCAGACCGTTGTATCCGGCCGTCCCCAGGCGGTCCGTGGTAATGATATTGGGTGTATTGCCGCCGCTGCTGGCGTTGACCAGCATGGCGGCCCCCGGTTCGCTGTAGAAGGACTGCACGCCATCGTGATCGGTGGCCCCAACCGCGATTGTGTAGCGCGAGTTGGCAAACCCGTTGTAGTTGACGTTGGAGCCATAGGTGAGACCGTTGCCGGCGGCGAAGACGTAGATACTGCCCAAACCACCCCGCCCCTCGGCGACTCCTTCCTCAAATGCCAACCGCGTCAAAGGACCGGGACCAGCCAACCGCGGCCCATCCAACCAGTTGAGCGGCCCCCAACTGCTGTTGTAGACGTCGTTGGTTTGGTAGGCGTAGGTGAGGGCCGATGCCTCCTGGGCGTCGGTCGTGTAATCGGCAATCAGTCGAATACCGGAGACCCCGGCACCGAAGGCCGACCCGACCCCACACTTGCCACCGTCGTCATCGGCTGCCGCCACCCCGCCGACGGCCGTCCCGTGCTCGTCGGCCAGAAAGACCGGATTCGGATCGGCATCGCCTCCATTGAAGTCCCAACTGCCGGACGGCACGTACTTGGCGCTGAAGTCCGGATGGCTGTGCTGAAGGCTGTCGTCGACGATGGCAATGGTGACCCCTGCCCCGGTGTAGCCGGCGGTCCACGCCGGGCCGACGTTGATATCCTGACCCGCAGTGCCGCCGCTCTGCCCGGTGTTCTTCAGGTGCCACTGATCGGGATACAGAGGATCTGTCGGTTCGGCGAGAGCCGCCAAGCGACGAGCGACCTGCTGCTCGAACCAGTGCACTCCCGGAGCGAAATCAAGCCTGTCGTTGACCCGCTCCACCGACGCAACATCGGCCTCGAATCCTCCGGGCATATCTGCCTCAGCGAGTTTCTCGAACAGGTAGAAACCCTCCAACGTCCCGATCTGTCCGAGGTTGTGGAAGCCGGTCCCAGCCGCAACGGAGTCCGGGTCGACGGATGGATCCAGTTGAACCGCCCACTGTCTGGTCGGGACTCCCGCCTCAACACGATCGGGAGCCGGCGCCCCCTGCTTCGACCAATCGGACGATTGCGTTTGAGCACTCGCCGCCCCGGTGTCGATCGATATCCACAGCAGAGCAACGCTCAGCACGGCGAAACCAACGAATCGAATCGAAAGGTGTCTCACGCCCATCAGGCTGCCGAGAACCTTGCTCGAGCGGTGTCGCCTGCGAGGAGCCCAAGCGAGCACAGGTCTGCCGGTCGGTGCCCTCCCATCGCAACCTCCCTCTCCGACTAGCTGCCACCGACCCAGAATGCCACGCGGCGATCGAGATTCCCGCCACGCAAATCGGTTCGGCCTACACCCTCAGGGCCCCGGCCCCTTGACCGCGCACGACTTGAAAGCCGACTCTGGCGAGGAACCCCGGTAGCCCGCGCACGACGACCCGATCATGCTCGCGGATCTCCTCGGGCAACTCCTCCCAGGACACGAGATACGGTGTGAGCCTTTTATCGACGTCTTTCACTCTCCCAGGTCTCCATCCCATACGCCGCCGCTCGTTCACCCAGCGTTCGTGTTCCACCCTGGCCAGGGCCTCGATCTCGGCGGCGTTGAACTCGAACAATCCGGAATCCCAATCGGACTGCGGTTCGATCTCACAGTCCACGGTAGCCAGCTTCGTACCGATGCTGGCGGCCTGATCGCGGTTTGATTCCTTGAGCACCTCCGGGAGCTGATGCCACGGAACCATCGACGGATTCACAGCCGGGTCGGTGCCCTTCTTCCGTTCGGCTGCCACATACTCGGCGTGTTGTGCGCGAGCAATGGATTCGTATGCGCCGGCGAACAGCAGGTCGTAATCGCAGGTCTGATCGAGAAGGCCGAAGGCATGGAGATTCCTGAACTGAGCGTTGCCGCCGGTATTGAGAAGCGACCCCAACCCGCTGCGGTGTCCAAGGCACACCACCACCGGGGTTCCGAGACTCACGAGTTGTGGCCCGAGCCACAGACCGGCCGCGATTGCATCTGACTCAACGTCCATGCACACATAGACGGCTGCCAGGCCATCAGGATCCCATGTGCCGGCCGGGAATCCTCCACTCTGCCAGGCCGGAGCCGCGATCTGAGCTTCGATCGGGTCGAGCTCACACGTCTTCTCGAGTTGGGGGTACTGACTGACGAGGTCCCGGGTCTTCTGTGAGGCCCTCGGATCCACAATCGTGATCCGCAACCGACCGGTGTCGCCGCTTGAAATGGCCCTCCATTGCTGCGTCGCCTGCAGAACGACTCCCCGACCAAGGTCGCCAAGCCCGACAACGATTAGGCGGGTCGGCGGCGACGCTGCTTGGGGGTCGAATGGCGGGTACTCGGCCAGCAGGCTGCGTGCGCCGCTCTCGTTGATGTTGAAATACTCGAGACGGCACCGCCCCGACCGGCTCCTGGCCATCTCATGTGTCATCAGCAGCCGGCACAGAGTCGGGTCGACGATGTGAACCCGACACTCGAGAACCCTCCCGTCGCGTTCGGCGACCAGAGCCGCGGCTCGAATGGCGATATCGGCATTGACACCATCACTGCACACTGCAACCAGATGGCGAGCATGCTGGATCCGAGCCTTGCGAAGCATTTCCCGATCGCGAGCGTCACCGGTGATAACGATGGCCCCCAATTCCCGGGCCGGTTCGATCATCGGGCTGCCGGGGTCACGCTCGATGGCCACGACGGGGACTCCTCTCCTTCGCAAGGATCTGGTCAAGGCGATCCCCATCTCGCTGAGCCCGGCCACAATTGCATGGTCTTTTCCGAATCTCAGCCGAAGGAGTTGGACCCGCTCTCCAAACAGCAACATCAATGCGCGAACGGCGCCGTAGGCAGCGATCATCGGCGCGACGAGGCGGGCCGTCTCGAGGGGCCAGCCGACCGGACCTTGCCCTGAGTACTCCATAACGAAGAGCTGCAGTGACGCATACAGGGAACCGATAAGGGTTAGATCTGATCCCACGTCCCGGCCCTGCTGTTCGAAGCCGACAACCCCAAGGGCAACGACTGCGAGGGCGCCGACTGCGAGGATGAAGCCCTCGTTTCTCCGGTACCAGGGATGAGTAGGCAGGTCGGGCGGGCAAACCTCCCGCGCCACTGCACTCGTGTGGGTTTCCGCTCCCCCGGTCGCCATGCTGGTGCCTCCGCTCGGTCGGTGAAACGTTAGACGGCTTGCCGCGCAGCCCGGTGCGCGAATGAGGGGTGCCCTCTTTCCGACCCCAACTCAAGATATCTTCAACTACCCGGCGTTCACCAGTGCCAAAGGGCCCTGATAGGGCGCTTCCACTGCAGTTGCGAATACGTGGTCTTTCGGCCCTGTCCCGGCCGCCCTCGCAGCCGTATTGTGAGAACTGGAAATATCAGCGTGGGGCGATTGGGAGGTGGCTGCAACGGCACACGATGTATTCGTTTGTCATCCCAGCGAGGACCGGGCAACGGCCAACGCGGTGGTCGCCACGCTTGAAGCCGACCGGGTTCGCTGCTGGATTGCGCCACGCGACGTCCTCCCGAGCGAGGAGTGGGCGCAGGCGATCGTTAAAGCGATCGGGGACAGCCGGCTCTTCGTCCTCGTGTTCTCCGAGAACTCCAATCGGTCTCGCCACGTCATGCGCGAGGTTGAACAGGCCGTCGGCCGCGCTATCCCAATCCTGCCGTTCCGAATCGAAGAGGTAGCCCCCAGCCCGGCACTGGAGTACTACATCGGCGGCACGCACTGGCTCGACGCGCTGACTCCCCCGCTGGAGGCGCATCTCGAACGACTGGTCGAAACCGTTCGCGTTCTCTTGCCGCAAGACGACCGCCCGGCACCGGCCGGGTCCCTGGATGTCGCGCCGGGAGAAGCTGCAACCGAATCGCTGTCTCCGGTCGACTCCGGCGCGCTCACTGTGGCGGCCGACCTTGCGCCGATGGCGGACCCGCACATCGTAGAGCCTTCCGGGGCCGAACAGGCGCCTGTCGCGGCGGACGTTACTTCTCCGCCGGACACCCAGTCGCCGCCGGTCGTCCCGGGACCCGCACCGACGTCGCCCGACGAAGCGTCGGATGATGATGTTGAACTCGCGCCAGACGAATGGGACGTCGAGGTCATCACACCAACCGACCCACAGATCGATTCGGTGCTCGAGCCGGAAGTTCCGAGCCAACCACCCGACGGTTCCTCTGGAGCCATTGCCTGGAAGAGTCTCACCCCACCCGGACCAGCCTCAGAGGCACTTCGAGACCTGGTCGGCCCGCCGACCGGCGGACTGCTCGATTATTCCGAGCCGCGACCCCATTCGACCGAGCCGACGGCGATCGTTCCGATCGCTCCCGCCGGCGATCGGCGCCGAAGGGCAGCCGCGCTAGGAGGCGCAGCGGTTGCCGCCATCGTTGTCGTCGCTGCCGGGTTTCTGGCAGTCCGGCAACTGATCGGGAGCGCCGACGCGGAAGTCCTCGGAGAATCGATTACGACCCCGGCGACCGTCGAGTCGGGCTCCGACGAAAGCCTCGCCCCCGTCCCTCTCCCCTCCTCGACGACCTCCACGACCGCAGCGCCGGTCACCGTCCCGCCCGCTACCACTGCCAAGGTCGCGCCCGCGGTCGCCACCACCGTCCCACCGACCACGGCCCCGCCAACCACTGCGGCCACCGCTCCGCCGACAACAGCCGCTACTGCGCCACCCACCACGCTTGCTGCGCTCGTGGCGCGCAACGACTCCTTCACCCGCAGCGACCGCAGTCAGGTCTGCTTCGATGTGGTCGCCAACGACGCTGGGGCGGCTCCTCTCACCGTGATATCGGTGGGAGGCTCGGAATTCGGATCGGCGTCGGCCTCTTCGTGTGGCGTGTTGTACTCCCCGCCGGACCTCGACACGCGCGTCGACGCATTCGTGGACGTCATCTCATACACGGTCAAGGATGCTACCGGCGCAACCGCCTCCGCCACCCTGACCGTGTCGGTCCGTTGACTGATCGATCCGCCGAATCCTAGGATTCACAGCCGACCGCATCTCATGGCCCGATCGGTGCCGAATGAAAATCAGTTCGTCTCGCCGACGATCAGTCCTCCGGCATCGGTTTCTCACCCGGCGCGATCGAACTGAACGCGGCAGCACCGAGAATTGGAACTGCACCTCCGCCGTCGAAGGGCACCCATTGGGCCCACAAGGTTCCTGCCCAGAGCGAGGCAGTATTGAGGTCGACGATGTCCAACGTGAAATCGAAGGTGCCGGCACTCACGATCGTGATCCCACTGGTACCACAAGTTCCTTCACCCAAACCGGTGAATCCGTCTACATCGACCCACATCAAGGTGCCGTCGAGCAGCGTGCCGTTGACTGCGAGCATGCAGCCCACCGTGTCTACGTAGCCCGCCGCGGCCGTAACGTCGATGTTTGCACCCAGGATCACCATGCCGTTCGCCGGCGAGACGATTTGAGCGACTAGGACCGGGCCGTCTGTGTCGTTGAGGTTGTTCGATACCGCTCCCCACGCACGCGAACCCCCGGTCTTCGCTAGGAACGCACTCGAGTCCTTCCCGTCCAGTTTGTCTGCGTCAACAGCCTTGGCCGTACTCCGCAGGAACTTGGTCGAGTCGAGACCGTCGAGCGTGTCGGCGTCGATCGCGCCGGTTCCGATCTCGCTGTGGGTGACATAGTCGGCCGCCGCAACGCCGCCCAGGGATCCGGCGTCGACGGCCCCGCCGATGGCCAGACGGTGCATGAAGGCAGCCATCTGTTCTCGTGTCACCAGGTCATCGGGGCAGAAACGAGTGGCGCTGCAGCCTTTTGTGACGCCGGCGTCCGCCATCCAGGAAATGTCGCTGTAGAAGACATTGGTGGGTGGAACATCGTCGAAGTCGCCGGCCGCCGACACCGCGACGGGTATCAGCGCCATCACGAGTAGTGCCGCCAGCGATGCAATGATCAGACGCCCACGACGGCGTTCACGATGGGCCATGACAACCTCCCTAGTTAGCCCTGGGAGGCCGTACAACCACGAATCGCACTAGCAAAAGCAACTGGGCGTTGTCGCGCGCTACCGACCTCTCCTGGTCCCATCGAACCCTAAGACGCAAGCCCCTGCCAGAGTCGTTGTGCCTTTTTGCAGTCCATGACGTCGCCCAACCGGTCTGCGTCCGCCGATTCGACGTCACCGGCCGGCTTTCGAGCAGTTTCTTGTGTGTGTCTTATCAGCGAGCTGTAAAGGCCTTAATGCATCGGGCCGATACTGATTACTGCAGAACGCTGGTGATGGAGGATCGAGGAACATGAATCGACTGATGCCCGCCATGCGGGTGCTTGTCGCGGCCATGATCGTTGCCGGCCAGGCACTGCTTGCGACCTCCGCCCCCGCATATCAAGGAGATGTGTGGCTCGACGAGTCCTTCGATTCGGCTCCCACAGTCTGGACCAGCAACTGGTATGACGCGGCCGTCGGCTCGCGCAATCGGTTCAGCTCTATTCCAGGCGGCGTCGACGGAAACGCCCTCAAAGTCTCGATCCCGGCCGGATCCCACTTCGGGTCGGCCGCCCACTACAAATTCGCCGACAACGGACAAGCCGAACCTACGGATCTCTACTACCGCTACTTCCTCCGGATCCCGACCGGGTTCGTCAACTACGGCCGAGGTAAACTCCCCGGCCCGGCCGGTCTCTACGCTTCGAGCGGACGAAACGGCGTCAAACCTACAGACGCCAACCCCGGGTGGTCGGCGCGCATGGTCTTCTCTCCAACCTACGACGGCCGTGACGGTTCGTATACCCAACTCGGCTTCTATCCCTACCATCGAGACCAGCCCGGCTCCGACGGCGAGATCCTGATGTGGGACCCACAGACGGCGGCACTCAAGCACGGCGAGTGGAGTTGCGTGGAAGGGCACGTGTCCATGAACACGCCCGGAGTCGCCAACGGCGTCCTCGAGGGGTGGGTCGACGAGCAACTGGCGTTCTACCAGAGCGACTTCAAGTTCCGTGGAACGACTGATCCTGCGACGGCCGTGAAGAGCATGTGGTTAGACGTCTACTACGGAGGAGATGCCAACGCGCCCGGTTCCCTGAGCTTCGAGTTCGATTCCCTCGTGTTGAGCAGCGAGCGCATCGGATGCGGCCTCGGCTCCGGCCGGTTCTACGACACCGGTTCGAGCGTTCATGCCGACAACATCGAGCGCCTCGCTGAGGCCAGGATTACGTTGGGCTGCAACCCGCCCACCAACGACCGCTACTGCCCCACCGAACCCGTCACCCGCGGACAAATGGCCGCCTTCCTCACCCGCGCCCTCAACCTTCCCCCAGACACCACCAACCGCTTCACCGACGACAACGGCTCCGTCTTCGAAGCCCAAATCCAATCACTCGCCGCCGCCCGCATCACCCTCGGCTGCAACCCACCCACCAACGACCGCTACTGCCCCGACCAGACGGTGACCAGAGAGCAGATGGCGTCGTTCCTGGCCAGGGCGTTGAGTCTTCCCCCCGCACCCGACTACGAACCACCACTCCCGTTCGAACCGGCCGTTCCCGCCGGTTTCGATGCGGTCGTCCCGGTTGGTTGGTCGATCCAGGCGGTCTCGAACTCGCAACCTCTCGGTGCGCGAATACTTATCGAAGCGGGAACGCACTACCGCCAGACCGTCATTCCCAAGACCGGTCAAGTGTTCGTCGGAGAACCGGGGGCAATCCTGGATGGCGTCGGCGACTACCAGTGGGCGTTCGGCGGCTCGAGCAGCGGTGCCACGGTCGAGGGACTCGAGATTATGAGTTACGGAACCGCGGTCAACCCAACCGGCTCAGACTGGTTCGTATCGGGCAACGTATTCCACGACAACATCCACGGCGTTGCCTCCAGCGCCGCAGGAATCAGAATCTCAGACAACGTAATGCACCACCACTTGAGAGAAGCGATACTTCTCACCGGTGGGTCGAGTTCCGAGATCTCGGGCAACGTCGTCTCGTATTCGAACCAAACGAAAGAGACCATCTACAACGGTGGAATCGCGCTACGGGGGGTTGCCGGCGCGCAGGTTATCGCCAACACAATCCGAGACAACTACGGCTTCGGAATCCGGATCGACGGGGGAAGCCGAAATACCGTTGTCACCGGGAATACTGTGACCGACAACTGGGGTAGCGGGATCTTCAGTGACGACGCATATGCCACCGTGATCTCAGATAATGCTTTGACCCGCAACGGCCTCAACCCGGCTCTCGCTGCGTCGTGGGGAGCCGGTATCATCGTTCGCGGTCCGGATGCCGAGATCATCTCCAATTCACTCGACTCGAACAACGCTGGGATTCTGATCGTAGAAGTGTCGACACCGTCGGGCCCGCTCGGCCCCTACACGCCAGCCAACTCCACTGTTCTCGACAACTCCATGACCAACTCGGGTCTGGCGGGCATCAAAGCCTGGACTGTGACTGTCCTCAACAGCGCAACGGTAGATAGAAACCACTACCAGCACAGGGACCCGGACATCAAGGCGTGGCTGTGGAACGCCACCGGGGCACCGCAAACATGGGCCGAATGGCGGGCATTCGGAAATGATCCAAACGGCAGCTTCGCCAGCAAGTGAGGGTGCCGAATACGAGGATGCGCCACACGATGAGGGCGACTACCGGCCGCCGCTCGAAAGCCCAGGTAGGATCCAGGTTTCGGCCCGGCGAAGGAAGGCCGCCATCTGGCCCCGGGTCACCGGATCATCCGGACAGAACAGTGTGTTATCTGGAGGGTTGCAGCCGCGAGTGATTCCGGCCGCTCCCAAACGGTCGATGTCGGACTCAAACACAGACCCGCCGTCGTCGGCGAAGAGGTCACCACCACCGTCCTCGGACAAGCCGAACGCCCGAACGAGAAACGCCGCCATCTGACCCCGAGTCACCGGTTCGTCCGGGCAGAAGAGATCGTTGACGGGAGGATTGCAGCCCTTCGTGATCCCCACCCCGCTGAGCCAGGCGACATCGGCCTCAAAGATCGACCCAACGTCGTCGTTGAAGACCAGCGGATCATCGGGCGTCAACCAATCACCCAACGCACGATGGAGGAAAGCCGCCATCTGACCTCGAGTCACGACATCATCCGGACAAAAGTGAGTGCCGTACGGGGGGTCGCAGCCGCGTGTAATGCCGGTGCTCTCAAGCCATTCAATGTCCCTCTCGAAGACCGAGCCGTCGTCATCCTGGAAGGAGCCAGCGTACGGATACGGCTCGGCATCGTCGGGACATTCCCAGTTCGGGTCCCGGAACCATCCACTCATGGCCAAACCGGCGATGGGCACATTGCCCAGTCGGACGGTGAATCGACCAGCATCGTCCAGCATGAGAAGGTCGCTGCGCCCATCTCCGTCGAAGTCGGAGAACTCGACAACGTGGACGCCCTCGAGAGTCGCCTCCACGTCGATCGTCTCATCGACGGCGCCGTACCCGCCCGTAAAGCCTAAAACATGGATCACCGTCGAGGATTCCGACGGGGCGAGGGCATGGAGGTCGGCGACTCCGTCGAGATCCCGATCGGCCAGTGCGAACATCCACCCACCTTTGGTGGTGTCGCCCAGCGGTGTCTCTTTGTTTCCGATACTCTCCCGGAATTGCCCGGCGCCGTCCCACACTTCGACCCGAGTCGACGAGTCGCGCCTCACGACGATGAGATCGGAGTAACCGTCACGGTTCCAGTCGGCGAGGAGGTAGACATCGTCTGGGGCCGGGACAATCGCAGTCTGGAGGAGAACGGACTCCTCGAAGTCGACGGACCGGAGGAACAC
>JAHEDK010000033.1 GCA_024641245.1 Actinomycetes bacterium
TTGACCAGCATCGACGCTGAGATCTCGCCGGTGAAAGCTCCCTTTTCCTCCCAGTGCACGTTCTGGGCGGCGAGGCCGAACTGCATCTGATCGGCCTCAATCACCGTTTGCACCGAGCGCAACGATGTGAATGGCGGAGCAATCACCACGTCGACCCGCTCGAAATCGGCCACGTCCAGCCGGTAGTGCAGTTTCTGCACCATCTGGATTGCCTCCAGATGGTTGCTGTGCATCTTCCAGTTTCCAGCAATCAGGTCTTTACGACTCATCTTTCCACCTCTTCAATGCTTGCAGTCCCGGCAATGCCACGCCTTCGAGCATTTCGAGACCGGCTCCTCCGCCCGTCGAGAGATGGGAGACGCCACTTTCCAATCCGAGCATTCGGAGTGCAGCGACCGAATCACCGCCACCGACCACCGAAAAACCGCCATGTTCGGCCAGGGCACGCGCAACCGTCTCAGTGCCGTGCCGAAACGCCTCCCACTCGAACACACCCATCGGACCGTTCCAGAACACGCTGCCGGATCCGGCGATCACCCTGGCGAACTCGGCGGCGGTATCCGGGCCGATGTCGAGTCCCATCCAATCATCCGGGAACCCGGAGCGCGCCACTATCCGGTGTTCGGCGTCTTCGGCGAATCGGTCGGCAGCAACGAGGTCGGAGGGTAGTCGCACCCGATCTCCGGAACCGGAGCCGAGTACGTCGGTGACCTGGTCGACCATATGCTCTTCGAACAACGAGCTGCCAATCTCATAGCCCTCGGCCGCCAGCAACGTGAAACACATGCCTCCACCGATGAGCATGAGGTCAACTTTGGGCAGCAGGTTCTGGATGACGCCGAGCTTGTCCGATACCTTGGCGCCGCCGAGAATCACCGTGAACGGGCGCGGCGGATCGGTCATGAGCTTGCCCAGTGCCTCGACCTCGGCGATGAGCAGCGGGCCGGCCACCGACGGAGCGAACTCGGTGACTCCGACGGTGGACGCGTGCGCACGGTGAGCAGTTCCGAAGGCATCCAGGACAAAGAGGTCGGCGAGGCGAGAGAGGTTCTCGGCGAGGTCGGGGTCGTTCTTCGTTTCACCCGGTTCAAAGCGAGTGTTCTCGAGCATGAGAACGTCGCCGGGAGCTGAGGCGGCGACCGCTGCCTCGACGGCCGGTCCGACCACCGTGTCGAGTTTCTTGACCGGGAAGCCACCCAGCCTGCTCAACGCCTCTGCCACCGGGTCCATGCGGAACTCCGGTTCACGTTGTTTCGGTCGGCCGAGATGGCTTGCGACTACGACGGTTGCACCCGCCTCACGTAGTCGTTCTATGGTCGGCAGTGACGCCTTGATCCGGAAGTCGTCGGCAACGGCACCGTGGTCGATCGGCACGTTGAGATCGGACCTGATCAGCACGCGCCGACCGGCGACGTCGACTTCGTCCAGTGTCAGAAACTCGCGCATATCCGTCCTTACCCTCTCGCCAGCGCGGCGAGCACTCTTCCCAGTCGTATCGGGTCGTGCTGTGGCCACCCTGCTTCACTGTCGAGCACGTTGTCGCTGACGAGATCCCAGCCGAGGGCGAGTGCTTCGTCCTCGCTGATTTCGACCGCCTGCAAATCGACCGGAGCCTCGACCGCTCCCCGGTGAGCCACGATTGTACCGGCCCGCCGCAGACCAGATCGCTCGTGGAGGGCTCGCACATGTTGGGCACCCGTCATGTTCAGCGTTTCACCGTCCTGGGTCACGATGTTGAGAACGTATGCGATCGGGGCGGATGAGCGATCGACCGCCTCGATCAAACCGGGAACGATCAACGTGGACAACAGCGACGTGTACAACGAACCTGGGGCCAGAACGATCTGGTCGGAGCCGCCGATCCGCTCCAGAGCCTGGCGGTTCGCCTCGACATTCCCCGGTATCAGTTCGAGATCCCGGATGTGGCCCCGTGATTGTGCAATCGCTACCTGCCCTTCGACTGCTCGCCCATCGACGGTGGCTCGCAGACGAAGGTACTCATCTGCAGCCGGGATGACGTCACCCTGCGCCTCAAGGGCAGAGCGGGCGACCATCAGGGCGGTGTTGAAGTCGCCGAACACGTCCGTGAGGGCGGCCAGCATCAGGTTCCCGAGTGAGTGTCCTGCCACGTCACCGCGGTCGAACCGATAGGCGAAGAGCTCTCCCCACAGGGTCGGCTGCGGGGTAAGCGCCAGCAGACATCTGCGGAGGTCACCAGGCGGCGGAAGATCCAATGCCTCGGTGAGGCGACCGGAAGATCCCCCATCGTCTGCCACGGTGACCACGGCGGTGATATGCCCGGCGTAGGTCTGGATGGCGTGGAGGGCCTGGGCCAGGCCATGGCCTCCACCGATGGCGACCACCTTCGGCCCGTCGGGGGCGAGGCCAAGAATCTGTTGTTCGACTGCTGGTTGGGCCCGGGTCATTTCTCGATGTCCCGATGGACCACGTTGACCTCGACTCCGCCGGCCGCGAACCATTCACCGAGCGCTTCGGCGATGGCGACCGAGCGGTGATGACCACCCGTACAGCCGATCCCGATACTCAGGTAAGACTTGCCCTCAGCCATGAACCGGGGAACTAGGAACTCCAGCAGGTCGGTGGTCTTGGCCATGAAGGCGATCGTGTCGTCGTTGTCCAAGACGTAGTCGCGCACCGCTTCGTCCCGACCGGTCTTAGGGCGGAGTTCGGGCTCCCAATGCGGGTTGGGGAGAAACCGGACGTCGAACATGAGATCGACGTCGCGAGGCGGGCCGTGTTTGAACCCGAACGAACGCACGGTGACCAGCATCGGGCGCTCCCGACGGCCTGCCCGGAATTCTTCTTCGATCCTCTGTCGGAGTTCGTGCACGTTGTAGTCGCTGGTATCGATGACGAAGTCGGCGTTGGCCCGAATCTCGCCGAGCAATTGGCGTTCCTTGGCGATCGACTCGTCAAGTGTTCCTTCGCGCAAGGGGTGGGGTCGCCGGTTCTCGTCGTAGCGCTTCAGGAGCACCTCGTCGGATGCGTCGAGGAACAACACCGAGGCGAGCATCTGCTGGCCGAGCAGGTCTCGCAACGGACGCCGCAGTTCGTTGCTGAGCACGCCGCCGCGCACGTCGACGACCACCGCCAGGCGACGGTCGGTGTCCTCGACATCGCTCTGGCGCACCACTTCGGCGATGAGATCCGGTGGCAGATTGTCGATGACGAAATAGCCCAGGTCTTCTAGCACCTTGGCAACGGTCGAGCGACCGGCCCCCGACATACCCGTCACGATCAGGACATCTGGCTTGTTCTGCACCATCGACTTTCCCTTTGCGGCGAGACCAGTTTCGCAGGTTCTGACCGGATCGCCCGATCTATCGGCCGGGCGTGCGAAGAGCCTCGAACAGGCTTCCGGCCACTGTTGCGGGCACCACCTCGGAGAGTTGTTTTTCGGAGGCAGCCCGCATCTTCTTCAACGACCCGAAATGGCGAAGCAGAAGCTTCTTGCGGGTGGGGCCGACTCCCGGCACATCATCGAGGATCGAGTCGATCATCCGTTTGCCGCGCAGATTCCTGTGGTATTCGACCGCGAACCGATGCGCTTCGTCTCTGACCCGCTGCAACAGATGCAAGGCCGCTTCGTCGCGCGGAATCCGCACGGGTTCGCTCCTTCCGGGCAAGTAGACCTCTTCCATTCGTTTGGCGAGCCCTGCCACCGGGATATCCAGGTCGAGTTCGTCGAGCACCTTGACTGCCCGGCCGAGCTGGCCCTGGCCCCCGTCGATGAGAAGCAGCGAGGGGGGATACGAGAACTTTCCGCGCTCGTCGACGGGCAGCTCACGCTCTTTGAGGTAGGCCTTGAAACGCCGCCTGAGTACCTCTTCCATCGCGGCGAAGTCGTCCTGGCCCTGAATCGTGCGAACTTTGAAACGTCGGTAGTCACTCCGCCTGGGCAAGCCATCCTCGAGGACGACCATCGACCCAACCGTGTCGCGTCCTTGGAGCGTTGAAATGTCGAACGCCTCGATACGGAGCGGCGAGATCGGCAGGTCGAGCTTGTCCTGCAAGGAGCGCAGAGCCCGCGCTCTGGCGTTGGGGTCGGACTGACGCCGGAGTCGGTGACGGGCAAAATCCCTGCGGGCATTCATGGTGGCCGTCTCCATGAGCCGTCGCTTGGATCCCCGCTGGGGCACTTTGACCTCGACGGCGGCGCCGCGCAGCCCGGTCAGCCATTCTCGCCACACATCGAGGTCGGGGGGTTCGACCTGCACGAGGACCAGCGGCGGAGGGGTTTCCTGCCCGTAAAGCTCCTGAAGCATGGAGGCGGTCACTCCCCCAGCGTCCATCTCATCTGCTTTGTCCATGATCGTGCCGAGCCGGCCGACCAGGCGGCCGCGCCGGACTATCAGCACCTGCACGGCGGCTTCGAACTCGGAGTCCTCGAGCGCCACGAGGTCGAAGTCCTCCGGACGGTCGCTCACCACTTCCTGGCGTTCCATGGCCTTGCGGACATCGAACAGCCGGTCTCGCAGCCGTCCGGCTTGTTCATATTCCTGTGCGGACGATGCTTCGAGCATCCGTCCTTCGAGGTCGGCGACGATCACGTCGGTATCCCCGGCGAAGAAGGCCGACAGTCCATCCACCATGCCGGCGTAGTCCTCCTTGCTGACCAGACCGACGCACGGGGCGGAGCACTTCTCGATGTCGTAGAGGAGGCAGGGGCGGCCTTTGTTCTGATGGGTGCGGAACTTGCCGTCGTTGCAGGTCCGCACCGGGAATGCTTTCAGGAGGAGATCGAGGGTCGATCGCACCGCGTAGGCGTGGGCAAACGGCCCGAAGTAGCGGGTGCCCTTGCGCCGTTTCCCGCGCATGACGATCGGCCTGGGCCATTCCTCGGACACCGAGATCGCCAGGTAGGGGTAGCTCTTGTCGTCGCGGAGGCGGTAGTTGAAGCGTGGCCGGTGGCGTTGGATCAGCGAGTACTCGAGCATCAGCGCTTCGACCTCGTTGGCGGTGACGATCCATTCGACGGTGTCGGCGGCGTCGACCATCGATGTGCCGAGATGGCTGCCGGTTGAGAAATGCCCGACGATTCGCTTGCGCAGCGATTTCGCCTTGCCGGCGTAGATCACCTGTCCGTGCTGGTCGCGGAACAGATAAGCGCCGGGGTCGTCCGGGATCTCGGAAGGGTTTGGCCGTCGCATCGACGTCGAGTGTACGGCGATGGCGGATTCAGGCTCGCCGCCACCTGACTCCGAGCAGGCGCGGGAGGCCCTGTTGGAGCGCCAGCAGCGGATCACCCTCAACCAGTTCGTCGGGAAGGCCCCGCTCGATGACCGTCTCGAGCACCCACCCGGCCCCAGCCGCGGTGGTCAGAAGGTCGGCCATTGTGCGGTGGTGGAACGTAACGGCGCCGTCGCCGGCCGGTTCCTCGGTGGAACCAGTCTCCAAATACTCGCCCCAGCGCCAGAACACCTCGCCGTCGACCGGATCGACCACCGGCGCTGACCCCGGAGCAGTGATCTGAGGATGGTTGATCACCAGGGTGAAGGTACCGCCGGAGCGTGTAACCCGCCCGGCTTCGCCGAACACCGTGGCGATGTCTGCCAGGTGTTCGAGCACCAGCACCGCCGTCACGCCGTCAACGGCGTCGTCCCGACACCACGAGAGATCGGGTAACGCGGCGACGACCACCGGACCATGTTCGAAGGCGGCAGCGGCGAGGTTGGGGTTGATCTCCACACCGATTCCCGTGCATCTTCGGCGCCCGAGTTCTTCGAGCACCCAACCGGTCCCGGTGCCGAGGTCGAGTATCACCTCGCCCGGGGAATGGTCGAGAAGTTCGAGAAACAGCGGCCGCACCTCAGCCTGGTAGGACGGGTCCTCTGTGAGTTCGCGCTGCCACCACGTGTCAAGGTCGGACCAGTCGGACATTCGGGCCACGCTACCAGCCAGACTCCGAGCGCCTGCACGATGCAATCTGCACAGGCGCTCACGTGACCAGCGTCGAAACTACCGCCAGGCCGTCGACGAGGGCACTGGCCAGCTCGCGGTCACCTACCGAACGGCATACACTCGGCTACGGCCGGTGTCGATCACCTTCTCGAGCCATTGCGGCGGGTCGTCGTCGAGGAGCGCCGCCAAAAGCCCCTCGTCGTTGTCGGCGCTCCAGGCTTCGGACACCGCGGTACCGTCGCAAACCATCACATAGGTGACGCCGACGGAACGCGCCTGCGACTCTGCCTCTCCAGGGTCGGCAACGAAGAGCCCATACACAGTCAGCACGCCCTCATATGCCCGGTGGTACGGAGACGCCAGAATCCGGTGGTCGGTGTGGACGAGGATGGCCGGACCGAAGTTCATCTCGACCGCGATCGAACCCGCTTCGAGTTCGCCGAGTCCGTCGAGCAGATCCTCCGTGACGCAGGGCTCCAGCGCGGTCGCATCTCGGGTCGAACTGCCCTGCCGACCGATCAACCCGAAGAGGAAGCCGGATAGAACAAGCGCCGCCGCCAGCGCAGCCACGGTCCGGCCGGGAACCCAAGAGACTCTGTTCCGAATTCGGACGACCAATCCACCCAGGACCGGCGCCGACAGTGCGACGGCTACCGGCACCATCCGGACCTGCCACATCCCGAACACCATCGTCATACCGAGCGCCACCAGCAAGGGCATCCACTCGAGAGTCCGACTGGACCTCATTATCCACGCCAGGGTGAGCAAACCCACAACGGGACCGAGTGCCAAAGCTACCCCCTCTAGCGGGTGCGCCGTCGCGATATCCGTCAACCCCCGGGCTTCGGCAATCATGTCGATCCAGATACGGTGACCCAGCGCGGGAATCGATCCATACGGCCCGGCCGAACAGGTGGGGCTCACAAGAGCGAACCACGAGAGTCCTGCCGCACCCATCGCCCCCAGCGCAGCCCATCGCAGGCGCGGGGGCCAGTCGCTACCACCAACTACCGCCAGGCCCACCGCCGGAACTGCCATAAGCCCGAAGAACCCCAGCGAGAGCACGTCGCAATCGCGCGAAAACAGCCGGCCTGGGGGTCCGGACAGCAGACTGGACACCGTTGCCGCTCCGACCAGGCCAAGACCCAGCCAGCGGTACATCGCCCTGGGTCGAGTCACCCCGACCGCCCATCCGATGCCCACACCCGCCAGCACCGCAGCCAGCACCGGGAGAGTTTCGAGGCCGATGGTCAACGACACTCCTCCAGCCACCCCTGCCACAAGACGCGCCCCCCAAGACGGCGCCACCAGAACCATGCGGACCATGAGCAGCACCAGCACACTCTGCAAGCCGTGATGATCGAGAGCACCCGGGCTGAAACGGTCGAACGAACCCGCCCCGAAACCGAACACAACCATTGCGTAGAGACCAACGTCTTGACCCGGCCACAGGATCCGGGCGAGAGACGAAATGAGCCACAGCGCAACCAGCAGAAGCCCGAGCGGGACGACGATCATCGCGGCAATTTCCGCCGCATCAGAGCCCAATACAGGTCGCAGCACTGCCATGGTGCCGGCCAGCAGACCATCCATGTGGCGGCTCCAGTGCATCTCCGCGCCGGCCAGCCCGATCCGGTCGAGGGTCAGATCCCACCACGATTGCCCGGACGACAACTCGCGGACTTGCACGAGGCGCGCAGCGTCGTCGGGATCGCCAAAGGCTCGCGCCTGGAGATCCGACCAAACCGTGATCGTCCAAACCAACGCAAGCATCAACCACACCGCCAGCACCTCGAACGCGCACTGAGAACGCGAGGTCACTGGAGCCGAGGTAGGTGTCAACTTGGGCAACTCAGCCACGTCGACGCGGGATAGCCAGCATGTTGAGCAAGAAGGACATCAGGAGCGTTTGGAAGCCGAGCGCCACGAGCGTAGTGGCGACCACCACCGGTCGAGTCGTGACCACCGGGTCGAGATCGGGGAACCCTGACTGCGCCCATCGCCAGGCTACGACCACAAGCAAGATCGCACCCGCCGCCAGGAGCAACAACCCAATAATGATCCCCCGCTCCAGAGAGAACCGTTCAAACGCTTTCCGCAGTGGAGTCGACGGCGGGCCGATCTCTTCGATGACGGCAAACATCCGCGCAGCTACCGCGGTCGTCATCATCTGGTAGCCGACCACCACAAACATCCCTCCTACCATGAGCGTATGAATGTCGAAACGGACGCCCCGAATGGTCATCGGCCCGGCGATAACCGAAACCATCAACGCGGCTCCCGTGATGGTGATGACCAGGCCCGGGATGAGCATCGTCCAGCGCGGAGATAGCGTCATCATGAACCGCAGGTGCCGCCAACCGTCACTCCACCTTCGCAGATGAGGTGGGCGCGACCTGCCATCGGGTCGGAGCGTGACCGGTACCTCCTCGATTCTCATTCCCCGGGCGGCAGCCTTGGCCACGACCTCGGTAGCGAACTCCATCCCGGTCGTATGGGGCGCGATCTCGTCGAACGCCTCCTTGGTGAGTCCCCGCAAACCGCAATGAAAATCCGAGATGTCCGATCGAAAGAGCGTGCGGGCGATTGCCGACAGCACTGGATTACCCAGCCAGCGGTGCAACCACGGCATGGCCCCGGGCTGAATGGTCCCCTGCAACCGCGACCCCATCACCATGTCGGCACCGGCGCGCATGCGTTCGATCATTGGATACGCCTCGCGGAAGTCGTAGCTCTGGTCGGCGTCCCCCATTATCAGAAACCGACCCTGGGCAGCCTCAAATCCCCCGGTCAATGCACTCCCGTAGCCCGACTCTGCAACGGAGACGACGGTGGCACCGGCACGTCGAGCTATCTGAGCGGATCCATCCGTGCTGCCGTTGTCGGCCACGATTACTTCTGCGTCCAGGCCGTGAGTATCGATGCATTCGCGGACCTCACGAATACATGCTTCGAGGGTTTCGGCTTCATTCAGGCACGGCAATACGAAGGAAACTTCGGGCATATTCAGGTCCTGTGGTAGGCACCGGCAGCCTACTGCAGCCCCCTAGGCTCAGGTGACCAACGGCAACGAGTCGATCCGACAAAGCGACCTACAGCGCAGAACCTCTTGAGAGCACTTCGCGCAGGAACTTGGCGGTGTAGCTCTCGGACGCGTTGATTACGTCCTCGGGAGCACCTTCCGCGATGATCCGCCCGCCCCCATCGCCACCTTCGGGACCAAGGTCGATGATCCAGTCCGCACTCTTGATCACGTCGAGGTTGTGTTCGATGACCAGCACGGTGTTGCCGGTGTCGACAATGCGTTGCAGAACACCGAGCAGTTTGCGAATGTCTTCGAAGTGGAGACCGGTGGTCGGTTCGTCCAGGATGTAGAAGGTCCGGCCGGTGGAGCGTTTGCCCAACTCCGAAGCAAGCTTCACCCGTTGCGCCTCGCCGCCGGACAGCGTGGGAGCGGGCTGGCCGAGTTTGACGTAGCCAAGACCCACGTCGTAGATGGTCTGCATCACCCGGGCGATGGGCGGCTGATTCTCGAAGAAGTGCATGGCTTCCTCGATCGACATCTCCAGCACATCGGCGATCGAGTGGCCCTTGAACAGGACTTCGAGCGTCTCCCGGTTGTACCGCCGGCCCTTGCAGAGCTCGCAGGGCACGTACACATCGGGCAGGAAGTGCATCTCGATTTTGATGGTCCCGTCACCCTTGCAGGCCTCACAGCGACCCCCTTTTACGTTGAAAGAGAAACGGCCCGGCTTGTAGCCGCGCATCTTCGAGTCGGGCGTCGATGCAAACAGTGCCCGGATCTTGTCGAAGACCCCGGTGTAGGTGGCGGCGTTCGAGCGAGGGGTCCGACCGATGGGTGACTGGTCGATGTTGATGATCTTGTCGATCTCCGCGACGCCGGTGACCCTCCGGTGGTGGCCGGGAACCTGGCGTGAGCGGTAGACGGCCTTGTGGAGCGCCTTCGAGAGGACCTCCTCAACAAGGGTCGACTTGCCGCTTCCCGATACCCCCGTGATCGCCACGAACATCCCGAGCGGGAACCGGACGTCGAGATCCTTGAGGTTGTTCTCGGTGGCGCCGATGACTTCGATCCAGCGGCCGTTCGGCTCCCGGCGTGTCAACGGCACCTCAATCGACTTCCGGCCCGACAGGTAGTCGCCGGTCAGCGACCCTTTGACCTTGGCGATTTGGTCTGGCGTTCCCTCGGCGACGATGTGACCGCCGTGCTCGCCGGCTCCCGGGCCGATGTCGACTACGTGATCGGCGACCCGAATGGTCTCCTCGTCGTGCTCGACGACAATCAGCGTGTTGCCGAGATCGCGCAGCCGGAGCAGTGTTTCAATGAGCCGCTGATTGTCCCTCTGGTGAAGACCGATGGACGGTTCGTCGAGGATGTAGAGAACACCGACCAGGCCCGAGCCGATCTGGGTCGCCAGCCGAATGCGTTGGGCCTCTCCCCCTGCCAGCGTGGCGGCACTGCGACTGAGAGTCAGGTAGTCGAGTCCCACATCGAGCAGGAAGTTGAGGCGAGCCCGGACCTCCTTTACGACTCGCTCGGCGATGTGGGCCTGGCGTTCGTCGAGCGTGAGATTGCCCACGAAGTCCGCTGCCCGGCGCAGCGACATCGAAGACACCTCGAAGATGTTGCGCTCGTTGATGGTGACCGACAGCGTGACCGGGTTGAGGCGAGCGCCCCCACAGGCGTCGCACGGAACCTCTCGCATGTATTCCTGGTAGTAGTCGCGGGCTGAGTCTGAATCGGCGTCTTCGTGGCGACGCCGCAGGAAGGGAATGACCCCTTCATATGTGGTGTGGTAGCGACGCTGGCGATTGAAGCGGTTCGTGTAGGTGACCTCGATGCTCTCGTCGCCGGTGCCGTTGAGGATCATCTCCTGCTGGCGCTCGGTGAGTTTGGAGAACGGTTTGTTGGGGTCGAATCCTTTGGCTTCGGCGACGCCGGCCAGAAGTCGCTGGTAGTACTTGCCCCGCAGGCCCGACCAGGGTGCCACCACCCCATCGATGATCGATCTGTCGACGTCCGGGATGACCAACTCGGGGTCGACCTGGTAGCGAGTGCCGATCCCGGAACAGGCCTGGCAAGCCCCGTAGGGGCTGTTGAACGAGAAGTTGCGGGGCTGGAGTTCTTCGAACGACAGCCCGCAGTGGTCGCATGCCAGGTGCTGGCTGAAGTTGAGCGAGGCACCGCCGTCGATGTCGACTACCGCCACGCCTTCAGCGAGATCGAGAGCGGTTTCCATCGACTCGGTGAGCCTGCGTTCGATGCCGTCTTTGCGTACGAGCCGGTCGATGACAACTTCGATCGTGTGCTGGAAGTAACGGTCGAGGCGGATGTCGTCGGTGAGGTCGCGGATCTCGCCGTCGATTCGTGCCCGTGAGAAGCCGTCTTTGCTGAGGTCTTTGAGGAGGGCTTCGTACTCGCCTTTGCGACCGCGCACCACCGGTGCGAGCACCGAGAAGCGGGTGCCATCTTCGAGGTCGAGGACCTGATCGACGATCTGCTGGGGTGTCTGGCGGGCCACCACCCGGCCGCAGGTCGGGCAATGAGGTGTCCCGATCCGTGCGAACAACAGGCGCAGGTAGTCGTGGATCTCGGTGACCGTGCCGACCGTGGAGCGCGGGTTGCGGCTAGCGGTCTTCTGATCGATCGAGATGGCCGGCGACAGGCCCTCTATGAAATCGACATCTGGCTTGTCCATCTGCCCTAGGAACTGGCGGGCGTAGGCAGACAGGCTCTCCACGTACCGACGCTGCCCCTCGGCGTAGATCGTGTCAAATGCCAGCGATGACTTGCCCGATCCCGAGATGCCTGTGAAGACGATTAGTTCGTCACGCGGCAGTTCGATATTGAGGTTCTTGAGGTTGTGTTCGCGCGCTCCGCGAACGATCAGGCGGTCGGTGGACATGGAGGGATGAGTCTAGCTCGACTCAAGCGAACGTGTGTTCGTTAACGGGGTAAGTTCTCCGAGCTTGATCTACTGGATCACCTGGTCACCCACAAACCCCCGCTCTCAATGGCCTCCAGGAGTCCAGGCCATCCGTTGCGGCTACCGGTGGCCATGGCCCCATCACCGAAGGGTCATGGGGCCTTCCGCAACCAAGGCGGAGGTCGGCTCGTGACGAGGTTGGATACGTCCCGTTCGACCCTGAGGCGGCCCCCTACCTATCTTCCTGGTCTCTTCCCGGTACGAACATCGCTCCATAATCGTATCGTTCAAAAGGAGTTCCTCAGCCTGGGCTGGGACCTCCGAAAAGACGTGTTGAGGGAGGCATGGAGATCGGCACCGTCGCTTCTGCGGAGCCATTGGGGAGGCAGAGGCACCACCGATTGACCCTGTTCGTTGAAGGCTCTCTCAAGCACCCGGCACTGCAACCTCTGTGATTCTCCCGGGACTCGCATCCATCGGCAAGATGTACGAGGGACCGTCGCGCATCGGAATCTCTTGACCACTCAGACAGCCCAGTACCAACCGGAGACCATTTACCGGGGACCAGTCGTTCGGGATTACATCGTCGCATCCAGGTAGACGAATCGCCGCAAAGATCGCCATTCTTTCGCGAATCTGCTGGTCACTCCATTCATCTGGCGCAACAAAGAGTTGTCCCAACGAGTCCGGCCCGTGATCACCAAATATGACGACTACATCATCTGGTTCGAGCTCCGACACGAAGGTCAGCAATCGGTCATTCACGCAAGTGACCTGATCGCTGTATGCAAGTCGCCGCTTCTGTAGGAGATCACGAGGTATCCCCGGCCGGCCAACTCCTTGTCCGGCAAGTTCAAACTCGAAAGAGACACTGCAGGAAGCATCGACCAGCAGAGGGGGATGGGGCAGAACCACATGGGTAAAAGTGAGTCTTCCACCCCGGTCCTCATCGGCTTCGAGTTCGATCAGACTGTCAAGCGCTCGAAGCCCGTTGTAGGAGAAGGAGTGGCCGAATCGGTGTTCGAACCACCATGCCGTCGCGCTTCGATCGATGAGAGCCCACATGGCTTCGTCAAGAATGCTGCTGTGCACACATGTGTCGACGGTGGGACCACAACTCGAGGCGATCCAGCCACCCTCGACATGAACATACCGATAGCCGGCGTCCTGGAACGTTTTCACAGTTGGATTCTCTCCGCCGATGACCCGATGCAGAGCGACTCGCTCACGATCAGACAACCGATCGCCCTGGGGAAGTGGCAGGTCACCTAACCAAGCGCTCGAAATCGAGGGGGCCGTCGTCGAGAAGTTGGAGTGCGCCCCACGAGGAATGACGAAACCTTCCGCCTCCAGCATCGACTCGAATCCACCGTTCCGATAGCCGAAGAGCGAAGCAAGCACGTCAGAGCGGCCATACCCATCGACCACAACCACATGAACGTCGGACCTCGAGTTTTCGATTCGGGGCAAATCAGAGGCACCCGCGGGAAGCGGAGCCGACCCGCCTGCGTACCACGAGATCAGGCCAACGACTGGCAATCCAACCATGACAGTTGCCATTACCATCATGGGTAGCTGGACCTCGCGTCGGTTGCCAAACCGATAGGCAATTACCAGCATTAGCACCACCAGGACGGCAGGGGTTGTGTCGCGAGAAGAGCCGGTAACACTCCTGATTGGCTCGCCAATCAACCGCCAGTTGAAGAGTGAGAGCAAGACAACGGCGACAACGGGCGACCCGCGCCGCCATCCGATGAGCCTTTGGAGGCAGCCCAAACCCGCGATTCCAAACGCGGCGGCAGCCGCCGACGCCAAACATGGACCCACCCAATCCGCTCCACGTGGAGCGTTGGCCGCCCAGAAGGAAAGAGGTGTGGCAATCGCGAAGAAGACAACGACGGTCGACGCCACTCGCCGGTCGCGGTAGGTGGCCGCCTCGATATGTACCCCCCTCTTGCTCACTGAGGGTAACCGGGCCCTTGACTATCGGCACAAGCAGGAAATCCCATCGAGTAGGTCAGTTCAGAACACTTGGCCGTGATCCTCGGACGAACGATGGCGTGCAGAGAATCGATTCCTCATGCGTTTCCAGCGAAATCTCGCGAACGCACCGAGTCCAGCAATCCCGCCAAGGGCGAACTGAAGAATGAGGCCGCCGGTACCTGGATCGATGTAGCTGACGATCCACCTGGTCATGAGCCAACCACTGTTGTGTATTCCAATTCAGTCACCACCCCTGGGCTTGAGTCGACTGGATAGATGAACATTTCGGGATGCGCTCTGATCGGATCGTTTCCGGTCATGCACGCAAACACAAGCCGAAAGAGATCTGGCAACATCAATTTTGACCCTTGAACCGCGTCGCATCCGGGAACCCGCAACGCTGTGAATACCGACATCCTTTCATACACTGCATCGGCGCTCCAATCGCCGGGCTTAAGCGATAATTGCCCAACAGAATCTGAACCGTGGTCGCCTGTGATTATGACGATATCGGAGTTGCTGACAGCGTCAAGGAAGGATCCGAGCCGGGCGTTCACGCATTCAATCTGTTGCAGATATGCCTCGACTCGTCGCTCAAGGAGCGCACTTCCTGCCAACCCAGGGCTCCCGAGCGCACCTCCTGCCATCGCGGGATCTGCTACAAGCTCGCAGTTGCGATCGAGAAACATGGGCGGGTGTGGGAGGGGAATATGGGCAAAGACGAACCGAGGCTCTTGACTCTCTGTCTGAGAGACAACCTGCAGATCCTCGAACGCACGAAGGCCGTTGGAAGTGAACGCGCTTCCAAACCGGCGCTGAAACCAACGAGAGAAGATGGACCTCTCGACGAGGATACCGGACGCTTCATCGATCAATCCCGCATCGAGGCATACGTCCACGGCCTCACCACAGCGGGTTCCGTCCCATCCGCTCTCAATGTGGACGTATTCGTACCCAGCGTCGGTGAATGCTTCAACCACCGGATTTGCTCCACCCATGATCCCGTGGAGAGCTGCGCGTTCACGATCAGTCGGTCGGTTTCCCTTGGTGCCGACATGGCTGAATGTCAACATCGATGAAATCGACGCGACTGTGGAACTGTACCCGGTCCTCGCGTCAGCTATCACGTGAAGGCCGTGGCGCTCAAAGACGTCTAGGTCGAGTTCGTAGCCGAACATCGAGCTTAGGACATCTGCCCTCGCATAGCCGTCTACGACAACAAAATATACGTCATTCTGACCCTCTGGCAGTGATGGCGCAGAAGTCCGATCAATCGGTGGTTGTACCGAATCACCCAGATACCACAACGACAATCCGGCAAGTGGAGGCACAATGATGACTCCAGCCATCACGACTACCGCCAGCCCGAATTCGCGACGGTCCCCCATCCGCAGCACCGCACCGATCAAGACGCTCGCAACGGCCAACGCGACGAAATCCCCCGGTACAGAACGGAGGACGGCAACATCAGGGAGAGCCCCGGCGATGAGCTGCCAATTCGACATCAAGAAAACTCCAACTGCGGCAAGTCCTGCCGCTCGATCGAGTTTGAGGAACCGCCCGAGCACGATCAGAATCAAGATCCCCAAGCAGGAGGTCCCTGCGGCAATGCCGAGAAGCTTCCACCCGGAAGCGCCGCGAGGAGCATTCGTTGCCCAGAATGAAAGAGCAGGGGCGACACAGAAGAGCGACACGAATAACAGTGCTCGGGCCCAGCTGGTAGAAGATTCTTCGCCATCTGTTTGGCGTGCCACCTTCTCACGCATCTGCCAGATCTCGTAGCTCTCTCTTCAATTCTCCTATCTCGTCACGCAATCGAGCTGCGTACTCGAAGCGCAGTTCCTTGGCAGCCTCATGCATCTCCTCTTCGAGACTCTGCACAAGGCGACGGAGATCATCCCCGCCGAGGTCGAGTGGTTTCCGGGACTCGACTTCGGTGCGGCGCCGTTCGACGGAGCCCTGCTGAGATTGGACCAACTCGAGGATATCGGACACCTTCTTGCGAATCGTCTGCGGATCGATTCCATGTTCCCGGTTGTGCTCGGCCTGAATCCGGCGGCGCCGGTTGGTTTCATTGAGGGCCCGCACCATCGACTTGGTGACTTCATCCGCATACATGATGACCTGGCCATCGATGTTGCGCGCCGCCCGTCCAACCGTCTGGATCAGGCTGGTCTCGGACCGTAGGAATCCCTCCTTGTCGGCATCGAGAATCGCCACGAGCGACACCTCCGGCAGGTCGAGACCTTCACGAAGCAGGTTGATCCCCACCAACACGTCGAACTCGCCCAATCGGAGATCCCTGAGAATCTGAACGCGTTCCAGCGTGTCGATCTCGGAGTGGAGATACCGCGCTCTTACTCCCATCTCAAGCAGGTATTCCGTGAGATCCTCCGACATTTTCTTCGTGAGCGTGGTGACGAGCACCCGCTGATCGGCTTCCGTGCGCTGGCCGATCTCGTGGAGCAGGTCGTCTATCTGGCCCTTCGTCGGCCGCACGATCACTTCGGGGTCGACCAGTCCGGTGGGCCGGATGATCTGCTCGACCACCTGCTTCGACCGCTGCATTTCGAAGGGTCCAGGAGTAGCCGAGAGGAACACGACTTGTGGGGATTTCTCGAGCCATTCATCAAAGCGCAGGGGACGGTTGTCCATCGCCGACGGAAGGCGAAAACCGTGCTCGACCAGGGCTTCCTTGCGTGAGCGGTCCCCTTCGAATTGCCCGTGCAGTTGTGGAATCGTGACATGGCTCTCATCGAGCACGGTCAGGAAACCCTCCGGGAAGTAATCGAGCAAGGTGTACGGAGCCTCTCCGGCCTGACGGCCGTCGAGGTAGCGGCTGTAGTTTTCGATGCCCGAGCAGAATCCGATTTCTCGCATCATCTCGAGGTCGTAGGAGGTCCGCATCCGCAATCGCTGCGCCTCCAGCAGCTTGCCGCCGGCTTCCAACTCGGCCAAACGTTCCTCGAGTTCGGCTCCTATGCCCTTGATCGACTCCTCCAGGCGCTCACGAGTGGTGACGTAATGGGTGGCCGGGAACACGAAGAGTTCCGCCATCTCCTCGATCACCTCACCGGTGACGGGATTCATCCGCAGAATCCGTTCGACTTCGTCACCCCAGTACTCGACCCGCATCACCGTCTCCTCGTAGGACGGGAAGATTTCCAGCGTGTCGCCCCGCACGCGGAACTTGCCACGAACCAGGTTGACCTCGTTGCGTTCGTACTGGATGTCGACGAGACGGCGGATCGCGTCGTTGAGCGGTAACTCGACCCCCTTCACCAATCGGAGAAGTTGCCCGGAATACTGCTCCGGTGTGCCCAGCCCGTATATCGCCGACACTGATGCGACAATGATCACATCGTTCCGCACGAGCAGAGCACTCGTGGCCGCATGCCGCAACCGATCGATCTCGTCGTTGACCGTTGCGTCCTTTTCGATGAAGGTGTCGGTCTGCGGGAGGTAGGCCTCGGGCTGGTAGTAGTCGTAGTAGCTCACGAAGTACTCGACCCGGTTCCCCGGGAAGAACTGGCGGAACTCGTTGGCGAGTTGGGCAGCCAGAGCCTTATTCGGGGCGAGGATCAAAGTCGGCTTCTGAACTTTCTCGATCAGCCAGGCGATCGTTGCCGATTTGCCGGATCCCGTGATGCCCAGCAGCGTTTGGAAACGGTCTCCACGCTCAATCCCGTCGGCGAGTTGGGAGATTGCCTCCGGTTGATCGCCGGCAGGCTCGAAATCACTAATCACTCTGAACTCGGGCACTGGATCAGCCTATACCCGTCCGGTGGCTGAGTGGCCTAGTCCGACAGATGATCGATAAACTCTGCGACTTCTGCCTGCAGCGCATCGGGATCCCCGTCGTTGTTTACGACCCAATCTGCCGATTCGAGCCATTCTGCGCGGGACGGTTGCGCCATCATGCGAAGGTCGATGTCCCGCTCCTTCATCCCTCGGGCCCGCAGGCGGCGGCGCCGCACATCGTCGGAGGCATCGACAACAACCCGCATCCACGAACCGGGCAAGAAATCAGAAATCAGCGGAACCTCAACCGCAACGATTGGTGCATCGGATGCCGCCACGAGCCGCATGATGCGCCGGCGAATGGCCGGATGAGAGATTGACTCAAGGCAATGGAGGGCTGCAGGATCGTCGAAGACGATGGCCGCCAGACGCGCACGATCGATCCTGCCATCCGCGACGACCGACGGCCAGGTCACAGTCACCTGTGCATAGGCCTCGCCGGTCGGCAAGAGGACGTCGTGACCGACGGTATCGGCATCAATCGTATGGATTCCTCGTGAGTTGAGAAGCTGCGCGACCGAGGACTTCCCCGACCCGATCCCACCACTCAACAAGATGTACCGCCTCATCATTGAAGATGACTGTACCCTGCAATGAGTCATGGATACCTCAGCTTCCTGGGAAGACCGCTTCGAGCGGGTTGTCCAAGTTCTGTACTGGCTGACGCTTGCAATCGGCGTCTTCCTCGTCTTCTTCAAGATCGGCACGGAACCTCGCGCCTATGGCGCCGTGGGCCTCTGCGGTGCCTACGTCGTCTTCATTTCTGTTCTCCCTGGGAAACTCGCTCGTCGAGATCTCATTCGCCAAACAGTCATTGTGCTGGGTGCCGCGTCGAGCATGACGGCCGTCGGGCTGACCGGAGGACTCGACAGTCCGTTTCTGCTCTTTGCTCTAATCCCGGTCCTCGACTCGGCGGTCGTTGGTGGGTTCCGGGCAGGCTTGGGCGCTGCCGCCCTGTCTGCCGGAATCCTCACGAGTCTCGTTCTTCCGATCAACGACCCCAACTGGGCGATACTCATCCAGTGGGTAGTCTTGTTCCTCCTGGTTGCCGTGACCTTTGGGTATGCGAACCGCCTGTTGCTGCAGCAGGGCATTCAGTTCACCGCTCTCGCCGCCGCAACCGCAGAGACGAGTTCGCGACTCGAACGTCTCGAAACAGCTCACGCCCTTCTGACCAGACTCGCCGCCCAGGCTGAAGCAGCCGAACTGAACCCGATTGAGGTAGGAAACGCCGCCCTCGAATCGGCCAGGGTGATCGTCCCCTTTGCTGCTGCGAATGTGTCTCTGGCGAGCGACTCCGGACCGGTCGTCGTCGCCCGAATGGGCGATGCACCCGATCATTCGGAAACGACGCTCGTGTCGCTTCGTGTCGGTGAACGTGAAGTGGGTTCGGTGGTACTGGCCACGGACCGTGAAGTGACACAGCGCCAGAAAGAGTCGCTCGATGCCGCTCTGCAACCGGCCGGGCTGGCCTTCGCCAACGTGCTTCTTCTCCAATCCATCGCGCGCACGGCCATCAAAGAGGAAAGAACCCGGCTGGCCCGCGACTTGCACGACGATATCGGCCCATCGCTCGCCTCGCTCGGACTCGCACTCGACCTGGCCGGATTACAGCATCATGCGGAGCCGGTTCTCGCCGCGCACCTCCAGGACCTGCGGGACTCGGTAGGCAGCTTGGTTGAGAACGTGCGAACAACCGTTGCCGATCTACGAGTTCCCGGTGAGGTGCCGAGCCTTCGCGAGGTCGTGTTCGACATCATTCGCGGGCGTCCGGGGTCCCAACCGGCCGTCTTGTTCCAGCTCAATGAACGGCATCAAGCGCGACCGTCCATCGCAGCAGATATCAACGCAATCGTGACGGAAGTGGTTCGCAACGCTATCCGCCACGCCGACGCTTCAACTATCACTATCCGTGGCACGGTCGATTTCGAGTCAGGCGCCATCGAAATCGCCGACGACGGCTCCGGCTTTCAGGCAGACACGGTCCCGCCGGGCCACTACGGCCTCATCGGAATCCGCGAGCGAGCGACCAGGATCAAAGCAGATGTAAGAATGGATTCGACCAGCGCAGGAACCACCTTCCTCATTCGCTGGGGACGACGATGATCAACCGCGTGTGCATCGTTGATGATCACCAGTTGTTCGCCGACGGTCTGGCGACCGCTCTCAACGCCATCCCCGACTTGTCGGTGGTCGGCGTCTTCAGCACCGGCGAGTCGTTCCTTGAAGCGCGTGAAAGTGGAATCCTGGTCGACGTCACTCTCCTGGACCTGGAAATGCCGGGATTGACCGGTCTCGACGTTTTGGCGTCGCCGTTGACGGATTCGCCGGTGATTCTGGTGACCATGCACAGCGGTGAGGCGGAACGAAGGCGCGCGATTGATCTCGGAGCAGCTGGTTTCCTCTCGAAGTCCACGCCGTTGCTCGACTTGGCTGCCGCCATTCGAGCCGTAGCAAACGGAGAGCACATCCTCTCCGATACCACTCAGCGTGACATACTGGATCGATACAGAAGCCCGCTACTCGATCCGGGAGCGCAGTCACTGACACCACGAGAACGTGAACTTCTCAGGTTGCTGGCGGCCGGTGTGAGCAGCACAGATGATCTGGCGAATCGCCTGTACATATCGCAGAAGACTGTCAAGAACCACCTTGCCAGCATCTACGAAAAACTTGCTGTGTCGGATAGGGCACAGGCGGCGGTCGAGGCCATCCGTCTCGGTCTCCACTCAGAATAGGTCACCCGACCTATGGCGTGCCGCACACTCTCGGTGGTACCTTTACGAAGCCAATCGAACCCGAGAAGGAGAGGCAACATATGCTTGCATTGCAGACTTGGCTCCAGGCCCGGCTGTCTGATGATACCGGCGCCGCCATGGTGGAATACGCTCTGCTGGTCGTACTGATCGCCATCGTGGCGTTGGTCGCGGTCGGACTCACAGGTACCGCCGTTTCCAGCACATTCAACAACGTCGCGACCCACCTGTAAGGATCACGGTGCTGCGACTGCTCAGAAACGAGGACGGAGCCAACCTCATCGAATACGGTATTCTGGTGGTGTTGATTGCGATCGTCGCTCTGCTGGCAGTCCAGTCGGTCGGTCAGGAAACGTCATCGATGTTTGCCGACATCCACACCGGATTCCCATAAGCCGTAGCCGACGACAGCGACATTCATGGCGTGATGGGCCCCGGTTCCCGGGGCCCATCACTTCTTAGGACCACAAAGAAGTCGTCGCTGAAGACTTCGATCCACCCCTCGGCCTCGAGTGCCCCCACCAACCCCTCGGTTTTTTTCAACAGAGCCTGCTGAATATCCCATTCCTCCTGGGCTCCCATCCAAGCCGGTGCTCCCAATCTCACCTTCGCTACTCTCTCAAAGAACTCAGCGCCGTACAACTCCGCACGATCATCGACGAAGACCCGTGCGGCCGGTCCGCCAGCATAGATCAGGTATCCGCCCACGGCATCGTCGTGAAACGCAGGGCCCTCGGCCAGATAAGGCAGCGCGACGACCGGAAACGTCTGGTCGTCGATTTCGACGGGGCCTCGAAATGCCACAAATGGGAGAGCCACTATGAGCCCCGCCCCGATGAGCACCACCGCCGGCGAAGCTGAACTGTTCGATCGCTCACGGGACTCGATCGATGGGACCATCCATGGCACCAACACGATCATCGCCGAAAACAGCGCCCGCTGTGATGTCAAGCCATAGAGAAGAAACGGGCTAATGATCCATAGGTCTCGGACTGCAATCCTGCCCTTGATCGCTTGGTAGATGAGAGCGATGACTCCGGCGAAGAACGGAATTGCCCCAAGGGATATCGGATTCGGAGCCGCCCACTCGGAGATGAACTCCAAAGCCCCTCGATTCGAGAGGAATCGCCACAGGATCGCCCAAACATGCCACCCGTGTGCCGTTAGAGACACCACGATGCTCGCCAGAACCAGCGGACGTATGATGCGTCGATTCCGGTGGCCAATCGCATACAACGCGACGTATCCGATCCCAAGAACAAACGAACCGTGACTTGCAGCCCATACCCAGAGAAGGAGTGGGATCGACCATCTCATGCCGGGCATCTCCGTGACGAGTATCAGTAATGCCAACAGAGCAAACGATGCCACGACGGGACGCGGAACGAAGTACACACCTCCCAGCCACGTCAGCCCGATCATCCCAACGGCTATTCGCGTCGAACCGAACCCGAGGCGGTACATGCGTATCCCGGCGGCACCGATGGTGAGCAACGCACAGCCGGCGATCCAGGGAGGTACGAAAGCAAGTTCGAAGCTGCGCTCGAGCCATCCATACATCAGCTCGATCAACCAACTCTGGGTCCGCCAAGGTGCGCCCGCGACTGTGAACGAAAAGGGATCGCTGCGGATTACCTCACCCGCACCGAGCTGAAGGTCCCCAGCCCGAACATGCCAGAGAAACGAGTTATCTGTGATGGGCTGGAGTACGGCGATACCTATGGCGACCCAGGGAGTGAGCGGAAACAGACTCCGGATAGACCACCTTGTCGACGGAGATCGCGACCCATTCGAATGGCGGCAGGGTCCTACCAATGAATCCTCAGAGATTGATGAAGTTGTCCCAGATCTGAAGAGCTGCCGGGCCCAGCAACACAATGAAGAGAGAAGGGAAGATGCAGAATACCAGGGGGAACACCAGCTTCACTGGAGCAGCGAACGCCTTTTCTTGTGCGCGCTGCCGGCGCTTGACGCGCATCTCATCCGCCTGGACCCGGAGCACCCTGGAAATGGTCACACCGAAAGCCTCAGCCTGCATCATGGAGAGAATGAACGACCGAAGCTCGTCGAGGTCGGTCCTGTCGGTCAGATGCCGCATCGCATCGCGCCGGGTGACGCCTACGCGCGTTTCCTGAAGCATGCGGAAAAACTCCTCAGAGAGCGGCCCGGGCACCGTTGCCACCACCCTCGAGAGCGCAGAATCGAATCCCAATCCGGCTTCCACGCTGATGAC
Organism: Actinomycetes bacterium; assembly: GCA_024641245.1. Lineage (GTDB taxonomy): Bacteria > Actinomycetota > Acidimicrobiia > Spongiisociales > JAHEDJ01 > JAHEDJ01. The sequence continues at coordinate 22,644 of JAHEDK010000033.1, forward strand.
GAGCAGATCGAGCACATCGGGCAGGGCACGCTGCATCAGTGCGCGCCGTTCGTCGATCTTGCGGGTCAGCCATGCGTCTGGCCCGAAGAAACCCAGAATCAGTGCAAACGCAAGCATGAGCAGTGTCATACCGAGTGTGAGATCGAGCGCTGACATCGCCAGGAAGAACAATCCGAGGCCGGCGGCGACGCCCAACAGCTTGATCACGGCCCAGGCGTTCGCGTCGAGACTTCCAGGACTGCCGGCGAAGATGAGTCGCTTCTGCGTCCGCTTCAGCCATCCGACCGGCGTAAAACGTGCAAGACCGCGACCGAGTCCGATGAAGATCGGGGCGATCGCCCGTTCCGAGACCGGCTTTGCCAGTGTTTCCTCGCGTAGCGCATTCCGCCCGTACATGGCAAGGCGATCGGTCGTGGCCTCGCGAACACGCACCACGCCGAGCCCAACCCAGCCGGCAAAAGCGAAAAGAACAAGGAACACGGAACCGGCGGCAAGTAATAACTGATCCATCAGATCTCGATATCTACGATCTTCTTCAGCCAGAACCCGCCCAAGGCCATGAGCAGCAACCCGACGCCGATTGCGGACCATCCTCTGATATCGGCGGTGAGCGGGCTCAGGTAGTCGGGATTGGTCGTGAACAGAAACAGAGCCAGAAGAAATGGCATCGCCGCCAGAATCAATGCTGAAATACGTCCCTCCGCGGTCAGCGCCCGAATCTCGCCCCGGAGGCGGTTCCGTTGCAGCATAGTGTCTGCCACGGTTTGTAGGACCTCGGCCAGGTTACCGCCGACCTCACGCTGGATTTCAATGGCCATGACCGCCCAGTTCCAGTCCTCAGACCGCATCCGGGCCGTGATGCCATGGAGGGCCTCGACCACCGGGCGTCCCAATCGTGTCTCGGCGATCACCCGTCCGAACTCCCTGGCGGTCGGCTGCGGCGCCTCGGACACGACGGCCTCGACGGCCTGCAGCAGCGACAACCCTGCGCGCAACGACGTTGAGACGAGGATCAGCGTGTCGGGCAACTGCTCTTCGAACTTGGTCTTCTCCCGCTGGCCCACCCGCTGGATGAGCGCAAACAGCAGGAGCAGCATCACAGCCAGCGCCGCAACCCCGAATAGGACATTTCGAGTAACCGCCCAGACAATCACACCGATGATGACACTGAGGCCCAAACCGGCCGCGATCGCTTCGCCGGCTCTCAGAGGAATGTTGCCCTGCTCGAGCACGTTGTTGAGAGCGTTGAGTATGCCTCGCTGTCTGGCGGCCTCCTCTGCCTGTTCGGTGAATCGGCCCAGAAGTGGAATGCGGGCCAGGATTCCCTTCTTCTC
>JAHEDK010000045.1 GCA_024641245.1 Actinomycetes bacterium
GCACCAGGACCATCCAAATGCCGATTCCGTGGGCAGTGAGAGTCGCCAGCACGCCGCCAACGACCGCCAACTCGACATGCCGTCGGGAACGCCGCCGGATGGCCTCCAACACGATGATGCCGATGCCCATGACGAACGAGCCGTGCAGCATCGCCCACAGCCAGATCAATGGCGGCACCGCCCAGTCGGTTCGCTCGGCCTGAAGTGCGGCCGCCACAGCTGCCAACAGCAGATAGCTGAAGACGACAGGCCGCGCATTGGCGAAGGCTGCCCCCTGCCAGGCGAGGAGGATGCCGGCAACCGCCGTGGCGCCGAGATGTGCCGTGCGGCGATAGGTGACAATCAGGGTGACCACCACGGTCGAGGCGGCGATCAGGAACATGTAGGTCGGCACCCAGCCTATTCCGCCGGTCGCTCGCTCCAGCGACCCGAACATGATGTCGGCGAGCCAGGATTGGGTCCGCCACCCTTCCCCGACAAACTCAATGGAGAAGGGATCCGACGTGAGGACGGTCCCCCGATCCAATTGCACCGTGCCGGCTCTCACGTGCCACAGAAACGAGTTGTCCGCGAGCGGTCCGGTCACCGCCCAGGCCAGCCCGGCCACAGGAACGAGAAGGAACACGTGCCGAATCGTGAGCCGGAGGCCACCAGCTCGAGCCACGGGGGATCTCCCTGCCTGTCGTAGGTTCAGAGGCTGCTGAGGCTATCGACGATCTGCATCGCCGCGGGAGCCAGAAGCACAACGAATATCGCCGGGAAGATACACAACACCAAAGGGAAGGTCATCTTCACAGGCGCGGCAAATGCCTTCTCCTGGATTTTCTGGCGCCGCCGGACGCGAATCTCGTCGGCCTGCACCCGGAGCATCCGGGCCACGGACACACCAAACTGATCTGCCTGGTTGATCGACAGGATGAATGAGTTGAGCTCGTCGACATCCGTGCGATCGGCCAGCGACTTCATGGCCTGGTTGCGGCTGACACCGACCCTCGTCTCCTGGAGCATGCGGGCGAACTCATTGCCCAGTTCGCCGGGCACGTTCTGAACGACCCGGCCGAGAGCCGCTTCAAAACCAAGGCCGGCCTCAACCGAGATCACGAGCAGGTCGATCACGTCCGGAAGCTCCCGAGCGATCAGCTCCTTGCGCTCATTGATCTTCCGGGTCAACATGGACTCCGGGCCCAAGACGCCGGCCACAATGATGAGGCCGAGAATCAGGAGCTTCTGGCCCGGCGGGAGAATTCCCTGGAGGACCACCCACCCGATCAGTGCCGCAACAACGGCTACGACCCGAATCGCGGCCCACGAGTTGCCATCGATCCGGGGGTACCAACCAGCGATCGCCAAACGCGCCTCGGCGCGTTGGGCCCATCCCAGCGGGGTGAACCGCAGCAGGAACCGGCCAACCTTCCCAGCCAGCGGAGCTACCGCCCGCTCATTGAAGTTGGCCGCGAGTAGCTCCTCGCGGCTCTGCAGAGAGGCCAGGCGGCTCCCGGATCGTTCTCCGGAACGAACGACACCGAGCCCGACATAGATCCCGAGGGCGAGAGTTGAAACGCCGACCGCTGCGGCCGGGAATAGCAGCGTTTCCATTAGATATCCACCGTCACAATCTTCTTGAGCCACAGGACACCAAGGAACAACCCGAGAGCGCCGCCGGCCAGCGCGATCATCCCCGGGAAGGTCGTCAGGAGGGGCTCGAGGTATTCCTTGTTGGTCGCATAGAGGAACATGAACAAGAAGATGGGAAGCCCGCCGAGCACGATCCCCGATATCCGTCCCTCGGCGGTCAGTGCCTTCATCTCGCGACGCAGCCGGTTGCGTTCCACCATGGTCTCTGCGGCCGTCTGCAGTACCTCGGCCAAGTTGCCACCAACCTCACGTTGGATGTTTATCGCCAGTACGGCCCAGTCGAAGTCCTTGGACTCCATCCGGTCCGCAACCATTTTGAGTGAATCCACGGGTGATCGACCGAGGCGGGTCTCGGTAATTGCCCGCTGGAACTCGCGCCCCGTGGGGTCCGACGCCTCGGAGCCAACCGCCTCGACGGCCTGCAGGAGCGAGTATCCGGCCCGCAGCGACGTTGAGATCAGGTTGAGGGTGTCCGGCAGCTGATCCTCGAAACGATTCCGCTCACGGGCCGCCACCCTCTGCACTGCCGCGCCGGCCACAGCCAGCGCAACTACTGCCACGACAAGCGCCATGATCGGGTTTCCGGTGACCAGCAGGACGATCAGCCCGATGGCCAGAGAAGTACCGATCGCAATCGTTATCGCCTCGCCGGGACGCACCGGGACGTTCGCCTGTTCAAGGGCCGTCTCGATCATGCTGAACACGCCGCGATCGCGCGCCATGTTCTCTGCCCGCCGGGAGAATGCCCTCAGAAGGGGGATCTTCCCGAAGAAGCCGCGATCTGCCGTCGCCGCATCGGCGTAGACGCCGAGTCGTCCCGACAGGTCCCGCTCAACGCCTCGAGTCGGGCCGAACAGAATGGCGAACAGCAGACCGAACGCCACGCCACCGGCCACGGAGCCGACGAGAGGGAGGATCTTCGCTTCGCCTCCCGAAAGCGACTGCGCAAGCGCCGGAGATGCTCCGCCGAGGAGCAGACCGACCGCGCCGCCGAGACCGATGATCAGCCGCCGCGTCATCAGCGGCTCGCAAACGGTTCTGGGGCGAACAGCTCGGCGGGAAGATGGATCCCGTAATTCTCGAGATGCTCGGAGAATGAAGGCCGGATTCCCGTCGCTTTGAGGCGGCCCATGTACTTGCCGTCTTCATTGATACCCATGCCGTAGTCGAACAGCATGATGTCCTGTGTGGTGATCACATCACCCTCCATACCGATCACCTCTGTCACGTGAGTAACGCGTCGTGATCCGTCACGGAGGCGATGGAGGTGGACGATCAGGTCGAGAGCCGACGACACCTGCTCGCGGATCGCGCGGATGGGCAGGTCCATGCCTGCCATGAGAACCATCGTCTCGATACGGGCCAACGTATCCCGCGGCGAGTTGGAGTGGATCGTCGTGAGCGACCCATCGTGACCTGTGTTCATTGCCTGAAGCATGTCGAGAGCCGCGCCGTCACGGACCTCACCGACGACGATGCGGTCGGGCCGCATACGCAGCGAGTTTCGCACCAGGTCACGAATCGTCACCTGGCCCTTACCTTCGAGGTTCGACGGCCGGGCCTCCAGGCTGAGAACATGCTGCTGATTGAGCCGGAGCTCGGCAGCGTCCTCGATCGTCAGGATTCGTTCCTTGTCCGGAATGAAGCTCGAGAGCACGTTGAGGAGAGTGGTCTTCCCGGAGCCCGTTGACCCCGAGACAATGATGTTGAGACGCCCCTGAACACAGCGACGCAGCAAGCCGGCGACCTGCTGGCTCATCGATCCCATGTTCACGAGGTCGTCTGCCGTGAACGGGTCGACGGCGAATTTACGAATCGTGAGGAAGGGCCCACCAATAGCCAACGGGTGAATCACCGCGTTGACACGTGAACCGTCCGGCAACCTGGCATCGACCATCGGCGTCGACTCGTCGATGCGGCGCCCGACCTGACCGACGATCTTCTCGATGATGCGCTCGAGGTGGGTGGCATCGACGAACCGGGTGTCGGTGTGCGTCAGTCGGCCGGCCTGCTCAATCCAGACATTGTGCGGACCGTTGACCATGACCTCGGTTACATCTGCGTCGGAGAGATACGGATCGATGGGACCGTATCCGAGAACGTCGTCTGCAATCTCCTGCAGCATCTGTAGGCGGTCTGCCCGCGATAGGGGTACGGACTCCTCTTGATCGAGCGCCCACTCCAGCATCTCCATGACGCGAAGCTTCAGCTCGGCGTCCGTCATCTGCCTGTCATACAGCGTCGGTCCAAGTCCCTCGACAACTTTGTAGTGAAGTTTGCGTCGAAGGTCCTGACGCATTTCTTCGCGATGGCCATCAACAGTTACGTCGGTGGCCTTCGCAGCTTTGACCCGATCAGCGAGGCTCATTTGGGTGTTCCCCTATCTATCTACCAAGAGCGAATGAACTGCTAGGCGGTGGCGCCTACCGGAACCATCGGCGCCCGCGGTCGTCCTCTTCAGTAGTTGGTTCTTCGACTTCTCCATCGACAACGAGCCGGGCAACACTCCGCAGGTCGCGCGCCACCCGCGAGCGGGGGTACAGCGACACGACGGGTTCACCTTCGTTGACTGCCCGGGGTACCAACTTGTCGGATGAGATGGCCGCCTGGACTTCGAGACCGAGGCTTCTCTCCAGCTCATCGATGTCGAGGCGAGCTTTGGAGTTGACACGATTCAATACCAGCTTGATCTTCTCGAACGGGAATTTGATGAGCCGCAACGTATCCAGGGCCAGTTTGGCGTTCTTCACACTCGGCAGATCCATATCGACGACCAGAAGCACAACATCACTGCGCTCCAGGATCGAGAGCACCGGCTCGTCCAGGAACGGTGCCGTATCGATCACGATGTAGTCGAACATCCGCTTCAACATCCCGATCGTCTTGACGACCACCTGGGTCGACACCTCATCGGCGAGGCTCGGCTCGAGCGGTGCGGACAGCACCCTCATGCCTGACGTATGCCGGGCGAGCAAACTCTCGAGCAGCGGCTCGTCCAACTTGTCGATATCACGGGCGGCGTCGACGATGGTGTGCTTCGGATCGACCTGGAGCGAGATACACACGTCCCCGAACTGCAGGTCGGCGTCGATGATCGTGACTCGCGACGGGTCTCCCCACTGGGCGAGTGACAGCGCGACGTTCACGGTCGTCATGGTCTTGCCGGCACCACCCTTCGGCGACATGATCGTGACAACCTTGCCGATCCTGTTCTTGCGCTGGACTATGGAATCCTCGCGACGAGCGAGCTGATCGAGCAACCCGAAGGCCTCTTCGACCTTGCGCAGCGTCAATGGCGCCTCGATGACATCCTTGAACCCGCTGCGCAAGGCGGCCTTGAGCACGTCCGTATTCAGCGCGTCCGTCACCAGAACGACCGGCAAACTCGGACGGACATCGAACATCAAGGCCATCTCGGCGACCCCGGCTTCGTGGGCGAAAGCCGGGCCGACGATGGCAACGTCGATCCCTTCCTCCACGAGCCGGCGCTGCGCGTCGGTTACGTTCCGCGCCGAGTAGACCTTGTTGCCTTCGAGAAGCGCCTTGGCGTCGTCAACGAAGTCGTCGTCTGTATCGACTAGGAGTATCGAGTACGTTCCGTCAGCCACCTAGAGTCTCTCCAAACTGTTCGAGCTGCTCTTGGATCCGATCCAGCAGATCGAACAAGTCGTCCACGACTACGCCGCGCGCCTCGAACTGAGTGTACGGGAGGTCTTTCGGCAAGAGAGACAGGGCCACAGTCGTGTAGTTGCGGGCGAACTCGATCTTTTCTGCCTGTTCGGGCGTTACATTCAGCACGATGATAGAGCCCGTCTGCGGGGTAAGGCCCGTGCCGAGACCCTGGAGAGTGTTGTCGGGCCCGACAGCGAGGACTTCGATGTCCTGCAGAACCGTTTGAGTGAACTGGATGGAACTCGGGAAGGTCTCCGCCAGTGCGGTCAGCGGATCCACCGGTTCCGCAACACCACCGAAGCCCGGCGGGAGACTGGTGGTGGGTGTCGTCGTGCCCGGATCACCCGGTCCCAGAATCAGGGCGCGCAGCTCCGGGTCCTTGATGACGTCGAGGAACTGGTTCAGCTGCACCTCTGCCGACGCCAGGATGTTGATCCGATCGCCGGGGCGGATGAAGCCGCCGCTGACAGCGTCATCGTCGGGGCGGAACGAGATTGCGACCTTGTTGGCGGGAATCGCCTCGGAGAGGCTCACCGTGTTGAGTTCGGCAGGAGATACGAACATATCGGCCGTGATCAACTGCCCGGCCGAGATGGGCCCGGCGGCGACGCTTCCTTCGAGCAGCGCAGTGAGGTCGCGCGGGTTGTTGTCACACACGGTGCGGTCTGTCGAACTATCACGCACCACGGCCCCGGTACACAGTATCCGCGATCCCTCGAACACCACGGCTTCGAGAAGAGCCGTCTTCGGCACAATCAGCGGAGCGGCGATTTCGCCCTCCGTTCCCATCTCGATGAACTCGGTGGCCCGGTAGACCTCGACTTCTTGGATGTCTGCCCGCGCCCGGTCGTCGACGCCGGCTAGATACTGCCAAACGGCAAACGCCGACACTGCGGCGAGTCCCAAGGCGACAAAGAGTACGATTGATCGCTTGCCCATTTTCTCAGTTGGCCCTTCCGGTAACAGTTACACGCGCACCACACAACATGCGGGCCGAAGCGACCCAAAGGCGATGGTTCAGCCTGACAGCCAACCCTGAGTTGTCAGGGAACTGGGCCCGGTCAGCCTCGACCGATGCCGCGTTCCTTGAGCTCCTGGAGAATGGCTTCCAGAGATGAATCGGCATTGAACGACGGTTCTGGAGTGGCGTCTTCTTCACGCGTGAACTCCCGCCGCTTCGGACGACTCTCTCTGGCTGGCTTGTCGCTCCATGTCG
>JAHEDK010000014.1 GCA_024641245.1 Actinomycetes bacterium
CCGAAGATGAGCGGTATCTCACTCATCGAGAAGGAATGAGCGTCGCGCCGACCTCGGAAGTGAACCACGGTGATTTCCGACAGGTACACGGCCGGAACCAGCAGCCACCAGTGCAGATTCATCCCATCCGGCAGAGGTTCCCAGTCAGCGACGATGAGATGGACGAGCAGCGCCGCCATTGCGACGGAAAGGGTCAGCAACAACACGCGCATCGAACCGGGCATCCGGCTCGACTCCCGACTCGGCGTGTTCGTCGTCATCGGTTCCTTCCGCTCATAATGAACTCCCGGTGTTCCTCGTTCCTTGGGGGAGGTATCGGCCGGAATGCCCGAGAACTTGGTGACCCTTCCGCACTCGCCCGAGGTGACTAGTTACCCGCCCTGCGCGAGTGTGACGTCGGGATATTTGCCCAGGGGATCAAGCGGGAATCGCACGACAACTGTGACAGGGCGTCCCGGACAACCGTCAAACACCTTCGGGCCGGATTGCTCCGGCCCGAAGGTGAATAGGCTCGTATCTTGATATCGGGGATTCGCCGTCTCGATTCGAATCGTGCCTTTCGGCGACCGGGTTCTTTAGGTTGCTACGACCATGAGACTCCGCGCATGGATGAGGTGCCGGACAGATTCCACGGGTAGGGAGCAATCGGATTGTCGACACCTTTGGCAACGATCGTTGACTCGAATGTGGACGTCGCCAAGGAATCCGCGGAGTCGGCTGCGTGAGCGGCCGGCGCCATTGCCGCGATGAGCAGAACAGCCACACAGAGCGCAATCAACAAGACGGCGATGCGTCTCGTTCTCCCACCATCCCAGGTGAGACCGCCACCGATCATTTGTCCCATTAGACCTCCCAGTCCTTGGTTGTTCCATCTTCATCGGAGTCTGCTGGCGAAACTTGGGGACTCTTGTCCCGGCGCCCATTGGAACTAGTCCCGGGGCGGGGAATGTGGACCACGCTACGGCGGCTACGCTGAACCCATGGCACCCGAAGAAGAACGCATTGCCCTTTTCCTCGACTACGAGAACCTGGCGATCGGAGCACGAGACAACCTCGGCGTCACTTTCGACCTCAAACCCATCGCCGACGCGCTCGCCGAACGGGGCCGGGTGGTCGTTCGTCGCGCCTACGGCGACTGGTCGATGTTCGACGAGGATCGCCGGATGCTCACTCGCAACCATGTGGAGCTGATCGACATCCCGCAGCGGATGGGTGCCTCACGAAAGAACTCGGCGGACATCAAGATGGCCGTCGATGCTCTCGAGCTCGCCTTCGAGCGCAATTATCTCACGACGTTTGTCATCGGCACCGGCGACAGCGATTTCACCCCTCTTGTCCACAAGCTGCGCGAGCTGAACCGGCGGGTGATCGGGGTCGGCGTCAAGGACTCGACGAGCGCGCTGTTGCCCCCTGCCTGTGATGAGTTCCTCTTCTATGAGCGGCTCGAGGGCGTCGAGGTACCCGCCGGGGCGAGGGGCAGTTCGCAGAGGCCGGGTCGCCGGACGAGCGATCGCCAGGAAGAACCGAAAGTCGAGTTGGAATCCAAGGGCCTCGACGACCTCGACCAACTGGTCACGCAGACCCTCTCCGGCCTCCAGCGCACGGCGCAGGGCGCCGTCCTCGCCTCCTCCCTCAAGCGGGCTCTCATCCGCAAGGACCCCACTTTCAACGAGGCGGACTTCGGGTTCCGCGCCTTTGGTGAGCTCTTGCGGCACATGGAGCAGCGCAAAGTGCTCGACCTGAGCGAAGGCACAGCCAAGGGTGACCCCGTGGTTGACTTCCGCTCCGAGGACAGCGGAGAAGACGAGGCGTTCTCGCTCTTGCTATCCGTTGTTGCGCGTCTCGAGACAGCCGAAGGCCCACCGGTTCTGTCCGGCTTGAAGAACCAACTGCGGAAGCAGAATCCGAAATTCACCGAGAAGCGCTACGGATTCGGCGGATTCCTCCAGTTCTGCAAAGCCGCCCAGGCCCGCGGTCTCATCGAGCTCAGCTGGAGCGATGACGCCGATGACTATCTCGTGAGCGTTGCGCTTCCTGACCGGTAATCGTCAAGGGTCCGGCATCCTGAGTCGATAAAGCCATGGGCCCGCGCGTCGCGCGGACGGTTGGCCCGCAACGAAGTCAGGGAGTTGTTGGATGTCGGAGCGCACTGCGGACCTTGCCGAGCCCACGAAATGGCGCCAGGCCGGCCTGGCAGGTTTCATGGGGTCTTCGGCCGGGTTTACGATGCTGTATCGCCGCTGGCTCTCATTGCGTGGCCCGATCGCGGTCGCCGCGGTCTCTCTCGGTCTCGTCCTCGGGGCGGTGCTGGATTGGCCGGCAGCTTTCGGAGTTTCGATCCTGGGGCTGGCCCTGGCAGTCGATGTCGTGCTCCGACACAGAAACGTCATGGAATCGGTTGTCGGCTCCGTGATATTCGATACGACCTTGATCGGTTTGACTCTCTGGTTGCTGCGCGCACCATCGGCAGTCATCGCGATGCCGTTCGCCTATCTGATCGCCACCGCGTTCCTGCTGTTGGAGCCACGCCGCGCCGCACTCCCCGTCGGATACGCGGTTGGGTGGCTGAGCTTCCTGCTCATCGGATCCGGCCGCTGGTGGGAGCCGGAGGACGGCCTCAGAGCCGAGGTCGTCTCGCTGATCATGGCCGGCTTGTTCGTAGCCAGTCTCATCGTGATGTTCGCCCTCACGAGCCGAGCCATGGGCACGATCAGCGTGTCCCTGGAACGGAAGCTCCGATTCGAGGAGGCCATCTCGGCCTGTTCCCGAGCTTTCGCCACCGGCGATGCGGACACCGCCCTCGATCGTGCGCTCGGCGCTCTGCTATTCGGCACTGAGGCCACGGCCGTATTCGTCGAGCGGAACGTCGACGATCCTGAGCTGGGGTTGTGCTCCAAGTTGGTTGCTGAGGCACTTATTGAGGAGACGGAACCCGATCCGGGGGAGCGGCGCACGATGGTGCCGTGGAGTGAGATGCCGGTGTCGTATGCCGGCCTGTCAAACGGTCAGCCGGTTGCCTTCCAGGTTGCCGATCTGCCGCTTGTTCAACGTACCCGTTATGAGGGGACGAGGCACACGACCGAGCTGAGCATTCCGATCCTCGTCCGGGGTGCGTGGGTCGGGTTGATCGGGTTCAACGACATCGGTGCCGACAACCTCTGGGACCCCCATGACATCGAGTTGCTGCGAACTGCTGCCGAACTCGTCGCCGCCTATTGGGAACGCATCGAGGCGCAGGAGCAGCTGAAGGAGGCGATAGCGAATCTCGAGTACCGCCACAGGCTCGAGCACGCGCTCGCCCAAAGCTCCGCCGCCCTGCTGGCCTCCAGTGGTTCGGCCATCGACGATGCCCTCGAGGCGTTGCTAGAGGCGACGGAAGCAGACATCGTGTTTGTCGAGGAGAATTACCAGGACGACGAGCTAGGGCCTTGCGCCCGCATCACTCACTGGGCGGCAGATGATGTCGCCCCCGGTATCGACCCGACCGCCCAGCCCTGGAGTGGGCCCTTCAGCGCACTTCCATCGTTATATGCAAAGTTGCAGCGCGGCGAGCCATCTGCGATTTCAACGACTGATTTGCAAGATCCAGAGAGGGCGTTGTATCTGGCCGACGGCGTGTTGAGTGAGCTCTGCCTGCCGATATTTGTCCGCGGTGAGTGGCGGGGGACCATCGGCTTCAGCGACTCCCAAGACGAGCGGCGGTGGACCGAACAGGACATCCGGTTCCTTCGCACGGCCGGGGAGATGGTTGGAGCGTTTTGGGATCGGCAGGAAACGGTGGAGTCGTTGAACATCCGTCTCGCATACGAGGAAGCCCTGGCGAAGGTATCGCGCGAACTCATCTCAGGGCGAGAGGATGCGCTGGAAGCTGCCTTCGAGCATCTGGCCGCGGTAACCGGCGCCGACTATATGTGGCTGGAAGAGGTGTTCGACGACCCGGACGCAGGCCTGTCGTCCCGGGTTGTGCACGCACTACAGCCACCAAACCTGGAGGGCGTGCACATAGCGAACCTGTGGATGGGTGGGCCGCACCGCGATACGCCAACGACCCCCGGGCGCCTGGCTCGAGGTGAAGCATCCATCCTTCATACGGAAGATCTGGACGAGGGTCTCGAACGCTCCATCTATGAAGCTGATGGTCTGAAGAGCGAGTTGGTGATTCCCGTCTTTGTATTCGGAGAGTGGACGGGGGCGATCGGGTTCGCCGACTATCTCCAGCGGCGGGAGTGGCACGAGAACGACATCGGCGTGTTGCGTACCGCCGGAGGATTGGTTGGGTCGTATTTGGAGCGGGAGCAGACGAGCAGGCGCCTTGAACAGTTGGTGGCCTCGAAGGACGAGTTCATCGCTTCGATCAGCCATGAGATTCGCACGCCGTTGACTGCGGTACTCGGGTTCACGAACGTCATCCGCGATGGATTCGACGATCTAGCGGATTCTGAGCGTCTCGAAATGCTAGACCTGATCAATCGTGAGGCCCAGGACGTCGCATGGATTGTCGAGGACCTTCTCGTGTACGCCCGGGCGGATATCGGCACGCTGGCCGCGGTGGCGATCGATCTCAATCTGGGGGAGCAGATTGCGGCGGTGCTCGCCGGACAACCGGCAGACGTGGAATCTCGGGTGAGCGTTCGAAGCAACGGCGAGTGGGCGGCGGCCGACCCCGCCAGGGTCCGCCAGATCATTCGCAATCTGGTGACCAACGCGATGAAGTACGGAGGTCCCACCGTCGAGGTTGAGACCACTTTGCGCGACTCGGTCGTTGTCATGCGGGTAACAGACGATGGAGTGGGTATCGATGAGGGCCATCGTGACAGAATCTTCGCGGCCTACTACCGGGCCCATGACTCCCTCGGGCAGCCCGGGTCGATCGGGCTTGGTCTGCATGTTTCGCGGAAGCTGGCTCGTCTCATGGGCGGTGACCTCTCGTATGACCGCGTGGATGGCAGGAGCTGCTTCACGCTGACGTTGCCCGCCGCCCGGCGGAGTTGATGATCTCCGGAGCGTAGACTGAGGTTTCCTCACCTCGAAGCCGCAGGAGGCCCTCATGGAACCGCACCGTCGCAGCTGGGCAGAGCCCTACAAGATCAAGGTAGTCGAGCCCATCACCATGACCACGCCCGAGCATCGCCGGCAGGCCATTCGCGCCGCAGGGTTCAACAGCTTCCTTCTGCGCTCAGACGACGTGTACATCGACCTGCTCACCGATTCCGGCACGTCGGCCATGTCGGACTACCAGTGGGCGGGCCTCATGGTCGGGGACGAAGCGTACGCCGGATCCAAGAGCTTCTACCACCTCGTTGAAGCGGTACAGGAGGTGTATGGATATCCCGAGCTGATACCAACGCATCAGGGTCGCGGCGCCGAGCACATCCTCAGCCAGTTGCTGATCTCGCCCGGTGACTACGTCCCGGGCAACATGTACTTCACGACGACGCGCTTTCACCAGGAGTTTGCCGGGGGAGTCTTTGTCGACGTAATCATCGACGAGGCGCACATGCCATCCGTCGAGCACCCTTTCAAGGGCAACATCGACCTGGTCAAGCTCCAGAAGCTGATCGACGACGTGGGCGCCGACAAGATTCCCTACATCTCAGTCGAAACCAACGTAAACATGGCCGGTGGCCAGCCGATGTCGATGGCCAACCTCAAGGCGACCTACGAGTTGTGTCACGCGCACGGCATTCCGGTGATGCTCGATGCCACCCGGGCGCTGGAGAACGCATACTTCATTCAGCAGCGTGAAGGCGGCTACGAGAACAAGTCCGTCAAGGAGATCGTGCTGGAGATCTGCTCCCACTCGGACGGCGCCACCGTGTCATCCAAGAAGGACAACCTCGTCAATATCGGCGGGTTCCTGGCGGTACGCGATCCCGAACTCGCCCGGCGGGCTCGCGCCATGCTCGTTCAGTTCGAGGGACTGCATACGTACGGCGGCATGTCCGGGCGTGACATGGAGGCGCTGGCGCGCGGCATCCACGAGATGGTCGATACCGATGACCACGTGAGGGCACGGGTCGGGCAGGTCGAATACCTCGGCAATGCCTTGCTCAAGGCCGGCATCCCATTAGTGCGGCCGATCGGTGGTCATGGGATCTTCCTGGACGCGGCGGCCATCTTGCCCCACCTTGCACAGGACCAGTTTCCCGCGCAGGCACTGACGGCAGCCCTATACGTGGACTCCGGAGTGCGAGGTATGGAACGTGGGATCGTATCCGCCGGACGCGATCCCAAGACCGGCGATCACCGTTATCCAAAGCTCGAACTCGTGCGTATGGCGATTCCACGGCGGGTGTACACCCAGGCGCACATGGATGTGACGGCCGAGTCGGTGGTTGAGGTCTATGAGCATCGTGAGAGCGTCGGTGGTCTGAAGTTCACCTACGAGCCGGAGGAACTCCGGTTCTTCCAGGCCCGCTTCGAGGAGATCTAGATTTGTCGCACGCGACTCGATACTCGCGACTCGCGACTCCCTAAGGCCAGATACCTCGCTCCAGAAGGGTGTTGGCGCACCGGCCGACTGCTACGACGTAGGCGGCGGTGCGAAGCGTCGGCGTGTCGACGCGTGGATCATCCGGGTGGAGTCCAGCCCACGTCGACCGATGGTGTTCGATCGCATCCAGCAGGCCGGCCCGGATAGTCACGACCTGGTTCGTCGCTCGATACATCTTCTTGCGCAGCTTCTCCTGAACCTCGTGCTCCTCCCATTGCTGGTTCTGGAGATTCTGGACCCACTCGTAGTAGCTGACCACAACGCCCCCGGCGTTGGCCAGGATGTCGGGAAGGACGATGATGCCACGCTCCTGGAGGGTGGCATCGGCTTCCGGGGTGGTCGGACCATTGGCCGCTTCAACGATCAAGCGAGCCTGGATCCGTCCGGCGTTGCTCGCCAGGATCTGATTCTCCATGGCGGCAGGCACGAGGATGTCGCACAGCACTTCGAGCACTTCCTTGGTCGCTAGTGGCTTCGTGCCCGGAAAATCGACGACGCTGCCGGTGGCATCCTTGTGATCCTCGATCCGCGAAACGTCGAGGCCGTTCGGGTCGTAGATTCCGCCCCGGGAGTCGCTGACCGCCACGATACGGGCGCCTGCGCCGTCGTATAGTTTGGCTGCCCACCGCCCGGCGTTCCCGAATCCCTGAATTGCGACGTCAGCACCATCGAGCGAAGTCAAACCGGGCAATCCGCCCAATTCGAGGAAATGCTCCGTCACGTACATGCTGCCCATGGCGGTTGCGCTATCCCTTCCGAGCGATCCGCCTAGGTCGAGAGGTTTGCCGGTAACAACCGGAAAACAGTTCTCGCCCGGGTGCATCATCGAGTAGGTATCGAATACCCACGCCATGGTCTGCTGGTCGGTGTAGAGGTCGGGCGCCGGGATGTCGGTGTGTGGTCCGATGTTGTCGCCCAATGCCGAGATGTAACGCCGGGTCACTCGCGCCTTCTCGCCTTCGGACAGCATCCGGGCGTCGCAAGCTACGCCGCCCTTGGCCCCGCCAAACGGTATGTCGAGCAGTGCGCATTTCCAGGTCATCCAGGCTGCCAGAGCGCGTACCTCTTCTTCGTTGACGCTCGGGTGGAATCGGAATCCTCCCTTGCCTGGGCCCCGGGCATTCGAGTGGAGAACCCGGTAGCCGCGGAAGACCTCGACGTGGCCATCATCCATTCGCACGGGGAGTGAAACCCGGACGACTTGCTCAGGTTCGAATAGCCATTCGCGCAGGCCGGCGCCGTCGTGGAACTGTTCGAGGAACGGAACCGCCTGGTTGAACTGATGATTCGCTACCCGCAGCGGATTCAATTCACCTTCAGTGATCACCCCAGCCATCCTTTCGGCATGTGGACGCCGATCACCGGCCCCCACCTGAATCCATGGTCCTACCGCGCGCAGCGTGACCCAAGGGGCCAAACGGCACTCGCCATGGGACACCCGGCCCTCCGCCATACTGTGCTCATGCAGAAGATCATCACAGCCGTTCACGATCAAGGAATCGCGTTCGACGTCCACACTCGCTCCGGCCACGACCTGCGTGTCGAAGGTGCCTCGGCCGAACACCAGTCGGGACCGGGTCCGATGGAACTACTCCTGGTCGGCCTGGCTACATGCAGTAGTACAAATGTCGTAGAGATGCTCGAGAAGATGCGGCAGTCGTTCTCATCGCTGGAGGTCGACGTTTCCGGGGAACGGGCTCCTGAGCCTCCTCGGATTTGGACCGATATCGCACTGCACTACCGCGTCGTTGGCGACGTCGACCCGCGGCGCCTCGCGCGGGCGATCTGGCTGAGCGACAACAAGATTTGCTCGGCCTACACGATGCTGGCGGCGACGGCCAACATCGAAAGCACCTTTGAGATCAGTCGCGAGTGACTGGTCGCCGTTGTCCCTAGGTTGTTCTGTCGGGGTACGACACCTGATCGGGTCCGATTCGATCCCATGCCGCGACGCCGACAATGGCCGCCCACAGCGGGATGAGCGCCGCAATACCGGCACCTCCGCCTGCCGCGGCCGCCAGGAGGCCTACCCCGATGCCGCCGACCCGGGCGCTCTGGAGGCGCCGGGCGATGAGCAGGTCTCCCGTATGGTCGGCAGCCGAGCGCGGTTCATAGATCCGCAAACTGAGGCCGGCCAAAATACCAACGGCGAGCACGATCCCCTGGCCGACCGCGGGAGCCGTCCAGTCGCCCGGCGAACCACTGATGAGGGTGCCGGCGGTGGCAGCCGATGCGATGAGGAAAGCAGCGGCGAGTTGGCGGCGGGGTGCGGGGTCGGGGAGGCGGTGATCTCTCGCCACCGCGAATGCCAGTGCCAGACCGGCCGTCCAGCCGATGGTCGAACTCGCGCCGGCGTATGCGGCTCCCGGCAGCGCGATCAAATCGAACAGGGTCGGAGGCAGACCAGTTGACCGGTGAAGGACCCTGACCACCAGCAGGGCCAGCAGAGTTGGAAAGAGCATCGCCTCGCCCACGGTGATGATCATGATTCCGGCCAGCACTGCGGCCACCGCCGCCGCATTGGGCCGATCCGGGTCGAGTTCACGACCGATCGCCCAGGCGAGGAACGATCCGACGCCTGCATTCAACGCCAATCGGCCGCCGTCACCGTCGGGTGCCAGCCCCCAGGCGGCCGCCGCCGAGATCCCGGAAATGAGCAGCATGACCCGGTGCGACGGGAGGCGAGGGTCGACGGCTCTGGCAAGTGTGGTGAGGCGAGTCACGGGTGAAACGTAGTGGGATCTGCCGGCAATCGTGATTCAGCGTGAGGTCGAACGACGGCGCGGCGTTCTGATCGGGAGCACCGCCACGAACTCGTCATGGCGACCCGGGACCGGCTCCCGCCCGTAATCCCGGCGGGCCGTGTCGTGATCCCACTTGGCGTAACTCTCCGCGCATGCCTCTGAGCAGAACTCCGGGTTGTCACCGGTATACCCGCCGTCCCACAGGCAGCGCGCGTATGAGGCCCGTAACCAGGGCGGGTCCCACACCGCGTGGTGAATCCGATCGTGGCCGTGTTCCTCTGCCATCGACATCCAGTCTGCCCAAACGCGGATCTTGCGTTGCGCTCTTCTCCGGCCGGGAGTGCGCTACGGAAGCACCATAGATGGCAGGTGCTCAGCCCTCCTCGCCGACGCGGTGAAGTTCCGCCTCGAGATGGAACTGATAGGCCTCGCCGACCGCCTCCATGTCGAGGCGGTAGTGGAGCACCCGGCCGTCGACCTCCAATCGGCGTCCAACGCCGACGACCTCCTTGGCTGTGGGGGTCAGGGCAACACCGGTGGTGCGCAGGTCGATCGTGGTGCCGTTGAGCCGTCCTGTGTGGACTTCCACGATCCCGCTCGGTTGGGCGAGGACCAGTTCGACGGCTCCGTCCCCTCCGCTGCGAAAGTAGCCCGTCTCGCTGTGCAGCGGTGCTCGGTCGGGGAGCGCCCATGTTCGCTGACGGTAGACCAAGAACGGTTTGCCGACGTGGCTGAACTGGACTTCTTCTCCGTAGTCGAACGAATCGATGGTCGGGTAGTCCCCGTGACCGGTCCCTTGCCACGTGCCCAGCAGGAAAGCTAGTGGGCTGATATCCGGGTGAACCTCGCCGGTCACGATGTTTCCTTTCGCGATGTGGTTCAAGCCTAGAGGCGCCGGATCCTGGTTCTGTCGGGATTCGCGACGGCGGCCGGCGCGCCTACGCTGGTCGGGATGTTCGATTCGATCGTGAAGCGGTACCGGGATTCGCGCGGAGCAAGCCAGACCGGCGACACAGCCTGGACGCTTGCGCTCGCCGCCCTCGTCGGTGTTGCGGTGGGTGCCGCCGCAGCTCTATTGATCTTCGTGGTGGACGTTGTCCGGGACCTCTTCGCAGACGGCGGGGAGAGCCTGGGAATTGGGGAGTGGATCGTGTTCCTCTCTGTTCCCATCGGGTTCCTCGGCGCCTTTTGGATCGCCACACGCTTTGCTCCTGAGGTCGAGGGTGACGGAGTGCCCGAGGCGGCGGTCGGGCTCGCCCTCCACGGCGGGTACCTGGCCAGTCGTTCGGTTCCGTTCAAGATCCTCGCCACCGCCCTCACGCTGGGAGGCGGTGGGTCGGCCGGTCGGGAGGGGCCGGTTGTTCAGATTGGAGCAGCCATTGGGTCGTTCGTGTCGCGCAAGGCCCGGCTTGGCGAAGACCAGATCAGGGGCATGGTTGCGGCCGGCGCCGGCGCCGCAATTGGCGCCAGCTTCAACGCCCCGATTGCCGGCATGTTGTTCGCCATGGAGGTAATCCTCCGTAGCTTCGCGGCCCGGCATCTGAGTTCGGTTGTGGTCGCCTCTGTTGCGGCAGCCGTGACGGCCGAGGGACTGTCGAATGCGTTCGGATTGGATGAGGTCTTGCTCGTGGCATTCCCGTTCGGCATGGACGATTCGCGAGAGTTGTTGCTGTATCTGCTGCTCGGGCTGGTCGTGGTCGTCGTCGCCTGGGCATTCCTGCGGTCGCTCGACATCGTGGAGACATTGGCCGCCCGGATGCCGGGTCCGAAGTGGGCCAGGCCGGTGTTGTTCGGGCTGGTGGTCGCCTCCATCGGGTTCTTCGAGCCGCAGGTGCTCGGAACCGGTCAGGTGTTCACGCGTCAGACCTTGCAGTTGGTGGCGGAGAGCGACGACGTGTGGTGGGCGCTCTTGCTCCTGGTCGGGTTGAAGCTGGTCGCCACTACCACGACGCTCTCCTCGCGCGGATCGGGTGGGGCGTTTATGCCGTCCCTCTTCCTGGGTGCCGCGCTCGGTGCGGGGTTCGGCGAGTTCCTCGCTCCTCATTGGACGATCTCTGAGCTGCATCCCGGGGCCTTTGCCATAGTCGGCATGGCCGCTATGTTCGCCGCCGTCGCCAGGGCGCCCCTCACCGCCATTCTCATCGTCTATGAGATCATCGGGAGGGACTACGCGCTGATCCTCCCGTTGATGCTGGCCGCCGCCATCGCCACGGTGCTCACCGATTTGCTGCATCCCGAGAGCGTCTACACGATGCCGCTGAAGCGACGCGGCATCGTTCTGACCACCGTCGGCGAGGTCGATCTGCTCGATACGATCTCGGTTGGCGAGGTCATGTCGACGAATGCCGCTCTCGCCAGCCCGGCGATGACCTTGCGGGAACTTCAGGGCGAGCTCGATCGTTACCGCCATCACGGCATGGCCGTCGTTCACGAGGATCGGCTCGTTGGTCTCATCACCGTCAGCGACATCATGCGAGCCGGAGGAGCACGTGATGATCTCACCGTTGCCCATGCCATGACGCCTCGCCCCGTCACCGTGCAACCATCGACCCCCGTGTCGGCGGCACTCGAGCGGATGGCCGCCCTCGGGATCGGACGAATGCCGGTCGTGGCGGATGACGATCCCGGTCGCCTGGTCGGTATGTTCCGCCGGGAGGATGCAGTCCGTTCCTACCACTATGCCCTGGCCGCCACCACCGGACGGAAACTCGACCGTCAGCGGATGGCGACCAGGACCGATCCCGGCACCCGGTTCTTCGACTTCCGGGTCCCGCCGGGTTCCTTTGCCGACGGTCGGCCGCTCAGTGAGGTGACCTGGCCGGAGGGTTGCACGCTCGTTTCCGTGCGCCGGCACACTGATGTGATGGTGCCGACCGGCGGAACCGTCCTCGAGAGCGGCGACGTCGTTACCGCATTCGGAACGACGCGCGGGTATTACCGGTTGATCGATCGGCTCAACGCGACGGCCGACGAACCAACCGCAGAAATCGAAATCGAAGACCTCAACGAGAAACCAGACGAACACTGAGCCGCACTCGCGACTCGCGACTAGAGACTCGCGACTCGCGACTCGCGACTAGAGGTACACCCCTGGGAACTCTTCCTTTTCCTCAACTGCGGGCAGCGCCGGCTGCTGTTGCATTTGCTGCAGTTGAGCCCGGGTGGCCAGTTGCTGACTGAACAACGAGGCCTGGATACCATGAAACAGTCCTTCGAGCCAGCCGATCAACTGTGCCTGTGCGATTCGCAGCTCCGACTCGCTCGGCGTTTCGGTGTGAATGGGAACGAAGATGTCGTTGAACTCTTCGCGAAGGTCTTCGGACAGTACGCCCTCGAGTTCGGCCAGCGTCCGCTGGTGGATGTCCAGCAGCCTGCGGCGTCCTGCTTCGTCGAGCGGCGCCTGGCGCACCTCGTCCAGCATCGCTCTCGTCATCGAGGCAAGCCGGATCAGCTTCGTCGGGTGTGTGACGAAACTCTCTTCCTTGACTTCCACGGCTGATTCCGGCGTCTCAACGACTTCCGGATGCAGCGGTTGTTCGGGTTCGGCGGTCATTCGTCTCCTCGAAGATGTCTCTCAATGAAGCCTAGCGATGGCCCGAGATTTCTCATCCGCGGTCTGCCTTCTCCGCAGCCAGACGCTCCAGGAAGTGTTCGGAGTCGACGCCGGCATCCGGCCCGAACACCCTGGTTCGCAGCGGGTCGGCGATCCGGGTGGCGATCCTGCGGCGGGTCTCGGCGTCGAGTTCGTCGCGCCGTTCGAGGAACTGACGAACGATGGCGATTTCAGTTGTGCTCACTCCGCTCACGTCCCAGACCGGGCTCGTCGGTAGGACTGCCGGAAGGCCGGCGAGGAGGGTGCCGGTGCTCCTTGCAGCCCGCCGATCTCGGATCACGATCGTCGAGGCGGCGATGTCGCCAAGGCGCTGGTGCTTGCCGGTAGTGACGATGGCGATGATTCCGATGAAGTACACCCCCGGCAGGAGGTCGACGATGCGAATGATGTTCCGAATGGCACTGGCAGTGAACTGCACGGGTCCGCCTCCGGTGGTGACGACGCGGATGCCGGTTGCCCGTTTTCCGGGGGTTCGTCCCGAGTTCAGGCTTTCGAAGGCGATGTCGTATCCGAAGAACAGCACAAAGACCACGATGGAAACGAAGGCGGTCGCCAGCGCCGAGCCATCCTCCCCCAGTCCGGAGAGGAACCAGCTGAAGAGGAGAACCACCAGCAGCACAGCCCCTTTGATGATCGTGTCGAGGAGGCTGGCGGCAGCGCGGGAGCCGAGACCCGCTAGCGTCAGCTCCAGCGTGACACCCTCGGGGGTCTGGATGGTGATGCGATCGTCGAGTTCCACGGCATGAACCTTAAACGGTTCATCGATGAACGGAGCGCGCGATGGGGAGAACTCGGCAGCCTTGTTGAGCAAGCAGGGACCCGTCCGGAGAAGCTCGATCCCGGCGCACTCCTGAGGCTTGGGTCGCTCTATCGGAGTACGACGGCCGACCTTGCGCTGGCAAGGAGGAGATTCCCGCACGATCCGGTCGTCGGCCGGTTGGAGGACCTCGTCGGCAGGTCCAGACATCTCGTGTACGAGGGAGGCATTCGCCGGCAGACCGTGCGGGAGTTCTTCAACCGCACCTACTGGAGGTTGTTGACCGAGCGCTCTTCCATGTTGATGCTGGCGGGGGTTGTGTTGTTCGCCCCTGCGATTCTGGCGGCGGCCTGGGCGCTCGCCGAGCCCGAGGCGGCGCAAGCTGTGGTCCCGGCGGGTTTCCTCTGGGTTACCGAGCCGCGACCGGAAGGGACGGACATGGGTCTGTCGACGGCAGGTCTCGCCGGGTTCTCGACGTTCGTCTTCGTGAACAATATCCAGGTGACGCTCCTCGCCTTTGCACTCGGCATCTTCTGGGGAGTCGGCACCGGTTGGGTTCTTTTCCAGAACGGTCTGATTCTTGGCGCGGTGGCCGGGTTGGGGGTCGAGGCCGGGAATGGGGATCTTCTCGTTGCCGCACTGGCAGGTCATGGCATCCTCGAGTTGAGCTGCATCGTCGTGGCGGGGACGGCGGGTCTATCGCTCGGTCGTTCGATACTCCGTCCCGGCCGTCTGACACGGCGGCAATCGCTGGTGAGTGAAGCCCGGGCGTCGGTCCAAATCGTGGTGGGTACGGTTCCCTGGTTGATACTCGCCGGACTGTTGGAGGGGTTCCTGAGCAGGATCGGCCTCGGCCCGACCCCCGTGACCTTGGTCGGAGTGACGGTCGGAGTGGTGTTCTGGGGTCTCCTCGTGTGGCGAGGCAGGTCACCGCGTCCTGGATAGCCCGGCCTGCCTATTGCCACTAGCTAGCCTCGATCTAGAGCCGGGCCCGCGCCTTCGCTCTGATGTAGGCGCCGACACACGCTGTACTGAGTTGCTCGATTGGCGTCTCGATCACGTCTGCCCCCACCCTGCGAATTGCGGTGACGGCACCCGTACGGGCGTCGAGCATGTCGAGTGCGACGGTGGCACGATGGAGGTCGGTGAGGTCGGCAGGGTCGGTGCGAATCGCCGCGTCGATGTCGGGATCGCGCGGCGTCCCGACCGCGATCGCGTGCCGTCGGGCCATTATCGCAATGGCTTCCGCCAACGGTTGGGCGGCGGCCGGTTCGATCAGGTCGGTGAGCACCAGGACGAATGCCCGTTTACCCGAGTCGATGGTGCGAAAGGCAAGTTCATAGTCGGACTCGGCCGGTGATGGTTCGATGTCGTAGATGGAACGGACGACTGCCGCCCCACCGTTGCGGCGGGGTCTGAGATGGAGGCGGATCCGGTTGTCGAAGACGATGACGCCGCACCGATCGCCGATCTCATCGGCGACTGCGGCTATGGCCGCCACCACATCGACGGCCGCGTCGAGGCGGGTACGTCCGGCGATGGGGGCGCCCATCAGCCGGCCGGCATCGACGACGCACATCACTTCGCGGTCTTGTTCGACTCTCCACTGATTGCTCATCGGCCGGCCGAGCCTGGCGGAGGCCCGCCAGTTCACCTGCCTGATGTCGTCGTCGGGTTGGTAGTCCCTGATCGACTCAAACTCGGTGCCGAGCCCGAGCGGTCCGCGCGATCGCTTTCCTTCCTCCTGGAGCCGGCCGTGACGTACGGCGATTGCGAGGCGCCGCGCCGCCGGCATGTCGGGATAGACCTGCACCGTTCCGGTTGGCCCCGCTCGGTGGTGAACGGCTGCGAGGCCGAGAGGACCGATCATCCGGATGGCGGGCCGGGGGAGTTCGTGTTCCCCCCGGCGGGTGGCAATGATGGATGCAACCAACTGATCGTCGGCTTCGCGAGGCTCGAGCAGGAGATCGGGCGGTGCCGGCTGCCGGATCCGGATCCGGCCGGGGCCCGGATCTGCGCTGATGGTGAGCGTTTCAGGGACACCGCGCGAAAGGATGTTGGGAAGAGTGCGCCGGATCGTGGGGAGCCGGCGCAGGCGGCGGGCGTCGATCGTGACGGCAACGCCCACGGCAATGGCGGCCAGGGCGGCAATCGGGCCGGGAATCAGCAGCGCACCGGCGGCAATGATGGCGAGGAGCGTGGCTGCCCTAGGTGTCGGGCTCACTTCGGCACTGGTACCGCCGCCAGGGCAGCGGCGACGGCGTCGTCGGCGCGATATCGCTCGAGCTCGGCCTCCGGGCGAATGATCAACCGGTGGCGGAGCACCGACGGGGCCGTCCGATGAATGTCGTCCGGGGTGACGAAGTCGCGGTCGGCCATTCGCGCGAAGGCCCTGGCCGCAGCCAGGAGGTGGACTGCTGCGCGCGGGCTTGCGCCGAGTTCGACGGACGGCAATGTCCGGGTAGTGCGGACCAGAGTCGCAACATAGGCGACGATCTCAGGTTCGACATGGGTTGCATCGATCGTCGCCCGCATGCCGAGAATCTCGTCGGAAGAGGTGATCGTGTTGACGTCGGCCAGCGTCGCCGGCCTCAGTCCCGCCCGACCCAGGCCGAGCAGCGCCACCTCTTCGGACTCAGACGGATAGTCGATGTCGATCTTCATCAGGAACCGGTCGAGTTGCGCTTCCGGGAGCGGGTAGGTGCCTTCGTATTCGATCGGATTCTGGGTCGCCACGACCAGGAATGGTGATGGCAGCGGGTGAGTGACACCATCTACGGTGACCTGCTGCTCTTCCATCGCCTCGAGCAGGGCGGCCTGCGTTTTGGGAGGTGTCCGGTTGATTTCATCGGCGAGGAGCACGTTGGTGAAGACCGGTCCCGGACGAAAGGCGAGATCGCCCCTGCTCAAAGTCACGGTTCCGGTGAGGTCGGAGGGGAGCATGTCCGGTGTGAACTGCACCCGGCGGAACTGCATCCCCAGCGCTCTGGATGTTGCGTTGGCGAGCAGCGTCTTTCCGGTGCCGGGCACCCCTTCGAGGAGCACGTGACCACCGACCACGGTGGCCACGAGGAGTGCGTCGATGGCCGCGTCCTGGCCGACCACCACCTTGCGGATCTCAGCTACCAGTCGATCTCGAAGTGTCTTCACCCTATTGCTCCCGGCTCAATCGAAGCAGCCTAGTGAGGGGATCCCGATCGTTTGCCTACTGCCTATTGCCTACTGCCATTTGCCTGTTGATCAACTAGCTTGATGTATTCGACGAGTCGAGGGGACCTTCATTGCTGCGGCGCATCCTTGCGTTCTGGCGACCACATCGATGGCTCGGGGCGGGCCTGATCGCAACGATGTTGCTCAAGACGGTCTTCACCGTCATCCTCGCTCTGAGCATCAAGCTCATCATTGACGGTGTGGTCGGACAACCCGAGATGTCGGTCGGGCTCATCGTCGCGTTGCTGGTATCCGGGTTTCTGATCTCCGCAGCCGCCAGCGTATTCAACGGCTACCTGGTAGCACGGGCAGGAGCCGACATCCTGGCCGACGTCAGAACGTCCTTGTTCGATCGACTCCAGGTGCTGTCGATGAGTTTCCATCGCCGGTCGCAGGCCGGCGACCTCCTGGCCCGCTTTTCCTCTGACATCGCCCAGCTTTCCGGCGGGGTCATCAAGCAACCGATCATCGGATTGACGAGCGTTGTGGCGCTGGTCTTCTACGTTCCCGTCATGGTCACTCTTGAACCCCGCCTGGCGTTGCCCGCCATCCTGGCCATGCCCCTTGTCGTGTACCTCGTCAACCGCTATGCACCCGACCCCGATCGGGCCCTCGATGACGAGAAACAGAAGATCGCCGGCGTGTTGAGTGAGGTTTCGGAGAATCTTCGTGCCCAACCGATCATCCGGGCGTTCAGCCTGCACTCATGGTCGGAAGCAAGATTCCGGAGCCGAATCGAGGAGCTGCACGAGGCGTCCTCTCTTGCTGAATTCCGGATTCAGCTGGTAGCCACGCTCTCCGAGTACTCGGTGGCGCTCGTGCAGGTCATGATCGTGGGGATGGGCGCCGTTCTAGCCCTCGGGGGGACGCTCGAAGCCGGGACGCTGGCAGCTTTTGTGGCGTTGCTCGTCGAGTTCACCTGGGAAACGCAGGTCATCGGACGGGACGTGCTTCCGGAGATCAGGAAAGCCTGGAGTGGTGTCCGTCGGATCGATTCTCTGCTGGCGACGATGCCCGCCGTCACCGGAGGCGAGGTCCGGCACGCGGTCCCGGCGCTGCAAACCGCGATCCGGTTCGAGGACGTTCGTTTCAGCTACTCGTCGGATGGCGCACCGCAACTTCACGACGTGAGTCTCACCATCGAAGCCGGAACGTATGTCGCGATTGTGGGAGCGAGCGGATCCGGAAAGAGCACGCTGCTGGCGTTGTTGTTGCGGTTCTTCGATCCGGACGCCGGTCGCACCACGATCGATTCCGTCGATGTGACCGAGATCGACCCGCCGGACCTGCGCGCAATGATGGGCATCGTATTCCAGGATACGTTCCTCTTCAATGTCACATTCGGCGAGAACATCCTGCTCGCCGATCCGAGCGCAAGCACTGATCAGCTCGAGGCGGCGATCGCGGCCGCCGGGTTGAGTGAACTCGTCGAGCGCCTGCCGGACGGCCTCGACACCATCGTCGGGGAGAGTGGTAGGCAGCTCTCGGGCGGTCAAGCCCAGCGCATCGGATTGGCCCGCGCACTCCTTCGACGGCCGCCACTTCTGCTGCTCGACGAGGCGACCTCAGCACTCGACCCATCGACGGAAGCCGATGTCGTGGACGCAATCGAGCGACTCCGCCACGGACGCACCGTCGTCATGGTGACCCACCGGCTGCAGACGGCCGTGAATGCCGACCTGATCGTCGTGATGCGCGACGGCACGATCGACGAGATCGGGCGCTTCGATCAGCTGGAGCAGGCGGGTGGCACGTTCGCCGAGATGTGGAAGAAGCAGCAGGGTTTCACCATCAGCAGAGACGGCCGGTCGGCATCAGTGACCGCCGAGCGGCTGGGTGGAATGGCACTCTTCTCTGGACTCCCGCACGCCCAACTCGAAAACCTCGCCGGCCGGTTCGCTGCTGAGCAGTACCAACAAGGGGCGATCGTGTTCGAGGAGGGCGAACCGGGCGATCGCTTCTACGTGATTGTACGGGGCGTGGTCGAGGTGCTGACCGGGGCAGGTGACGGCAGGCAGGTTGTTGCTCATCTCGAAGATGGAGACTTCTTCGGCGAGATGGCCCTGCTCGACGACGCTCCCCGCAACGCCACGGTCACGGCGGTCACGCCGACTACGGCCCTCAGTCTCGATTGCCGTCGGTTCGAAGAGTTGCTGGCGGATGCGCCAGAAATGGAGCGAGTCGTTCGCCGCGTTGCCGCCGCCCGCGCCCGTGCCAACGGACGATCTGAGCAGGAGCGCCCGGCTAACGCGTGAGTACCGCTCGCAGTCGCCACGTGCCGAGAGCGAAGAACACCACGGCGTACCCGGCCAGAATGGCGAGGAACCCTGCGATTTCGGCGAAGCCCCCGTTATACCCGACGAGTTCTTCGAAGGCCTCCAGCGCCCAGGCATGCGGGGTGATGTGGGCGACCCGCCAGACGGTTGTCGACAGGAATTCCAGGGCGGCCAGGGGGAACATCGCTCCGCCCAATGCCGCCAGGCCGAGTCCGAACATGGTTCCCAGGCTGCCGGCCTGCTGGTCGTTGGAGGCGACCGCACCGAGAAGCATGGCCGCTCCGCTGGACACGATCGCGAACATGGCCAGGACGAGGAGCGCCAGCAATGGATTCCCCCAATCGACCCCGAAGATCAGCCACGTGCCGACGAATACAACGATGCCCTGAACTAGGGCGATGGCCAGACGGCTGAGTCCCTCGCCGAACAGGACCGTGCGGACGGAGGTCGGAGTGGAGATCATTCTGCGGGTGACCCCGTATCGTCTCGACTGCACGAGGGCTGCCGCTCCCTGGAGGGTGGTCAGGAAGATGAACAGCACGAGCGTCGTCTGAGACCAGATATCGAACTGCCCGAGGCCCGCCAGCGCGAACGGTTCGCCGGAACTCGTCGCAACGACCTCGACGGGCGGAAGTGAGATCTGGGCCTCGGCGGCCATCGCCAACGCATTCTCGAAGCTTCCTGCTCCTTGCTGTTCCGCGAAACGGGCCGTCCGTAGCAGCGTCGACTGCCGGGCGACGACCGACCGGATGGCCGTGTCGATGCCCTGGAGTCCGTCTTTGGCCCGGCTCACGTACCGCAGTTCGGTGTCGCCGCCTGCTTGCAGGGCCGAGGCGAAGCCGGCCGGGACGATCAAACCTGCTTCGATCTCGCCGCGTTCGACGGCGCGAATAGTTGCTGCTTCGGTGTCGTACTCGATGACCACGAACCCATCGACCGCCTCGAGGCCGTCGAGGAGTCCGGCTGAGAGGTCGTCCGGTGTCTCTGCATTGAAACCGAGCCGCGGGTTGGATGCCCCGCCCTGCATCGACCCGAGAAGTAGGACGAGGATAACCGGGAACAAGAACACGGAGAAGATGTTGGATCGGTCCCGGAAGAATCTCCGCAGACTGACCTCGGCAATCGCGACGGCCTTCATGGTCGCAACCCCTTTCCGATTCCCGCCATACCCAGGGCCCCCGTCACCAGGCCGAAGGCGAGCAGCACCAGCACCGGCACGACGACGACGCCGAGGTCGCCGGCGCTCAGATCGGCCAGTCCCTGCATGAACCACGCGTGTGGCGAGACGAACCGGAGGTCGGCGACGATCCCACCGGCCTGGGCGACGTCGAAGAAGGTGCCTCCGAGGAATCCGAGGATGACACCTGCCACCGTCACCATCGAAGTTGCCTGTTCCGCCGTGCGCGCGAACGAACTGATGAGCGCGGTGATGCCCATCGCAGACAGCACCGCCGCTACCACCAGCAGAGCGACCCCGACCGGGTTGCCCCAGTCGGCGTCGAGCACGAGTGTGGTGGCGATCATCAGCACTGCCACGCTGACGATCCCGACCAGGAAGGCGCTGATCAGCTTGCCGGTGATGATCGATCGCTTGGAGATGGGTGCGGCTAGGAGCCTCGACAGGGTGCCGGCCTGGCGTTCTTCCAGGAGGCTGGTGACTCCGAACTGCACGGAGAAGAAGAGAAAGAATATGGCCATCCCCGCCGCGTAGAAGGTGATGCCGTCGAGTTGCTTGGTCTCGGCGGAAATATCGGTGATAGTGGTCGGGTAGGGGGTGGCGAGGACTGCCAGGCCTGTGGTGAATCGATCGACCTCGCGCTGCAAGAGGCCTTCGACCGTCGCCACGGTGATCCGTACCGAGGTGAGCTCACTCGCATAGCCCTGGGCGAGGGCGACGGCGATGCCGGCGTTGGACTCCGCCATCGCATTGCCGACCACCTGCAGATCGACTTCGCGCTCCGATTGCACATCTGCCCCGAATCCGCGGGGGATGATGTATAGGGCGTCGGCAGTCGTTCCCTCGGTCTCGGCGAACGGGTTCCCATCGCTTTCGACCAGCGCCAGACCTTCCTCAGTCGTGGCGAGTTGGAGCACCTCGACTCCAGGAGCCTGCCGCAGGACGTCGTCGACGAACAGGCGGCTGACCTCACTGCCGTCGAGGTCGACCACGGCATAGGTGGCGCTGAATTCGTAGTTCTTCAGTGGATTGAGGGCGAACCCGAAGATCAGGGCCAGCGCCAGCGGGGCGACAATGCCCATGATGTAGGCGGAGCGATCACGGAGCCGTTCTCTCAGATCCTTGGTGGCGATGGTCCAAGCAGTGCTCATGATTCACTCCCGCAGCGCGCGGCCGGTGAGGTGGAGGAAGAGGGCTTCCAGATTGGCGGTATCGACATCGACTCCGGCGACGGACACTCCCGTGCGGGTGGCTGCCGCCAGGATCTCCGGTAGCCGGTTGTGGGCTGCTTTGACGATGAGATCGATGCCGTCGGCGGTGACGGCACTCTCATCGACATCGGCGAGATTGCCAAGGGCGGCCGCGCCGGCGGTGAGATTCCCGGTCGCCACGAGGCGAACCCGGTCGCGCTGACCGACCAGTTGCACGAGTTCCTGCTGCGTCCCCTCCGCCCGAATGGTCCCTTGATCGATGATCCCGATCCGGTCGCAGAGGCGTTCTGCCTCTTCCATGTAGTGGGTCGTGTAGAGGACGGCCATCCCTTGCTCGCCGAGTTGTTCGACACTCTCGAGGATGGCGTTGCGGCTCTGAGGATCGACACCCACCGTCGGTTCGTCGAGGATGAGGAGGGTCGGGCGGTGCAGCAACCCGATTCCGATGTTGAGGCGCCGCTTCATGCCGCCCGAGTACTCCTCGGAGCGGTCACTCGCCCGGTCGCGCAGTTCGATGATTTCGAGTACTTCGTCAACGCGTTGGTTCAGTTCGGCTCCTCGCATCCCGTAGAGCTTGCCGAAGAAGCGAAGGTTCTCGCGGGCGTCGAGGTCGGGGTAGATGGCGAGATCCTGGGGAACCAGGCCGACGTGCCGTTTGGCAGCCGTCGATTGCGGGTTCATGACCTCGCCGGCGATCGACACCTCGCCAGCGTCTCTTTCGAGAAGTCCGGCGATGATCGAGATCGTGGTGGTCTTGCCCGCCCCGTTGGGTCCGAGCAGTCCGTAGGTCTCCCCGGGGGCGATGTGAAATCCAACCCCATCGACTGCCACGAGATCGCCGAATTTCTTCCGGATTCCGCTGCACTCGAGCACGAAGCCGGTCAATGTCGTCGAGTTCATCGCCACCTCCCGTTTAGTACCCACAGGGTGGCCGCTCGGAGGGGTTTGCTATAGGGTCGTTGGTCACATTCACGTTTGGTGGGCAAGTCGCGACAGTCCGCGCCGCGGCCTAGTCCGGCGAAGGGTGCTCGTTTCTGGTCAGCCGGGCAAGGACCATCCCTGAGGTGATCAGTGCGGCCTCGTCATGGGAGGTACGGACGATCGAAGCGATTTCGTCGTCGTTGAGATCCAGGCGACGAGCGGCCGCGATCAGCTCATCGGTGGTGGCATCGGGCGACAGGCCACCCCGGCCGGCGATCAACCGGCGGGCCGCCATCCGGATGGGTGCGGTGGCAACGTCCGGCCGGCCGGTCCGAACCAGTGAACCCGCCAGAGCGTCGAGGTACTCGCGACGAGCCGGGGCGAATACGCGATCGGGCTCCTCTGGTGGTCCGAACCGTCGGCCGATCGCAAGGAGGTAAGTGAGGAGGGCGGCCATTCCCAGGCCCATGGCCCAGAGCCACGAGTCCGGCAGCGCGGTGAGCCCTTCTTCGTCGGAATACCCGTGGACGTACTCGGAGAACACCACCGGCCGGCCGTCCTCGCCTGCGATCCCCAATGCAAATGAGGCGTTGTCCGCTGCGCCGATCGCCGCGTTGGTGAGGGCCGTGGTGTCGGCCAGCAGAATGATCCGGCCGGCGCCCATATCCAGGGCGGCCGCGGTGACGTCGCCGTCACCATCTGCCAGGAGCGGGATGGCTCCAGACGGCAGACCACGCCAAGCTCCGATGCTGTTGACGACGACAGAGCCGACGTACCCCGTTTCGGGGGCGGTGTCGACGGGCCGTGCGGTGCCGGCCGGAGATGGCGACCAGGTGAGCTCGTTGCCTGCGATCTCACGCAGCCAATCCGGCAGCGCACCCCCGGCGATCAGGCGTCCACCGGATTGGACGAACGCCGTGAGCGCTTCCAGTCCGCCGGGATCGATACGATCCGGGAAGGGTTCGATGACGACAACGGTGGTGGCGGGATCGAGGTCGGGTAGCGGAGACCTTGTGCGACTGACGGGATGACCGGTGCGGTCGAGGAGTTCGTACCAGGCGGCCACCCCCTCGCCGGTCGTCACATACGAGGAGGCCGCCGGACCTGTTATCTGCTCGGTGTCCACGAGGGCGTCGGTGAGGATGATCCCGAGATTGATCACCAGGATGATGGTCACGATGAGCGCGGCGCGGCGTTTGCCGATCATCGGGGCTCTCCGAGCAGCTCCTGCCAACCGTTCTTTGACGCGGCCGCTTCGTCGGGACCGGCGGGACGATGCCCGTAGGCGATGGAGTCGAAACTCCCGGCGATGTGATCGAAGACGGCCAGGCGCAGCCGCTCGGCTACTTCGCCGCTGGTGAGCGATGGCCGGTACTCGATAATTCCCCGGTTGCCCAGCCGGATTAGGCCTGCCTGGTAGTACAGGCGGATGGCGTCTTCGTCGCGACCTTCGGTCAGCGCCAGCTCCGCTTTCGCTTCAAGGGTCTCGGGGGTTTCCGGTGGCTCGGTCTCGTCGTGTTGGCGGCGGGAGACGGCGGCTGCTTCCGATCGTCTCCTGGCCAGTCGTGAGGCGACGACGGCGGCGAGCACGATGATGAGCACTGTGACGATCGTCCAGAACAGGAATCTGCCTCCCGCCGAGTCCTCTCCAACACCGAGGACGACCCGGTTGAACCAGTTGATGGCCCGCTGGACGAACCCGGTGAGGGCGCGTCCGAGTCTCGTGAAGATGGTTTCGTTCTGGCGCGGGGTGAAGCGCGGGTCGGTGAGGATGTCATTGACTATTCGGCGAGCGTCCTCAGCCGGGAGGCCGAAGCCGCCGGAGTTCTGGGCGGCCGCGCGGGTTCCTGTGGCCAGGAATCCGAGCGCGGCCAGGCCGGCGACGGCTCCCGCTCCTATCCGGCGTCGGTAGGTCCGCGGTCCCACGGGGATCCGCCCGGCGCAGGGGGCGGTGGTGATTGCGGTACTTCTGGAGAAGGGGGAATCGGCGGTTGGGCGCTCCAGCGAGACGGGTCGGCCGGTGGTGCCACCGGGGGTGGAGTCCACCCTGTTGGCGGCGTGGCTGCCGTTCCCGACCAGTCAGATCCGATCGAGCGGGCCAGAAGCTCGAGATCGAACCCTTCCTTGCGAACTCTGAGGTCGAAGTAGAGCACGGCGGTGATGGCGGCCGCGAACGGCAACAGAACGAGGTCGGTGAGGATCGACTGGAGTGTGTCGACCACCGCGGTGAGGACGACATTGTCCGGGGCGGCGAAGAAGACGATGCCCGAACCGATGCCGGTCACTGCTCCGATTACCGAGCGGATGATCGCCACCAGGATGATTACTCCGAAGACCGGCCACCAGCGGCCACGAATCAGTCGCATTGAGCGTCCGAGAGCCTCCGCCGCACCCGACCGCTCGACCATGATGGCCGGGACGGCGACGGTCCATGAGATTCCCAGCCAAACCGCGATCGCACTCCCGGCCAGGATGGCGAGGATCCCGACGAGTACAGCGATGGCTGAAACCCCTCCGTCGCTCGCAGTTCCGAATGCCAGCATGACGATCGGTAGAACGAAGATCGCGCCGATGGCGAGCACCTGGAGGAGCGTGTTTCCGATCAGGGTTCCGAGGCGTTGTATTGCCAGCGCCAGCGAGGAATTCCGATCGGGGTCGAGGCCCATGTAGCCGTCGGCGACGGCTCGCAGTGCGGCCGCGTTGACGACCAGAAGCGCCAGCAAACTGATGAGCCCCGAGAGGATGGCAACACCGATCAGGGAGAAGATGATGGTCGGGTCGAAGTCCGTGGCCAGGAAGTCGAGTTCATCCAGATTGCCGACTTGTTGTGCCGCCACGAGGGTGAGGCCGAAGGTGAGGATGTGGAGCGGGACGACGATGGTGGCCGTGATGCCCAACAACACCCGCCAGTTTCGGCGGTAGATCTTAATCCCGGCGTCGATGATCTCGCCGATCGCCAGGGGTCGGAGCATCGGTGGTTGCGTCATGGCCGCAACCATAGTGAACGAGGGGTGGATGGCGGTCTCTCTCGAGTGCCCCGGCGAAACTTGCTCACCGTCGGGACGATCTCACTCTGGGGTTCGTTCGCTTGACCGGGTGGCAGATCCAGGAGATGATCAACGGTGAAGAGGTCGTGTGGTGCGCAACCCGCTCAACAAGAAGGCGTTTCGAGTTCACCTGATCGTCTTCTTCTTCGTGGCGGTGGCCATGGTGATCGCAGACTTCACTCAGAGCGAGGCTGGCGCCACGATGCTGCTCGGCCTCCACTGGGCTCCGATGATCGTCCTTCCCTGGGCCGCGGTTCTGGGTTTCCACGCGCTGTTGGCTGTCTGGGATGCAGTGGCGGCCGACACCGAGGAAGTCAGAAAGCGCTGGTGGATCTGAGGCTCGCTACCAGGTCAACTCGTCGGAGATGTCCCGGTACGGCTTCCAACGATTGAGCTTGGCGGCTGTGCGGCGAGCGCGGTTGGCGAGGTCGCGCCAGAGTTGCGCGCTTCCGGGGCGGCTCAGTGCCAGTTCGTCCCACCGGGTGGCGGCCGAACGGTAGGTTGATTCGAGCGCTTCTCGTACGCCCGGATACGTGTCCCACGCCCGGGGGAGGGCGCGTCCGACCACCGGTTCGTGGAAGACGTCGGTGAGGTACCCGTTCAAGAGCACGGCCCCGCTCCATACCGACAACATGACCTGCTCGAACGGGGCGTCCATGTCGAGCGGCCCGTAGCCGTCGAAGCCGGGCACGACCAAGCCTTCGGTACCCGACAACGCGGGTGCGGGGCGGTGACGTTCGGCCAGATCCAGCAATGCCTTCCTTGCGGTCATGGCATCGTCGAACGCCGTCGGATACTGGCGGGCCACCGCGTCGAGCCATGGGACGGCCCAGTGCAGGATCCGGTCGCCGAGGAGGAAGCGGCGGTCTTCGTAGGCGCGAGTCGCCAGGTGGCCGCGGTCGGTTGCCCATGCTTCAGATTCGGCCCTGGCCAGCGCCGCCCCGAACCGGGCCAGATCCGAGAGGTCGGCGCTTCCCATCTCGTACTTCCAGGAGTGGGCCTGGTCGGCGAGTTCGCCGGCGGGGTTGAAGAGCGCGACCACGGCGGCTTCGGTGGGAGGCAGATCTACGAGCGCCGGACGCTGGCGCCCGGGGTGCCAGGCCCGGGCGATCGCCATCCACTCGGCCGCTTCGGTAGCTGCGGCTGCAGACGCGGTGGTGGTGGTCGAGGTGGGTGAAGTGGTCATCTCTTCATACGGTAACGGAGGCCCGCCACTGTGCGTGGCTTTGGTGTTCGGCAGTCCATGTTCGGGAGCTCCCTCTGCCTCGAGGACTCGGCATCCCCCGCCGCGCGGGGAGAAACGCAGAGGTCGCGCCTGGTGCCCAGTGCCTGGCGCCTGCCTATCACCTACTACCTATTACCCATTACCTCCTCAGGCCTGATACGCCTCTGCGGTAGGTTTGATCGGGCGGTCTAGCCACATCGGTCGGCGGGTGCCGTCGGGGCCCGGGCCCGGCTTGGTCTTCGCCAGCCATTCTTTGTACACCGCGAAGCTCTTGGCGGTATCGACGACGACGTCGCCGTAGTGGTCGCCCGGTTCCGCTTTGGTGATCCGCACTCGCTGGTGCCAGGCATGCATGCCGGAAACCGGGTCGGCGTGGGTGGGGAAGGTCAGGTTCTGGTGGACGCCGGCGTCTTTCCACCAGATGCGCTCCGAGTCGGGATCGTCCGACGCGAAAGGCTCGATGCCTCGCTTCTGGCGCATCATCCACGTGCTGTCACCAGTTTTGGTGATGTCCACCAGGGCTGACGACCAGCGTTCGTTGCCCATGGTGTCGGAGAGTCGCCATCGCCCCAGGTGGTGGCTGGCCGCCACGACTCCCGGCCGGATGCCTTCGGTTCGCCATGCGCGGATCACGAAGTGGCCGCTGTCGGTGTTGATGCGCACCAGGTCACCGGTGTCGAGGCCGAGGGCGTCGGCGTCGACCGGGTTGACCCACAGAGGATGGCCGTGGCTTATCTCGTAGAGGTACTTGGCGTTGCCGGATCGGGTGTGGATCAAGGTCGGCAGTCTGAAGATCGGTAGGAGGATCCGCTCGTTGCCGGCCATATCGAGATCACGCCAGTACACGTGTGTCTTGAGGTAGGTGGGAATGGCAGCATCTGGCCATCCCCACTCGTGCATGGTCTTCGACCACCACTCGAGTTTCTTGGACGGCGACTTGAACCCGGTGACCACGTCGTTCTGGACCCGCACGCCGACCACTTCACCGTCCCGGCGGGCGAGGCCGTCCATCCCGACATCGCGGGCGTCGACGGGTCGTTCATGGACCTTGTAGATGTCCTTCTCCACTTCGACGGCGCCGTACTTGCGCATGTACTCGAGCGGCGTGATGCCTTCGGCTCCCGCTTTCTCGGGAAGGCCGGGCACCGAGTTGTCGAACATCCACCCGTAGTACTCGTCCACCGATACTGGGCGGTCGGGATCGTTGGGCGACTGGAACCACTGCTTGATGCCGAGCGATCCGTCGGGATCGATGCGCCACGAGAGATCGAACCAGAACTCGTTCTCTTCCCACACCTCTCCGGGGTTGGCCTCGTAGGTGCGGGCAAAGACCTTTCCGTCCCGCTCGCCGGCGACCCGGAGCACCGGTTGCCGGAACCCGAGCCATTGGCCGGCGTGGGTCTCGTATGAGTGTGTGTCGTGGCGTTCTGCTCCGACACCCATCGGCAGGACGTAGTCGGCAAACCAGGCGGTTTCCGACCAGGTCGGCGTCAGGGCAACGTGCAGGCCCACTTTGGCTTCGTCGGTGAGCACTTCCATCCAGCTGAACCCGTCCGGGTTGGTCCAGATCGGGTTGTAGACCCGGGTGAAGTACACGTCGAGCTTGCCGCGTTCCTCTTTGAGGAAGTAGGGCAGCAAGATGCTCAGTTCGTGGTGGGCGAGAGGATATTCGGGTGGCCAGAGCAGCTCGTTCCACCGGTTGTGGGTCGGCGGCATGTTCCAGTGCTTGGGTTTGAACTTGTCCCAGGCGCTCGGCGATGTTCCGCCCTTGGTGCCCACCGAGCCCGTCAGCACATGAAGGAACCAGAGCGTTCTCGCCACCTGCCAGCCGCCCTCGTTACCGGAACCGGCCGAACGCCAGGTGTGGCTGGCGAACCGATGTCCGGCGTCTGCGATCCCCTTGGCGACCTCTTCGATTCGCCACTGGTCCACACCCGACTCCTCCGCCGCCCACTCGAGCGTATAGGAGGCATAGGTCTCCTTCAGTATGTCGACGAACTCGTCGAACGTGTTCGGCCGGTCGGGGTACTGCTCGGTCAGGGTCTGTTCCCAGTTGACCCACCGCTCCATGAACGGCCGATCGATGGCGTCCCACTCGAGTAGGAGCCGGGCGATGGCCAGCAGCATGGCCGCCTCGGTGCCCGGATACGGTGAAAGCCAGACGTCCGACATCGATGCCGTGTTGGAGAGGCGCGGGTCGATGGTGGCGAGCTTCGCTCCTGCCTGCTTGCCTTCCATGATCCGCTGGGCGTGCGGGTTGAAGTAGTGGCCCGTTTCGAGATGGGCGGACAGAAGCAAGATGAACCGGGCGTTGGCAAAATCGGCCGATGGGCGATCGTGGCCCATCCACATGGCGTAGCCGACGCGTGCCCCGGACGAGCAGATGTTGGTATGCGAGTTGTGGCCGTCGACACCCCACGCCTTCAGCGTGCGGTCCATGAAGCCGTCCTCACCGGGCCGCCCGACGTGGTACATGATCTCGTCGTTGCGACCTTCCTGGATGGCCTTCCGCATCCGTCCGCCGATGTCGTCGAGGGCCTCCTCCCACGTCACCCGCTCCCACTCACCTGAGCCGCGCGCTCCTTTACGGCGAAGGGGATACAGGATGCGTTCCGGGTCGTAGACCTGGTTGATTGTGGCCGGACCCTTGGCGCAGTTGCGTCCGCGGGAGCCCGGGTGGGCTGGGTTCCCCTCGAAGCGGCGGATCTCGCCGGTGTCCTTGTCGATCACGGCCAGGAGGCCGCAGGCAGACTCGCAGTTGAAGCAGGTGGTCGGCACCATTCGCACGTTGTGCTTGACCTTGTCCGGCCAGGCCTGCGCGTCGTACTCCTCCCAATCGTCCCAGCGCTCGGGTGGAGGGAAGTTGGTCAGTTCACTTCCAGGGAGGAGCCGGGGGATCTCGAGGTCTGGCTCTCGATGTGTCGTCATGCGATCTCTTTTCTAGGAGAGCGGAACGCTCTGCCCGGCTTTGACGAATGCGTTGTCTGCGAACCAGATGCCTGCCGCGGCGGCGAGGCCTCCGGTGGCTCCGATCCAGGTTGCCCCTCCGGAGAGCGTGATCACTCCCAGGATCACCGGGATGACCACACCGATGAGTTGACCGCCGATCCACCACTCGCGCGCGTAGTGGCCGCGAGTCATGTGGTGCATTGCTGCTTCGATGTTGCGGGTCGGATGTGGGGTGGCCAGTTCGGCGAGCGCGAACAATCCGAGGACCGCCGCGCCGATGACCAGTGTCCACCCGAATGCCCGCTCTGCCGTGTCGCCGACCTCGAAGAACAGAGCCGCCACAAGGGCCATCCCTCCGCCGGCGGCGAAGGCGCCGGCGATCATGTGGTAAAGCAGTACCGGACTCTGCCACAGGTCGCGTGCCTCAGCCTGGCCGAACAGGAAAGCCGTGTAGCCGGCGGTGGCGAGACCGAGTGGCAACCCGATCCAGGCCATGACCTCGACCAGGCCGTCGACCTCGAATACGCCGGCGAGGAACCAGGCGGCCAGCACGGCCGCGTAGGCGCTCAGGATGTAGGCACCGCGCACCAACCACGATCCGGGGTTGCCCTTGAGGATCAGATAGTGGAACCGGTCCGGGCGTTTGAGGTCCCACACCAGCAGCGCCCCGGTCAGGGCCAGGAACAGGCCGGCGACCAGCGGTGTTGCCCAGCGCATCCAGGCGTTGTCCAGTGCGGCGCCGAACAGCATGGCCATCGCAACCGCGATGGCGAGTCCGGCGGCGATTCCCTTGGTGAGGAAGTAGGCGGAGACACGCCATCCCCACGGCGCCGGATGATCGGTGTTGTAGACGACCCGCGGGGGAGCAGAGGAGTGATCCTTCAAAGCCGTGCCGCCCGATTTGCGCCCGTTTGGTCCAGGGGTGAGGTCCACCGCCATGAACGATCCGGCCTGGGCCGGTTCCCGCCAGATACCTCCGTCGTGCAACGATGTTGCGGCGAGGGGGTCGATGCTGGCACCGTCTGCTCCGAGGTAGAAGAGGTTCGGGCCGGTGCCTTGTTCGGGGGCCCGGACGGTCGTCACCCGTGTCCTGACCAGGCCGGCGATCTCGGTCTGAGGGTTGTCCAGGTCGCCTGCCACGATCGCATGTTCGGGGCACACGACGACACAGGCGGGTTCGAGGCCGATCTCGACCCGGTGCACGCAGTAGTTGCACTTCTGAGCCGTGTGTTCGTGCGGGTCGATGTAGAGAGAGTCGTATGGGCATGCCTGCATGCACGACTTGCATCCGATGCAGCGGTCGGTGTCGAAGTCGACGATCCCATCCGTGCGCTTGTGGAGTGCGGTCGTTGGGCAGATCGCAACGCAGGGCGCGTCGGTGCAGTGGTTGCAGCGCATGACCGAGAAGAAGCGCTTGGTGTCGGGCCATGCGCCCTTCTCGACATATTTAACCCAGGTGCGGTTGACGCCGAGTGGTACCCCGTGTTCGGTCTTGCAGGCGACCGTGCAGGCGTGACAGCCAATGCACTTTGTCTGGTCGATGACGAATCCGTACCTCAGCTTGCCCTCCCAGATTCACTCCGGACTGCGAATGTTGAAATGTCCGGCTACGCCTTGACGACGACGAAATGGTATTCGTTGTCCTGCTCGAACTGCTCCTTGAGCGGGTTGCCGGTGTCTTTCGACCAGGCCGGGATATCGCTGAGGGCGCCCCGATCGGTTGCGATCAGTTCGACCGTCTGGCCGCTGTCGGCGCCGGTGACTGCCTGGCTGAGTTTCAGGACGGGCATTGGGCACTGGAGGTTGCGAGCATCGACCGTGATATCTGCCATGTGTTCTCCTTTCTAGATGAACAGACTGATCGTCGCCTGCTTCATCAGGCTGATTGCCGAACCTGCTCCTACGGGGGCAGACAAACCATCGATTAGATGCTCGTCTTTGAGGCCCATGAGATCCATGGTCATCTGGCAGGGCCAGAGGTTGACGCCCAAGTCGATCGCCATGTCGAGCAACTCCTGGACGGAGGCGACGTTGTGATCTTCGGCCAGACCGCGCATCATGGCCGGGCCCATTCCGGCGAAGTGCAACTTTGACAAGCCGAGTCCGGATGCAGAACTGTTGTGGAACATCGACAGCATCTTCTGACGCCAGTCGTCGCCGGTTAGGCCTGCATCTTCCTTCTTGAGGATGCCGAGTCCCCAGAACGTGAAGAACACCGTTACGTCCATGCCGTAGGCGGCGCCGGTGGTTGCCAGGATCAGTACGGGCCAGGCTTTGTCGAGGTCGCCCGAGGCGGCGATGATGACCATCTTCTCCTTTTCGGGAGCGGTCTCCTCGGTGGCGGGTTCGGTCTGATGATCGGTAGCCGTCATCGTCCCTCCTTCTGTTGGTCTCCCCAGGCGCCTATATGCGCTTCGACGCATCCTGGTACGGCCGGTTGGGTGCGTCAACCGGTTCCAGGGTTTTTCTCCAGACGTTCCATCCCCAGCACCTAATCGGCTAGGTTTCGCCACTATGCATTCCGTCACCGATGAGCTAATCGCCCTGCACGCAGGTGTCTGCAAGGGGATTGCCGACCCCAAACGGCTTCTGATCATCAATGCGCTGCGCGATGGCGAGCGTCCGGTCATGGAACTCTGCGAAGAACTGCAACTCCCGCAGGCGAACGTGTCTCAACATCTGGCGGTGTTGCGCGAGCGCGGCCTGGTGCTGACCCGTCGTGACGCGCAGCGGGTGTTCTACTCGTTGACGTCGGACAAGATCACCCAGGCCATCGACCTTTTGCGCGAGGTGATGGCAGAGCAAATGCAGGTGGATGCCGAAGAGCCGCGGGCGGCCAACTCGTAGTCTCCCGGCCGCCGGCCCCTCGGGGCACGGGAAGAACCTCTTGCCGGGTCCCGAGGTCATTCATAAACTACATGCGCCGTTTCGCATGTCAGGCCACGGATGCGCCTGTGAGGAGGGATTGCCAGATGCCCGGCTCGATTACCACCGACGACCTCGCCCGGAGGATCGAAGACGCCGAGAGGCTCCCCTACATTCTCGACCTGCGCGCCGGCGATCAGTTCGAGCGCTGGCGGATCGAGGGCAAGCTCGCCCTCGATACAGTCAACATCCCATACTGGACGGCTCTCGGAGACATCGAGGGTATCGCCGCCACGCTTCCGCAGGACCAGGACGTGATCGCCATCTGCGCCCACGGCGGTTCGTCCGGCATGGTCGTCGAGATGATGGACAGGGCGAACGTCATGAACCTCGAAGGCGGTATGGACCTGTGGGCCAACACGCTGATTCCGAGGACCCTCTTCGACGACGGAACCCATTTCGTGATCCAACTCGATCGGATGGCGAAGGCGTGTCTCTCGTATGTCGTGGGCGCTCGCGGCCATACGATGGCCGTCATCGACCCGGCCGCCGACGTCGACCGTTACCTGGCGCTGGCGTTCGATTATGAGGCGGCGATCACCGACATCTTCGACACTCATTTGCACGCCGACCACATTTCGCTGGGGGTGGCGATGGCCGAGCGGACCGGTGGGATCTATCGCATATCGCCCGGTGACGCCGAGGACGGAGTGTTTGAGTTCACTGCCCTCGAAGATGGACAGGTTTTCACGTTCGGCGAGATGGAGATGATCGTCCGCTCGGTGGCGACCCCCGGCCACACGCCCGGTTCGACGTCGCTCGAAGTGCACGGTCGCTATCTGATGACCGGTGACGCCGTCTTTGTCACGGGCGTCGGCCGCCCCGACCTGGGCGGCGAGACCGAGCCCTGGGCGAAAGATCTGTTCAACACGATTCACGTGAAGCTATCGCCCCTCGATCCCGCACTGGAGGTCTGCCCGGCGCACTACACGAGCCGGGCCGAGTCGCTGGAAGACGGCACGCTGCGTCGCTCGCTGGGTGATCTGCTGGAGAACGACCCGGTTGTGTCAATCGCCGATGAGGCCGAGTTCGTCGACTTCGTGGTCTCGCACCTCGGCGAGCCGCCCGCCATCTACGCAGACATCCGCAAAGTGAACCTCGGAGTGCTGACGCCGGACGCCGAAAAGGCCAAGGAACTCGAAGTCGGCCGCAACGAGTGTGCTCTGTCCAAGTGAGAACCCCGCCGGACGGCGGAGTACCCTCTCGGTCGTGAGCACGTCCCGGAATCCGATTCGCCCCAACGACGGCAGCCGCGCCCGGGATCATCTTGCCAATGAGCGGACCTTCCTGGCCTGGGTGCGTACCGCCCTCGGCATCATCGGTCTTGGTGTCCTGGTCGGAAAGCTGGTTGAGGTTCAGGGGGTTGAGGCGGAGATCGCCGGCCTCACGATGGTGGGTATGGGCGCCGCCTCGCTCATCTACGCGACGATTCGCTACGAGCGGGTTCGCGTGCAACTCGAAGAGGGCATGTTTCAGACTGCCTCCACCGGGCCGATTGTGATCACCGCCCTGGCGTTGCTCATGACGGCCGCCGCCGTCGTCTTCGTGCTGGTGTAGGGGCCGATCGCCGTGCAGCCCTCGACCGCACGGGCAGGCCGGCCTCGGCCTGCGGATGTGATCGCCGGATTGAGTGTTGCTTTCGTCCTCATTCCACAGTCGCTGGCCAACGCCGAGATCGCCGGAGTTCCCGTCTACGTTGGCTTGTACGCAGCCGCCCTGCCCTCGCTGGCAGCTGCCTTCTTCGTCTCCTCACCGTACCTCCAGACCGGACCGGTGGCGTTGACGGCCTTGTTAACGTTTGGAGCATTGCAGGGTTTGGGTGCTGAGCCCGGTACCGCCGAGTACGTGGCCCTGGCCGCCTTGTTGGCTCTTGTCGTCGGAGTGGTGAGGACGCTCATCGGCGTATTCCGCGGTGGGTTCCTGGCGTACTTCATGTCCCAGCCGGTGCTGATCGGGTTCACGTCGGCGGCCGCCATTCTCATTCTCTCTTCGCAGATCCCGACCGCGGTCGGGGTGGTGGGGCCGGATGGCCAGATCCTCGAGAAGGCGTGGTGGGCGCTGATCCATATATCCGAGTGGGAACCGGCGGCGGTTGGGTTGTCGCTGGTCACCGCTGCACTGGTGCTCGGCGGGCGCAGACTCCACCGCCTGTTTCCCGGGGTGCTGGTCGCCGTGATCCTGGGGATCGTGTTCAGCGTGGTGACCGATTACGACGGTCTCATCGTGGGAGATGTGCCGGCCGGACTGCCGCCCTTCTCTCTCGATCTGCCCTGGGGCTCGCTCCCGTCTCTGTTGGTCAGCGGAGTGGTCATCGCCCTGGTCGGGTTCGCCGAGGCGGCCGCCATTTCGCGTACGTTTGCGGCTCAGGAGCGCCAGACCTGGAGCCCCGATCGGGAGTTCATCAGCCAGGGTGTCGCCAACCTCGCTTCGGGGATCTCCGGTGGGTTTCCCGTTGGAGGGTCGTTTGCTCGTTCGTCGGTAGCGCGACTGGCCGGTGGGAAGACCCGGTGGGTCGGTGCGATCTCCGGGC
Source organism: Actinomycetes bacterium (assembly GCA_024641245.1). Lineage (GTDB taxonomy): Bacteria > Actinomycetota > Acidimicrobiia > Spongiisociales > JAHEDJ01 > JAHEDJ01. The sequence continues at coordinate 35,079 of JAHEDK010000014.1, forward strand.
TCGTAGTGCTGGCGTTCCTGCCCGTCGCCGGAGTTCTGTCGCCCCTGCCCCGGGCCATCCTCGGCGCCATCGTGATCTCGGCGGTTGCCCAACTCATCCGGCTGTCGCCTTTGTGGACGATGTGGAAGCACTCGAAGCCACAGACTGCCGTTTTGTGGACGACGTTCTCCCTGACGCTCATCCTCAGTCCGCGGGTCGAGTTCGCCGTCATCACCGGCATCGGACTGGGAATCCTCATCCATGTGTGGAGGGAGATCAAGGTCGGCGTCGGTTCGAGCTTCGACGGGCAGACGCTGCGCCTCACTCCGACCGGGGTGCTCTTCTTCGGGTCGGCACCGCCGCTCAACGAGGCGCTTCTCCAGTTGCTCGCCGATCACCAGGATGCGAGCGCTCTCGTATTCGACCTCGGCAGCCTGGGCCGGATCGACTACACCGGGGCGCTCGTCCTCAAGAGCGTTGCCGAACAGGCGGGGGTCGCCGGCCTCGAGGTCTCGTTTGAGAATGTGCCGCCGCAGACCAGGCGCATTCTCGGGCGTATTCTCGAGCAGAAACTCCCTGAGGTCGGAGAGCCATGACCCCTTCTTGCGTCGATTATGGGTACTGAGCGCCCCTTTCTCACGCAAGAAGGGGTGCGTCCGGGACCGCTCGGGGTGATCCTCGCCGGGGGGGCCTCGACCCGCATGGGCGTCGACAAGGCCCTAGTCGAACTGCGCGGTGAACCGCTGGTTACACATGTGGCGCGAGCGCTCGAAGCGGTGTGCGGCGAGGTGCTGGTGGTCGGCCGGGAGGGAACCCTGGCCGGCATCGAATGTGTCCCCGATGATCGCCTCGGACCGCTCGGCCCTGCTGCCGGCGTGGCGACCGCCTTGCGGGTATCCGAAGGGCGCCCGGTGCTGGTCGTGGCTGTCGATCAGCCGTTCCTCCGGGTCGAGACCCTGGCCGGATTGGTGCAGCAGGACCGGACCACGGTGCCTCACGATGAAGTGCTCCAAATCACTTGCGCGCTCTACACGCCCGACGTGTTCGACGCGGTGACCCGGGCGGTGGTCGATGGCGTTCCGTTGTGGAAAGCGGTGAAGGCGGGCGCCGTGATAATCGACGAACCGGAATGGCGGTCGTGGGGTGAGGATGGTCGCTCGTGGTTCAGTGTCGATACACCCGCCGCTCTGGCCGATGGCCTGGCGCGGTTCGGCTGACGTTCACCTCGTTTTTGCGTCGATTCCGGGCGCCCTCCGCACTTTTCTGACGCAAGAAGGGGATTGTTTTGGCCGACAAAGCGGCGCTGCGTGTTGTAAACTATCGTCGACTACCTGAAGGAGTTGCTGATGGCGGAGGACCACCCACCGATTCTCGATGCCGCCCAGGTGGCAGAACTGCTGGGGATGAACGTGCAGATGGTTCGCATGTATGCCCGCGAAGGTCGGATCCCCGCCTACCGCCTGCCGGGTGGTCGTGCGTTCAAGTTCTTCCGGGACGAGGTGTTCGAGTTCCTCAAGGCCCATCCGGCCGTTGAGATCCCCGAAGAAATCAGTGTTGAAGAGTGAAGGCGATGGTCGAGAGCGGGATGAACCATTCCGTCTGATTGCGGTCCAAGACCACAATGTGGTCGGCGCCGACGACGCTGATGGTTCCGGTTAGTGAGTCTGAAACGGAGGAGAAGATCTCGATGAATTCCCCAGACATTTCAAGTTCGAGCATTCGAGATCGGTACGATGGAGAGCCGTTGGCACGACCTTGTCCGCCTTCCTGATTGCGGCGTATAACCCGCAATGAGACGAGACCGGCGAGGTTGACGTTGGCGAGTGAGTGGGGAGTTTGGATGATGGCCAGGTCACCGGCAACGTGCGTGACGGTGCCAGTGAGTGAGATGCCGGCGCCGGTGGCGCCGACCTCATCGCCGCGGTTCATGAGCTCAAACGCGACATCCTGCAATGTTCTGCGCCGCAGCGCGTGCCTGGTGGCATCGTTCTCAACTGCTTCGGCCTCGAGTCGGAACTCGCCCCCGACCTGCTGGCGAAGCTCCGAAGCGAGGTCGTCGAAATCCGGATTGTCCCAGTCCATCTTCTCGCCACCGTCGCTGGACTTGTCGGTGAAAGGCTAACGAGGAAATGACGGTCGAGCAGTCGAAACCCGCCCACCGGACCCGCCCGTCGTTGACCGGTCGCCTGTCGATGGGGCATGTCATCATGATCACTGCAGGTCTGCTGGCCGTGCTCGTCAACTTCGCCTTGCTGCGGGCGCGGGACGAGACCTCCCTGGTTGCGGTGGCGGCTACCGACCTCGTGCGCGGCACGAAGGTCAGTGCAGACGCCTTTCGGATGGCCGAAGTCCAGGTGGATCCGGATGTCTTGTCCACCCTCGTACCGGCGGAATACTTGCTCGACCTGGAGGACCGGATTGTTGCCCGAGCCGTCGCGCAGGGAGAGCTCGTCTCCGTCTCCGATTTCGTTGAGGCTGCTGCGCCGTCCGAACAACGGGCCATGAGCATCCCGGTTGATCGGGTTCATGCCACCGGCGGAATGATCGGTGACCACGACGTTGTCGACGTTATCGGCGTTGCCGATGGAGTGGCGGAATACATCGTCCTCGCCGCACCCGTCCTTGATGTGGCTCCGTCATCCGGCACCGGACTTGGATCGAGTGGCCAGTATTACGTTACGATTGCAGTCGACTCGCTTACGGCCTTGCGAATCGCCAGCGCGCTCGATGGAGGATCGATCGAGATCATCAGGTCGACCGGCGCCAGCGAACCAACACAGATGGTTTTCCCGCAACCGGCCGCATCCGAATCAGCATCTTCAGGCGAACCCGATGCGGGAAGCTGAGCTCGGTATTGCGGTGTCACCCCGAGAGTGGGGTGAGCGTCTCCACAGGTTCGTTGCCGACCACGGCGGCGCTCGCGTCCGCACCCGGGTCATGCGGCCTGAAGACGTTCTGTCCGAGCAGTTCGACGTGCTGGTCATCGACGACCTCACGTCGTACCTGACTCGCCGGTTGGTGCAGCAGGCACAGGCCACCGGGAAGTCGGTGCTGGGCGTCTTCGATCGGAACGAGTTTCGCGAGGGTGAGGGGCGGCTCTGGTCACTCGGCGTCGATGCAGTGGTCGAGGCACAAGCTCCGCCTGACGAGTTCCTAAAGGCAGTCGGCAGGGTTTACGTCGAGTCCGAACGTCAGAATCTTGGAGTGCTGGATGATTCGATCGCCCGATCGAGTAGATCACCGGACCTCGGAGCCGAGGCTGGGCGAGTCACCGTTGTGGGTGGTCCCTCGGGAGGTGTCGGCCGCACCGAGATCGCGATTGCCTTGGCCGCCGGATGGCGCTTCCGGGGTGGTTCAGTAGCTCTGGTCGATGCTGATGACCTGGCACCTTCGATAGCCCAGCGGCTGGGTGTTGCACTTCATCCGAATTTGAGATCCGCGGTCGACGCACTCAACCATCGTTCAGGCGGCCTCCATGCATCGCTCGCCTTTCCGCGTCACGTCGGGGTTGAAGTGCTCATCGGGCTGCCAAATCCAAGGGATTGGATCGAACTTCGCTCGGGCGACGTGGTCGAGGTCGTGAGGGAGTTGGCTCATGGTCGTGACCGGGTAGTCGTCGACATCGGTGCTCGCATCGAAGATCTGTCGTATCACGGGGGACCCGATCGAAACGGACTTGCGCGCGCCCTCGTTTCTGCCGCCGATCAGGTGGTAGCGGTCGGGCAGCCAACTCCCGTCGGGGTTGCGCGCTTGATCGAGTGGCTGGCCGATGCTGCTTCGCTCGTGGATCACACATCGTTCCATTGCGTCTTCAACCGCATCGGGAAATCGAGCTTTCAGCAGCGAGAAGTCGCTCTCGAATTCACCAGGAGTTTTCAACCCGCCACGCTGTCGTTCGTCCCTGAGGATCGGCGGGTGTCCGATGCCGGTTGGGCGGGGGAAGCGGTACCAATCGGTCCCTTCTCGAAGGCGGTGATGGCACTCACGCACCGACTCGACGGTATAGAGGCAGCGGAAAGCGTCAACGCATGATGGCAAACGCGTACGACATGATCCGCAGGACCGCAGTTGACCTGATTGAGAGTCGGAAGCTCGACCCCCAACGCGATCGCGAGGCAGTTGAGGCGGCCGTAGCCGGCGTGGTTGACGACTATCAGCGGAGGGCGCACCTGGGAGAGGGGCGGGCGCTGCACGATCCTGGTGAGATGATCGGACGGGTCGTCCGGTCGATTGCCGCTCACGGACCTTTGACCGAAATCCTCACCCGGCCGGACGTGGAGGAGATCTTCATCGAGGGGCCCCGGGTGACCTATATCGACGGCTCAGGGCATTTGAGAGCGATCGCGGCCCCGACGACCGAAGCCGAGAACCGTCAGGTTGTAAATCGGCTACTCGCGGATACCGATCGTCATCTCGATACGGCCAGTCCGATCGTGCAAGCGCGGGTGTTGTCGGACTCTGCGCGGATGACTGCCGTGATTCCACCAATTTCCGATGGTCTCTCTGCCACGATCCGCCGCTATGCGCTCCGCAAAGAAACGCTTCCATCTCTAGTGGAACTTGGCGCAATGACGCCGGCCGCCGCCGGGTTCCTGTGGGCGATCATGCAGACGAATCTGTCGGCCCTGATCTCCGGACCTCCGGGAGCAGGGAAGACGTCTCTATTGAGCGCGATGATGACGGCAGCGCCTCCGACACATTGCCTTCGATGTTGCGAGGAGGTGCGTGAGCTACACGTTCCCATCGTTCATGGTTCCTACTACGAGGCGCGACCTCCATCGCTCGACGGTCAGGGCGAGATCTCCCTTCGGGGACTGGTGAAGGTCGTCCTGGCCATGCGGCCAGACCGTATCGTTGTGGGCGAGGTTCGAGGCGCGGAAGCCTTCGAATTGACGAGGGCGGTTAATGCCGGGTGCGGATTTGCCTGCACCGTTCATGCCAACTCGGCTCGCGAGGCTCTGCATGCGATCGTCAATGCCGCGTTGATGGCGGGTGAGAACGTCGGCGAGCCGATCGTCCGCAAGGTATTCGCCTCGTCAATCGACTTCGTCGTCCATCTCGATCGGGATTCGTTGCCCGAACCGGGCCGCGAACGGCTCCGGCGCCAGATCATGGAGATCATTGCCGTCGTGCCGGCGATGCGGGAGGACTTCTCAACCGAACCCATCTTCGCTCGAGAGGCCATCGGCAGCCCACTCGATTGGACCGGCTCGTTCCCTCCCGAGCAATCGACGGCCATCATCGATCGTGCACTCCCTCACGGTCTGGATCTCAAGTCGATTCTCGAGGGTAGAGGGAGCCCTCTATGACTCTGGTCGCTTCGCTGTTGTCGGGTGTGTTCCTTTACCTGCTCGTGGGCTTCGTGACGGGCAATGGCCCGCGGTTCGAAATGCGGAAAGCAATGCGACCGACGGTCTCAGAGCAGCAGACCTGGCTGATTCAGGCGGGCGTACAGCTGACGCCCCGTCAGTTCTGGATGACCTCAATGGGTGCCGGCGCCCTCGCGTTCGCCGTGTTTCTCCTCGTCTCGGGCGTCCCGCTCGTCGCGTTGATGCCGGCAATCGTGGTCGCATTGCTGCCTCGCGCGTACTTCTCGCGACGGAGAATCCAACGATTAGCGGAGGTTCAGCAGGCTTGGCCTGATGGGATTCGCGATCTCGTCGCATCGATTTCCTCCGGGATGTCACTTCCGAAGGCGGTTGAAGCTCTGGCGCAGAGCGGACCGATCCCTCTCCGGCAGGCCTTTGCCTCATATGCACTCCTGACCCGGACGCTGGGAGTTGTGCCGGCACTCGAAGTGATCAAGGAAGAGTTGGCGGATCCAACGTCGGATCGCGTCATCGAGGTGTTGATCCTCGCGTATGAACGTGGTGGTGCGCTCGTGCCGCGCATTCTCCATGATCTGGGCGAGGCTACGACGCGTGATTTGTGGGCACTCGAAGAGATCAGAACGGAAGCGCTCGAGCAGAAGATCAATGCAAGGGTCGTCTTTGCATTGCCCTGGTTTGTGCTCGTGGCCCTGACCGCCAGGGCAGGGCTGTTTCGCGAGTTCTACAGGTCTCCCGGGGGAGCCGTCGTCATTGTGATCGGCGCTGCCATGAGTCTGCTCGGGATTGCAATCATTCAGCGTCTTAGCCGGGATCCAGATGAGCCGAGAGTCATGGGAGGGGCAGCGTTGAACTTCGAACGGGGGGGTGCGAGTTGAAGTCGGGCGGTGTTGACCTGCTGATCTCCGTCATGTCGGGAATCGCGGCGGCGGCGCTCGCATCACTCCTCGTCCGGCCGACCCGCCGCCTGGCCCCTCGGTTACGCCCATACACGGTGATCAGCAGGACGAGCCTCGGGAAGAGCCCGGATGTACTAGGCCTGTCCGATCCGGGATCGGTCAATGGGGCGGGAGTCGTCGCGCGGCTCTTCGGTCCGATGGTCAAGTCCCTTGCCGTACGGTTCGGCAGGCTGGTGGAATCCTCAGGTGATGAGGGGATGGCGTTGAAGCTCCGCCAGGCCGGCTTGTACACATCCCTGCCTGAGGATGACCGCCTTCAGGAGTATCGGGTTCGTCAACTCGGTACCACGGTTGTCGCGTCCCTAGTTGGGGTTTTCGGCGGTGCGCTCGTCGGGGATGGGGCATCACTTGCACTCCTACTCGGCGTTCTGGGATTCGTTGTGGGCGCCACCCGGTCGCGGGCGGCAGTCGACAGGGCAATCGAGGAGCGGCGTGATCGAATGAGGATCGAGATCTACACGATCAATCAGTTGTTGGCGATGCGGGTCCGGGTCGGGGGAGGAGTGATCCAAGCGGTGCAGCAACTCTCTCAACGCGGCTCCGGGGCCGTCGTCGAGGAATTGAAGGAGGCGTTGCGGCTCCATCGGAGCGGGATGTCCGCCTCCGACGCGTTCAGCCGGGTGGCTTCAACGACTCCGGAGGCCCATGCAGCGAGAACCTACGCGCTCCTGGCTGCGGCCGACGAGCGGGGCGCTGATCTCGGCGAGGCGCTTCTCGCCCTGAGCGAAGATGTCAGGGAGGGTCGGCGTGAAGCGATGAGAAGGCAGGCGACGAAGAGACGTGCGGCAATGCTGATCCCGACGATCGCAATTCTGGCGCCGGTGATGCTGCTGTTTGTCGCAGCACCTCTGCCTTCCATCGTCTTCGGGAATCTGTGATGGATATGATCTCCAGGAAGGGAAAGGAGTGGGAGTTGGTCCGAAGACTTATGGTCACGCTGCTGCGGCGCCTGCCGCGCGGTTTAGGCAGGCTTCGCCGTGAGGAAGGACTCAGCACTGCTGAACTGCTCGGGAACGCCGCGCTGGCCATCGCTGCGCTGGTCGTGATCTGGGGCCTCCTTCAGGCACTGGGCGTCGACGTCGTGGACTGGATCCGCACCAAAATCCTCGACGGCTGAGTGTCCAGCATGGATGTCGCATCGGAGCGCGGGATGGCGACGCCACAATTCGTATTGGCGGCCGGTCTATCGCTGCTGCTATTCGTGACGTTTGCCAATCTGATCGTGTTCCAATACGGCCGCGGTGTTGTGAGAGCGGCGCTCGACGAGGGCGTTCGCGCCGGAGCTCCGCTCGGCGCTTCGCCGGATGACTGCCAGGACCGCATTGATTCGTTCGTGGGTGACCTGCTCGGAGGCGAAATGGGTCGCGGAGTCGAAACCGGTTGTGGGCTGGATGGCCAACTCGTGGTGGCGAATGCCCGGGTCCAGTTCGAAGGTTGGGTTGTTCCCGACTGGGAGTTCAGTCTCACGGCTACGGCAGTGAAGGAATCTCTCCCATGAAGGAGCGGCTCGACGATCTCGGTGCAGCTCCGATCGAGTTGGCGCTCGCCGTCGGCTTCCTGCTCATCCCGATGGCGGTCCTAGTCATGTCGATCGCCCCGTGGGTTGAGCGACAATCGATGGCACGCGTGGCGGCGGGAGAAGCGGCTCGCGTGCTCGTATTGTCGCCCGGCACTTCGCCGGATGAGATCGCCGCGTCTGCCCTTGCGTTGCGGATCGCTTCGAATCATGGGATCGATGCCGAGGAGGTTTCCGTCTTCTTCTGCGCGCCGGCAGGGGCTACCCACGAGATGAAAGCCGAAGCGCATTGTCCGCCACTATCCCGTGGAGCGATGATGGCGGTCGAGGTTCGTGTGAGTGTGCCGGCGGCAACGATCCTCGGCATAGGGACGTTCGGAGAGGGAACCGTATCGTCTCGCGTGACGGAGCAGGTCGAGCTCTACAGGAGCTTTGCTCCGTGAAAGAGCGCGGGTCTATCACGTTTTGGGTTCTTGGCTTGTCGATCGCCGTGTTGTTCCTGGGGGGATTGAGCGTGGATTTGTGGAGGGTCATGTCGGATCGACGCGAACTGGCGGCAGTGGCCGATTCTGCTGCGGCTGCGGCGGCTTCGGCCGTGGATGTAGCCCTATGGCGTGAGGCGGGCGAGATACGTCTTTTGGATGTTGAGGCTGTCGCGCTGGCAGAGCGTGTCGTCGCTCAGCAAGGTGTGGCCCGGGAGCTGTCGGCTCCGGTCGAGGTGGCGGTCGCCGGCGATTTCGTTCAAGTCGTGTTGACGCGGGAAGTCGAGCTCACGCTCCTGCGTCTGTTGACGGTCGGCGAAGACCCGTTGTTGGTTCGAGTGGTCTCGACGGCGCGGGCGGCGCCGTCGCCGTGAGGTCGTGATGGGTGGGAACAGCCCCGGGCGCCTGGCCGCAGCCGTTGGCCTGATCGTGGTGCTGGCGGCGGTGCTGCTGTGGCAGTTCTTCGACTGGTCGTCGGACGAACCTGCCGGCTCGGATGTGGTGACGATCGGCACTCCTGCTCCGGTTGTCGTCTCCGATGAGGCGGCGTGGGTCGCCGCCGCGCAGGACGCCCTGGACGCATGGGCGCGGTTTGCCTCGACCGGCGACCTGGCAGCGTTGGATGGGTTTCTCGACCCAGCCGGCCCGCAATACGCTCAACTGGTTGGAGAAGCGTCGACCATTGGTTCGGGCGAAGCGACGTACACCTTCGTTCTCGAGAATGCTGCGGCGGCCATGCGAGATGGATTCCCGGTTGTGTCGGGCACCGTGATGATCTTGCGGGACGGAGAGATCGTCGACGAGGTCGTCTGGGACCTCCACCTCATCGAGGGGGGCACCGGATGGCTCCTCTGGACCGTCGAAGACCGCGGATAGCCCGAGTTTCTCGGCAATACAGCGTCGTGTGGTGGTCCACAGCATTGCGGAGAAACCGGAGGGAGTTTTCTGCGCAATGCAATGGTCGGTTAATCGTGCACAGTATTGCGGAGAAACCTCGATCGAAGATTGCGCGTAACCGTGGCCATCCGAAATCCGTCTCTCCCAGGACAAGAACACCTTGACTAGGGAGGACGGGAGACGTGTGGGCACTCCAACCACAATCGAAGACTTCTATCGGGCACATGCGGACGCGGTCTACGCGTTCCTCATCTCGCTGTGCCGCGACAGAACCTACGCGGAGGATCTAATGCAGGAGACCTTCGTGAAGGCGACGCGCTCACTGGGTGGGTATCGGGGCGGCAATCCGCGGTCCTGGCTGTTCACCATCGCCCGCTCCGTGTTCATCGATGACACGCGACGCCGCCATCCGGTACCCGTTGAAGAGATTTATGAGGCGGTGGTCGAGGATGCCGACTTCGCCGAGACCGACGCCATTGAACAGGCGCTGTCCAGGATGCCGGAACGTCATCGCATGGCCCTCCTGCTATGTGATCGAGCGGGGCTCAGCTACGAGGAGGTCGCCGACGCGATGCATTGCACGCCGGCGGCCGTGAAGGTTCTCATTCACCGTGCCCGGGTTTCGTTCCGGGCCTACTACACGGAGTACCAGAGATGAAGTCCCACGATGAGATTCAGGACCTGCTCGAGGGATACGTCGACGAGACCCTCGATCGGGCAACCCGCCGGGCCGTCGACGATCACCTGGCCGGCTGCACCGAGTGCCGGGCGATTCTCGACGAGGTCGCCCCCGTCGACCTCTCCGGACTCGGCGGGGGCGCCGTTGACGAGCGATCCCTTCGCCGCTCCGTCCGGCGGGCCATGTGGAGGACGGTGACGAACACAGCCCTGTTGCTGTTGTCGCTGTGGCTGGTGGCCTGGCTCGTCTCCGCCTTGATCATCCAGCCGCTGGTGGTCAATCGCGGAGATCGGGCGGCGATCGCCGCTCGCGCCACCTTCGACATGGCGATGATGGTCAACGAGGGAGCAATCGCTACCGACTGGGATGTCACCTCCAGCGCCGTGGCACGTACAAACACAGCTCACCTCGTGCTGCAGGTCGGGGCCGGGGCGAAAGATCTGGGCGAAGTCGAAAGCCGGATCGGGATCACCAGGTTCGGTTCTCCGCTCGGTGGCTGGTTCTGGCCCTACGTGATTGGTTCCAACACGGGTACACCCGGCGAGTACCGACTGACCGAGTTGGGCTCGGGGACGGTTGCCACGGTCGCCGCTCACTTCAACGAACCGATCTCGGTCTCTCGCGCCCAGGAGCTGGCCGATGCCACGGATCACGACGTGCGGGTCGTCTGGGCCGGGTTTCCGACTTCGCAACGACTGGATCTGGACGAGCAACCCTTTTCGGGCTTCGGATACGGGGTATTGGGGTACCCCACCTGTCTGGACCCCGGGATGGTCGACGATTCTCATTTTGGAGGCACATCGGCCAGCGGGGGCTACGGCATCGGTATGGCTCCGGCCTCGATAACAAACGCTCTGGCCGAGGTCCGGCGGGCCGTGGGCACTCTGACGGCCAACCCGTGGTTGATCGATCGGGTCGTGGACCCGGACACAAGTGACGTCGAACGACTCGAGCAAACGGCCGCCCAACTGGCGCAAGCCGATCCCGGCGTGGTGACTCTTGTGGTGACCGGGCCGACGACTGAGCTGGTCGAATTCCTCGACGACGTCGAAGTCGAATATCCGGTGGTGCTGGCGGTCGACTTCTACAACTGGTCCGATTTCGTGTGCGGGAGATGAAGGAAATGTCGGTGTACGGACAGATGAAACGAAACCGGCGCATCGTCGCCGGCACCGCCGGATTGGTGATCGCCCTGGCGGTTGTGCTCTCGATTCTGGGGGTCGTCTCGGAGAACGGGCTCGGCCTGTTGCAAGCCCTCGCCACCGCGGCGGCGTTCACCTTGCCCGCCTGGTTTGCCTTGATCTCGCTCGATCGCCGGCCGTCGTTACTTCCGGCGGCTGCGATGGCGGCCCTGGTGGTGGGCTTTCTGGCACTGGAGCTCATGCCGCTGTGGCTGATCGTGGCCATCGTGTGGGGTCTAGTGGCCCGCAGCAGAATCCGCCCGGCTCCGGAGCCCAGGTGGGCACGATTTGGGCGCCCCATCCTCGCGATTGCAGCAGTGGTACCTGTGTTGGTGCTGCTCGCCCACCTGGACCCCGCCTGCACGGTGACCTACGCCGACGGGCGGACCGAACAGGTCGACCCTGCCGACAGAGGGTTGGAATCCGGGTGGCAGATCGGCCCGGTCGGCTCTTCGAGTTCGATCACCTCGGAGGGAGCCGTCAGGAGCGAGGAGTGCGCGTCCGATACAGTCGTGTGGTGGGAGGCCGCGTTCTCGCTCGGTGCCACTGCGGGGATCGTCGCGCTGGCCCTCCGCTGGCCGACCGGCGAGAGCCTGGTCGCCGACCGGCAACGTTCGAGCTTCCCCGCCTAGCTCCGTTCAGACTTTTTCCGCAATGCAATGGTGCGTTTTCAGACCAGAGCATTGCGGAGAAACTGGGGGGATCCTTCTGCGCAATGCAATGGTGCGTTTTCCGACCACTGCTTTGCGGAGAAGCCAGAGGGGGTTTGCACTACGCGGATAGTGTAAAGTGGCGCCGTGGCTGCGTTCCTGGTGATGTTGCGTGAAGGTGTCGAGGCGGCGCTCGTCGTCGCCATCCTGCTTGCCTACCTCAACCGGCTCGGCTCGCGCAGCCATATCCGGTGGGTTTGGGTCGGGACGGTTTCGGCGGCCTTCCTCTCCCTCCTCATCGGCATCGTGATCTACAACACCGTCGGTTCCCTCGAAGGCCGTGCCGAGCAACTCACCGAAGGAGTGGTGGCATTCGCGGCCGGCGGTCTGCTCACCTGGATGATCTTCTGGATGGGCAAGAACGCCCGTCAGTTGCGCGGAAAGCTGGAGTCGGAAGCTGCCTCGGCGGTGGCGCTCGGCGGCGTAGCCACACTGGCCGCGGTGGCGTTCGTCGCCGTCCTGAGAGAGGGCCTCGAATCTGCCCTCTTCCTGATCTCGACGACAGTGGGGGAGTCCGCCAGCGGCAGCCAGCTGGTCGGCGGTCTGCTCGGCCTGCTGGCCGCCATCGGCATCGGCTACCTCATGTACCGGGGCGGCAGCCGGATCAACCTCCGGATCTTTTTCCGGGTCACCGGGTTCCTGATCATCCTCTTTGCGGCCGGCCTGGTATCGAAGGGCGTCCACGAGTTCCAGGAGGCCGCCGTGCTGCCGATCTTGATCGAGCCTCTCTATCAGGTGCCGTTCGGCGATCCAGACATCAGCACAATCGCCCGGTTTGCCAAAACGATGTTCGGATGGTCACCGGGTCCATCGCTACTGATGGTGATCTCCTACTGGGCCTACTTACTGCCGATTGGAGCCGCCTTTGCCCAGATGACGGCAGCTGTCCCTCCTGCCCCCGGGGTTTCGAATGACCACCTGCCGGCGGAACGGCTGAACGGCTAGGTCATCGCGAGAGTTGCGCTCCTCGGCGGGGACAAATCGCGCCAGGGCCAACCGCTATTCGTTGGGTTCTTTCTCCGGAGGCGCACTCCAGAACAGGGCGAGCTGGGTGATGCCGGCTCCGAACCCGGCCAACCCGATGATGAATCCGGGCCATCCGGAGACGTTCAGGCCGATGGCACCGTCGATCGAGTACTCCCCGGCACCGAGAGTGGCGATTGTCAGGCCGACGACGCCGAGCATCATCACGTACTCCCAGCCTTCGATCGGGCGGTTGAAGGCAAAGAACCCCGCCTTTCGGTGATTGGAGACGCCGGCCACGATCATCGTCGCCACAAGACCGGCGGCGGCGAAGGTGGTTAGAAACCCAGTAATGAGACCGGCGCCGATGGCGAGTTCGCCGGCCGCCGAGAGGATCGCCTGAACCCTGGCGCGACTGAATCCGATGGACTCGAACCAGGCCGCGGTGCTATCGAGCTTGCGTCCGTGGTTGAGGCCGTGAGCGATCATCACGGCGCCCGCGGCCACCCGCAAGATCAGCAAGCCGAGATCTTGTGCATCCATCGCTGCTCCTTCACGTGTTCTGCCCTGCGCAACCATTCCGGCCGGCGATCTCTTCCCGACCGGTCGAGAAAACCCTACATAACCAAGTGTTATGCCGACGTATTTCATCCGCTTGGGCGGGTATGCCGGCACCTTTGAATGGGGCCAACGGCGCGTCCGAGGACCGACAGAACGCGATACATTGCCCGCAAGGGGTAGGAACCTTGACATCGCTCTGGAAGGAGTGCCATGTCACCCAGCAAGAGATTGAACTTGCTGATCTTGTTCATCGTGATGGGTTTCTTTGTTTCGGCCTGCGGGTCGGACGACACCACCGAGACCACAGAGACCACCGCGGCTGCTGCCGCCGAAACAACAATTCCAATGGTCGTCACGACCATGGCCGAGATGACCACGACCACAGTGGCCGCGACCACAACGACCACAGAAGCGATCGATGAGAGTGCGGTTCTCGCCGCCCACATCACCGCCCGCCTTGCCGACTGGTCGCCGACGATCTCGGCCGAAGCGCTGTTCGAGAACCTCTCGGACGGCGACGAGTCGAACGACCCCTTCATTCTGAGCGTCCGGGCGCCGGATGCCTACGCGCTCGGTCACATCGAGGGCGCCTACAACATCCCCTGGAAAGAAATCGCCGACCCGGCGAACCTGGCGAAGTTGCCGACCGATCAACCAATCGTCGTGTACTGCTACACCGGCCATACCGGCCAGGTGGCGGCGACGCTACTGCGGATCTTCGGTTACGACGCCACCAATCTCAAGTTCGGAATGATGGGCTGGACCGACGACGACACGATCCTGGCCACCGCCCGGTACACGGCTGCTCCGGGATACCCCACCGAAACTGAAGCCAACGAACTGACCGTCGAATACGAACCGCCGACGCTGACCACGGGTGAGACGGTGGCGGTCGATATCGCGATTGCGTCCGCACAGAGTTTCTTGGCCGACTGGGCCCCGACGACATCCGCCGAAGCCTTGTTCGAGAACCTCTCAGACGGTGATGATGCGAACAATCCGTTCGTGCTGAGCGTCCGGGCGCCGGACGCGTACGCGCTCGGCCATGTGGAAGGTGCCTACAACATCGGTTGGAAAGCCATCGCCGATCCGGCCAGCCTGGCCATGCTCCCATCCGACGAGCAGATCGTCGTCTACTGCTACACGGGTCACACCGGCCAGGTGGCGGCAACCGCCCTCAAGCTGCTCGGCTACGACTCCGTCAACATGAAGTTCGGGATGATGGGCTGGACCGACGACGATGCGGTCCTCGCCACCGGCCGCTACACGGGTGCGCCGGGATACCCGACCGAAACCGTGATCAACGAACTGCCCTAGACCGGACCAGCGGGAGGCGTGGGTGAGATTCCGGCGCCTCCCACCAGGAGTTGATATGAAACGATGGACTCTGGTGGTTGCCGCAGCGGCGATGATCGTGGCCGGAGGCGTACTCGCCGGTTGCAGCAGTGACGAGCCGGAAGCTCCAGATACCTCTGTGGCGGCTCTCGACACAACGCCGAATCCGGCGGCAACCACTTCGACACAGGCCGTCGCTCCTACGACCACCGAAGCGATGGATCCGGACGCAGCCTGCATCGATTGCCACACCAACCAGGAAACCCTGATGGCGCTCGCCGTTGAACCGGTGGACGCGGAATCGCTCAGCTCGGGTGAGGGCTGAGGCGGCTCGGTGCCTCAGTTGGAGGCATGGGAGCAAGTATTCGTCAGCGATGAGGAATTCCCGGCCAGCACGCACGGTCAGGTGGGGTGCACCACCTGTCACGGTGGAGTGCCGGGCGCAACCAACATGGAAGAGGCCCACACCGGAATAACGATCGATCCGGACCCGATCACCACCTGTGCCACCTGCCACCAAGACACCACCGACGATCACGTCGGCAGTTTGCACGCGACGCTGGGTGGCTACGACACCATTCTGCTGGCCCGCAGTGGCGACGACGAACTCTCCCCCGGGTTGGAGGAGGCCTTCGCCAATCACTGTGCTTCCTGCCACGCCTCGTGCGGGCAATGCCATGTGAGCCGGCCGACCAGTGCCGGAGGGGGACTGCTGGCCGGTCACTCGTTCAAAGAGACGCCGCCGATGAACTTGACCTGCACAGGCTGTCACGGCAGCCGCATCGAGAACGAGTACAAGGGCAAGAACGAGATGGGCGACGGCGGGACCTATCCGGCAGACGTCCACTACAACCCGGGCGGCATGGCGTGCTTTGCGTGCCACACCGGCGACGACATGCACGGGGTCGGCCCCGAGCAGGAGTTCCGATACGACGGAGCGCAGGATCCGGCCTGCACCGATTGTCACCCGGACCTCGAAGGCGCCAACGCCCAGCACACGGCATGGCATCTGGATGCTTTGTCCTGTCAGGTCTGCCATTCGGTGGCATACAAGAACTGCTACAGCTGCCACGTGCAGAAGTCGGATGAAGGCGTCCCTTACTTCGAGACGGATGAGTCGCAGATGCTGTTCTACATCGGGAAGAACCCGACCCCGACCGAGGACCGTCCGTGGTCGTGGGTGACGGTTCGCCATGTGCCCGTCGATCAGGACAGCTTCTCCTTCTACGGGGATGATCTATTGCCGGAGTTCGATGCCCGGCCGACCTGGCTGTACGCGACGCCGCACAACATCCAGCGGTCGACGCCGCAGAACGCCTCCTGCGATGCCTGCCACGGAAACGCCTCGATCTTCCTGACCGAAGACAAGGTCGATCCCGTCGAACTCGACGCCAATCAGAGCGTGATCGTCACCGAGATCCCAGGGGGTGGATGAGCGCACGTTCTTCCGGGCTGGGAGGCGGATCCGGGCTGCCCGGTCATGGTGACACCGGGTGGCCCGGCTTCCTTACGATCCACACCGTCCATTCGAGTATCCGACGGTCGCGCTCGAACTCCTCCTGCCAGGCACGGGCCATCGCCCGGGCGTTGACGGCGGGGTCCGGACCCTGGTAGGTGTCTGCCGACTCGACGACCAGGCGGTGGTAGCCGGCCCAGGCCTCTTCGGGACTGACGTAGCAGTGGATCGGGTCAAGGCCGTTTTCGCGAATGACCTCTATCTGATCTGCTTCGGTGGTCATCTTTGTGCCCGCCCCGATGACCGCCTCGACAACCTCTGTTGCCAGGCCGGTCTTCGTGCGCAGGTCGCCGATGGCGATGCGTCCGCCCGGGTGGGTGCGGCCGGCCAGAGCGCGCAGCGTCCCCGAGAAACCGTGCCAGATCCAAGAGGCGCCGAGACAGGTGGAGACGTCCCACTGCTGTCGGCGGTCGAGAGCGTTGCCGTCACCAAGCCACCACTCGACCGTTCCGCGCAGGGCGCGGTCGTGCGCTCGCCCGGAGGCGCGGGCCAGTACCCACGGTGAGAGATCGAGCCCGACTCCTTCGATCACCGATCGTTCGGCCGCCCTGAGGAGGAACTCGCCGTGGCCGCAGGCCACGTCGAGCATTCGCTCACCGTCGGCGGGAGACAGGTGGTCGAGAACCTCCTCGAGCGAAGCCGCGTCCATCGGGTTGCAGATGTCGTGGAGGTGGTGCATCGCCTCGAACGGCGCAAAGCGCTCCCACTCGCCCTCGACGTCGGTTCCCGGCAACACGGTGACCGAGTCAGGGAGTGTCGGATGGAACATGGGCGGAAAGATTACCGGGTAGAGCTGCCGCCTTCTTGCGTCAGTTCACGGCGCAGCACGCCCCGAAGTAACGCAAGAAGCGTTATGGTCGCCGATCGCCTAGCCTCATACGACCGCATGCGTTCAGAAGGGGTCCATCCGCGTGAGCAAACCGATCGTTCGAGTCGAGAACATTGTCAAGGTCTTCAAAAAGGCAAACGTGCGAGCGCTCGACGGTGTGAGCCTCGAGTTCGGGGCAGGCATCGTCTACGGCCTGCTCGGGCCGAACGGCGCAGGGAAGACCACGCTGATCCGTGTGCTCACGACCTTGTTGCGGGCCGACTCCGGGTACGCCGAGGTGGCCGGAGTCGACGTTGCGGCCGACCCGACCTCCGCTCGCACCCACATCGGACTGGCCGGCCAATATGCAGCCGTCGACGAGTACCTCACCGGGCGCGAGAACGTGGAGATGGTCGGACGGTTGTACAACCTGCCGGCCAAAGAAGCGACGAAGCGGGCCGACGAAGTGCTGCACAACATCGGACTAGCGGAGGCGGCGGATCGCACCGTCCGCACGTACTCCGGCGGAATGCGGCGGCGCCTCGATCTCGCCGCTTCGCTGGTCGGCCGGCCCCAGGTGCTGTTCCTCGATGAGCCGACCACCGGCATCGATCCCCAGAGCAGGCTGGGTTTGTGGGACATCATCAGGGATCTGGTGGCGGGCGGAACCACCGTGTTGCTGACGACGCAGTACCTCGACGAGGCCGATCAACTCGCCAACCGGATTGCAGTCATCGACAACGGCAGGCTGATCGCCCAGGGGACCGGCGACGAACTCAAGGATCAGATGGGCGGCTCGGTGATTGAACTCCATGTCGGCGATGAGGTGCGCGATCAGGCGATCGAGGCCCTGACCGGATTGTCGACCGAGGCAGCCGCATTTGATCAGTACCGGGGCAGTCTTCGCCTTCCTGCCCCAGATGGTTCGCAGACGTTGCTGAACGTCGTGAGGCGCCTGGACGAGCGCAGCATCGCCGTGCAGGACATCGCGCTGCACAAACCGACGCTTGACGACGTGTTCCTCACCCTCACCGGGCGCGGGGCGGCCGAAGCTGAAGCCGAGGCAGAGAAAGTCACGACATCCAAGCGACGCGGACCTAGGGGGAGGAGCAACTGATGGCCATCACATCCGAAAAGGTCGAGCGGGCACGCATCAGCCCGATGCATGCTGCCAAGGATATTGCCGTCATAACGCGGCGGAATCTGCTGCGAAACATCCGGCTGCCGCAACTGCTCATCTTCGCCACGGTGCAGCCGGTCATGTTCTTGTTGCTGTTCAACTACGTCTTCGGAGGGGCGATCGGACAGGCGATCCCCGCCATTGCCCAGGGCAAGTACATCAACTGGCTGCTGCCCGGTCTGCTGATTCAAGTGGCTGCCTTCGGTGCAGGCCAGACGGCGCTCGGGCTCACTGAGGATCTGTCCAAGGGTGTGATCGATCGGTTCCGCTCGTTGCCGATGGCCCGCTCGGCGGTGCTGGCCGGCCGGACGCTCTCGGACCTCATCCGGAACGGATTCGTCATCACCTTGATGGTGGTGATGGGTTTCGTGATGGGGTTCCGCTATCAGACCAGCTTCATCGGGTTCGTCGCCGGCCTGCTCGTCGCCATGATGTTCGCTTTTGCGCTGTCGTGGATCATGGCCTCGATCGGTCTGGCGGTGAAGAATCCCGAGGCTGCCCAATCGGCGACCTTCCTGGGTGTGTTCCCGCTGGTATTCGCCAGTTCGGTGTTCGTACCGACGCAGACGATGCCGGATTGGCTCCGGACGTTCGCCGAAGTCCAACCGATCACGGTCACCACGAATGCGCTGCGCGGGCTGATGCTGGGCCAGGAAGCGCTGGCTGAGTTCGGTCCCGGCATCAACCCTGTGCAGGCGCTGGCCGACGCCCCGTCCGTCCACGGACAGGTGCTGATGTCGCTGCTCTGGTCGATCGGCATTCTGATGATCTTTGTGCCGTTGTCGGTCCGGGTCTACCGCCGCACCGTCGGGTAGGGCGCCGGACCTCCGGCAAACGGCGTACGTGTCTCGAAGCGCGCCCGGTTGGTTTGGAGTTGCATGCTCTTGCTAGATGGCCATCCCGGACGCGGCTGGAGAAGGCATCACCCGACCAGGAGCGGCACTTTCATCTCTTGATCGAGCGTGCCACCGTGGTAGCCGATCATCCGCTTGTCCGCGGTTGGAGGCAGGAGGACCTTGCCCTGGTCCGCCACCAGCACTCCGTCCGGCGCCCGATCACGGATGGCCGGATGGTGGGGTCCGGGGCCGAGCAGGGGTAGAACCTGGTCCCAGGGCACCCAGGTCGCCGGGTAGTCCGTTTCGAGCCGGGCAATGTCGGGCCGGGAACCCCTGACGTAGGTGGATCGAGGGTCTCCATAGAACGTGATGCGTTCGATGTTCTCGCGAATCAACACCTTGTCTTCGGGTTCGTAGTCGATGTGGCCGTGGTCCGCTGTTCCGATGGCTGCCGCGTGCTCGGGGAGCTTTGCCACGATGCGCTCCCAAATCGTCGACGCGGCCGCCAGCACTTCCGCGAATACGCTCGACCGCTGACCGCTCATGTGGGCGGCAACGTCCACGCTGGGGAAGTACGTGAAGATGAGCCGACCCGGCTCGGCGGCGAGGTCCACCGAGGCTTCGACGATCTCGTCGATGGTCCACGCAGACTCGAACCGGCAGCCCCGGTAGAGAGCGCGGGTGAGTGGTGAGCCCTCGAAACCTCCCGGCTGTACGGTGATCGGCTCCACACCCCCGGCCGTCAGCCGTTCCCAGAAGTTCGGCGCCGGCAAGAACGACGAGGTATCCATGTCGAGGAGTTGGCCCCACATAGTCGTCCACTTCAGGGTGTTCACGACGAGGGCGACTTCGGGAAGGTACAGCTGGTAGGCGATGTGCCCGTGCTTCGACGGCGGAAGCCCGGTGGCAATCGTCGCCATGTTGACGGTGGTCTGGGTCGGGAACATGGCATCGATCGCGCCAACGCGAGAAGCCGCCAGACCGGTCGCCGGTCGCCGGCGCAGCATGCTGTCACCGAGACCGTCGAAGAGGCACAACACGTACGTGTCTGCCTTCGGAATCGCCGCCGCCAGATCTGGTGCCAGCCCCGGGGCCTGAGCGGCGCCCGTCATTCGAAGCTCTAGCTCGGCAACCAGGTTGAGCAGCGATCGGCCGGAAAAGTCGGGCGCGCGAAGTGGGTTCACGCTGGGGAGGGTAGTGAGGATTCCCTCCCGCTCGCGGGAGGGGTAATGGCCAACCTGTCAGTCGCTTTGGGCCCGTCGCTCCTGTGTCTAGACTCCGAGCCGATCCGAGGGCGCGACCCGCCCTTGTTTCACGAGGGAGAGCGGAGACGGCGTGAGCTTGTATTTCCAGGACTACATCACCGTGGGCTCATTCGCTGCGCTCGGCGTTGTTCTCGTCATCGTCATGCTCGGTGTGGCGGCTCTCCTCCGCCCCTCCAACCCCTCGCCCGCCAAGCAGAAGACCTACGAATGCGGCGTCGATCCCGTCGGCGAAGGATGGCACCAGTCCTACGTCCGTTACTACGTCTTCGGTCTGCTGTTTGTCATCTTCGATGTCGAAGCCGTGTTTATATTCCCGTGGGCCATCAAGCTCGAGGACCTCGGTGTATTCGGTCTCGTCGAGATGCTGATCTTCATCTGGATCCTTCTGATGGGATTGATCTTCGCCATCCGCAAGGGAGTCCTTCGGTGGGAATAATCGAGAAGTTCGGGATGCCGAAGCCGGCCACCTTCCTGCTGAACTGGGGACGCAAATACTCCCTGTGGCTGTTTCAGTTCGGACTGGCCTGCTGCTCGGTTGAGATGCTGGCCGCCGCCGGTCCCCGCTACGACATGATGCGCTTTGGGATCATCCCCATGCCCGCTTCGCCACGCCAGGCCGACCTCATGGTCGTGGCCGGCACATTGACCGACAAGATGGCCCCCGCGGTCAAGCGTATCTACGACCAGATGCCCGACCCCAAATACGTGATCTCTATGGGATCGTGCTCGAACAGCGGCGGCCCCTACTGGGACTCGTACTCCGTAACGAAGGGGGTCGATCAGATCATCCCGGTCGATGTATACGTTCCCGGTTGTCCGCCCCGCCCCGAAGCGCTGATGGAAGCCATCGTGTTATTGCAGAAGAAGATCCAGAACGAAAACCTCCAGGACAAATGGACACATCGTGACGAACAGCCGGCTTGAGTCCATCGAGGATTTCGCCGCCTCGGTCGCCGAGGCGGTGGGAGCGACCTCGCACTCTTCAGATCTCGGTACCGTCAAGGTCAAGGTCGAGCGTGAACGCTGGGTCGAAGCGGTGACCG
The DNA here is from genome assembly GCA_024641245.1 of Actinomycetes bacterium. GTDB lineage: Bacteria > Actinomycetota > Acidimicrobiia > Spongiisociales > JAHEDJ01 > JAHEDJ01. Next base: position 56,316 of record JAHEDK010000014.1, read on the forward strand.
CCGCCCGCGATATCGCCCTCTTGCCCTTGTTCTCCTGGCTGTCGGCCGTGGACTGGACGAACGACGTCGCAGTTGGAGATCCGCCGGCAGAAGAGGTGGAGGAGCGTTACGAGGTCATGTGCGCGGTGTCCAACGTCACCGACGGCCAGATCGTGGTGCTGAGCACCGACCTTCCGAAAGACGATGCCTCGATCGATTCGGTCGTTGGGGTCTACCCGGGAGCCAACTGGCACGAGCGCGAGGCGGCCGAGATGTTCGAGATCGACTTCATCGGTCACCCGAATCTCATCAAGCTCTATCTCACCTCCGACTTCGTCGGTCACCCTCTCAAGAAGTCCTATGCGTTGATCAGTCGCGAAGTCAAGCCGTGGCCGGGGACGGTGGACGTAGAAGACATGCCGGAGTCGGCATCCTCGGATGCCCCCAGCTTCGAGAACCCGGACGCCTGATGCTCGATCCCAGCGTCCTACATCATCTCTCGGAAGCGGCTGTGGCGATCGAACTCGAAACGCCGGACATGACGCTCAACATCGGGCCGCAGCACCCGTCGACTCACGGTGTGCTCCGCCTCGTGGCCAAGGTCGACGGCGAGCAGGTCTACGACGTTCAGCCCGTCATCGGCTACATGCATCGGGGATACGAGAAGATCAGCGAGGTCCGTACGTATCCGCAGATCATCACCTTGATCAACAGGATCGAGTGGGTGTCCGGATACGCGAACGAAATCCCCTTCCTGGTCGCCGTCGAGCGGATCATGGGGCTCGAAGTGCCGGAGCGGGCGCAGTACATTCGTCTGATCCTCACCGAGCTGACCAGGTTGTCGAGCCACCTCATGTTCATGGGCTCATATCCGCTCGAACTCGGAGCTTCCACCCCGCTCATGTTTGCCCTCCGGGAGCGGGAGCGGGTGCTCGATCTCATCGAAGGAGTCACCGGCGGGCGGTTTCACCCGAATTTCAACCGGATCGGAGGCGTCAAGCCTGCCGCCGGTGCGGGTCCCAGTCAGAAGAAGCTCGTCCAGGACCTGCCCAAAGGCTTTCTCGAGGACACACGCGACGCCATGGATCGGGTCCTGTCGACCTCAGATGAGCTCGAAGACCTCATTGCCGGCAACGAGGTGTTGCTGGCCAGGACCAAGGGCGTCGGGATTCTTCCCCCCGAGGTGGCGATGGCCTACGGCGTAACCGGCCCAAACCTCCGCGCCTCCGGTGTCGACTTCGATCTCCGCAAGAGGTCCGACTACTTGCCCTACGACCAGCTCGATTTCAAGACGGCCGTCACCGAAACGGGGGACTGCTGGGATCGCTGGTGGGTCCGGCTCGTCGAGATTCGCGAATCGGCCAGGATGATCAAGCAAGCGGTCGATCAGATCCCCTCGGGGCCGCTGCAGGCCAAGGTTCCCCGGGTCATCAAGGTGCCGAAGGGCGAGATCTACGTGCGCGCCGAGAACCCGAAGGGGGAAATGGGCTACCACGTCATCTCCGAGGGCGGCCAGGTTCCCTACCGGGTGAAGATCCGCTCGGCCTCGTTCAACAACATCTCGATTCTCCCGCACATCCTCGAGAGGATCCTGATCCCCGACATCGTGGCGATCATGGGGAGCCTGGACTTCGTACTTGGAGATGTGGACCGTTGAGTGCCGTGAACGAAGTCCACGGCACGTTGCGAGTCGCGAGTAGCGAGTTGCCGGACTCTCGACGAGCGATCCGCGACCCGCGACCCGGCGCCGGGAGTCTCGGAGTTTCGGGCTTGTGCCCGAAACTCCAACCTGACGCCCGAAAGGGGTCAGGCCGTGTCTGACCTCCTCTCCAACTTCTGGATCCTCCTCGCCATCAAACTCGTCGCCATCGCCGCTCTGGTTCCCGTGAGCGCGCTCGTCATCGGTACGGCCGAGTTGAAGATCTCCGCGCACATGCAGTCACGCATCGGGCCGTACTTCGCCGGTGGCCGCTTCGGGTGGGCGCAGCTCATCGCGGACGGCATAAAGTTCTTTCAGAAGGAAGACATCATTCCCGAAGACGCCGACCGGCAGGTGTTCCGGTGGGCCCCGGCCCTGGTGTTGTTGTCAACGGTGGCCCTATTCGTCGTCATTCCCTTCTCGCCCACCCTGATCGTCCGCGACCTAGACCTGGGTGTCTTCTACGTGCTGGCCATCTCGTCGATCAGCACGATCGGCGTGCTGATGGCCGGATGGTCGTCCGCCAACAAGTACTCGCTCATGGGCGGTCTACGCGCCGCCGGTCAGCTCATCGCCTACGAGCTGCCGCTGGTGCTGGCCGTTGTCGGCGTCGTCATTCAGGCGGGAACGATGTCGATGGTGGGAATCGTCGAGGCTCAGGCCTCATTCGAAGTGTTCGGCACGATCGCGGTTCCCTATGTGGCCGTCCAGTTTGTCGGCTTCCTGGTCTTCATGACCGCCGCCCTGGCGGAGTTGAGCCGCATTCCCTTCGATCTCCCGGTTGCTGAGTCCGAACTGGTGATGGGTTTCGTCACCGAATACACCGGTTTCCGGTTCCTGTTCTTCTTCCTCGGCGAGTACGCCAGCATGTTCTCGATGTCCGCCATTGCAGCCACCTTGTTCCTGGGCGGCTATCACTTCCCCGGCCTCGATCCGGCCATCTGGGGTCCGGTAGTGCTGGTCGCGAAGATCTTCTTCCTGGCCTTCCTGATGATCTGGTTCCGCTGGACTTTCCCACGGCTACGCGAGGACCAGCTCCAGACCTTCGCCTGGAAGTGGTTGATTCCGGTGTCGCTCGCCAACATCGCGGTGACCGGCGTCTTCAAGGTGGTGTTCTGATGCGCCTCCGTCTTCCCAACTTCTTCGGCTCGGGCTTGCTGACCGGATTGTGGGTGACCCTCAAGACCCTGTTCACCAAGCCGGTCACGGTGAACTATCCGGTCGTGAAAGAGACGCCCGTCCCGCGCGCCCGCGGCGTAATCGCCCTCGATCAGGATGCATGTACCGTCTGCATGCTGTGTGCCCGGCAGTGCCCGGACTGGTGTATCTACATCGAGGGGCACAAGGAAGAGCAGCCGCCCGCCCAACCGGGCGGCCGGGTCAAGAAACGCGCAACGCTCGACCGTTTCGACATCGACTATGCCCTCTGCATGTACTGCGGCATCTGCGTCGAGGTGTGCCCCTTCGATGCCCTGTTCTGGACTCCGGAGTACGAGTACTCGGAGTACAAGATGGGGGCCATGATGCATGACAAGGACCGTCTCCAGGATTGGCTGCAGACGGTGCCGGAAGCCCCGGGACTGGAATCATGAGCGCGCTTCGCTTCGCTCACAGAGTCCCGTGTCGCGAGTCGCGAGTCGCGAGTCGCGCGATCAGCTACCAGCGACCCGCGACCACGACCGAAGGGAGGGCGCTGTGAGCGACTGGTTCTCCGAGCCGGCCAATTGGGTCTTCCTCGTCGTCGGCTTGGCGGTTGCCTTCTCGGCGTTGCGGGTCGTGACGTCGCGCAACGTGGTGCACGCCGCGCTCTACCTGGTCGCCACCCTGGCGGGAACCGCGGTGCTGTTTCTGCTGCTCTCGGCCGAGTTCGTCGCCTGGGTGCTGGTGCTGGTGTACATCGGGGCGGTCATCGTTCTCTTCCTGTTCGGCATCATGATCACCAGGGCGCCGATCGGCTACGACGCCACCCTCGACAACGACCACCGCGGCGTTGCCGCAGTCGTATCGGGTGCGCTCTTCTTGCTGTTGTCCTGGGTATCGATCGACTTCTTCGGCTCGACTGCCCTCAAGGACGTCGGCGATCCGACTGCCACCGACCTGCTCGGTGAGTCGATTCTCGGCCGGTTCGTGCTGCCGTTCGAGATCGTCTCATTCGTGCTGCTGGCGGCCCTGATCGGCGGCATCACCGTGGCCCGCAAGGACGCCACCCCGCTCGAGGCGGAGGAGCGGGTATGAGGACGCCTCGCTTTGCTTTGACGCCGTACAACCTACAACCTACAACCTACGACGATTCAAGTACGACGCACGTTTTGCGCAGTTCGGGGCATGTCGTTTCGACGCCGGAGGCGGCGACATGACCCTCGTTCCCGTTCTCGTTCTAGCCGCCCTGCTGTTCTCGCTCGGGGTCTACGGCCTGCTGGCCCGTCGCAATGCCGTCCTCGTGTTGCTGGCCATCGAACTGATGCTCAACGCCGTGAACATAAACCTGATCGCCTTCGAAGCGATGATTCGTGACAGCCTGGCGACCGGCCAGGTGTTCGCCATCTTCGTAATCACCGTGGCTGCCGCTGAGGTCGGCATCGGCCTGGCGATCGTGCTGCTCATCTTCCGCAACCGGGCAACAGCCAATGTCGACGAGTTCAACCTGATGAAGTGGTGACATGACGAACTTCCTGCTTGCTGCTGCAGAAGAAGAAGTCCATGAGATCGTCGCCGGGACGGGCGGCTTCTTCGGCGAGTACGCCTGGATCATGCTGGTGCTGCCGTGGATCGCGGTGCTCGGCATCATCTTCTTCGGCAAGCGGATGAAGTACCTCGGGGCAGAGATTGCCATCGCCATGCTGGCGTTCAATACGATCTGGTCGACAATCCTCTTCGTACTCAACATCACCAAAGGGGTCGTCTACGAGGGCGCCGTGGTGATCGCCGAGATCGGCAGCGACCTGGTCTTTGAACTCGGCTGGGTGGTCGACGGGTTGTCGATCATGATGTACTTCGTCGTCTCGTTCGTCGGCCTAGTGATCTTCATCTACGCGGTCGGCTACATGGAGGGAGACGTCCGGGTCACCTGGTTCTTCGCAGCCTTCACGATCTTCGCCGGCTCGATGCTCGTGCTCGTCGGGGCGCCGAACCTGGTGCAACTGATCATCGGATGGGAGGGGGTCGGCCTGGCCTCCTACTTGCTGATCGGCCACTACTGGGAGAAGAAGGAGAACTCATCTGCCGGCATGAAGGCCTTCTATACCAACAAGGTGGCAGACGTCGGGTTGATCATCGGCGCCATCATGGTCGGCGCCACACTCGGCACCTTCCGGTTCAGTGAACTCTCCCGGGCGGCCGTTGAGCACGCAGACGATCTTGCCCTCGTGGCGGGCATGATCGGCGCCCTGCTGTTCTTCGGAGCGATGGGAAAGAGCGCGCAGTTCCCCTTCCACATATGGCTGCCGGACGCAATGGCCGGCCCGACTCCTGTGTCGGCACTCATGCATGCCGCCACCATGGTGACGGCAGGTGTGTATCTCATGGCACGGACGTTCCCGCTCTATCAGAACCTCGCCGAAGACATCCGGCCGTGGATGGTGGCGATCGGGGCGATCACGCTGTTCGCCATGGGATTGCTGGCACTCGTCGCAAACGACATCAAGAAGGTGCTCGCCTACTCGACCGTGTCCCAACTCGGCTACATGATGACCGCCGTCGCCGCAGGTGGATACACCGCCGGTGTGTTCCACCTCTTTACTCATGCGTTCTTCAAGGCGCTGCTCTTCCTCGGCGCCGGATCGGTCATCCACGCCGTCCACTCGAACAACATGTCCGACATGGGTGGATTGCGCAAGGTGATGCCGCGCACCTACTGGACGTTCCTGATCGGATCGCTCGCCCTGGCCGGCATCCTCCCGTTCGCCGGTTTCTGGTCGAAGGACGAAATCCTCGTCACCCTCGGCCATGAGGGGTACACCGCCGTCATGTGGATCGCCATCGCCGGAGCGTTCGTGACTGCCTTCTACATGACCAGGGCCGTCACGCTCACGTTCTGGGGCACCTACAAGGGTCACGGACATCCCCACGAGTCGAAGCCGATCATGACCGTCCCCTTGATCACGCTCGCCGTCCCGGCCGCCATCATCGGCCTCCTCAACATCCCCGGAGTGGAGTTCGGAAACACCGGCAACTTCACCACCTGGCTCGGTATGCGTGAGGTTGTGATGGGCGATCACCACGCCTCCGCCCCGGACTGGGGGATGGCTGCCATCGGCCTGGGCGCCGCTGTGCTCGGAATCCTCGCCGGTCTGGCTCTGTACGCACGGGACAGGGCAACCCAACAGGAACGAGACGAGTTCGAGATTCCCGTTCTCTATCCCTTGCTGCGTCGCAAGTACTACATGGACGACGCTGCGCTCGGTTTGGTCTGGTTGATCAAGGCTCCATTCGCCAACGCGATCAACTGGATCAACGACTACATCATCGACGGCATGGTCAACACGGTGGGGTTCGTGACGTCCGGTCTCGCCCACCTCGTCTACGGTGGGCTCGACCAGCGCGGCATAGACCTGGGATTCAATGCTATGGCGTACGGTTCCGGGGGTAGCGGTGAACGGTTGCGCCGCCTGCAAACGGGCCAGCTTCAGCAGTACGCGTCGGTGTTTGTCGGTGCAGCAGTGATGTTCGTAATCGGTTTCGTGCTATTCAGGTAAGAGGAGGAAGAGTCAATGGAGTGGTTTGACACCTGGGGCTTGAGCCTCATCGTGTTCCTTCCGCTGGTGGGGGCTTTGCTCTTGATGCTCCTCCCGCGGGAGCAAGAAGAGAGCCATAAGTGGGTATCGTTGATCACCACGGCCATCGTGCTGGTTCTAAGCGTCGTGGCAGCCGCCAATTTCGACTTTGGCGCCGCCAAGTCGTTCCAGTATGAGGTAAATGAGTCGTGGATCTCGGCGATCGGAGCGAACTACCACGTTGGGATCGACGGCATCAGCCTTCCGTTGCTCGTGCTGTCGGGGTTCGTGACCCTGTTGTCGGTCATCTACTCCTGGAATCATTGGGAGGAACCGCGCAATCCCAGAGCCTTCCTGGCCCTGATGCTCGTTCTCCTGACCGGAATGAACGGAACGTTCGTAGCGCTCGATCTGGTGCTGTTCTTCATCTTCTTCGAGCTCGTGCTGTTGCCGATGTACTTCATGATCGGCATCTGGGGTGACAAGTCCGAGCGGGAACTCCCGGTGTTCGGCAAGACCGTGTCTGTGCGCCTCTACGCGGCGATCAAGTTCTTCCTGTTCACACTGTTTGGCTCTGCGTTCATGCTGCTGGGTTTCCTGGCGCTCTACTTCAACTCGGCGGACTCGGTTGCCGGTCGGACGTTCGACATTCCTGCCCTCATCGCTCGTGCTCCTGAGCTGACGATGCTGCCGGTGGCCGGGTGGATCTTCGCCGGCTTGTTCCTCGGCTTCGCGGTGAAGGTTCCGATGTTCCCGTTCCACACCTGGCTGCCCGACGCTCACACCGCGGCGCCGACCGTGGGCTCTGTGTTGCTGGCGGCCATTCTGCTGAAGCTGGGCTCGTACGGGTTCATCAGGATCGCTCTCCCGATCCTGCCCGAGCAGGCCAAGCAGTGGGCGCCGATCATCGCGATTCTGGCGGTCATCGGGATCATCTACGGCGCGCTGGCGTGCCTTGCCCAATCCGACATGAAGCGCCTCATTGCCTTTTCCTCGGTCGGGCACATGGGTTTCGTGATGCTCGGCATCGCCACCCTCACCGACGTCGGCATCAACGCCGCCATCATCGGCATGGTTGCCCACGGCGTGATCACCGGCCTGTTGTTTTTCCTGGCCGGATCGATGAGCCATCGTTATCACACCCGCGACATGGCCCGTCTCGGTGGCAACCAGTCGCTGATGCCGATGCTGGGGGGCATCCTTGCGTTCACGGCGATGGCCTCCCTCGGTCTGCCGGGACTGGCCGGGTTCTGGGGTGAGTTCATGTCGCTGCTCGGCTCGTATAACCCGCTCGAAGGTTTGTCGATCGGCCTCTTCCGCACTGCCATGGTGATCGGAGCGGTCGGAACGGTACTGACCGCCGGCTATCTGCTCTGGATGCTCCAGAAGGTGAACCTCGGCGAACCGAAGGCTGAGTGGGACGGGCACGAGTTCCACGATGTAGACAAGTTCGAGATGGCGGCCTGGGTGCCGCTCATCGTCACAATCATCGCCATCGGCGTGTATCCGAAGATCGTGTTCGGCGCCACCACCGACGCGGTGCAGGCACTCGTCCAGACCGCCTTTGGAGGCTGACCCGGTGGGCTACGACATCGACTACCTGGCGCTGGCGCCTGAGATCACCCTGGCGGTAACCGCGATGGTCGTGCTCAGCCTCGACCTCGTCCTGACCAGGAAGAACAAGTACTGGACGGCGATCGCCGCGGTGCTCGGTGTCGGCTTTGCCGCGTTCCCTCTGATCACGCTGGCCGTGTCCGACGTGGGGGCTCGCTCGATGTTCGACGGCAGCTATGTGGTAGACGACTTCGCCCTGGTGCTCAAGGGCTTGTTCGTGGCCGCCGGATACCTGGTGTTGCTGATGTCGGTGCAGTACATCGAATCCGACCGCTACTACCAGGGCGAGTACTACTTCCTGGTGCTGATGTCGATCCTCGGTTCGGTCGTGATGGCCTCGGCGCGCGACCTCATCATTCTGTTCATCGGACTCGAACTGGTCTCCGGCCCACTCTTCCTGCTGGCCGGATGGCGGAAGGGGGATTCCCGCTCCAATGAGGCGTCGCTCAAGTACTTCCTGCTGGGCGTGCTGTCGGCGGCGATCATGCTCTACGGGATGTCGCTGCTCTACGGCGCCACCGGTGAGGTGACCTTCGACGGAATCCGGGAGGCATCGGCCGGGTTGGTGGGCGAACCCCTCTTCATTGTGGCCGTGCTCTTCGTGGTGATCGGCTTCGCCTTCAAGGTCTCGGCCGTACCGTTCCACTTCTGGGCGCCGGACACCTACGAGGGTGCTCCCACGCCCATCACCGCCTACCTTTCGGTGTCGTCGAAGGCGGCCGGATTCGTCGGCCTGCTGATCATCACCTACCGGGCGCTTCCCGAAGCCTCAGCGGTGTGGGGTCCGGCGCTGTGGATCATGGCGGTCCTCTCGATGACGGTCGCCAACCTCACTGCGCTGCGGCAGCAGAACATCGTCCGGCTGCTCGCCTACTCGTCGATTGCCCAGGCCGGTTTCATGCTCGTCCCATTCGCGGTGGCCGGCGTGTCGAACGACCCGGACGCGTTGGAGGCTGCGTTCGCAGCAACGATCACCTATCTGATCATCTACGCCTTCATGAACCTCGGTGCTTTTGCCGTCGTCATCGCCGGGGCGCGCCGCACGCGCACCGGTGACATCGATGGTTGGGCCGGGTTCGGACGGTACTCACCGGGATTGGGGTTCCTGGCCGCCGTGTTCTTCTTCTCACTGGCCGGGATCCCGCCCCTGGCCGGGTGGTACGCCAAGTTCGTGATGTTCAGTTCGGCCCTTGGTGGTGGAAGCGTGTGGACCGGCCTCCTGGCGGCAATCGCCGCCGTGAACGCGGTCATCGCCTTCTACTACTACGCACGGGTCGTCAAGACGATCTGGATGGACGAGGCACCGGAGATGATCGAGGTCGACGATCAGCCGGTCATCGGGTCGCTGCGCCTGGCGCTCGTCCTCTCGGCCGCCGTGGTCTTCGTGGCCGGGTTCTTCCCGGACCTCATCAACTTCTTCAGTCAAACCACCAAACTGTTGGCGGCGGGCTAGGGATCCCCTTGGCGCCGGCTCATGAGGCCTAGGCTGGCCTCAGTTTCTCATTCGAGGTTCTGACATGGCTGGAGCTTTGACCATTCTCCTCGCCGAAGACAACCTGGTTATTCAGCGGATGATGTCTGCCATGCTGGCCAGGCAGGGGCATAACATTGAGGCGGTCACCAACGGACAGGAGGCGCTTGCCGCGTTGCAGTCTGGATCATTCGACCTCATCCTGATGGATCTCCGGATGCCGGTCATGGATGGATTCGAGGCCACGCACGAGATTCGCCGCCTGGGCATCACCCAACCGCCGATCCTGGCGCTGAGCGGCGACGACGATGCGGCAACGGTGCAGTCCTGCCTCGACGCCGGCATGACCGGTCATGTGACGAAACCAATCGTCATGAGAGACCTCGTAGCAGCCATCGAGCGCGCAACCGGACCCGCCTAGCAGTCTCGGTCCCGGTGAGAGAAGATCCCTGCGCCGGAGCGCAGCAGAGGCGGAGGTAGGGGGGCTCTCGGTCCCCCCTTTGGGGGGAAGGTGCCGCCGCCGGAGCGCAGCGGAGGTGGAGGTAGGGGGGCTCTGGTGATGGTCCGTTGTCGGTTGGCCCCCCTCCCCCCGGATCCTGCGGATCCGGCGTACTCCCCCCCAAGGGGGAGCGAATGCATTCTCGGTCCCCCCGTTGGGGGGAAAGTACCGCTCGCCGAGAGGCGAGGGG
>JAHEDK010000034.1 GCA_024641245.1 Actinomycetes bacterium
TCACGCGATGCCATCCTTTGAGATTGCCGCGATTCGCCTTGTACCAGAGGTCGAAGCTGTTCCAGGTCGACCACTGATACACGGGCCCACCGGCCGGGACACCGTTGAAGCTGTGGGGTCCGCCGTACGTCGCCGTGATCTTGGTCCAGTCGAAATCTGGCAACACATCGGCAGCAACCGGTTCCAGAGTTACCAGGTTCTGGCCGAGTGAGCCTGCGGTGAGGTCTGAGCCGGCCAGGAGATTGCCGAAAAGACTGACCTTGCCCACTACCGTAGCCTTCCTGAAGAAGGCGTCGCCGGCCGCCACGGTGACATCGCCTCCGTACACGGAACCGGGATTGTCATCCTGAAGGTGGGTCCCGGCCATCACATTTCCCTCGATGGTCAGGTTTGAACCGTTCGGAATCGTCAGTTGACCGGACGTGGTCAGGTCCCCGTTGCCGGCAAAACCTGCGTCATTTGCCCATATCTCCGTGTGGTTCGTGATCGTCACGTCGGCCGCCGAATACACATCGCCGTAGATTGTCTTCTGGTTGCCGGCGGCCACACCACCGGAAGCCGCGAAGAGCGCGTAGACGAAACCACGCTTGATCACGATCTCGACCTCTTGCTCGATCTTGCGCATGCTGAGCTGGCGGGATGAGGTGTCCCGGCCCCAGCCCCAAGACTCCACGAAGTACCGGTGGTCGTTGAGGTTGGCCGGTGTCGCGTCCGAAACTTCCACCCAGTACTGTCCGAGTTGGCGGGTAACGCCACCCTCGATGCTCGTCACGTTCTCGACGGCACAATCGCCGCCGAGGTCGGTCCCGTTGCCGGTCCAGTACGGTTGGTTCTTGAGGGTCGTCTGAGACAACTCGTACATGGCCTGCCGGACCCCGGCATCGGCCACATGTAGAGCCGTCGTCCGATGGCGGTCGTAGGTCGTCTCGTCGAGTTCATGGACCGATACCGAGTACCACACGGCACCCAGCGAGAACACGATGAACGCAACCATGAGTGCGGTGACGATACCGATGCCGTCTTCTCTGTTGAACAAGCGGATCATGACTACTCCCTCAGCAACCCGGTCCGTTGGGAACCCAGATGTTCCGCCCCGACAGTTCGGTGGTCAACAGGATTGGACTGATGTGGTCTGTGGCGGATTCATCGACCCACAATCGAACGGTGATCACCTTGCCGTAACTCGGGTAGCCGGCTTCCTGATCGTTGGTGAACACTGGAACGCCGATCGTGCCTATCGGCAACGTGTGAACGGTGTTGTAATCGTCGTCGACGACTGTGGCATTCACCACGCCTTCAACCACAGGGGTCCATGTAACTCCCCCGTCGGTCGATTTCTCGAGATTGGTACCGTTGAGGCTGTAGGTGATGTCCCGAGTACCGGTTGGTGTGCTGGCGGCGGTATATGCCCGAGTGATGAGTCTGAGCGTGTCGCCTGGAGCATCTCCCGGCGCCGGCGTACAGATCACTTCCGCGGCTCGCAACTCCCGGTCGATTCGCTGGAGTGCTAAACGGCCGTTGTCGTTGCTCCTGGCCACATTCGTGATCTGCCCGGTGGCGTTCATTCCGCTGATCATGGTCGGTAGGAATACCGCGGCGACAATGACCATGAGGAATAGGGCCACCATCAACTCGGTGAGCGTCACACCCTCGTCGGCTCGGTGGAGGCGGACAAACTGCATCTAGAGATCCGGATTGATATAGGCGGAACTGGCGGTAACGCCGGGCAGCTGGAACACCAGCGTGTAGTCGAAAAGCACCCTCGCCAGCTTGGTGTCCTCGGCGTAGTAGTGAATGGTTCCCGTCACAATGGGTGGGACCTGGATCTGGGCGCTGGCGGTGGCTCCCGCTGCGTAGAATTCCTGGTTGAGAACGGGGTTGTTGACGTTTAGCTCTTCGATCGTGACCTGTTCAAAGACGTCCGGCCAGTTCGGGGTACCTGCCGTCGAACCGGGCGTCAGTACCAGAGGCGCCGTCGAGCTCACGACCGGCGGGATCGCCCCCATAGAAGCCAGATTGGTCGGCCCGAAGAGGGTCACGTAGTTCTTGGTACCTGTGTCCCAGACCTTGATCGTGACGTTGCCGGTCACCAGACTCGGAGCAAGGGCTGCCTCACCGGCCGCCAGCGTTCCGGACACCGACGGCACATCGACCCTCAACCAACCCTCGAACTTGGTGCTGGTTTTCGCCAGAACCGTGTCGTAGAGGAACAGAACCTCCTGGGATGCCAGGTTGAAGGTCGTGTCGATCTTGCGGGAAGCGTCGGTGGTGGAGAACCGGTCGATCCTGGCGTCGTAGTCGAGCGCAGTGCCGGAGGTCAGGCGTCCATAGTGCACGGGGATGAAATCGTATGATCCGATGGCCTCTCCGTAGGACGCCGCCAAAGCCGCTCCGTATTCGGGAGTTCCGAACCCGAAGCTGCCGGCTCCGTTCACATCGAGTTCGACCAGTGGCAGATCGTCGGAAGCGTCTTGGGCGTGTGCAACCGCCTTGATCACTTCGGTGTTCTGCGCAGCACCGCCATCCGACCATTCGAGACCGAACAGCATGTAGTTGGGCGGCGACGGCACTACACCCGGCGCCTGCCAGCGCACCAGGTCCAGGTTGAAGGTGTCGGCCGGTGACGGCGGCGCAGAGGTTCCGAAGTCGTCATCCGAGGCCAGAGTGAAGACGTCTGCGTCAATCCTGCTGCGGAACGCGGTGACTGCGCCGTCCCATACCCACTCGCTGGACGGTGAACTGACTTCGATGTCTGCCGCCGACACGTAGTCTGTCGTGGCTCGGGCGTGCGCGGTGGGTCCCCGGAAGAACGTGCCGTCGATCAGCAGCGGACGTTCGTAGGCGGCATCCAACCATCCTGATGTTCCTCCCATATAACCGGTGATGGAAACGGCCCCGCCGAAGAAGTCGACGTTGGCATCCAGAACTGGGCTGGGTGGGGCTTCGAACGCCGAGGCGTAGGTGACCTGGCGGACCTCCCGACGGAACCCGTTGGGAGGGTCCCATTGGACGATGGCGGTGATCTTCCGGTAGCGCTCCTCACCGGCGATATCGGTCTGCTGGGTGACGAAGAGGAATCTATCGTAGGTGACGTTGTCACGCACCTGTTGATCGTTGAATGAGAGAAACGGGTCAAAGGTGGGACCGTTGGCAAAGACGATCCGCTCCCCTTCGAACAAGTAGCCGCCCAAACCGTCCGGCGTGACGCCGAACTCCGTGGCCCAGTCCGTGCAGGCGACACCACTTACACCGTCGGCGGGGACCGGTGTAGGACAGTCGGCATCGTTGCTGGCGCCGGTCAAGCCGACGTTGTCCCATTCGAGCGAGCGAGCCCGTTCGAGCAACTCAGAGGAAAGGGCAATGGCGGCCGTCTGCCGCCTGCTCTCGTTCACCACTCGGATCGAACTATCGAGGGACCGGAACAAGACCAGCATCGACCCGAATACGATTACGAGGGCGACTACCGATTCCAGAATGCTGAAACCTGCCTCGCCATCGCGACGCCAGAGAGAGCGGAAAGCTTCCATGCCCTGGTTATCGGATTGAGGAGGGTTACTCTTGAGGACTCCGTCGGGCCATCCGAGCCCGTCGTGTGAGAACTAGTTACCTGTCGGAGCCACCCGGGACCAGGCGATAGGCGTCGTATACACCCTCCACTCCGCGTAGATCTCCCACCAGCCGCTCAACCTGAGCAGGATCGGAGAGTTCAACCTCGTATCGGAGGATGGCCACCCGGTCTCGACCGGTGACCGAGGACGAGGCCGTTATGTTGCCGCCGAGATCCGATACGGCACTGGTGACATCCCGGAGCAGTCCCGACCGGTCGAGGGCCTCGACTTGCACCCACACCGCGAATGTCCCTACCCGTTCGGGAGCCCACGCGACTTCGATCATTCGCTCCCGTCGATCTCCCATCGCCACGATGTTCGTGCAATCGGAACGATGCACCGACACTCCTCGACCGACGGTGACAAAACCGATGATGTCATCGCCTGGTACGGGAGCGCAGCAGCGGGCGACACGGACCCAGACATCGTCGAGCCCCTCGACGATGATCCCTGGGCCGGTTCGGATCTCGCTGCGCGGTCTCGGCGGTGCGAGCAGATCATCGTCTATTGGTTCTTCCGGCCGTATGAGACGAACAAGCCTGTTTACGACGGCAGATGCGCTGCTCCCGCCCTCGCCAACTGCAACATACAGGCTGTCGAGTTCGGCATGACCAAAGTCCTGGGCGACCGACTTGAGTGCCCGATCACGATCGGCCGCATTGATTCCCAAGTTCTCTTTCTTGAGGAGGGCGGCAATCCTATCCCGCCCCTCCCCCAGTGCCGCTTCGCGCCGTTCCTTCGAAAACCATTGACGGATCTTCGCCTTGGCTCGCGACGTGCGAACGATATTCATCCAGTCACGACTCGGACCGGCCTCTACCGCTTTCGAGGTCATGACTTCAACGATGTCACCCGACTCCAATCGGGTGTCGAGCGGAACGAGTCTGCCGTTGACCTTGGCACCAGAACAACGATGACCGACCTCAGTGTGGATCGAGTAGGCGAAATCGATTGGCGTCGAACCACGCGGGAATGTCTTTACGTGCCCTTTCGGAGTGAGCACAAACACTTCGTCTTCGTACAAGTCGAGCTTGAGGTGGGTGAGGAATTCTTCTGGATCGTCGTGGTCCTCTTGCAGCATCCTCAGGTCGGCCATCCAGGGAAGGTCCGACCCGGCCCCCTCTTTGTAGCGCCAGTGGGCGGCGATTCCGAACTCCGCCCGCTCGTGCATCTCGTGAGAACGGATCTGTACTTCGAGTGGTTTCCCACCTGGACCGATCACCGTCGTGTGCAAGCTCTGATAGAGGTTGAATTTGGGCATCGCGATGTAGTCCTTGAACCGTCCGTGGACGGGGGGCCACATCGTGTGGATCAGGCCGAGCGCTCCGTAGCAGTCGCGAACATCTTCGGTGATGATCCGGATGCCGATCAGGTCGTGAATCTCCTCGAATGGTTGCCCGGTGGTCACCATCTTCCTGTAGATCGAGTAATGATGCTTCGGACGACCGGTGACGACCGCTCCGATCTCCGACTCCGCCAGTGTGCCACGGACCGCCTCAACCGCCTCTTCGATGAACGCCTCGCGCTGCGGCGCCCGATGCTGGATCTGTTCTTCGATCTCCGCGTAACGGCCCGGCATGAGGATCTTGAAGCAACGGTTCTCCATCTCGTGCTTGATCTCCTGCACACCGAGTCGGTGAGCAAGGGGCGCGTACACCTCTAGCGACTCGGTGGCGATGCGCTGCTGCTTTTCTGGTGGGAGTGGATCGATCGTTCTTAGGTTGTGGAGGCGATCGGCCAGCTTGATGAGCAACACCCGCACGTCCTGTGCCATGGCAACGACCATCTTGCGGATGGTGGCCGCCTGGGCCACCTCTCTGGAATCAAAACGCACCCGATCGAGTTTGGTTACGCCGTCGATGAGGGCAGCCACGTCGGGGCTGAAGGCCTTCGTGACCTCTTCGAGGGTCAGATCGGTGTCCTCGACCGTATCGTGCAGGATCCCGGCGACGATCGTATCGCGATCAAGACCGTACTCGGCCAACACCAGGGCAACGGCGAGCGGATGGGTGATGTACGGCTCGCCCGACATACGGAACTGGCCCATATGCTGCCGGTGCGCGACGTCGTACGCACGAATGATCGGCTCTACGTCCACATCCCGATGGGTCTTCGAGAACACGCGGACAATCGGATCGACTTCGGCGACGAGTGCTTCGTCGGTGCGAGGCTCGGCCTCAGTCGCCATATGTCACGAGCGCGCGCATGGGAAGGCCGTTGAGCGCCGCCCGTCCGTTGAGGAAGGTCAATTCAACCATTACGACCATGCCGACGATGTGGGCGCCGGGACGATTCAGAAGCCGGGCAGCGGCCGCCGCGGTGCCCCCAGTGGCGATCACGTCGTCGACCACCAGTACCCGATCAGTGGCGTCGACTGCATCAACGTGCATTTCGAGCGCGTCTGTGCCGTACTCCAACGAATACTCTTCTCGCACAACTTCGTATGGGAGTTTCCCCGGCTTGCGCAGCGGGACGAAACCGGCTCCCAGCGCCATGGCGACCGGGGCGGCGAGAATGAAACCGCGTGACTCGATCCCGGCGACTTTGGTGATACCTTCGTTCACATAGGGCGCGGCAAGTGCCTCAACGATGTCGACGAGGGCACCGGCATCTCCGAGAGCCGGTGTGATGTCCTTGAAAATGACTCCCGGCTCCGGGAAGTCGGGAACATCCCGAATGAACGAACGAAGCATGTTTTCCATCACGGCCGGAGGGTACCAGGAACATGCAAACGTGAGACTTCGCTGCCGAGCTGGAATCGTGTCAGGAGGAGTAGGTACCGGGTACTGGGTACGAACTTCTGCTTCGTGCGCTACCGCTTCTTGCGTTTCTTCGGCGGCCTGGGTGTGGCTCCACTCGCAGAAGGCGGTCGGGCGGCCCGCGGCGCGGAAGTCCGTCCGGTCGACGCCTTGGTGAGCTTCGCTTCACGGCGCCCCATCAGGCGTCGGCGATGCAACTGCCAGTAGTCTTCCTTCTCTTTCCACACAGCAAGCAGCGGCGAGGCGACGAAGATCGACGAATAGGTTCCGGCGGCTATTCCCACGAACAGCGCCAGGGCAAACTCGCGCAAGGTGGCGGCGCCCAGGAGATAGGAACCGACGAACAAGAGTGAGCCCACCGGCAAGAGGCTCGTGAGGGATGTGTTGATGGATCGCATCAACACCTGATTCATAGCCCTGTTGACGATCTCTGAATACGTGTGGTCGTCGCTCCACGACTCGACATTCTCAGTGACCTTGTCAAAGACCACCACCGTGTCGTAGAGGGAGTAGCCGAGAATCGTCAGCACCGCCACCACCGTCGCCGGGGTGACCTCGAATCCGATCAGTGCGTAGACGCCGAAGGTGATGATGAGATCGTGAAACAGAGCGGTGAGTCCGGCCATCGCCATCTTCCACTCGAACCGCCAGGCGATGAAGAGCGCGACGACAACCAGGAACACGACAAGAGCTTGGACGGCCCGTGCGGTGATCTCCGCACCGAAGGTCGGCCCGACTGCCTCGACGTCGGTCTCTTCGATGCCAATGCCGGCGGTGTCGGCAACGGTATGCACGAGCTCGCTCTCGAGCGTCTCATCAAGGGCCGGGGTTCGCACGCGAAACGCGGTCGCGCCGTCTAGCGAATCCAAGAATTCGATTCGGGCATCACCGAGGCCGATCTCCGTCAACGCGGCCCGCATGTCCGCCACCGAGGCGTTCGTTTGGTTGGCGACCTGCACGATGACGCCACCCTCGAAGTCCACGTTGAGGTTCAGGCCGCGGATCAAGAACCCGGCCAGCGAGACGAGGACGATCGTCCCTGAAATGATGAGCCATCGCCGGGCATTGGCGACGAAATCAAAAGATGTCTCAGCCCGATATAGCCGCGAAACCGTACTCATGACGTGCTCCCCTCCAGGGCCACTCCCGAGGCGCCGCGGATCGAGAACCAACCGCCTTCGCCGAATCCTGTGCGGGCAAGGATGCCCACCGCGTTCCTGGTGAAGAAGTAGGCAACGATGATGTCGACGACGGTCGCGATACCGAGTGAGAGTGCGAATCCCTTGACCGGACCGATTGCCAGCGCATACAGCAGAAACGCACCCATGAACGAAACGGTGTCTGCGGTCAGAATCGTGCGAAACGCCCGCGAGAATCCTTCGTCGACGGCGAGCAACAGCGGCCGTCCTTCGCGAATCTCCTCCTTTATTCGCTCGAAGTAGACGATGTAGGAGTCGGCGGTGATACCGATCGACACGATGATGCCGGTCACTCCAGACAGCGTCAGCGTCAATCCTTGCACCCGGCCGAGTGTCCCGATCGTTGCGATCAGCAAACTCCCGAATACAGAGAGTCCGAGGACCGTCACGAGACCGAGGACCCGGTAGTAGAACACCACCGCGATCGCCACCAGGATGAGACCGCCCAGCCCGGCCAGGAGGCCCGCCTGCAGGGAGTCCGAGCCCAGCGTTGCCGAGACCTTCTTGACATCCAGACGCTCGAAGGAAATCGGGAGCGAACCGTAGCGGAGCACGACGGACAGGTCCTGTGCTTCCTGCTGGGATCCAACGCTGATGATGGCGGTGCCGCCGGCGATGCCCTCATCGGGGGTCACCCATGGTGCCGACATGATTTCACCGTCGAGCACGATGGCGATACGACGCTGCGGGTCAATGTACAAACCGTATTGAGCGGCTTGTTTCGTCATCGCTTCGAAGGCATCAGCGCCGGTCGAGTCCAGTCCCAATTGGACAACCCAGCGATTCTCCGTCGGATCGAAGTACGGCAATGCCTCGTCGACCTGATCGCCCATCAGATCGGTTCCGTCGACCATCAGGACCTCGGCGATCGTCCCGTCTTCGGCATAACGCGCCAGCCACCCGGGTTGGGTTGGGTCATCGGCAATGGTCAGGCCGGAGTCTGGGTCGATGCCGGGGAGGGTGGTGGTCGTCGTCGTGGTGGAGGTCGTGGTCGATGACGTGGGCGTCGTCGATGACGGGGTCGTCGTGCTGTTGTCGCTCGCCGGAGCAGTGGTCGATGTGGGAGCGGGGGCGGTGGTGGTCGTCGTGTCCAGCAAACCGGCAAACGGATCCCCGGCAGTTCGCTCGGCGAGCACCGGACGGAATGACAGCTGTCCGGTCTGGCCGACGACGCTGAGCGCTTGCTCCTGATTGGTCACACCGGGAAGCTGGATGAGTACATTGCGCTCACCCGAAACCTGGATCTCCGGCTCCTGGACCCCGCCGATCGCCTCGATGCGACTCCGCATGACCTCGACCGCCTTGGCGAGAACATCTGCATCAGTTCCCTCAGGCGCGCGCAGGATGACCGACGTTCCTCCCTTGAGATCGAGTCCCAACTTGGGTGCCATGTCATTGGTCAGGGCAAGCGCAAGACCTCCCCAGGCGACCGCCAGGATCACCAACATCGTGACCGCACGCTTCGACATCAGTCCTGATTGACTTTCGTGGCGATGGCGCGTTTGCTGAACTTGAGTGAGCCGTTCTCAACCTCGAGGACGACACCGTCTTCATCAATCCGACGAACCGATCCGAAGACTCCGCCGACTGTCTGAACCCGGTCGCCGATCTCGAGCGAATCCGCCAACTCCGCTTGCTTGCGTATGCGGGTGCGTTGCGGCCGCACGATCATGAGGTAGAACACCACGCCGAGAAACAGGAACAGAATCAGCGTCGGTATCGAACTTGTCGAGGTCTCTGAAGCTTGAGCAAGAATCACGTTATTCTCCACAAAGATGGCCCGCGGGAGCGGGCTCCGGCCCGATGCTAGCCACCACCCACGGTATCGAAAAACGCACGACGCTCCGACACGCTCTCCCGAAAAGCGGCAAACGAATCGGAGCGAATCGCCTCCCCGGCATCTCTGAGGAGGTTGAGGGTGAAGTGGAGGTTATGAATCGTCAGCAATCGGTGCGCTGCCAGCTCCCCCGTAACGACCAGATGTCGCAGGTAGGCGCGGCTATATCGCGCGCATGTGGTGCACCCGCACTCGGGGTGAATCGGGCCGCCTGCTTCGGCGTTTTCGGCCCGTCGGATGTTGAAGTCTCCATCGAGCGTCAATACCTTGCCATGCCTGGCGAGACGGGTCGGCCAGACGCAATCGAAGAGGTCGGCACCACGCTGGACGGCATCCAATACCCCGTCTGCATCTCCCAACCCCATGACATATCTGACCTTGCGGTCGGGTAACTCGGCGATGACAGCTTCCAGTGCGCGATTTCGATCATCAGGCGCCTCCCCCACCGACAGACCCCCGATGCCGAAGCCGGGAAAGCCAAGGGACGCCGTCGCCCTTGCGCTGGCGGCCCGCAGTTCGTCATCGGTACCGCCCTGGACGATGCCGAAGAGGGCCTGGTCTGAGCGCGTGTGAGCCTCGAGAGCCCGCTCGGCCCAACGATGGGTGCGCTCCATCGCCGCCTGCACTTCGGATCGTGGTGCAGGCAGGCCGATGCACTCGTCGAGCACCATTGCGATATCCGGGCCGAGGTGTTCCTGGATCCGGACCGCTTCCTCCGGACTGAGTCGTACCGGCGATCCGTCGTAGGTTGATCGAAACGAAGCACCGTCTTCGTCGATCTTCGGACCGAGCGAGAAAATCTGATACCCGCCGGAATCGGTGAGAATTGGCCCGTCCCAAGCCATGAAGGCATGCAGCCCACCGAGCCGATCGATGAGCTCTGCTCCCGGCCGCAGCATCAGGTGGTAGGTATTGGCGAGGACCATTTCCACACCCAGCGACCTCAGGTCCTGTGAATCGAGCGCTCGAACCGACGCCCGGGTTCCGACCGGCATGAACCCTGGTGTGGCTACCTCGCCGTGTGGCGTCGTGAGGGTTCCCGCGCGAGCGGTGCCGCTGCGAGCCGCGACCGAAAACTGAACGGCCGCAGTCATCCTCGCTCGACCTCCGCGTACATGGCATCCCCGAACGAGAGAAATCGATATCCGCGCGCCAGGGCGCTCTCGTATACGAGACGCCACCGGTCGCCGAGGACCGCAGCCACAAGGACAACCAGCGTTGAACCCGGAACGTGGAAGTTCGTGATCACTCCGTCGATCGCCCGAAACGAATAGCCGGGTTTGATGAAGAGATCGGTCAGACCGTCGAATGGTCGCACCCGGCCGTCCCTGTCAACCGCCGACTCCAGCGACCGCACGACGGTGGTCCCAACAGCCACGACCCTGCCACCCCTCCGACGGGTGGCGCCGACGGCCGCGCTGGTCGCTTCGGGAACTGTGACCCGTTCGCTGTGCATGTGATGGTCGTCGATCCCGTCGGTGGAGATCGGTCGGAAAGTGTCGAGACCGACACGGAGGTCCACGTATGCGAGTCCGATGCCCCGCCGATTCAGATCCTCGAGTACCCGTTCGCTGAAATGCAGTCCGGCCGTCGGAGCAGCCGCCGACCCCAGTTCCCCGGCATACACCGTCTGATAGCGACCCGGATCCTGGAGCGGTGTGCGGATATATGGCGGCAGTGGCACCTCTCCGGCACCTTCGATGAGCGATTCGAGTTGGCTCTCGTCCACGTCGAGGAACTCGATCGTACATCGACCCTCGACCGGTGCTGAGTGCACAACGGCTTGCAATCCCTCCGGGAACGCCAGGTGCTGGCCGGGTCGGATTCTCCTGGCCGGTCGGATCAGCGTCTCCCAGATGGCTTCCTCCCGGGAGAGCAGCAGCACCTCGACTGAACCGCCGGACTCAGCTTTGGTTCCACGCAGCCGGGCTGCCCGTACCCTCGTCCGGTTCACAACCAGCAGATCGCCGCCGTCGAGCATCGCCGGCACCTCGGAGAACACATGGTCAGTCAGATCACGTGTGTCCAGCAGCCTCGCTGCGTGACGCGGCTCGACCGGCGTCTGCGCAATGGCCGCATCGGGAAGGTCGTAGAAGAATTCGGCAGTTCTCATGCGGTGACCCATGTCACCATCGCCAATCGCCAATTGCTAATCGCCAAGTGCTGATCGGCTACGTTCCCGGCAGAACCCGCTGAGCGGAGACCGGCGGTTCCAGCCCGAGGTGCGTATAGGCAGAGGACGTTGCCACCCTGCCGCGCGGGGTGCGCTGCAGCATGCCGATCTGAAGCAGGAACGGCTCATAGGCATCTTCAACCGTCTCCGGTTCCTCCCCAACGGCGATCGCCAGCGTCGAGAGGCCAACGGGCCCACCGCCAAACTTATGCACAACCGCTGAAATGATCGCCAGATCTACCTTGTCCAGTCCCAACTCATCGACCTCGAAGATCTCGAGCGCCCGGACGGTCGTCTGGTCATCGACAACACCGCCTGCTCGTGCGATGGCGTAGTCACGTACGCGCGCCAGCAACCGGTTGGCGATCCGCGGCGTTCCCCGGCTTCGTCTGGCGATCATCTCTGCCCCACCATCGGTGATCTCGATGTCGAGAATCCCGGCGGAGCGGCGAACGATGACTTCCAGGTCGGAAGCGTCGTAGTAATCGAGCTTGTCGACAATCCCGAATCGATCGCGCAACGGCGCGGTGACCTTGCCTTTGCGGGTCGTGGCACCGACGAGCGTGAAGCGGGGCAGGTCGAGCCGTATCGACTGCGCCGAAGGCCCCTTGCCGAGAATGATGTCCAGTTCGAAGTCCTCCATCGCCGGATAGAGCACCTCCTCAATAACTCTCGGCAATCGATGGATCTCATCGACAAAGAACACGTCACCGTGCTCGAGGTTGGTCAACATCGAGGCCAGGTCACCCGGACGTTCCAGCGCCGGTCCCGACGTGACGCGCAAACGGGTGCCGAGTTCGTTGGCGAGGATGGTGGCCAGCGTCGTCTTGCCGAGGCCGGGTGGGCCGGACAACAAAACGTGATCTAGTGGTTTCTCGAGTTGTGAGGCGGCCTCGATGGAAATGGCGAGACGCTCTTTGAGCTTCGCCTGTCCGACGAAGTCCACCAGGCGACGGGGCCGGAGACTCTGTTCTGTCACCACTTCCTCTTCACCGATCGGGTCGGCCATGAGCATGCGTTCTTCTCTCATGTGTGCCGCCCGAGTGCTTTGAGTGCCATCCGGAGTTGCTCCTGTAGCGGCAGGTCTGCCGGGATCTCCGGAATGATTTCACGGATCTCGGCCGCGCCGTAGCCCAGTCCTTCCAACGCTTCGCGTACCCGACCAGGTCCGGAATCGCCACCGAGAGAGACGACGTCGGCATCCACGAGCCTCGGCTTGAGTTCGAGGAGGATGCGCTGGGCGCTCCGTTTGCCGATGCCGGGCACAACTGTGAGTGCATCGACGTCTTCGTTGCTGACGGCGCGATGAAGTTCTTCGAGGCGCATGCTGCCGAGAATCGCCATCGCCACTTTTGGCCCGATCCCCGATGTAGCGAGCAGCAGCCGGAACATGTCGCGAGACGGCTCATCCAAGAATCCGTACAGGGTCATCGCGTCCTCGCGCACGTGGAGGTGCGTGTGGAGGACGATCGGTTCACTCAACCCGGGCACAGAGCTCAGCGTTTGCGGGGTCACCGCGATCTCATACCCGACCCCTGCCACATCGAGGATCACGCCTTCGTGGCGGCGTCCCACGATGGTCCCGCGTAGCCGGCCGATCATCCGGACAACCTGCCGGCCAGCCGGTATGCCTGAAGGTGGCACAGTGCCACGGCCAGCGCATCCGCCGCATCTGCAGGCGTGGGAAGCTCATGCAAGTCGAGACGTTGCATGACCATCCGTTGTACTTGCTTCTTGTCGGCCTTGCCGTATCCCGCCACTGCCGACTTCACTTGCGTCGGCGTGTATTCATGGACGGGCAAACCGGCCGTGGCCCCCGCCAGCAGGGCCACACCGGAGGCGCGACCCACTGCGATCGAAGTCTGGAGGTTCCGGTTGGTGAAGACCTGTTCGATCGCCATGGCATCTGGGTGGTGCTCGTCGATGACCTCACTGAGATCCCTGTGCAACTCCAGCAGGCGGCGTTCGATCGGGTCGCCGGCGGCAGTTCGGATCACACCGAACGTGCGCAGACGGAAGCCATCGGCGGTCCGCGTCACCAGTCCGTAGCCGGTAGTGGTGAGTCCAGGATCTATACCCAAAACGAACATATGTACGGGATTGTACCCGGCAGTTCGGACGGAATCACGCTTTGTCGCCGGGCCGCCCCTTCAGGGATCCGCCGGCCGATCACCGCAGCACGGATGAAAGATGCCGGGTGCCGTGAGCCTACTGCTACTCGCTGAGCGCGTCCATCACCTCATCGGGAATATCGAAGTTGGCGTAGACGTCCTGGACGTCGTCGAGGTCTTCGAGTGCATCGATGAGACGCAACACCTTGCCGGCGGTTTCCCGTTCGAGCGGCACGGTCGTGCTGGGAAGCTGGGTCACGTCGGCGGAATCCACCGTGACGCCGGCCGCCAGGAGAGCCTTCTCGATGATCGGCATGTCGGACGGCCGGGTTATGACTTCGAAGACTCCGTCTGCTTCGCGGACATCTTCGGCGCCGGCATCCAACGCCGTGAGTATGACGGCCTCCTCATCGCCGGTGGCGATGATGAATCCTTTCTGGTCGAAGAGGTACCCGACGGAGCCGGGTTCACCCAGGTTGCCGTTGTTCCGTGTCATCGTCGCCCGAATGTCGGACCCGGCCCGGTTGCGATTGTCGGTCAACGCGTGGATGTAGACGGCGACTCCTCCCGGTCCATAACCCTCGTACCAGACCTCGGTGAAGTCGACTGCATCCGCCCCTTCACCCGACCCGCGTTTGACCGCCCTGTCGATGTTGTCGTTGGGCATCGAAGCAGCTTTGGCTTTGGCGATGGCCGTCGCCAAAGTCGGGTTCATGGCCGGATCGCCGCCGCCGTGACGGGCGGAGGCCTCGATGGCCTTGGCGAGTTTGGCGAACAACTTCCCTCTGGCCTCGTCCTGTCTGCCCTTCCTGTGTTTGATGTTGGCCCATTTGGAGTGGCCTGACATCAGTCTCCCTTCAGCATGCTCAACAACATGTCGTGGATCCGCACGTCGTCTGTGAGCTCCGGATGAAACGCACTGGCAAGGATGTTTCCCTGCCGGACCATGACGACCCGACCATCGTAGGTCGCCAGCACCTCAACGTGCGGCCCCACCTTGGCGACCTGCGGGGCACGAATGAACACACCGAGAAACGGTGCTTCGAGGCCCTCCACCTCAAGGGGCGCTTCAAATGAGTCGTTTTGGCGTCCGAAGGCGTTTCGTTCGACGATCACATCGAGGCATCCCAGTTGCGGCGGCCCATCCCTGACCGTTCCAACGGCTAGGAAAATGAGCCCTGCGCATGTACCGAACGTCGGGAGCCCACCATCGATAACCTCACGCAATGGGTCGATCAGTCCGTAGAGCGTCGCCAACCGGCCGATAGTTGTCGACTCTCCACCCGGGATCACCAGCGCCGAGATGCCGTCGAGATCCGCCGGCTTGCGAACCTGTCGAGATGCGGCCCCTGCGCGTTCCAGGCTCTGCTGATGTTCCCGAAAGTCGCCCTGGAGGGCGAGAACACCGACCGGGCCCATCCTCACCAGCCTCGTTCGGCGAGCTTGACGTCGAGGTCGGCGATCTCCTGCCCGGGCATGGCCGCACCAAGGCCCCGTGACACCTTGATGAGCTGATCCGGGTCGTTGGCATAGGTGGTTGCCTCAACAATCGCCTTGGCTCTGGTCGATGGGTCGGAGCTCTTGAAGATCCCGGACCCGACGAACACACCGTCGCATCCGAGTTGCATCATCAGCGCTGCATCGGCAGGCGTAGCCAGGCCTCCTGCCGCGAAATTCACAACGGGGAGTTTGCCCGTCTCGGCGACTTCCTGGACCAGATCAAACGGAGCGCCGAGGTCGCGCGCCGCTGACATCAGCTGTTCCGCGCTCATCGAGGCGAGCGCCCGGATCTCATTCGTCACCCGCCGCATGTGCCTAACGGCTTCCACCACGTTGCCGGTGCCGGCTTCGCCCTTTGTGCGGATCATCGCCGCACCCTCGCCGATGCGGCGAAGGGCTTCACCCAGATTGCGGGCACCACACACGAACGGAGTCGTGAACGCCCACTTGTCGATGTGGTGCTCCTCGTCGGCCGGGGTCAGTACCTCGGACTCATCGATGTAGTCGACGTCCATGGCCTGCAGTATCTGTGCCTCGACAAAATGACCGATACGGACCTTGGCCATGACCGGAATGCTCACGGCCTCCATGATCTCTTCGATCATGGCCGGATCAGACATTCGAGCCACACCACCGTCGGCCCGAATGTCGGCCGGAACCCGCTCGAGCGCCATTACCGCAACAGCACCGGCGTCCTCGGCGATCCTGGCGTGCTCGGCGTTTACGACGTCCATTATCACGCCGCCCTTGAGCATCTCGGCGAGACCTCGCTTGACTCGATCGGTACCACGTTCCACGGTGTGACTCCTTTTCTACCGATTCTACTGCCAGCCGAGGCTGCGACCGATCGGGGTGAGTTCGATCCACACATTCCCCGGGGCAAGTGGAATCGGTTGTCCGGCTACATCGAGGATGCGGAAGAACCCATCCTCGCTGCCGCGTTCCCAGGTTCCCCGGATGGCTACCCCATCGCGAAACACGAAAGCATCGCCGCTACCTGTGACCTGGTAGTCCGGCACCGCGTTGCCCGCCGAGTCGGTCCTGCCCGTGTCGATCTGGCGTACGAACAGAACGATGACATTGCTTGCAACGATATCCTCGCCGGCGTCATCAACGTGGGCAATGTCGCCGTGGAAACGGAGGAATCCGTCATCGGCGGACGACCATCGATAGGTCACATTGGTTGTCGGTGAGAGCGATAGATCTACCGTCAGTGCCTGTTCCCCCTCCGGTGCCGTCCCGTCGAAACGGAACCAGATGTCTCCCGTCGTCTGTTCACCGAGATCGAGAGCCACCTCAGGGTTCAGCATCAGATCGTAGGGTGCAGGCCGGTCCGGGTCGCGACCGTAGGCGGAGCTGCCGAGCACTGGATCCCCAGCATCGACTGCCACGCGACGTATGGCCTCGACATTGACGGCCACGCCGCCCGAGTGCGCGAATACCACCCCGAATGGGGCAATGAGCTTCGGGTCGACTTCTCGGGTGCTCCGGATTGGACCGATCTCGATGGGGATATCCGACTGAAAGAAGGCTAGGAAACGGGCTACTCCGCCCTCGACAAGCACTTCGATGACCATGTCGGCCTGGGCAATCCCGGTTTGAGGCCGAGAAGAAGAGCTGTTGTCGATTTTCGCCACGAGGATCGGTGCGGTTGGAACCGCCTCTGCATCCGCCACTCCGGTCAGCGGCCAGATCTCACCGGCCGGGCCGACCGTTGTGGTCGTAGTCCCGGGTTGCGACGTCGTGGTCGTGTCTATGGCGGAGGTCGAGGTGGTCGTGGAGGCAACGCTCACCGGTTCGTCATCGCCCCCGGTGAAGATGAGCACAACGACCAGCAGGACCAGCACGACTGCCGACCCACCCCCAATGGCGAGTTGCTGCTCTCTGGACAGATTCTTGAAGCGTTCAATGATTTGTTGCATGGTCCTGCGAAGGGGAGAGGTCAGTGGCCGCGCACTGCGGATTCGTACGCCTGCAAGTACGCGGGGAGCACTGTAGTCCAGTCGAAGCTTTGCGAACGCCGCACCGCATGCTGCCCTGCCTCCCGCCTCTGCGCCGCATCGAGCAGCAGATCGACGACCGCGTCGGCCAGGTCCGTGGCGTTCCCACGCGCGAAGTATCTGACGGCCGTATCCCCGACCGCAGTGAAGGCCGGCAAGTCCGAGGCGACGACGGCACAACCGGCGGCCATACCCTCCAGCAACGTGATCCCGAAACTCTCCCCACCGAGATTGGGCGCAACGAAAACCGCGGCTTCCGCCAGGCGGTCAACCTTGTCCTTTCCATCGACTCGCCCGAGAAAGCGGACACCGTCTGTTCGATCCGACCGGTGGGCACCGATCACGTCGAGTTCGGCATCCGGTACCGCCTGTTTGACGGCAGGCCAGGCTGCCAGCAGTACATCGAGACCCTTACGTGGCTCGTCTCGGCCGAGGAACGCCACCCGGTGGGGGCCCTTTGTTGCCTCCGGCCGGTACTGCGCCGTGTCGATGGCATTGGGGATAATGGTGAGATCCGGGAGAAAGGGCCGCACGGCAGAAGCAGCCACCTCGCTCACTGCCGTCGCAACCGACAGGTTCTTCACCATTCGTCCGGCAACCGAACGAAGCCGACGATAAACGCCGCGAATCAAAGTGGATGGGTCGGCATGAAAGGTCCCGACGGTGGGAATCCCGGTCCTGCCCAACAGGGCCCAGCCGATCAGCGGCACAAACGGTTCGTGGAGGTGTACCACGTCCGCTCCGTGCACAGCTTCAGCCGCCCTCGCCAGAATCGATGGATGGAGGCCCAGCGGCGCTCGTGAACCGTTGACGGGAATCGTGATGCCACGTCCTAACAGCCGAGAACCGCGAGGTCCGCTGCGGCCCGGGCCGACCGCCCATGCCTCGACACCGTAGACTTCGAGACGGTTCGTGAGTTCAATGACCTGATTCTGAACACCGCCGGTGGAATCGAGGGCATAGGGCGACACGACCGCGACCTTCACAGGGCCTCCCGATCGGAAGGCCAGTTCGGTTGGAGAAGATGCCATTGCTCCGGCGCCCGCCGTATCAGTGTCTCAAAGGCGGCGGCGAGTTCCCGCACACCCGCAGCCATCCGTTCGTCCATACTGCCGTCGGACGGGATATCGAGGGGTCGGCCGACGATGACGTGGTGTCCGCGCCCCTCCCGGAAGAACGTACCTACCGGGATCACAGGGGCGCCCGTGCGAATGCCGATGCTGATCGCACCGCCAGGCAACGTCGTCATCTCACCGAAGAATTCCACCTCGATGCCGCGCCCGTTCAGGTCCCGATCGGCGAGAAGGGCGATCGCGCCGCCTCGAGCAATGACGGCCAGCAGCTTTCGAAAGACTTCGCGGCTCCCATCCGCCAGGACGATCTGGATACCGAGCATGTTGCGGAGTCTGATGAACCAGTCGACCAGGCGGCGGTTGCCGAGGTTCTCGGCCACTGCCATGAGCTCGATGTTCTCCTGCTGGGCGATCGTCCCCGCCACTTCCCAGTTTCCGAGATGGGGCAGAGCAAAGACGATCCCGGCCCCGGCGTCCCGAGCGGCCAGCACCCTATCGAGCCCATCGACCGTTACTCGCTCCCTCGCCTGAGCAGTGCGCCGCGGGCGCATCCACAGCGCCTCGGCCCAGTACCTGCCGTAGGCCGTGTACATCTGGCGAGCCTTTCGCTCAGCAGACGAACCAGCATCGAGCCTCTGCATGTGGCGAATGGCCATCTGCCTTCTGTCGCCGGCCGCCAGCCATGCGACCCAACCACCAAAACGGCCAAGATGCACTGCTGCACGTTCGGGAAGTATCGCCAGGATGCCGGCGGCGAGCCGGAGCGTCCAGTAGACCGTGAAGCGTTTCAGCCTTCGAGACGTTGCCACACCAATGCGAACCGTTGAGCGACGGTCATCCAGGTCAGGGCGGCCATGACCCACAACATGACGGGGACGAAGTTGAACGCCAGCCCGGCTGTGTACAGGATCACGCGTTCTGCCCGACCCATGAGCCCTCCGCGGCCGTCTGCTCCCACGGATTCCGCGCGAGCGCGGAGATACGACACCAGCAGCGAGGCCCCCAGGTTGAGGACGCACAGCAGGGCCAGGACCGCGTTGTCGGATGAGGCCAGCGCATTGTCGGACACAGCAAAGGCCAGGCCCGCCCACATGGCAGTTTCACCCAGGCGATCCGAGACCGAGTCGAGGAACGCGCCGCGTTTGGAGGCCTTACCCGAGAGGCGGGCTACGGTCCCGTCCAGCCCGTCGAGAGCCGAGCCAAGCAGGGCCATGGAGGCACCTATCACGAAATGTGAGAACCCGACTACCACCGATCCGCCGACCACCAGCGCCAGGCCGACGATCGTCACGGCCATCGGGGTGAAACCAGCGGCAACGAGGACGCGACCGATCGGATCGAGATAACGCTCGACATGGCCTCTGGCTCGTTGCTCGATCATAAGGAGGCTTTCCCCGAGAGGCGACCAACGTAGCAGGAATCCGCGCTGGTCACCGCAACTAGTATTCGCCCGAACCCGAGCAACGAGGAGGTCCTGTGGTTCCCGAGAGAATTCGCAACGTGGTGCTGGTTGGACATGGCGGCGCCGGGAAGACGAGCCTCGCCGAAGCGCTCCTCCATGTCGCAGGCGCAACCACCCGGGTTGGGCGTGTCGAAGACGGCACCACGGTCACCGATTTCGAACCCGAGGAAACAGAACGCCAGATCTCCTTGAACGTGGCAGTGGCTTCCTGCGAATGGAAGGGCCACAAGATCAATATCCTCGATGCCCCCGGGTACGCCGACTTCATCGGCGATGCTCTTGCAGCCCTCAGGGTCGCCGACATGGCCATCTTCGTCGTGTCCGCCGTTGACGGCGTCGAGGTCCAGACTGAAGCACTGTGGCGGGCCGCCTCCGACGAGCACATCCCGCGGGTCGTCTTCGTCAACAAGCTCGACCGCGAACGATCGTCTTTCCAACGAACCCTCACCCAGCTGAGTGAGACCTTCGGCAAACGTATTGCTCCGATTCAGCTGCCCATCGGTTCCGAAACCGACCTCAAGGGGCTCGTCCGCGTTGTATCCAATCGGGCCTTCGGCTACGACGGCGGCTTCATCGCTTCTCAGATCGATCTCCCCTCTGAGTTGGCCGACCTCGTCTCAGATGCACACACGACGCTCATCGAAGCAGTCGTCGAGACGGACGATGCGATGATGGAGCGTTACTTCGAGGGCGAGGAGCCGACCCGCGACCAGATCATCGGTTCCGTGCACCGTGGCATGCTCGAAGGGGAGATCTTTCCCGTCCTGTGCGGTTCGGCTTCCGGCCTCATCGGCATCGACATCCTCGCCGACTTCATTGTCGAGTTCGGGCCGAATCCGCTCGAACATTCCGCCCCTCCCATGGAGGAAGGCCAGCTGGAAGTTACCGCCGGCGGTCCGGCCACCGCCTACGTGTTCAAGACACATTCCGATCCGTATGTCGGCCGGATCTCGCTATTCCGTGTCTTTTCGGGCTCGGTGAAGGTCGACGACAACCTCGAGAACACCTCCCGCGGTGGTCAGGGCCGCATGCACAACCTCTTCTTCATGCAGGGCAAGGATCATCACGATGCCAGAGAGGTCACAACCGGCGACATCGCCGCAGTCGCCAAACTCGATTCCCTGCTGGCCGGCGACACGCTCGTCACGCCCGGCGCCGGTGTCCGGATCAAGCCGGTCAACTTCCCGACCCCCGTGATATCGCTGGCAGTTTTCCCGAAATCCTCACAGGACGAGGACAAGTTGTCGGGAGCGCTGCAGAAGATGGTTGAAGAGGACCCGACACTCTCCGTCGAACGCCGGCCGGAGACTCATGAGACCGTGCTGTCTGGACTCGGTGACGCACATCTGGACGTGACGGCAGCCCGGATCAATCGGAAGTTCGGCGTTGAGATCGACACCGCCACCCCGACCGTTCCGTATCGCGAGAGCATCACGGCGTCGACCGAGGCCGAAGGGAAACACAAGAAGCAGAGCGGCGGCCGCGGGCAGTTTGGCGTTGCCTTCGTGAAGTTCGCTCCACTCCCCCGCGGCTCAGGGTTCGAGTTCATCAATGCGACCAAAGGTGGGTCGGTACCCCGCCAATTCATCCCCGCAGTAGAAAAAGGGGTCCAGGAGGCCCTAGTGAAAGGTCCACTCGCCGGGTACCCGGTAGTCGACGTGCAGGCCACTCTCTATGACGGTAAGTACCACTCCGTCGACTCGGATGAGATGTCGTTTCGGATGGCGGGCATCCTCGCCTTCCGGGCCGCGGCTCCGAATCTGGGAGCGATCATCCTCGAACCCATCATGGAGGCGAGGATCAGAGTCCCGGAGGAATACATGGGTGACGTGATAGGCGACATCAACGCAAAACGCGGTCGCGTCCTCGGCATGGACTCGGATGGCCACCTGCGGGTGGTAACCGCTGAAGTGCCGTTGGGTGAGATGCAGCGCTATGCGGTGGATCTCCGGTCGATGACCGGGGGCCGCGGGTTCTTCGAGATGAAGTTCACACGGTACGACGAAATGCCGAATCAGGAAGCCCGGAAAGTCATCGACGCGGCCCGGGAGGATGAGTCCTAGCGGACCGCAGCAAAGGAGACGGATATGGACGAGGCCGTTCTCAGAATCGGCGATCGAGAGGTCACTTTGCCGGTCATCACCGGTACCGAGGGTGAAGTGGCGATCGATATCAACAAGCTGCGTGGGCAGACGGGGATCGTGACTCAGGACAAGGGCTTCGCCAACACGGCGGAAGCTCTGAG
>JAHEDK010000046.1 GCA_024641245.1 Actinomycetes bacterium
TCTCACGGTGCCGGCCTAGCGCCGGATTGTCGCCGGCAGGACATCGTGTCGTTTCTTATTCAGTTGCACCAGGAGGTCGGCCAGCATCGCCAACAAGCCCAGTGAGCCCGCGACCCCGAGAAGCACGATCGTGTTCGTACCGATCCGGAAGTCTTTGTCGATCAGGTCGAATATCAACTTCCCGGCGCCTACCAACCCCAGGAAGATCGCAGGCGGCATGAGCACCTTGAGCGGCGAATAGGACAGCACCATCCGCACCACCTGGAGCAGATAGCGACGGGTGTCCTTCCACCAGTGGAACTTCGACTCACCCTCGCGGGGGGCGTAGTCGATCGGCACGTACTTGATCGAGTAGCCGTTCGACAGGAATGTCATAGTGATTGTTGTCACACATGAGAAGCCGGCAGGCAGGAGATAAAGGAACTGCAGGGCGACGTCGCGGCGAAAGGCGCGGAAACCCGAGTTGAGATCGGGGATCTTCGTTCCGGAGAGGTAAGTGGCCAGCCGACGGATGAACCACTTGGCGGGCTTGCGGAGCAACTTGATGGTGCCCTCCTCGGTGCGACGAGCGCCGACAACCTGGTCGTAGTGATCGAGCTCATCTAGGAGGGCCGGGATCTGGTCATTGGGATAACTCATGTCGACGTCGGTCCATACGACGATCCGGCCCCGGGCCGCCAGCGTGCCGTACTTGCGCGCCGAGCCGGATCCCCGGTTGTGGGCGAATTGGAGGAGGCGGATCCCGTCGATCTCGCGCAGGATGTCGCCGGAGCCGTCGGTGGAACCGTCGTCGACCACGAGGATCTCGTAGGAGTGGTCCGAGTTCTTCATGGACTCGTGGATCCGGAAGATCTCCTTCTCGAGATGCCCGGACTCGTTGAACACCGGAAGCACGATGGTCACATCGAGTTCCGGCTCGCCTTCATGGACTTTGTTGATGATTTCCGCGCTCACGCTGTGTTCCAGAGGGTGTCAGCCGTTTTGAGCCTACCGGTACCGGCGGCCTCTCTCGGGTTCTGCGATGGGATCGGCTGGAATGTCACGCGGCTTGAGGTCGGTGAACGCGGGAACGCCTGCGGCGTTCCTTGGGACTTGCTTCGCAACTCCATGCGCCGGGTGGCGGGTCCTTGTCCGCCGTGCGAGGCCCGGTGGCTGGTTGCGCCCCGGCCGGGAGTACCATTGCCCGGCTATGGCTGGCTCCTCCTTCCGCAACGTTGCTCTAATCGCGCACGTCGACCACGGCAAGACCACTCTGGTCGACGCCATGCTCGGCGCTACCGGTGTGTTCCAGGCCCATCAGGAACGGGTCGACCGCGTCATGGATTCCAACGACCAGGAGCGCGAGCGTGGCATCACGATTCTGGCCAAGGCCGCTTCGGTGGAGTGGAAGGGCACCCGCATCAACCTGGTCGACACGCCCGGCCACGCGGACTTCGGTGGTGAGGTGGAGCGAGCGCTGGCCATGGTCGACGGCGTCCTGCTTCTCGTCGACGCCGCCGAGGGCCCGATGCCGCAGACTCGCTACGTTCTCTCGAAGGCGCTTGCCCTGGGATTGCCGTCGGTGGTCGTCATCAACAAGGTGGACCGGCCCGACGCGCGCGTCGACGAGGTCATCGATGAGATCTATGAGCTCTTCTTCTCTCTCGATGCCGGGGATGACCACATCGAATTCCCGATCGTCAGTACCGTCGCCCGGGAGGGTCGGGCCATTGTCGGCATCGGGGTGCCCGGCCCGGACGCCGACCTCGCTCCGTTGCTCGATACGATCATTGAGAGCATCGGGGCGTCTTCGGGGAATCCCGCCGCCCCGCTCCAGGCGCTGGTTACGAACCTCGACGCTTCTGACTATCTGGGTCGCCTCGCTATCGGGCGTGTCGTCCAGGGCACCTTGCGGGCCGGTGAGCAGGTGGCACTGTGTCACTCCAACGAAGAGGAGCCGCCGCTTCGCAGACGGCTGACCCAGTTGATGGGGT
This sequence comes from Actinomycetes bacterium, assembly GCA_024641245.1. Lineage (GTDB taxonomy): Bacteria > Actinomycetota > Acidimicrobiia > Spongiisociales > JAHEDJ01 > JAHEDJ01. The sequence goes on from JAHEDK010000046.1 coordinate 1,974, forward strand.
TCACCGGCCTCGGTCGCTCCGAGGTGGAAGAGCGTGTCGCCGGCGATCTGTTCGTTGTTGCCGGATTCCCCGAAGTCGAGATCGGCGACACATTGGCTGATCCGGTCGATCCACGAGCGCTCCCGCGGCTTTCGGTAGACGAACCGGTGTTGCGGATGACATTTGGCGTCAACACATCTCCACTTGCGGGCCGTGACGGTAAGTACCTCACGTCGCGTCAGATCAAAGAACGTCTCGATCGCGAGGTCCTGGGCAATGTCTCGATCCGAATCGGGGCGACGGCCTCTCCTGAGGTGATCGAGGTAGCCGGCCGCGGCGAACTGCAGCTCGCGGTTTTGATCGAGTCGATGCGTCGCGAAGGTTACGAGCTACAGGTGAGCCGGCCGGAAGTGATCATCAGGGAGATCGAAGGTAGGCCGCACGAACCGCTCGAGCGCGCCGTTGTCGACGTACCGGATGAGCACGTCGGCACGGTCACCCAGGCGGCGGCACCGCGCAAGGGCAAGGTTGTCGACTTGCGCCCGGGCGACGCTGGACGGACCGTCGTGACGATCGAGGCGCCGGCTCGCGGCTTACTCGGCTTTCGGACTCTTCTCATGACGACAACCCGCGGCACGGCGCTTGTTCACCAGCATCACGCTGGATGGATGCCGTGGGCCGGGGAGCTCCCTCATCGGTCGGGCGGTGCCATGGTGGCTGATCGCAAAGGCGTCACTACTGGGTTCGCCCTCGACAACCTGCAAAAGCGGGCTGAACTCTTCGTCGGTCCCGGGGTCGACGTCTATGAAGGCATGGTCATCGGTGAGGCCAGCCGGCCTCAAGAGATGCAGGTGAACCCGACAAAGGGCAAACAACTGACCAACATCCGAACCCACTCAACGGATGAGGCGATCAAGCTCAAGCCGCCGCGAGAACACTCCCTGGAAACTGCCATCGAATGGATCGCGGGAGATGAGCTCGTCGAGATCACTCCAAACGCCATCCGGCTGCGTAAGCGCCTGCTGTCGGAGCCGGAACGGCGTCAGGCGAAAAAGCGCGCCTGAAGCGGGCCGGCTGGTCGCTCTGCGCTATGAACCGTTGTCGACCGCCGGCTCAGTCCGCAGCACGCCGCGCATGCGCATCTGGTCAACGATCTGGTCGGCGACCTTGTCCAGCTTCTCGGGCGGCACTCGCGATGAGAGCTTGTCGTTGAGCTTGGCTCGTGCCTCGTCCTCGGTCAGACCCGTCCACTGTTTCTTTTCTTCCATGGCCTTGTAGATCGCAAAGCCGATGCCGCCGAGCAGCGCGAGACGGAACAGTTTCTTCATGACATCCTCCAGGCGGGCCGTATGCCCCGAGCCTACCGACCGGCGACGCCTATGAATCGGCAGGGGCGTCTTCCTCCCGGAGGCGGATGGTGCTTTCCCCTCCGGGATTGAATCCAACGGCGCCTGCGTAGAAGTCGCGCAATCTGTCCATATCGGCGGCTACGTCTCCGGTCGGTATGAAGGGTGTTCCCAAACCGGCCTGCTTGCGTCTGGCGTCGACCTTGGCCGGCACGATGGGCACTCCGGCAGCGAGTGCGATCTGATAGAAACCGCTTCGCCAATACGGCTCGGCACGTCGGGTTCCCTCCGGGGCTAGTACGAGCGCTAAATCCGAAGAGTCGGCGAAGGCTCGTGCCATCTGTTCGACCATGCCTTGTCCGCTATCGCGCCGCAAGGGAATGATCCCGAGCCTCCTCATGAGACCTCCGAATGGCCCGCGAACGAGGGTCTCCTTGCCGATAGTCTTTGGCTTGAATCCGAAGTGAGAAGCCACGGCGAGGAGTATCACGAAGTCCCAGTTGCTCGTGTGAGGCGCCCCGATGGCGACGAACTTGCGCGCTTCTGGTCTGGTCCCGACGTATTCCCATCCGCGAAGCCGGAAGTACGTCCGGGCGAGCCATCTCATCTCGTCATAGTGGTGCCTCGGCGATGCGTATGCAACGCCGGGACGGCGCCGCGGACCTCAGGTCGTCGACTGCTTCCCTGCAGGCTCCGGGTCGGGCTCGGCAGGTCTGCTCACCGGGAGCGTCAGCGTGAATGCTGCCTCCCGGCCGTCGTGGGCGTACCAGATCTCCCCGTTCATGGCTCTCGCGAGCTGGCGTGCAATCGTCAGCCCAAGACCGACCGAAGCGGTGACACCGGTGACATTGTGGGCTCGTTCGAATGCCTCGAAGATGCTGCGGCTCGTCTCCAGGTCCAAAGCCTCTCCGTTGTCACGTACGGCGATGTGTGCCGTGTCGCCGTGCCTCTTCACAACGATCCGCACGTCGGGTCCGCCGTAGCGTCGAGCATTGGTGAGGAGATTACGCAGAATCTGCCGCAACCTGATCCGATCGGCCCAGACGACCGTTTCGGCGACCTCGTAACCCACATTCTGCATACCGAGCTCTTCGAGCAGCCGCTTGACCACCACAGTCACCTCGACTTCGGAGCACATGACGGAAACATCGTCGAAATCGGCCCGGGCTTTGACGAGCAAGTCGTCGAGGATGTTGGCGACGTCAACACTTTGGGACCGGATCATCGTGAGCAGTTCCCGCTGTTCGGCGAGGTTGAAGTCGCCAGGACGCTCGAGGAGCTCGTCGGCAAAGCCGATCACGGAGGCCATCGGCGTCCGAAGCTCGTGGCTGACCGAGGCGATCAGCTGCTCGCGACGCGACACCTGACGCTGGAGCTCGGTTTCCGCTTCGCGTCGGTCCTCCACGTCGACGGCGGTGAGCACGACGTGAGCATTGTCGAATCCCTTCTCCGTCCGCCGCCGCGACGTGTGGAGAATCAATGCCCTTGCCTCGCCCAATCGGTTGGTTACAACGGCTTGGGTGGCAGTCGTTTCCGCTCCTCCCCACATCGCCAGGAGGTGTCCCTGAATCGACTCGGCGACACTGCGCGACGAGGTGAGGGCCGTTTGTTTCCGCACCGCATCGGCGCTGTGGTCGACTCCGAGCATGGTGGCCATCGTCTCGTTGAGGTTCGTGACCCTGCAATACCCGACCAGCTCGTATGTGCGCTCTGGATCCTCGGCCAGCCACGCCTCCATGTCGGTCACCCCGCCGACGGTCAACGCCCTGAAGAGGCCGGCGACTCTAGTGAGGTCGAGTTCCATGATTCCGATCGCAGACAACTCGAGCAGACCGGCGTAGCGGTCCTGTCGATCCTGAAGGGTGCGGTGGATGATTCTCATCAAGCTCGCCCCGGCGACGAACGCGAAGAATGTCTTCAGTGCTTCGATCGAGATGGCCAATACGCCGGCTTCCGTGCCGATTAGTGGAAGGCACACGGCCGCAATCGGGAACGCCGCCCATCCCAGTGTCATGATCAGGGGTTGGCGACCGGTGAGCAGCACCGCGCTGAGCCCAATCACGACGGCAATAACGAGGTCGGCCCGCCCGACGATTACCGGGTCAACATCCTCCAGCAGGGCCACCGCGGTGGCGGCTACCGACCCGAGCGCAACCAGGGCGAACAGTCCCGCTGAGCGTGGTCGAGGCTTGTGGGCGAGACGGAGAGCTCTCACTGCGACGAAGCACATGAGGGCGGCGTTGCCCGCGGCAAGCAGTGGGGTATCGCCCCACAGGCCCGCCACCGATATCGCCAGAACAGGCCAGGAGAACAGATAGAGCACGTACGCGATCTTGGAGGCCGCCGACCGCTCACTCGCCGGGTAGCCATCCGCCAGCCTGGGGTACAGCGGGGACAACGCGTCGATCACAGGCGGGCGACCGGTCGCCCCCGTGACTCTTCTTGCGCGTTGTCCCCACTGCATGCCACCTAGTGGATCGGCCGGATGCGGCTCCCGGTTTACCAATGGGTGCCCGTTGCGGCCGCCGCCGCGGAGCCTGACAACGGCTCGCTACTCTCCCCCGCCATGGCCGTCGTCGCGTTGTTTCTCGGAATCGTGATCGTCTTGTCGGTTCTCGCCGACATGGTGAACACGCTCGT
>JAHEDK010000015.1 GCA_024641245.1 Actinomycetes bacterium
TAAGCGCTGAAGGCATCTAAGTGCGAAGCCCACCTCGAGATGAGATCTCCCACCGGATTAACCGGGTAAGGCCCCTGGTAGATGACCAGGTAGATAGGCCGGAAGTGGAAGCGCAGTAATGTGTGGAGCTGACCGGTACTAATCGGCCGAGGGCTTGGATTAGAATTCATGACTTAGTGCTCGCTATGGAGTGCTCAGGGTGACCTGAGTGCGCGGATTCATCGGCCTACGGCCTCCGAGTCCGACAGATTTGTCCGGTGGCGATAGCGGCGGGGAACCACCCGTTCCCATTCCGAACACGGAAGTTAAGCCCGCCAGCGCCGATGGTACTTGGGGAGCAATCCCCCGGGAGAGTAGGTCACCGCCGGACATTAGTTTCGAGGGCCGTCCTTTTTGGGCGGCCCTCATTCATGAACAAGGAGCAGACAGGTGTCGGGACCACGTGGGGGAGACCGTCGAGGGGATCGACGGGATCCACAACCCCGAAAACAATCCGGAGACCGGCGCGATTACCCCGACCGGCAACGGGACGGCTCCAAGACGCGCGGCAACCCTGCGGGCGATCGCAAACCGGCCAAGAGCCATACCGCGGTCGGAACCGGCTCAGATCTACCTCGGTGGCTGCGCGAGGAGATCGTGCGTTCTACGAAGAAGGATCGTCGCGATGCCACCCTCAACTTGTTGAGTGCGGCAGCAGGATCTTTCGAGGAAGGCCGGTACCCGGCAGCCAGGAAGAAACTCCTCGAAGCGAAGGCGCTGTCGCCCCAGCCGGGGGCGATACGAGAGCTTCTGGCCCTGTCGTGCTATCGAATGGGGCTGTGGCAAGAAGCGCTTCGAGAAATCCGCACGTTTCGACGCATCACCGGAGATACAACCCATATGGCGGTCGAGATGGATTCGTTGCGGGCGCTCGAGCGAATCGATGATGTGCACTCGACCTTTGAAACGTTCCTGGAACTCGGAGGCTCCAACGCGGCCGAAGCGGAAATCAGGGTCGTGTATGGATCATTCCTGCTCGACCAGGGTGACAACCGAAAGGCATGGGAGATCACCCGTCCGCGTCGGCTTTCCAAAGACGCTCCGGAGTGGGAAATCCGACGCTGGTATGTTGCGGCGAGGGCCGCTGCCAGGCTCGGAGACAAGGCTACGGCCAAGCAAATCGCCTCCGCCATCGAAGAGATCGATCCTGCGCTCCCGGGTTTGGAAGCCCTTCACGGCGAGATCGCTTAACTCGTCGATTCCCGTCTCCGATACAATCCTGTAATGCGTTTCCTGCGGATGCTTCTCCTCGTGTCGGCGACTTTGATCGCCACCGTCGGGCCTGCGCTCGCCATGCCGGAGTTGCACGGTGAGTACACCACCGTTGATCAATGGCCATTGCCGGCCATGATCAATCCTGGTGATCACGGACCCTGGGTTTCAGAGCTTCAGATCAAACTCAACGAAGCCGGCTTTCGGGCGGGTGATCCCAACGGCGAGTTCGGGCGCGAGACCCTGGCCGCGGTCTACGCGTTCCAGAAGGTCCACGATCTCGAACGCGACGGCGTGTTTCGTCGGGATGATTGGGACTTGCTCGACGATGCGTTGACCGTGCCCGGTGACGCTCCTGAAGACACCCGGGTTGAGGTCGATCTAGATCGGCAGGTGTTATACCTGATCGAAGACGATCGCGTGTCGCTCGTGCTCCCGATCTCCTCGGCCAACGGGCAGACCTATACCCATTCGTCCGGCAGCACCGTCCGGGCCGTCACTCCCGAAGGCGCCTACGAGTTCTACAAGAAGGTGGACGGTTGGAGGATCTCTTACCTTGGAGGTCTTTACCGTCCCTTCTACTTCTCGGGTGGGTATGCCATTCACGGTTCAGGGAGCGTGCCTCCGTACCCGGCGTCGCATGGCTGCATCCGGGTCGAGATGTGGGACATGGATTATCTGGCGGCCGAGCTCGAACTCGGAATGCCGGTTTACGTGTACGGCGCCCGCAACGATCGCTCGAGCATCGTGCCGACACCTCCGTTGTCGGCTGGGGACATCGTGGAGCAACGCCTCTCGAATGCCCTGAACGTGCTGATGCCGATCTAAACGGGGGTAGGAAGTATTCAGTCCGATCGACCGGCGAGCCACCTTCGAATCCCAACCGCTTGCATGGGCCAGAACGTCGCTCGATCGTAGACCCTGATCTCTTCCTCCGAGTATCCGTCGGATCGGTAGCCATCCAGAGTCCATTTGCGCAAAAGCTGCGTCGCCGGCTCATCGTCGACATCGCCGATTCCTTCCACGAATCGGACCCACTCCCAGAGCCTTGATTCCGCCTCGTCGAGCGCCTTTCCGACCTCGTAGGTAGGGCCGAAATGGGCAAAAGCGAGGAAGGCCGGTTCGATGGCGCGCATCCGGTGCATCTGTTCCGTTGCCACTACGGGATCGAAGTCGGGTGGGGGAGTGACCGGTTGCACCGCGTGCCCATGCGGGTAGCACAGCCCCAGCGAGTCCCCGACGAACATCCCTCCTGAGGCTTCCTCGTAGTAGGTGATGTGATGCTTTGCGTGACCGGGGGTATATAGGGCTTCCACGAAGCGGCCTCCGCCGAGCGGCACCAGATCACCATCGTCGAGAATCAGCAGTCGATCCTCGTTGATCGGAACCATCGGTCCCCAGTTGGTGGTCAGCCACTTCTCACCGAAGACCTGGACTGCTGAAGACCAAAGACGGTCCGGGGTGGCGAGATGGCGTGCACCTTTTGAATGCACACCGATTCGAGCATTGGGGTAGGCCTGTGCGATCTGACCCGCCCCACCCGCATGGTCGATGTGAATGTGCGTCACCACGATGGTGGCAAGGTCGTCGATACCCATCTCGTCGAGCGCCGCCGTCAAATGGTGGAGAGTGGCCGACGGGCCTACCTCGATCAGAACACGCTCAGGGGTGTCGAAGAGATAACAAGCCAGGCGCTGCGGATGCTCTTCCATCCATGCGTCGATGGCGTACAGGTCATCGGTGAGCCGGTCGATGGAGTATTCGATCATGCCGGGGACCCTACCCGGACCATTTCTGTCACGCTTGCCCCATACGGTGCGAAGTATCTCCCCGCGTTCCCCGGAAAGGCACAACCATGGATCTCAACCTCGTCGTCCTCGGAGGACGCTTGGCCGCACCGCCAGAGCTCCGAGTCTTCGAATCAGGAACTCGTCTTCTTCGCTATCTGTTGACGATAACGAGTGATGAACCACGCCGACGCGTCGACGTGCTGCCGGTGACCCTGTGGGATCCGGACGATGAAGTACTGGAGCAAGTCCCGCAACCCGGCCATCGGCTCTGGTTGGCGGGCAGTGCCCAACGACGCTTCTGGGACGGAGCGGACGGCAGGCGGAGCCGGATCGAGATCGTTGCCGACAACGTGACCTTTCGGGACCCTGAAGGCCTGTTCCCGAGTCCGACCGAAGGATGACGAGGACTCGAGAGACGATGGGGCGGTCTGGTCCGACCGGCTACTCTGCCGCCACGATGTCTCGAATTGTTGTTGCCGCCGCATCGCAGCTGGCCGCCGACGTTGGCGGCCTGGTCGCCGCCGCGGGTGGGAATGCAGTCGATGCGGCCATCGCTTCCACCCTGGTTGCCATGATCACTGAACCCGGCGTCTGTGCTCTCGGCGGTGGGGGGTATGTGACGGTGTGGCCCAGAGAGTCCGACCCGGTGACGTTTGATGGATACATGGAAATGCCCGGCCGCCGGTTGACCGCCGACCGGTTCGGTGGCGGGGGGTTCGATGTGACCATGGAGTACGGCGGAGGCGTGACGACCACCGTCGGACATGGCTCCGTAGCCACTCCCGGCGCGCTGGCGGCGTTCGCGATGGCCTCGCAGCGATTCGGAGCACTGCCATGGCGGGAGATCCTTGGTCCGGTCATCGAGGTGGTACGCAGAGGGTTCCCGCTTTCGCAGGCTTCGCGCCTCTATCTGGAGTTCTCCGGTGAATCCGTCTTCGGATGGGAACCGGGCAGTCGTGCCGCACTCTTTCGCGACGGCGACCTCCTCGGGCCGGGTGATTTGATATTGATTCCCGAGCTTGCCGACAGCCTGGATTCAATTGCAGAAGAGGGCGTCTCGTCGTTCTACGAGGGTGACGTCGCCAGGCTCATCAGTGACGATATCGTTGAGCATGGCGGAATCCTGACCAGAGCGGATCTGGCCGCCTATAGGGCGATCGAGCGTCCGGCCTTGCACTCGGAACTCGACGACTGGGAAGTAGCAACGAATCCGGCCCCCGCCATCGGTGGTGCCTCGCTCGCTGCGATGCTGTTTCTGCTCGAGGGATCAGGGTTCCCGGGATGGAACCTCGAAGGCATGCACCATCTCGTCCGCACCCAACAAGCGGTGCTCGGGTACCGGCGGGAGTTCCTCGATACCTCGGTTGATCGCCCGCAGGCAATCTCGCGGCTACTCGATCTCGCCCACACGGGCGACTGGCGCCGGTTGTTGACGTCACCTTCGACCGTGCACACTTCAGCGGTCGACGCAGGCGGCAGTGCCTGTTCGGTGACTATGTCGGCAGGATACGGATCGGGCGTGATGCCGCCCGGTACGGGCATCTGGATGAACAACTCGCTCGGCGAGTTGGAGTTGAATCAGCTTGGGTTCCATGCCCTCGCACCGGGTGACCGCCTGGTGTCGAACATGGCTCCCACCGTAGGCAGGCGCGGGGACGGAGCGGTGCTGGCGATCGGATCTCCCGGAGCCGATCGCATCACAACCGCGATCTTGTCCACGCTTCTCAACCTGATCCACTTGGGAATGCCCCTGGATGCCTCCGTGCAGCATCCCAGATTGCACGTCGAGTACACAGACACGGGTGGCCGGATAGCCTACGAGCCCGGCCTCGATGTTGCCCGACTCGGTCTGGTCAGCCGCCCGTTCGACAGCACTGACATGTTCTTCGGAGGGGTCGGCGCGGCCCTCTTTGAGCCCGGAAAGGATCTCATTGCCGCCGCAGATCATCGCCGAACGGGCGGCGTGGCCTTTGGCGGGTACTAGCGACATGTATGCATTCCTCCGGCGGCCTTCCTGGCTCATACTGCACGTGGTCGTCCTCGCAATCATCGTGGTGTTCGTTCTGCTCGGCAGGTGGCAGTTAGAACGTCTCGACGAACGCAGAGCCGGGAATGCGTTGATTTCCGAATATCTGGCTGCACCACCGATCGAATGGTCGAAGACCTCCTCCGGGCGGCCGCCCGAGTATTCGAGGTTGCTCGTGTCTGGAGTGTTTGCTCCCGACGAAGAGGTTCTCCTGCGCAGTCAGGTCAACCAGGGACAACCGGGGTTCGATGTGCTCACGCCGCTCTATGTGGATGAGCTCTCAGCCGTCATCGTGAATCGAGGATGGGTACCACTCGAGTTCGACTCCCCGCCGGTCGACCAGGCTCAGCCACCGGACGGTGTCGTGAGCGTTGAGGGAATCGTTCGCTACCCCCTGAGCGGATCGAACCTTGCCAACACAGACGGCGCCACCGGGAAGCTGGACATCGTTGCCAGGGTTGACCTGGAACGATTGAATCGGAAGATCGGTGGAGATCTGGCGACGTTCTACGTCGAACTCACGAGCCTCGCTCCGCCGGGCACATCGCAACCGATTCCCGCGGGTATCCCCGAAGTGAGTGAGGGGCCCCATCTGTCGTATGCCGTTCAGTGGTTCTCGTTCGCGCTCGTCAGCACGATTGGATATGCCGCGTTGATTCGCTCAACGGCCAGAAGACGCGTTGGACTCAGGCGTCGTGCAGGATCTCAGCCGCTTGCTCCATCGTGAACCGGCCCTCTGTGACTTCGCGCCCGACCACGACGCCACCCAGGCGCTTGCCGGCCGCCTCGAGCTCATAGAGGGCTGCGAGGTCGTTGAGATCCCGGCCGCCGCCGGCCGCGATGATCGGCTCATCAACGATGGCAAGTGCTCGCCTGAGAATCCCGAAATTCGGTGGTTCTTCTAGGGCATCCCGCCCAGCCTCGGATACGAGGAAAGCGGCCGCGCCCGCAGACGAAAGCTCGATCAGCACTTCTTCGAGGAACCTTCCTGAGTGCGCCGTCCAACCCCTCACGACGAGTTCCTCATCCGGAAGAACGTCGAGGCTGACCGCCACCTTGCCCGGATAGCTGCGAAACAGATCCCAGGCCATTACCTGCTCTTCGATGGCGGCGGTACCCATGACCACCCGCCAGGCGCCGGCATCGATCAGCTGGGATGCCTCCTGCGGAGAACGTACACCACCCGCGACCTGCACCGGGATGTCGAGCGCCTCGATTATCCCGTGGATGAGAGGTCGGTTGCGATAATCGCCATAGGCGGCTGCGTTGAGATCGACGACATGGATGCGGGCCGCCCCCTTCTCCACCCAACCGCGAGCGCGGGCAAGCGGATCGGCATCGAGGGCGATCGCCTCATGGACGTCTCCATGAGGAAGGCGGACGGCGCGGCCGTCGAGAATATTGACGCGTGAGTAGAGATCCATGACAACAGCCTACCGGCTGACCAGGCGGCGAGATCCCCGGCCGGATTGGCGAGACTCAGGTGACTAGACAGCTAGGGGGTCGTAAGGATGGCCCTCGGGTTTCCCTGTGCCGGTGCCGAAACCTTGAGAAGGCACACCTACAAGGGGCAGACATGAAGAAGCACAGGAATCAGCATGAGCACCTCTACCGGGTGCACGGTGTCGGAGCCGGGCTCCAGCGAGCCGTGTGCACCGAATGCAATCACATCAGCATCCGTGTCATCGAAGATGGTGGCGTTCGAGCCATCATCAACCGACCAGAACCGAAGATCCCACAGAGTCTCGCAGGGGCAGCCGCTTCCTGAGAAGGAGCAGCCGCCTCCTGAGAAGGAGCAGCCGCCTCCCGGGGAGGATCCTGCTTCCCGACAAACCCCTTGATCCCTGCCCGAGTCGACACCTCAACTTCGGCTCTGCCTGCACACAGATCGGCCCCGTCTAATGACGGGGCCGATCGTGAGAACGCGTGGAGAGGCTAGGCCGTCGCCTCGGCATCCACCTGCGCGGACTGTTCGGCGATGCTGCGGTGCACCTCTTCCATATCCACAGACGTGACCTGCGTGATCAGGTCATCGAAGGCTGGTGCGGGCAATGCGCCGGGTTGCGAGAATAGAACGACTTTCTCGCGAAAGACCATGAGCGTAGGAATCGAACGGATCTGGAAGTAGCCCGCAAGCTCCTGCTGAGCCTCAGTATCGACCTTGCCAAAGACGATGTTCTCGTGTTTCTCGGAGGCGGCCTCGAATGTGGGGGCGAACATACGGCACGGGCCGCACCATTCAGCCCAGAAGTCGACGAACACGATGTCATTATTGAGGATCGTTTCCTCGAAGTTCTCTTTGGTCAGCTCAACAGTTGCCATTGGTTCTCCATTGTCAGGTACAGGGCGCATCTTCAGGATACCCCCGGGGGTATCCTAGTCCACCTTCCGATCGTAACCAACACCGATGCGGTCATGAACATTCCCACTGTGAGGACGAGGGCTTGTGTGCCTGCGTCCCGTGAGGAACCCCGGAGGATTGGCGGGACGAGAGGCATCGATGGGCGACGGCCGCTTCTGAACGATCTCGGGTTTTCGCGCACCTGGTAGCGTGGCCACCCGCAGGACGCCGAATCTGCTCCCATGAATCCCTTCCCTCGCCTTCTCGTCATCTGCACCCTCGTGCTGGGGGCGGTCCTGGGCGCCTGTGAAGGTGCCGTCATTCCTGCGGTGGGACAACTGGAGGGCGTCGTCTTGCAGACGCCGGCCGCCAAAGCGGTTTTCACCCTCACCGATACCGGTGGCCGCCCCTACGACTTCTCGCTCGAGACCAAGGGCCGATTGACGTTCCTCTACTTCGGCTACACGAACTGCCCGGATATCTGCCCGGTGCATCTCGCGCAACTGGCAGAGGTGTTCGGCCAACTCCCGGAAGTACGTCGAAACTCGACGGTTGTGTTTGTGACCGTCGATCCCGAGCGAGACACTCCAGAGGTGATCCGATCGTTCCTCGATGCATTCAGTTCCGACTTCGTAGGGTTGAGCGGCTCCCCGGAAGAAATCGAGGCCGCTCAGAGAGCTGCGGGAGTTCCCCCGGCGGTGAAGGAGGGCGGCGGAGAAAAGTACACGATCGGCCACGCTGGACAGGTGCTGGTCTATGCCCCGGATGGACTCGGGTACAGCGTCTACCCGTTCGGAACGAGACAAAGTGACTGGATCCATGACCTGCCGATTTTGCTGGAGCGGGTGGAATCGTGAGGAGAATTACGATATGGGCCTTCGTCACCTCCGTGGCGGTCGCATGCACAGCATCTGCCGGAATCCAGGTCAGTAATGCGGTGATCGCAGAGCCGGCAGGGGCCAACACCGCCCTCTACTTCGAGATTGAGAACACCCGGAACGAACCCGATCGTCTCATCGGAGCCCGAACCGAAGTCGCCACTGCCGAAGTGCACCGAAGCTTCTCCGAAGGTGGGCAGATGCACATGGAGCACGTCGCTTCGGTGGAGGTCGGTGGGGGAGAAGTGGTTGTTTTCGAGCCGGGAGGGTTGCATGTGATGCTCTTCGATGTCGACCGGTTGCAGCCGGATCAGGTCGTGGTGGTCCTCCTGGAGTTCGAGATTGCCGGTGATGTCGAAGTGGAGGCGGCGGTCAAGCCGTACGCAGCGATCGTTCCGTGAGGCGAGGTGCGGCGCTGCTGTTGTCGGGTGCGATCGGTATGACCGGCTGCGCGCAGAGTGCAGGCTGGTCGGAGGATGCCGTGCGCGGTGAAGCTCTGGTGCAGGATCTTGGCTGCTTGGCATGTCACGGACCCGAGCATGGCCTTGGTCCGACCTGGTCCGGAGCCTGGGGTATGCCGCGCAGACTCGCCGATGGATCTACCGTGGTGTTTGATGCCGCCTACGTTCGCACTTCAGTGCTGGAGCCCGGAGCTCAAGTGGTGACGGGCTTTGACCCGGTCATGCCATCGTTCTCGTTGACCGAGGACGACCTCGCCGCGATCGTGGCTTACCTGCAGGAGTCCGGATGAACATTTCGTGGTGGTGCACGGCGCTCTCCGAACCGTGGTCGTGGACGTTCCGGGCCTACCCCGGTGTCTGGCTCGTGGTTGCTGCGCTCGCCGGTGGATACGCGGTAGCGGTTCGAAGTAACCGCGACGTCGAGGGGCTGTCCCTGCGGGAGACCGGATTCTTCATTGCAGGGCTACTCGTGTTCTGGGTGGCTTCAGATTGGCCGCTCGGGACGCTCGGGGCCGGGTATCTCGCCAGCGCCCACATGGTGCAGTATGTGCTGTACGTGCTGGTTGCTGCACCGCTCCTCTGGCTGGGCACGCCTGAATGGCTTGCACGCCGGGTTCTGGCCTCCACCGGTGTCTATCGGGCCGGACGATCGTTGCGACGGTTCCCTCTCTTGATGGGTGCAATCTTCAACGTCACCTTGATACTGAGCCATACGCCCATAGCAGTAGACACACTGCGTCCTACGCAATTTGGGTCCTTCGCGATGGACGCGCTGTGGTTGTTGTCCGGCCTCGCCCTATGGGCGCCAATCGTCGGCTCGATTACAGAGTTCACTCAACGGTCCTATCCGGCGCGCATGCTGTATCTCTTCTTCACGACCGGAGTCGTCACGATTCTTCCGGCCAGCTTCCTCACATTTGCGAGCCTTCCGCTCTATCGAACATACGAGCTGGCGCCCCGGGTATTCGGGTTGACTGCCATCAATGATCAACAGATCGCCGGCCTTATCATGAAACTGAGCGCGGTTCCGATCATCTGGCCGGTACTGGCGGGAATGATGTATCGCTGGGCGACGTCCGAGCGTGCTTCCGCGTAGAGCTCCAGGTTCCGAGATCCGCGCTGAAGAGACCATGGCGGGAAAGTCCCGGTGCTGGATTTGACCGACTGTACACACTAGTTTTCATCACTGTTATGAAACGAAGGGGCCCGTTGGTTTGTCGGTGGTGCGGGGAGGAGTTTCTCGCCACGCCCGGACCGGGTCGTCCGAAGCAGTATTGCCGGGCCAGCCACCGCCAGCGGGCCTACGAGGCGCGCCGGCTGGGCGAGAGCCGCCAATTGCTGCCGGACGAGGTGATCGTGTCTCGCCGTGCATGGGATGCCCTGCGCGATGCGCTGTACCGCCTCGAGTCCGCCGCAGAGGACGTCGCGATCGACCTCGAAACCGGCGCGCCCACCAAAACGGATTATGTCAACGCACTGGCGCACCTCAGCGAAGCGGTACGACAACTTCAGGACGTTTCGGTCGAACCCGTCGCCCTGGGTAGTACCTGACGGTGAGGTTTGCGTCACAGTGACGTAAACCTCACCGTCTCCTCCATAGGGGAGAGAGACGCGCTGGGCCGGGATCTCGAGATCTCCCGACGGCGAACTGTCGCAATCGGCGCCGCCTACCGTCGTCGAGCGTTGCGTCACTGTGACGCAAGGGCGACTAGCGATGGGGTCCAAGGCGGCCGGAGTGGGTGCCGGCAACCGGGTGCCGTGCCCTCGAGAACGGCTCGTTCGCGTTTGACTAAATGGTCGCTGAGCCGCGACGGACGCAGCCCGGAGACTTAGGTTCTCACCGGCGTCCTGATCGAGCGGGGCAGTTCGTGGCCTGGTCTTCAACGTGAGACCGGATTCGCCCAGCAAGCGCCCATAATCATCGTTATGTTAAGTAATCTAGATCGACCATGACCTACTCACCTGAGCACTCGATCGTATCCTCTCCGGCTTTGCGGTTCCCCGACCAGGCGTAACGACGCTTTCGCCGCTTACTCCTGAGCGAGCCGGTCAGCCATTTCGCTCAGTTCCAACCACCGCGTTTCTGCCCGGTCGACGGCTTCAAGCACGGCAGCAAGCCGGTGTGATAGGCCGGCGACCCGTTCGTGATCTCCGACCGCATCATCCAGCGCGGCGGTCAACTCGTCCCGCTGGTTTTCGAGGGTCGGAATCGTCATCGTGAGCTGAGTGAGTTCCCTCTGGTCTCGATACGAGAGTTTTCGTGACTGCTGCGGCCTTCGGTTGGTGGAAGTGCGCGCCTGTGTAGCTTCCGACCGCCGCGCCATCGTCTCTTCACGATAGGCGACCCATCCTCCCGGGTGGTGGAGAACCGATCCATCGGTCTCGATCGAGAAGATGTTCGTGCACGTTCTCTCCAGGAAATAGCGGTCGTGGCTTGCCACCACGAGTGCCCCGTTCCAATCGTCGAGGTACTCCTCGAGAATCGTGAGCGTTTCAATGTCGAGGTCGTTGGTCGGTTCGTCGAGCAGCAACAGGTTCGGTGCCTCCATCAAGCTCAGCAAGAGCTCCAGCCTGCGTCGCTCTCCGCCGGAGAGATCGCCTACCTCTGACTGTTGTTGGTCTCTCGTGAACTGGAACCGTTCGAGCAGCTGCGCCCCCGATACCCGGATACCGCTCTCGAGGAGCACCTCGTCGAGATGCTCGCGAACGGCGGCGTGGAGTCGCATCTGGGGTGGAATGGGACGGGGGTCCTGACCGTACCAACCCGGGTGAACTGTTGAACCCATCGTCACCGTTCCCTCATCGGGTTCGATGAGACCGGCGATGAGACCGAGGAGGGTGGTCTTGCCTGCCGCATTTGGGCCGACAATGCCCACTCGAGCGTCCGCCTGAAGCTTGAACTCAACGTGCCGGAGCACCCACACGCCGCCGTACAGTTTGCCGACATTGTGGAGGCCAACGACCTTCGAACCGATGCGACGAGCAGGAAGCTCGATGGTGAGTTCCCTGCCCGCCCGTTCTGTTTGTCGCGCCATCAGATCCTGCGCCCGGCTCACCCGGGCCCGTGATTTGGTTGTACGCGCCTTTGGTGATCGTCGCAGCCAGGCCAGTTCGGTCTTGATCCGCTGCTGAAGGCGATGTTCTGCCGTCGCTTCCAAAACCCGGCGCGTCGCGGACGCCTCGAGATAGTCTTCATACGTACCCTGGTGTGAGTACAGACTTCGATCGTGAACTTCGATCACCCGGGTCGCGACACGGTCCAGCAGGAAGCGGTCGTGAGTCACCAGCAGCAGCGCCTCACTGCGGTCACGCAGGTGTTCCTCCAACCAGTCGATCAGGTCGACGTCGAGATGGTTGGTCGGCTCGTCGAGAATGAGAAGATCGCACTCAGCGCTGAGCGCCATCGCCAGGGCGAGACGTTTGCGCTGTCCACCGGAGAGCGTGGAGCAGAGGGCGTCGAAGTCGGTCAGCCCGAATCGATCCGCCATGGCAATCGCCGCTCGTTCTGCTCCTACGATGTCGCCGACGGAGGCTTCTACCGGGTAGACCGGGTTCTGATCCAGGCGGGCGATTTGCAACCCGCGGGCCCGGACAATCGAACCGTCATCGGCTTGCTCGGTCCCTGCGATGATCGCCAGCAGCGTAGTCTTACCCGAACCGTTGCGGCCGATCACTCCGATGTGATCACCTGCTGAAACCCCCATCGAAACGCCCTCCAACACCGGGTGCTCCGGATAGGAAATGGATATACCTTCAAGGCTCAGCAGATGCATGCGAGGAGGCTAGGCGACTGGGAATGAGCCGAAGCCACCGGAACCCGGTGGGGCCACTCCCCTCCCCCACCGTCCGATCCCCGGGGTTACCGACGGGCCGGGTCCGGTCGGCTATTCCTTGAGCGCGCCGGACATCATGCCGCTCAGGAAATAGCGGCCCAGGAACACGTATATCAGCAGGGTTGGCACTGCGGCGAGGAAAGAGGCGGCCATCTGGACGTTCCAGGCGATGATCTGACTTCCGGCCAGGTTGTTGAGTGCGACCGTTACCGGCCAGTTCTCTGTGTTCGTCAAAACAACGGCGAAAAGGAAGTCGTTCCAGGCCGATGTGAACTGCCAGATGTAGACGACAACGAAGCTTGGTATGGCGAGAGGAAGCATGATCCGGGTGAATGTGCCGAAGATCCCAGCACCATCAATCTTTGCCGCTTCGATCAGCGTCTCGGGAATCGTCGCGAAGTAGTTGCGAAAGATCAGAGTCGTGATCGGAATGCCGTAGATAACGTGGACCAAAACGAGTCCCCAGGTGCCTCCCGCCAAACCAATCTTCGACATGAAGGTGACCAGCGGAATCAGGACGGCCTGGTATGGGATGAACATCCCGAACAACAAAACAGGGAACACGATATTGGCTCCCTTGAACTTCCACTTGGCGAGCACGAAACCGTTGACAGAGCCCAGGACCGAAGAGATTGTGGCCGCCGGGACAACTATCTTGACCGAGTTCCAGAGATTGGGACGCAGAGCCTCCCAGGCGGCCCGGAAGTTGTCGAACGCAAAACCGGACGGCAGGTTCCACATCGTGCTGAGGCTGACCTCGTCAAAGCTCTTGAATCCGGTGTTCAACATCACGTAGAGCGGCACCAGATAGAACAGCGCCATCATCGTCAGCGGTATGTACACCCAGGCGCGTCGTGAGCCGGGAGCGGAGAGAGTGGTCATGTGTCCGACTCCTGGCGCAGCGTGTACCAGAGGTACGGAATGACCAGCACGGCAACCGACAGCAATAGGACAATCCCGATGGCCGCACCGCGACCGAAGAAGAACCCATCGAACGTTGTCGTCCACATGTAGATGGCGGGAACGTCGAGGGCCACCTGCTTGCCGGCCATGGCGATGATCAGGTCGAAGACTTTGAGAGAGATATGCCCCAGGATGATGATGGCGCTGAGCGTCACGGGTCGAATCAACGGCATGACGACCTTGCGATAGACCTGGAGTTCCGAGGCTCCGTCGACCCGGGCTGCCTCTCGCAATGATTCGGGCACCGCACGGAGTCCCGCCAGGTACAGAGCCATCGTGTAGCCCGACATCTGCCACACCGCCGGTATTGCGACCGCGGCTATCCCCCACGTTGGGGTTCCGTGCCACGAGTTCACCAGGAAGTCCAGGCCGAGTTTGTCGAAGACCAGATTCAGCCCGCTCAGCCGATCACCCTGGGCTGGGTTCATCAACCAGCGCCACACTACGCCGGTGACGATGAAAGAGATCGCCATGGGGAATAGGAAGAGGCTGCGGTAGAAGCCTTCGGCGCGTATGCCCTTGTCGAGCAGTATCGCCAATCCGAGGCCGAGACCGAGGCAGCCGAGTACGAAGACGACGGTGAAGATCGCGGTGTTCTGAACATCGATCGCGAATCTCTGATCGGAGGCGAGGTCGGTGAAGTTCTGGAAGCCGACGTAGGTGTAGTCGGCCAGCAGTCCTTTCCAGGCGCTAACCGAGACCCGGGCCGTCCACCCGATGAAACCGTAGACGAACACCATGACGGCGATCAGAGACGGCAGTACCCACAGGATTCCCCACCAGTGCTGCAAGGTAAAGAAGTTGCCTCGCGACTTGCGGGTTGGGCGGGCCGTCTTTTCAGCGGAGGCTACCGCCATTCAATGCTCCCGGGTTGGCAAACGGTCGGTTCCCCCACGAGCGGGGGAACCGACCGTCAATGGTCGTGACTATGAACCTAGCCGGAAGCTGTTTGCGCAGCGACCAATGCCGTCTGGAAAGCAGCAACGTCGCGGTCGAGCAAGAACAGCCCGAGAGCGCTGTCGATCTCCGACTTCCAGGAGTCATTGGCAACGACACCGTGGGTCAGGCTTCCGACCACCGTATCGCTCGCCCAGTCATCCATGGCCGATAGCAGGTACTCGCCGTACAGGCTTCGATCTCCATCACTCCGTGCCGGGATTGAGCCCTTGACCGGGTTGAAGGCATCTTGTCCTTCGAGCGAACCGGCAACCGTGAGCCAGGCAATAGCGGCATCACGGTGTGGCGCGTTCTTCGCAAGAACGAAGCTGTCGGACAGGAACTGGAACAGCCCGGCTGTGCCCGGTACCGGCGCCCACCCGAAGTCGACATTCGGCTCCATGCCGAGTTCACGGTAGAAGCCCTCGGCCCAGTCTCCCATGATGTTGAAGGCTGCGTCGCCGTCCAACACCAGTTGTCCGGCATCCTGCCATGACAGAGCCGAAGCGTCGGAGTTGGTGTAGCCCAAGACCTTGTCGAATGCTTCGAGAGCTGCGGTTACGTCTGCGCTGTCCCAACTCACGGATCCGTCCCAGAGGCCGTTCCAGCCATCGGCCCCCATCGAGGCAAGCATGATGGTTTCCATGAGGTGCATCGAGGTCCATTGCTCACCCATGGCGAGCGGGGCGTCCATGCCGGCTGCCTTGAGAGCATCCAAGGCTGCGAAGAAATCATCGAGTGTGGCGGGGACATCGATGCCGTTGTCGGCCAGCACCGTCGGGTTGGTCCACAAGACGTTGGCGCGGTGAATGTTGACCGGTACCGAGTAGATGTTGCCGCCGTCGCTGATCAGGGGGATCAACGTCTCGGGCATCACGTCCAGCCATCCCTCCTGGTCATACAGGAAGTTGAGCGGCTCGATCTGATCGGCTGCCACGTAGGTGCCGATGAGCTCCTGCCCGGCGTGCCCCTGCCAGCTGTCCGGTGGATCGTTCGCCTGAAGTCGCGAAGCGAGAACGGCCCGCGCATTGGTTCCGGCGCCGCCGGCCACTGCCGAGTTGACGAACGTAATGTCGGGATCGGTGTTGGCGAAGACGGCGATCATGGCGTCGAGACCCGCTGCCTCACCGCCGCCCGTCCACCAACTGAATACTTCGACTTCGTCCGCACCGCCACTCGACAGTGTTGTCGCCGTCGAATCCCCATCAGTGGTACTAGTGCTGTCGTCGCCGCATGCTGCCGCCACGAGCGTAAGCGCCAGCAGCACAGCAACGAAGCGAAAAACCTTCTTGGCTGTCATTGAGATTCACCCTTCCTGAAACCCAATCGGCCCATGGTGAACCGATACACCGGAAGACTACGTTTCCTTTCGTTTCGATGTCAAATCACCTAGGGTTTCGATATTTGACAATAAAACGACAGTCGGCGAAAGTTGACCCGATGGAGCACACCGCCTCGAAGGAACTGCCTGGAGCGGTACGCCGCCGCCGCATGCTCTCCCTCATAAGGGAGCGCGAATTCATGCGCGTAAGCGACCTGAGCAGGATCTTCGGCATCTCGGAGGTCACGGTTCGCTCGGACCTCGATCACCTCGCCTTTACATCGCCGATCCAACGAGTCCATGGAGGTGCGATTGTCCTGGACGGTCAGGTCAAGGCCGAGCGATCATTCGAACAATCCGAAGTGACCGCAGTTGATGAAAAGGCAGCCATCGGAGTCGCAGCCGCAGCCCTGGTGTCTTCCGGTGATTCTTTGATCATCGATGTCGGCAGCACCACAACTGCTGTGGCGCGGGCGGTAGCCCGGCGCCGGGATCTCGAGGACATCGTCATCTTCACCAACGGCCTAACGATCGCCATGGAACTGGAATCGGAGATCCCAAGGTTCACCGTCATCCTGACGGGCGGCACGCTCCGGCGTCAACAACATTCCCTGGTCGACCCGTTTGCCAAGTTAATCCTCGAGCAGGTGCATGTGACCGCGGCCTTCATCGGGTGCAACGGCGTGCATCTGGACGAGGGCATCACCAACATCAACCTCCCGGAGGCAGCCGTCAAGAGCAGCATGGTCAAGGCCGCCGAACGGGTGGTCGTAGTGGCCGAAGGATCGAAACTCGGCAGGATCAGCATGGTGCGTTGCGCTGAACTGAGCGACGTCGACGTTCTCATCACCGGTCGGTCGGCACCCTCCGAGCTGGTTGATCCGATCCGTGATCTCGGTGTCAAGACAACGGTCGCCGGATGACCGACCTGGTGCCGGAACACCCCGGACCTCACCGGCGGTTCGACCCTCTGCGCGGCGAGTGGGTGCTCGTCTCGGCGCATCGAACCGAACGACCCTGGCAGGGGCGAATCGAGACGTTCGACCCTCCCGGGTTTCTGCCGGATTACGATCCCGACTGCTACTTGTGTCCCGGTAACCGGCGAGCCGGCGGCCGGGTGAATCCTGCCTATACGGGCACGTATGCGTTCACCAACGATTTCCCGGCACTCCGACCGGCCGTCGCCGATACCTCTCCACCAACCTCGCCGTTGTTCAGGGCCGATCGCGTAGCAGGGACGTGTAGGGTCCTTTGTTTCTCCCCTCGACACGGACGGACGCTCGCCGACCTCGACCGGACCGAAATCCACTCGGTTATCGACCTGTGGGCTGAACAGACCACCGATCTTGGTGCCACGTATCGCTGGGTGCAGATCTTCGAGAACAAAGGTGAGGCCATGGGCGCCTCCAACCCGCATCCCCATGGCCAGGTCTGGGCGGCGAGTGCACTACCGACCTACGTAGCGGCGGAGGACCGACGCCAGGCTGAATACCGTGACGCGCAGGGAACCAACCTGCTGACCGACTACACACGGATCGAGTGTGTGGAGACGACGCGAGTTGTGATCGAGAACGACACCTGGGTAGCAGTTGTGCCCTACTGGGCCACGTGGCCGTATGAGACCATGCTGGTGCCGCACAGACATGTGCTCCGGTTGCCCGACTTGACCTCTGATGAGAGAGCCGACCTGGCCGAACTGTTGAAACGCCTTCTCACCAGATACGACAACCTGTTTGCCACCCCTTTCCCGTACTCGATGGGCTGGCACGGCGCTCCCTTCCAGACCGACCAGATCGACCACTGGCAACTTCATGCCCACATATATCCGCCGCTGCTGCGCTCCGCATCTGTCCGCAAGTTCATGGTGGGCTATGAGCTGCTGGGAGAGTCGCAGCGCGACCTGACTCCCGAGGACGCCGCCCAGCGTCTGCGCCGATTGCCGGAGACCTCCGACCGGAACGATCTGCATGTCACCTGAGCAACGAGCGGCGAACGCGTTTCGTGACCGCTTCGGCACCGATCCTGCAGTAGTCGTGCAAGCACCCGGTAGGGTCAACCTCATCGGCGAACACACCGATTACAACGACGGCTTCGTCCTCCCGATTGCGATCGATCGCCGAACTGTCATCGCGGCTCGCCCTCGAACCGACACGACGATCGTCGTCGCCTCCGAGACCTTTCCCGATGCCTGCTTCGATCTGCTGACGATGACACGGGAAAGCGGATGGGAGGAGTATGTGAAGGGTGTTGCGTGGGCCATGAAGGCAGACACTCTTCCGGGATGGGATGGCGTGATCGTTTCGACGGTTCCGATTGGGGCCAGCCTCTCTTCATCGGCCGCCCTCGAGATTGCCACCGCACTCGTATTCTCGACTCTGGCTCACCGCCGATGGGATCCGGTCGAGGCGGCTCAAACCGCCCAACGGGGCGAGAGTGAATGGGTCGGCGTTACGAGCGGGATCATGGATCAGCTCATCTCTGCCTGCGGACGAACCGGGCAAGCGCTGCTCATCGACTGCCGTGATCTGACCCGGACCCCGATCCCCCTGCCGGACGGGACCCGGGTCGCAGTGCTCGATACCGGAACACGCCGCCGACTCACAGAGTCGAACTACAACACACGACGCCGCGAGTGCAAAGAGGCGGCCAGCGCCTTCAGCGTCGCCAGCCTGAGAGACCTCACGCCCGCGGCCTTCGCCGATATGCCCCCCGGCCTCCCCGCCACGATTGGCAGGCGGGCCGTACACGTGGTCGAAGAGAATCAGCGGGCTATTGCGGCCGCCCAGGCGATGCGGAGCGGCGGTGCCGCCGAACTGGGCGATCTGATGTATCAGTCGCACGTCAGTTTGCGTGACAACTATGAGGTATCGAGCGTTGCTCTCGACGCGATGGTCGAGGCCGCAATGGCGTCACCCGGCTGCCTCGGAGCCCGCATGACCGGTGCAGGTTTTGGCGGCTGCGCCGTCGCGCTCATCAAGCGGTCGTACGTCGGCCAGTTCTCTCGCGCCGTGACCGACCGCTACCAGGGCGCTACCGGCCACGAGCCCAGGGTGTATTTGTGCGATGCAGCCGGAGGCGCCTCAGTGGTCGCGGTCGCCCCGACAGGCCCGGCGGTCAGAGCCGACGACTGATGGATTCGGGCCGATCGCGCCTACAGTCGAGCACGTTGGCCTCTCCACATCTTCTGCCTCTGTGATGAGATGGTAGGGATGACGTCGCTCGACAGACTCGGACGCTACTTGCGGGCGGAGAAGGAGAGGCTTCGTTCCACGCCGGTTGGATTGCGAGAGCCGCAGAAGGCTCTCCCATTCGTCACCATCTCCCGCCAGGCAGGTGCCGGAGGCCATTCGTTGGCCGCCGCTTTGCTCGACGTGTTCGCCGATCAGGACGATACGGACATCTTCGGCGGGTGGCAGGTCTTCGACCAGAAGCTGTGCAATGTCGTGGCTGATGATCCTGTCTTCTCCCGCTCCCTGGATGCCCTCCTGGCCGAGGAGTATCGAACCCCCACGAAGGACTTCTTTCATCAGTTGGTGCGCTCGACTGTCGACCAGGATCTGGTTATGGCGCGCGTATTTCAAGTCGTGCGTTCTCTGGCCACGATCGGCAAGGCGATAATCGTCGGCAGGGCGGGCTCCCAAGTTGCCTTGGGCGCCGGTCCGGGTGTACGACTGCGTGTCGTTGCTTCCGAGCATATGCGCATCGAACGAATGATGGAAGCCCGCAACTTCAATGAGCGAGAAGCCCGCAATGAGGCACGCAGAGTCGATAGTCATCGGGCCCGGCTGTTGAAGGTCTACTTCGATGCCGACATCGAAGATCCAACAGGCTACGACGCGGTATGGAACACCGGATCGGCCTCGATCACCGAGATCGCTGAGGCAACGGCTGCGATTCTCCGCCGACGCGTCGCCGACTACCCGCCGACATGACAGAGCGAGTATTGGTGGGGCCGTTCCTCACGAGAACCGAAGCGGCTCGGCTGGCAGGACTAGCAGCTCGAGAGCTACCGCCCCGCCTCGACCTGCTCCGAATCGGTGGAAAGGGACGACACGAGGCGTACTTCGCGTTCCAGTTCGACCGTACCGGGGTTCGTCGGGACCTTGGGAGCGTGGTGTTGCTCCTGCGAGGTAGCTCCGACGATGTGACAATCGCGGATTGGCTCGTGACGAAGAACCCGGCACTGCTGGAGGCCTCTCCGCTCACCTGGTTGAACCGGCGCGGTGATCTGGAATCAGTGCTCGTGGCTGCAGAAACAGCCGGCCCGGCGATAGGAGACCGCTTGGGAGTGACGGCCGCCGGAACCCGGCGCACGGACGCCATCCCGTCGCCACTCACCGTGGAGGGACGCCCCCGTCGCGGAGGCCTGTCCCCTCTCCCCCGCCCGATCAGCAGCCATTGACCTGAAGGGACGGATCCAGGCAGCCATCTTCGATGTATCAAGTCCGACAGTCCAGATTCAGTTCTCTGGGTATTAGGCTCGCAGGCGGCATGACGACCGATGCGGACGGAACGGAAGCAGCGCTGATATTGAGCCGACGGATTCTTGCGTCAGCGCGACAGCATGATCACCTTGCGCTGCTCGCCATCGACGCCGACCCCGAGACGGCGCCGCTGCTGGCGCTCTTGGATGGTGATCTGGCCAGCGCGGCCCTCGTCCACCTCGAGGGAGCAAGAGCCTGGCGGCGCCGCAAGGAAGAGGCGAATCAGCGTCGCCTCTCCGAGGCGCGCGCCGCGCTGGATGGCTTCGATCTCGTCCGGGCGCGCTCACTGCTGTTTCGCATCGAAGAGGAGTTCCTGTCATCGCAAGGAATCGATGATCGAGACGCCATCCTCCTGGAATTCGAGGCTCGTTCGATGGAGAGCGAGGAACTCCGGGAGACTGCCGATGACATCATCGATGAGTATCTGCCTTGGTGGCGCCGCTGGCGACGAAAGCGTCGTTGAGATCAGCGTCGGGCGTCCCGTTCCGATCCGAGCCGATCGAGCCCCCTGACGCTGTGAGGGGTGTAGGGAGCCTCGAGGGTCGCAATTTCGTCCTCGGACAGCTCAATGGACAGAGCGGCTGCCGCCTCGTCGAGATGCCCGAGCTTGGTCGCACCGACGACCGGCGAGGAGACGACCGGATTCGCCAGCAACCATGCCAGGGCGATGCGGGCCGGAGCCTCACCCCTCTCCCTTGCCACCGACTTGACTGCCTCGACGACTTCCCAGTCGGAGGGCTCGTTGTACCAGAGTTGATCGAACTGGTCGCTGGCGGAGCGCGCCGTCGAGTGATCTCCCAGTGTCTGGCGTGTACCCGCCAGCATGCCCCGTGCGAGCGGGGACCACGGCATCACACCGATCCCCTCTTCGGCACAGAGCGGGAGCATTTCACGCTCCTCTTCGCGATACACGAGGTTGTAGTGGTTCTGCATTGAGATGAATTTCGCCCATCCATTTCGTTCGGAGACCGACAACGAACGCATCAGCTCATAGGCATACATCGAACTTGCACCGAGGTAGCGAACCTTTCCATCGCGGACTAGTCCATCGAGTGCCGCCAGTGTTTCCTCGATCGGGGTGTCGAGGTCCAGGCGGTGAATCTGATAGAGATCGATTGTGTCGACGCCCAGCCGGCGCAGACTCGACTCGGCAGCCTGCTGGATGTGTTTGCGGGAGAGCCCGCGCTGATTCGGACCATCTGAGTGGGGGAAGTACACCTTGGTGGCTATAACGATCTCATCGCGGTTGGCGAACTCCTTAAGCCAGCGCCCGGTGACTTCCTCGCCGATGCCCGCCGAGTACATGTCCGCGGTGTCGAAGACATTGATCCCGAGCTCAACCGCCCGCTGGAAGAACGGTCGGGAAGCGTCGGCATCGAGCACCCAGGGTCGCCAGTTCGGCGTTCCGTAACTCATACACCCGAGTGTGAGTCGGGATACTTGAAGTCCTGAGTTGCCGAGCCGTGTGTATTCCATTGCCGAAGGCTACCGGGTCGGACTGTGCGACAGAGCCGGGAGTTCCATGCCGTCTACTCGTCGAGCAGGCTCTTCGGAACCTCGATCCGACAGGCGCGCAGGTACTCCGCCAGACCTTTCGCTTGCGCGTCGATGCGTAGCGACGAACTCACGCCTTCCCCGAGGAGTCCGTGGATCACGAAGTTGAGCGACCACAGGTTCGGAAGTAGGTATCTCTCGATGTTGAGATGAGCAAGGTCCGGCATGAGCGAGCGCAGACGCTCGACGGTCAAGACGTCGGCGATCCAGGCATAGGTCTCGGCTTTCCGTGCAAACACTCCAATGTTGCCGATTCCGCCCTTGTCTCCGGATCGTGCACCAACGAGCTCGCCGAGAGGAGCCGTGCGGGTCTCTCCGACCGGCGGCGACGGGATGTGACTCGAGAGTCGTGTAACGGGTGGTCCCGGCTCGGGTATCGTCTCGTGGATTTCGATGACGCGACCGTCCAGGTCGATCTCCTGAGTGATGGCAGATCGGTCGACGGTCGTTGGCCAATAGCGGGCAAACTGAGAGGCGGGAGCAGGTGGGGAGGCGCTGAACATTCCGGGTATCGAGCCGAGCAGCACGCTGATCGCTGCGTCCGAGAACGCCCGGCCAACCTTCTCCTCTTCCGTGGACTTCACGGCTATCCGCCAGAAACTCGTTGCTTCGGCATTTGATTTCGGATCGCTCGATCCCCGTCCGATGATCGACTCATCGACCTCGTCGTATTCCTCTCGCTTCCACGGCATCGCTCTCCAGATCTGCTGCGACACCAAAGCGGCCTTTTCCTTCTGGTTCAAGCCGGTGAGCCCGATCATCACTGAGTTGCGGTAGCCACCGACGACGGAGGCCGCCACCTTCAAGGTGGCCGGCGGTGCTTCGCCTCGAGTGCCCGACAGGCCAACTCGATCGGGGCCGATCTCGGTCAGTCGGACGGTATCGAACCTGGCGACGACATCCGGCGTCAGGTAGGCAGGCGGGCCGATCTCGTAGAGCAGCTGGCTGACGACGGTCCCAATCGAGACACGACCACCGGTGCCGTCGTGTTTGCCGATCACCGCACTGCCATCGGCGGCGATCTCGGCCCAGGGAAAGGCCGGATAGGCAAGGTCGTCGATCTCGGTGAAGAACGAGTAGTTCCCGCCGGTAGCTTGCATGCCGCATTCGATCACGTGCCCGGCGGCGACCGCCCCGGCCAGGCGGTCGTAGTCGTGGCGTTCCCACCCGTGCCACCAGGCGGCAGGTCCGGAGACCACCGACGCATCGGCGACCCTCCCGGTGACTATGACGTCGGCACCTTCGGCCAATGCCCGTGTGATCCCCCATCCACCCATGTAGGCGTTGGCGGTGATGAACCCGTCGTCACTATCGGCGAGCCTTTCTCCCGTCTGGAGATTGACGAAGTCTTCTCCCTCGCTCTGCAGCTCACCGAGACGGCCCATGAGATCGTCCCCTGAGATAGCTGCAACGCGTGGTTTGAGACCCTGATCGGCTGCCATCTGTCTGATGGCACTTGCTGCTCCGCGAGGATCGAGGCCGCCGGCGTTGACCACCACCTTGACGCGGCGATCGAGCACCTCTCCCAATACAGCAGAGAGAGCCTCGACAAACGTCCGGGCATATCCGCCGTCCGCCCGCCGCGACCTGGTCTTGGCGAGAATGAGCATCGTCAGCTCGGCGAGGTAGTCCCCGCTCAGCACGTCGATCTCGCCACCTTCGAGCTGTTCGCGAAGTGCGGCGCTCCGATCGCCGAAGAATCCTGAGAAGTTGGCGATTCGAATGGGTCGTTTCGACACCGGCGAACCCTTCCTACTTTTCGTCGAGCGTCAGCACGAGCGGGCAATCACGCTCGGGATGTGGGATCACCCGCATCGGCTGTCTGTACACAACTGTGAGGATATCGTCCGTCAACACGTCGGAAGGTGCGCCGGCCACCTGCACCCGACCACGATCCAGCAGCACGAGTCGATCGGCGTGGGCGGCTGCCAGATTGAGGTCATGGAGGACGGCGACCACGGCGCTCCCCTGGTCTGCCGCGGCTCGCATGATGCGCATCACCGACTCCTGATGTCCGATATCGAGGGCTGAGGTTGGCTCGTCGAGCAGCATCACCGGAGTGTCCTGAGCGAGAACACGGGCCAGGCCAACACGCTGTCGTTCGCCGGTGGAAAGGCTCGAAATCGGACGGCCGGCGAGATGGGCGACATCGGTGCGTTCCATCGCCAGCTCAACGATCAGATCATGGTCCTTGAGGTCGATCTGGGCGCGCCGGTAGGGATGCCTACCCATCGCTACCACATCGCGGACGGTGAACGGATTGTCGGATACTCCCTGGGGGCCGAGAAAAGCCCTGAGCTGTGACAGCTCCTGGGCCTTCGTCGAGGCGGTATCCCGCTCGTTGATGGTCGTCCGTCCGGAGGTCGGATGCAGGTCTCCGGCGACGATACGCAACAGAGTGGTCTTGCCCGCCCCGTTTGGTCCGACGATCCCCAGTAACTCTCCGCCGGCGACGATCAGGGTCACATCGCTGAGTAGGGTTCTGCCACCGGCCCGGTATCCGACGCTCTCCATCCTGATGGTGACGCTCATGCCGCCGATCTCCCTGCTCGCGTGAGAAACCAGAGGAATACCGGCGCACCGACGATGGCCGTGAGCAACCCGACGGGAATCTCGACGGGAGCCGCCACCGTCCGCGCCAGAGTGTCGGCGGCGACGACCATCGTGGCACCTCCGACCGCCGATAGACCGATCAGCCATCGATGACCGGGGCCGAGCCAGCGTCGCAGTATGAGCGGGACCACCAAACCAACGAAGCCGATAACACCGCCGAGACCGACCGCGCCGCCGATGCCGACGCCACAGGCAATCAGCACCACCCGAACGAAGCGGTCGACGTCGACGCCGAGATGCCGGGCTTCGGTTTCCCCCAGTGCAAGGAGGTCAAGGGGACGCGCCAAGACCAGGAGGACTACCGCCGCCGCAATGATGAACGGCGCGGCGGCAGTCAGCATCGTCCAGGTTGAACCCGAAAGGCCGCCGAACACCCAGAACGTGAAAGTGGGGACCCGTGGACTGTCCCAGGCGAGAACGATCGCTCCCAGCCAGGCGAGCATGCCGAGTCCGAGGGCCAGTCCAACCAGGAGGAACTGGGTTGATTCCAGCACTTGCTGGGCGATGCGGCGCATCAGGAGTGCGGCCGCTACCCCGCCCACTGCTGCGAGGAACATCATCAGGATCGGGCTACCGCCGGCCGGAGTGAGAGCGATGCCGGCTACCGCGCCGAGTCCGGCAGTCGGTGCCAAGCCGACCAGATGCGGGTCGGCCATGTGATTGCGGAACGTCCCCTGGAGGGCGGCTCCGGTGACTCCAAGGCCGGCGCCGACGAGGGCTCCTGCCAGCACTCGCGGGAGGCGTATTGCCCACAACACCGAGTCAGTCAGTCGCTCAGGCTCATCAAGGAATCCGAGGTGCACACCGAATGCATGCATGAGGTCCCTAACACCCACAGAAACGGAACCCATCAGCATTCCGGAGACCATCAGACCGACCAGCGCGACCAGAAGTCCCGCCAGGCCGAGCGAGCGCCGCGTGCGGAGCTTGCCGACCTCGATACGTTCCGTCACGAATCGCCGAGTTCTCGACGGAGGTCCTGAATGAGCAAAGCTAGGGTGTCGGCGATGCGCGGTCCGAACGTGAGGATGTCACCTTCGGGATAGTCGAGAATCCGGCGATCCCTTCCTGCCGGCGTCGCCGCGAAACCGGGAATCGCCAGCAGGCCCTCAATACCACCGAGTGCATCGAGGCCTTCGCTGGTGATGATGATGACATCCGGTGAAGCTGCAACCAGCGCTTCAGGCGTGATGGAAACCGTGCCGACCACTCCTGCCGCCGCGCCGACATCGACGCCTCCGACGGCTTCGATCAGTGGTTGGGTTGTCATCTCCGACCCGAACAACAGCATCACGTCGGGACCACGGCTGTACACGAAGGCAAGCCCGGGTGGCGGGTCGTACCGTGGTGCCGTCGACAGCGCTTCCTCGATATCGGTGCGAACCCGGTCGATGAGGGTCGTCGCTTCGCGGCGGACGCCCAGCACTTCGCCGAGTTGACCGATCTTCAGGTACAGCCCATCGAAGGTGGTGGGTACCTCCAGGATGACGACAGGAACCCCGGCGGATCGGATCTGCTCGATAGTCCCCAGCGGGGATGTTTGAGTGTCGCCGATAACCAGCGTCGGGCTCTCCGCGAGAACCCCCTCTGCCGTCAAGAATCGTCCAACCCCGACGACCGGCAACCCGACGGCCTCCGGTGGATACACGGTCGTGACGTCGGTGGCCACGACCGACGCCCCGAAACCCAGCGCGAATACCATCTCGGTCAGGTCCCCGCTCAAGGTGACGATCCTGCTGGTGTCGTCAACAACTGACTCCGTCCCGTCTGCTCCTACGAAAGCAGGAGGAGGTGCCTGCGTGGTCGTGCTCGACACGACAGTCGGCGGCGAGGGGGTACTACTCGTTGAGACAGGAGTCGATTGAACCGCACCGGTTGAGCCGCAGGCCGTGGCCAGCAGTGCTATACCGAGGGCAGTCCGCCGGAGCATCTTCAACTATCTGGACAACCGACACGGGCGGATGCCATCAACGTGCAGAATGCTCCTCTCGGCACCTGCCAGCCGGCATCCGTCAGCACTGCTCGCCCGGTTTGATCCGGGTAGCTCGGGTTGTTGTTGAAGAGGAGGTCGTAGGTGAGGGTGGCAGCTGCGCCGTCGACGATGACTTCTTTCACTGCGACTGTGATGCCCCCCATGGCCTCACCCGTAGTGAGGTACATGGCGACCGTGTCCTCGAGTCCAGACGGATCATCGATGTACGGTGCCTTGGTCTCGTAGTCCGACAAGCTGTCGAAGGCGATCTCATACGCCAGGACGATTGCATCGATGTCGGCATCTTCACCCGGCACGATGCCGGAGGCGATGGTCGTCGTCGTGGCCGGCGCACTCGTAGTCGTCGAAGGAGCCTCCGACGTTGTGGTGGTGGCTGCAACCGTCGTGATGGTGGTTGATGGGGAGGCAACGGTCGTCTCCGTGCCGGCGTCTGCGGCGGAGCCGCCGCCGCACGCGGCGCTCAGCAGACCGATTACCAGTGTCAATACCGTGAGATGTCTCATAGGCTCCTCCGTGTAGAACATGGGATTGTGAGCCTGGAACAGCTCCGACGGCGAGTCGAAACCGTGGGAATCAGGCAAACGAGCTCCGTGATTCAGCCGTTCGACAAGCGAGCGTCTGGTCGGCCCCTGATAGTGTCCCCCGTCAATGAATGAAGCGTCCCGCAAGATCCAACGCATCTATCTGGTGCTGACGCTGCTGGCGACGCTCTCTACATCGCTCATCTGGGGAGTCAACACGCTCTTCCTCCTCGACGCCGGTCTGAGCAACACCGAGGCGTTCACCGCCAACGCGTTCTTTACTGCCGGTCAGGTCCTCTTCGAGATCCCCACGGGTGTCATTGCCGACACCCGGGGTCGGCGCATTTCGTACCTGCTCGGCGCTTCGACCCTCCTCCTCTCCACCCTTCTCTATCTGCTCATGTGGCAGACGCAAGCTCCGTTCTGGGGTTGGGCAATCGCATCCGCCGCGATTGGGTTGGGGTTCACGTTCTTCTCCGGCGCGGTCGAGGCCTGGCTGGTCGACGCCCTGAGTTACAACGGATTCGGCGGTGACTTGGAGTCAGTGTTCGCCAGAGGGCAGTCGACGGCGGGTGCCGCAATGCTGGTTGGTTCGATTGCCGGTGGCTTCGTCGCGCAGGCGACCAACCTGGGGGTTCCGTACATACTCCGGGCCGTCATGCTGCTGCTTACGTTGCTGGCCGCCTTCGTGCTGATGCGAGACGTCGGATTCTCACCGAAGGTCGGCAGAGGTCCGATCACAGAGGCGAAGCAACTCCTGCGAGCCTCCCTCGACAGCGGGCTCCGCAACCCCCAGATCCGCTGGGTCATGATCGCAGCACCGTTCTCGATGGGTGTCGGGGTGTACGCGTTCTATGCGATGCAACCGTATTTGCTCCAGTTATACGGCGATGAGCAGGCATACGGTATTGCGGGCCTGGCGGCCGCAATCGTGGCAGGTGCCCAGATCGTGGGCGGCTTGGTGGTGCCGTTCGTTCGCCGGTTGTTCGCCCGGAGGACGCACGCGCTCATCGCCGGTGGAGTGGCCGGTACCGTGGCGCTCCTGCTCATCGGATGGACCGACCGGTTTTGGATCGCGATCGGGCTTCTCGTGATCTGGGCACTGGCGGGTTCGGCGACGACGCCGCTGCGTCAGGCCTACGTAAACGGGTTGATTCCTTCTGATCGCAGAGCAACTGTGTTGTCGTTCGATGCACTCATGGGCTCGGGTGGGGGCGTGGTCGCTCAGCCGGTGCTCGGCCGGGTGGCCGATGCCTGGAGCTACTCGGCCTCGTACGCAGTCGCAGCGCTCATGCAAGCGGCCGCCATCCCATTCCTCGTCCTGGCCAGGAATCAACAGGCTGCTTCCGACCCCATTGAAATCGCCCCGACCTAACTCAGGTTCCTGCCTTCAGCCGGGTTCGCGTGATTGCTGCCCATGTGCCAAGTCCGACGCCCGCCGGGATCCAGTAGTCGAGCACCCGGTATATGAGTACGGGAGCCACCACAGTCCGGGCCGCGAATCCGTATGCGGTCAGAACGCCGATCAATCCGCCTTCGACGATCACGAGCCCGCCGGGCAGCGCCGGGAGGCCCCCGACGATGGCCGAAATCCCGTAGGTCACCATCGTCTCGCTCGGCGTGAGGTGAATGCCGAGCGCCTGGAGAGACCCCCACAGAACGGCTGCTTCGGCAGAGATGCGGACCACTACCAGAACGACCTCACTCCCGAGAAGGCGCCCACCGCGTGCGGTCGCCGCGAAGTGCTTGCGAATGATGTTCGGCAGGCGATCGATGATCTGGCCCAGCCACGGGCTGCCGCCGAGAATGCCGAGCCCGATAATGAGGAGCAGAACTCCGAGCGTCAGTTCACCGGCGAAAAGAAGCGGATGCCGACCGGTGGACGCTCCCCAGAGCACGGCTCCTCCGGTCATGGTCAGGAGGCCACCGTAGGTCAGCAACGTCACGCGCAGGGCCACGCCTGCCATCTGGTCGTCCTCGGAGCGAACTGCCCACGCCATGGTTGTCGGAGTCAGGGTTCCGCCTGCCGGTACGAGGCGAGCAACGGCCGATCCTGTCAGCGCGGCTTTGATCGCTCCCGACCGGCTGACGGGGTGTCCGACTCGCTGCGAGCCAACGCGGAAGAGTTCTGCGAACACGAACTTGGCAATCAGCTCCGACCCCAGGGCCGCGAGCAGCAGTCCGGCTCCGCGCCATCCGACGTCCGGGAGTTCCCATCGCCGCGTCGCGAACACCAGTGCAACGACGTACGCAACGAAGACGGCAGTGACTAACGCTAACTTCCCCCGGGGAGGTCGGCTCGAGGGTCGCTCGTTGTTCGCGTGATCATGTGGGATAGAGTTGGACATCAGGCACGCTCATTCTCACCGGATCAACGCCGAGATGTGAAAAAGACCGGCACGTTAGTGTGCGTGGAGCAGCAACGAGGGGACGTATGACCGATCAGCGTGTCGCGGTGGTTACCGCCGCCGGCAAGGGAATGGGAGCGGCCATCGCCCGCCAACTGCATGGGACCGGATACCGGCTGGCCCTCATGTCGAACTCTGGTGGAGCTGAGCGACTCGCCCGGGCGTTGGACGGGATCGGCACAACCGGATCCGTTGCCGAAGAAGCGGACCTGGCCCTGCTCGTCGATATGGCGATGGCTGCATACGGGCGGATCGACACAGTCGTCAACAACACCGGTCACCCGGCCAAGGGGCCGATCCTCGACGTCACCGACGCCGACTGGCATGCCGGACTCGACCTCGTTCTGCTCAACGTCGTTCGAATGGCCCGGTTGGTGACGCCGATAATGCTGGCAAGGGGCGGCGGTAGCTTTGTCAACATCTCGACATTCGCGGCGTTCGAACCCGACGAAGCCTTCCCGGTGTCGAGCAGCCTGCGCGCCGCCCTCGCCGGATTCACGAAGGTGTTCGCCGACCAGTATGCCTCTGCCGGGATCCGGATGAACAACGTGTTGCCTGGTTTCATCGACAGCTATCCAGAGTCCGCCGAAAACGTTGCCCGGATCCCAAGCGGCCGCTACGGCACGGTTGCGGAGATCGCCAAGGCCGTCGCCTTCCTAGCTTCCGATGATGCCGGCTACATCACCGGCCAAAACCTGCGGGTGGACGGGGGCATCACGCGCTCTGTGTAAGTCAAGATCCGCCTCGCCGCACCTCCTGCGCGGTGTCGATCACAGGATGTGTTTGGCGATGATCTCTTTCATGATCTCGGTCGTTCCCCCACCGATCGAGAGCACCCGGTTGTCCCGGTACAGGCGTTCGACCAGGTACTCACGCATGTATCCAAACCCACCGAACACCTGCACGGCGGCGTCTGTGACGAAGTCGCTGGTCTCCGTCGCGAACAACTTCGCCATCGAGACCTCCTTGACTTGATCTTGGCCACGGTTCATTTGGTCGGCGACCCTGTAGGTGTATTGGCGGCTGATCTCTACCTTCGTGGCCATTTCGACCAGCTTGTGCCGGATAACCTGCCGCGAAGCCAGGGGTTTCCCAAAGGTGTGCCGCTCGGTTGCATGAATGAGGCTGGCGGTCAAGGCGAGTTCTGCCGTGATGTTGGCGACGACGGCCATCTGCAGTCGTTCCTTCTGGAAATTCTCCATGATCAAAGGGAATCCGCGTCCGGGCATCCCGATCAGATTGTCGGCGGGAACGCGGCACCCATCGAAGGACAGTTCTGCAGTATCTGATGCCCACCATCCCATCTTCTTCAGGGGACCAGAACGGGTGAATCCCGCAGAGTCCGCCTCGATGATCAGCACGCTGATTCCTCCATGCCCCGAATCGCCGGTGCGTACTGCGACCGTGAACTGGTCTGCGCGCACCCCCGACGTGATGAAGGTCTTTGCTCCGTCTACGACGAACACGTCGTCCTCACGCCGGGCCCGCGTCGTGATCCCTGCGACATCAGACCCTCCCCCGGGCTCCGTCACCGCCAGGGCTGCAATGCGCTCGCCCGACAAGACGGATGGAAGAAACCGGGTCTTTTGCTCCGTGGTCCCGTGACTGACGATCGGAGGGAGAGCGATGTGCAGCGATCCGAGCGAAGCTCCGAGGCCGCCCGACCCGGCCCTGGCGACTTCCTCCCATGCCACGACCTGAGCCAACAGATCCGCAGGTATACCGCCGTACTCCTCGGGATAACCCAGGTTGAGGAGTCCGATTCCGGCGGCCTTGCGGTAGAGGTCCCTTGGAAAGAGACCGGCCTCCTCCCAATCGTGGACGAATGGAGCGATCTCCGTCTCGACGAAGTGCCGAAAGGTCTGACGGAGAAGTTCGTGCTCGGTCGAGAAGTAGGTGTCGTTCACGATCGGAGTTTCGCGCCTTTCGTGTCTCGGTCGCAACCATGGCGCATCGTTGTCACGCTGAGGGTGTACGGTGCAACGATGCAAGTCGAG
This sequence comes from Actinomycetes bacterium, assembly GCA_024641245.1. Lineage (GTDB taxonomy): Bacteria > Actinomycetota > Acidimicrobiia > Spongiisociales > JAHEDJ01 > JAHEDJ01. The sequence goes on from JAHEDK010000015.1 coordinate 31,371, forward strand.
GTAATCCGGAGCACGCGGCGGCGAAAGACCGTGCAGGCGAGGGTGGTTGACGGGGTATTGCGGGTCGCCATCCCAGCTCATATGAGCGCGGCTGAGGAGGCGCACTGGGTCGAGGAAATGCAGCGTCGCCAGCGTCGGGATCATCGTGCGGGTGGGGTCAACCTCGAAGAGCGGGCAAGTCGGCTGGCAAAACAGTACGGGTTGCCCAGCCCCGCCTCGATCGATTGGTCGAATCGACAGCACACCCTGTGGGGATCGACGACGATTGCCACGAGCACCGTTCGCCTCTCGACCCGACTGGCCGCCTATCCACCCTGGGTGCTCGACTATGTGATCGTGCACGAACTCGCCCATCTTCTGGAGCCCAATCACACTCGGGCCTTCTGGCGGTTGGTTGAGCAGTATCCTCGCACCGAACGAGCCAGGGGCTATCTCCTCGCCAGAGGGGAAGCCGGGGAGTAGGGCTGCAGCCGGAGGCAGGCTGCCCGTGGCATCGAAGGATCTGGCCAGCGCCTAGTCTGAGCCGATGTGCCGCAGTATCAAGACCCTTCGCCCGCCAATGACGATCGATGCGACCCGCGACGACGCGCAGGCGGCCGCCCTGCAGTACGTCCGAAAAGTGACCGGGTTCCGGTCGCCGTCCAAGGCCAACGCCGAAGCTTTCTGGTCCGCCGTCGAGGAGATCAGTCGGGCGACCGAGGAGGTGCTCGACAACCTGGTGATCGGGGGACGCTCCTCTTGAGGGCCGGCTGCATGGTAGGCGCAGCGAAGACCGGCCCTCGCCGGTAAGCTCGTCCGTCCAATGACCGAGCCTGATACCGCACTCGAACACACCAACCGGCCGCACTCCGGTCTGGCTCTTCGGATAACCGAATTGGAGCAGCAAGTAACTGCTTTGACGAAAGAGAAGGATCGGGCGCTCAGCAGGCTCTCTCGAGACGACCAGCTGAGACCGTATCAGGTCGAACTGCTGAAACTTCAGCAACACCTCGAAGCCACCTCCCAGCGGATGATCGTCGTCTGCGAGGGCCGAGACGCCTCGGGGAAGGGTGGGACAATTCGAAGGATCACCCGCTACATGAACGTCAAGCACTACCGCGTGGTTGCACTCGGCAAACCAACCGAAGAGCAGGGAACACAGTGGTACTTCCAGCGCTACGTCACACACTTCCCCACGGGTGGTGAAATCGTCCTGTTCGACCGGTCCTGGTACAACCGAGCGATGGTGGAACCGGTGCTCGGTTTCTGCACAGAAGCCGAGTACGACGCCTTTCTAACCGGAGTGACCGGCTTCGAGAAGGACCTCGTCCGCCAGGGAACGATCCTTGTGAAGCTCTACTTCAGCGTCACCAAGGAGGAACAGGCCAGGCGATTCGCCCGGCGTCGGAATGATCCACTCCGGCAGTGGAAGCTGAGCGAGGTCGACCTCCAGGCACAGGACCATTGGGACGACTTCACCGAAATGAAGTACCGCATGCTCAAGCGAACCTCGACCGTGACGGCCCCTTGGACGATCATTCGCTCCGGGAACAAGCAATCAGCCCGCCTCAACGCTATGCGAGTGATCCTCAATGCCGTTCCCTATGAACATCGCGATCCTAGTTTGGACTTCACGCCGGACCCGAAGGTCGTGATCTCAGGCGCGCGCGAACTCGAACTGATGGAAGGGCAACAGATTCGTCTCGGTCGCTTCACCCTCTGAGTGGAACCCGAGCTGCGAGACAACACACGGTTCTCGCTCTTCTCACAGGTCGCAGCCGCCTGGTGTCCGGCCCGGGCGCCGGATCAAGGAGGTACAGCTTTGATCGCAAACCGATCGATCAGAGTCCTCAAGAAATTGCATCTCGGGCCGATGGACTCATTACGATCACTTGTGATTTGGGAGGCAGGCGCTATCGCGGGATTAGCGTACGGGTCCGGGCGTATGGCTGGAACATACGGGAAGAGGACGACTGCATGCCGCCAGGGGTGAATGAGCCGGAAGAACACTCGCAAGCCGGGCCGGAGAGCGACGACCCATGGCCCGGTCCGCACGGGCAGGTCGACGCCGACGGGCAGCAATCGGGCGATGATGACCAGACACTATTGGGGCACGACCAATTGGTCGCGCTACGGTCCAGCCGCCACGTCACGAGGCGTCCGCGACGGCGCAGGAGATGGCCGTGGATCACTGCTCTGGTCGTGCTGGCCCTTGCCGCAACCTCATATGGTGTGTACGCCTTCGGTTGGACGTATGTGCAGGACTTCCTGATCACGAGAAACGTCTCGAGCGCGGCAGCCGGTTATCCGGGTCTCATCACCACCTACTCAGACGGTGTCGCCTCGATTTCCGGCGAGGTAGAGACGGCCGCCGACGCGGATCTGCTGGTCGACTCAATTGGACGGGTGGACGGTGTGGACGAGGTCCGCTCAGACCTCACAATTGCGGCCGCTTCGGCCACGGGCCCGATGGAGGCTGCCATTCTCGAAGGGCTCGCCGGTGCGGGAATCACCACGGTCACGCCGATCATTGAAGGATCCACGGTCACCCTGATCGGGACCGTCACCGATCCGGGTGACCTCGACGTCGCTTCTTCGATCGCCGTCGGGATCGATGGAGTTTCACAGGTGCTCAACCGTGTCATCGTCGCCTCGGACGCGTTGTCGGCAGCCCGCCAGGTACTCGATGCTGCCGGCTTCGCGACGGTTGCAGTGACCATCAACGGCAATCTGGCGGTGCTCAGCGGCACAGTTGCTTCCGATGGTGATGTGTTGGCCGCGGCCGATGTTGTGCTCGGACTTCCCGGCGTTGAAAAGGTCGACAACCGCCTGGAGGTCGGCACCCCTTCGGATACTGCCGCCGTTCCGGTGAGTGTCCCAGTCGGCGAGAGCGCCGGAGTGGCGGCGGCCCTCGCAGAGGCAGGTTACGAGGGGATCACAGTGGTATTCGACGGCAATGTTGCATATCTCGAAGGCGTCGTGCCATTCGACGTGCTTGAAGACGGGTACTTTGCGTTTGTCGACGACGTCCGCTCGATCGTCCAGGAGATCGGCGGCGAGGTTAGCGTGGTGAACCGACTCCGTCTTCGAGGCGATGAGCAAGAGCTGAGGAGCCAACTCCAGGCGCTCCTCGATGAAACCCCGATTGTGTTTCTCAGCGGATCGTCCGACCTCACCGTTGAAAGCCAAGCAGCTCTCGATACCGCGGCCAAGATCATTCTCGCCCAGCCGGGCTTGCAGGTCTTCATCGCCGGGCATACCGACGCCAGCGGGAGCGCAGAGGCCAACGAGCAGCTGGCTCGTGGGCGTGGGAGCGCTGTTTATGGATACCTCGTTTCGGTGGGCGTCCCGGCCAACCGCATGGCAGTTGTCTCATATGGTGAGCTCTTTCCCGGGCAGGGAGCCTCGGCGGCCGACAACCGCCGTATCGAATTCGAGGTGGGGCCATGAGGGGCCGGACTGTTGTTCTGGTGGCGTTGCTGGCCGTCGTTGGCGCGTGTACGTCGACCGAACCGGAGGTCGTGACTCCCACACCGACGACGCCGGCTTCAACGTCGACGACGGTCGAGACAGTCGCCCCGGATGCTGCGATTGCTGTCGGGGTTACTCCCGCCACGACAGACGGTGTAACGGCCACCGAAGACACCATCTACGTTGGCGTGCTCGCCGACCTCACCGGCCCCTTCTCAGGAACCGTAGTGGATGTAGTGGACGCCCAGCTTGCCTTCTGGAATCGTCTCAATGAGGAAGGTGGAATAGGAGGCAGGCAGGTCGAGGTGCTGATTGCCAACACCGGTTACGACCTGATTGTCCACCAGGAGAAGTATGCGGCCTTGAAGGACCGCGTCGTCATGTTCGCGCACTCGACGGGATCGCAACAGACGCTGTCTGTGCTTCCGAATCTGATAGAGGACGATCTGCTGGCGTTGCCGGTCACCTGGTATTCGGGATGGTCTGATCCTCAAATGGGTGCCAATTTGCTCGAGACCGGCTCGAACTACTGCATGGAGGCGATCAACACGATTTCCTACATCGAAGAACAGCACCGGGCCGCAACGGGGCGAGCTCCGAAGCTTGCCATCATTACTTTCCCGGATGACTTCGGTCGTGATTCGGCGGCCGGAGCGCGCTATGCCGCCGAGCAACTCGGCATCGAGATCGTGTACAACGGCGAAGGGACGGTGATTCCGGGTCAGGATCTTCGACCCATCGCGGCAGCTGCGGCCGCAAGCGGAGCGGATTACACATGGATGGCGACCGATCCCATTTCGATGGTCGAGATCGTGGGAACGGCACTACAGCTCGGTTATACCGGCCAATGGGGCGTTGCGATGGTCTCGTTCTCCGACCGCTTGCTGTCCACTGCACTCGGCGACTACATGGCACAGAACATGCTGATGTCCACGCTGATCTTGCCGCTCGGTGCGGAGGCCGAAGATATGGCCGAGGTCATTTCGGTACTGGCCGCCGCCTATCCGGACCGGTATCCGTCGACCGGCCTCATCGAGGGATACCTCGAGTTCGTGGTGGCGAAAAACGTGTTGGAGCGGGCGACCGAGCTCGGCGACCTGACTCCCTCCGGAGTCGTTGCCGCGGCCAAGAGAATCGGATCGCTGTCATATGGTGGCCTCGCCCCATCCAACATCTACAGCGGGGACGCCGCCTCGACCGTTACACGGGCGACCGCCATATATCGCCCGGATAAGGCGTTGTTCGATGAGCAAGGCGGTCTCGATGCCACACTCGGAGCAGGAGCCATCTCTCCACTGTCGCCGATCCTCGGCTTCACCGCTTCCGATCTGGCGGCATCGTACGACTTCCAGGGTCCGTGCTTTGTCTTTCCGACTGGATGAATTGGTTCTGAGTTCTGGGGGTTAGTTGAGTCCCGGATCCTCCGGCAGGGTGGCGAACAATGCCACATTCCCTCGCTGCCGTCTCAGCACGAGCGGCCAGAGGTTCTCCGCGTCGGCGTCGAATGGATCATCCGGTGTGCTGGCAAACACCCACCAGGCTTCGTCTCTGATCTCGCCTTCGAGTTGCCCGGGTGCCCATGCCGCATATCCGCTAAAGACGCGTATCGTCTCGAAGCTCGCCTCGCCCGGTTCACGGTCGAGGTCGACGAGTTGGACATCGTGGATGATCAACGCGCTCAGATCCCTCGCCGAACGAGGGCCCCGTGCCACAGCAAGGGCAACCTCTTGCTGAACCGGTCCACCCGAGAAAACGACACGCGGTTCGGCGACAAGCGACTCCCACTCGTTGAGATAGTCCGAGACCGGGATTTCGAGCGGGCGATTCAATACCACGCCCAGCGACCCGCCGTCATCATGCTCGATCATGAGAACCACGGTCCGGTAGAAATTCGGATCGAGCAGGAATGGAGTTGCCACGAGTAGCCGGCCGGCCAGCGACTTGGTCACAGAAACAGCTTTCCCTGTGGATCGGGGCGTTCGTAGCGAGCGACGCCATTCCACGGAAGCCCGTCCATGAACGCCCAACTACGGCGATGAATGGTGGTCGGTCCCAGCGCATGCAGCGCTGCTTTGTGGATAGGGCACGGATACCCCTTGTTCGCCGCGAAGTTGAACGCTGGGAAGTGTTCGTCGTACGTGCGCATGATTCGGTCTCTGGTGACCTTTGCGACGATGGAAGCAGCGGCAATCGACAAGGACGTTGCGTCGCCCCTGATCAATGTGCTCGTCCGGCCGTTGCCAACGAAATCCCAGTTCCCATCGACGAGGACATAGTCCGCTTCGATACCGATACCGGTGAGAGCCCGGCGGGCCGCGAGACGCTGCGCTTCCGACATTCCGAGTCGATCGCATTCCTCATGAGATGCATGGCCGATCGCCCAGCGGTCGACCCAGTCGAGAATCCGATCGAACAGCGCTTCCCGCTCATCCTCGCTCAGAAGTTTGGAGTCGCGTATCTTGTAGACGCGTCGGTCGGGAGGAAGAACGACTGCTCCGATCGTCAGAGGTCCGGCCCATGACCCGCGGCCGACCTCGTCCATTCCCACCACGATCTGGTCGCCGCGCTCCCAGTGTTGGCGCTCGATAGTGAGCGATGGCGAACTAGCGCGAAGAGTGCGCCGCAAACGCGGGACTGTATCTGGCACCGTCAGAGGTTACCGCTCCCCCGCCCGAAGGCCCTTACGGCCGCCACCCGGCCGTGTTCAGTCGGCGAACCTACGGCTCCGGAGTTGACATGGTCCGCTTCAGCCATTCGACTATCCCGGCGACGACTTCGGGGCCTTCGGGTTCGTTCAGCGATTCGTGTCGAAGCTTCGGGTAGAGCAGGCGTTCGGCGGTTGGCAGGTCGGCCAGGGTCGCAGAAACGGCAGCCGGAACCAGCTCGTCTGCCCCGCCGTGAATAACCAGGGTCGGCACGTTCAGCTTGTGGAAGTTCGCACGCACGCGGTCGCCGGCTGCGAACATCTCGGCACCAAGCCGCGTGGTCGCCTTTGTCAGGACGAGCGGATCGGCGAAGTAGGCCTCGCCGACCGCAGGATCGCGTGACAGCTGATCGGCTGAAATCTCTGTGGGAATCGCCAGTTTCGGGAACAACTTACCAAGCGGCGGTGCCAGCAATCGCTGCCAGGCCTTTCCTCCGCTCAGAGCCGGGGCGCTGGAGACGGCGTAATCGGGGTGAGGGCGATCGGACACCAGATAGTCGAGCACGATGAGGCCACCGAGCGAATGACCCATGAGAACAGATGGCAGCCCTTCCCGACGTGAGGCGGTGAGCTCTTCCTGCACCTCATCTAGGAAATCGGAGAACGTATCGACGTGAGCGCGGATCCCTGCCGATTCACCGTGGCCGAGGAGGTCATAGCTGAATACGGCGATCCCGGCATCTGCAAACAGGCCACCGGTGCGCTCGTAGCGCCCGCTGTGCTCACCCAATCCGTGCACCATGAGCAACGTTGCCCAGGGATCTTTCGCGTCCCACTTCCGTCTGAGACGGGTATGGGTGCCTCCTCGGATGGTTTCGACGGTGGACGGTTCAGTCATCGTCACTCCTCCAGGTAACTCGTAGATGCCGGGCGGCGGACGCCTCATCGGGCCGTCCAACCGGTGTGTTGACGGGAGCGGCGTGCAGCGCATCGGGTTCCGTGGCCGCGCGGTCGGCAATCGAGAGCAACGCGTTGGCGAGGGCATCCATCGTCTGCATGCTTTGCGTTTCGGTCGGCTCCATCATCAGCGCTTCATCAACGATCAGCGGGAAGTACACCGTCGGCGCGTGAAACCCCTCATCCATGAGTGCCTTGACAATGTCCATGGCCCGGATACCGGTGCTCTTCTTCAACGTCTTGGCCGATGCAACGAACTCGTGCATGCACGGTGAATCGTACGGAAGATCGTATGGGCCACGTATGAGCTCTTCCAGGTACCTGGCGTTGAGTACCGCTCGCTCGGACACACGCCGCAAGCCATCGCCACCGAGCGCCTTCATATAGGTCAGCGCCCGGAGCACCACCCCGAAGTTGCCGTGTTTTCCATGGACCCTGCCGATGCTCTTGGCGGGCATCACCCACCGAAGCACTCCCTCTTCGTCGGCTTCCGGGAGTGGTCCCGGTAGGAACGGCACGAGCACGTCGTGGACCGCCACAGGCCCTGCGCCCGGACCGCCTCCGCCGTGTGGGGTAGCGAAAGTCTTGTGAAGATTCGAATGGACGATGTCAAAGCCCATCGATCCAGGTTTGGCGACACCCATGATCGCGTTCAGGTTGGCGCCGTCGTAGTACACCAGGCCTCCTGCCTCGTGCACGATATCGGCAATCTCAACGATGTTCTCCTCGAACAATCCGAGTGTGTTGGGGTTGGTCAGCATCAGGCCTGCGACCTGATCATCGACCAGGCCACGCAACGCCTCAACGTCGACCATACCGCGATCGTTTGAGGGCACTTCCACCGCTTCGTAGCCGCCCAGAGTGACGGAGGCGGGGTTGGTGCCGTGGGCGGCGTCCGGAATCAGGATCTTCGACCTCTCCTCGCCCTTGTCCTCGTGATAGGCGCGCATCAGCAGCAACCCGGTCAGCTCACCGGAGGCACCGGCAGGTGGCTGGAAGGTTGCCCGGTCCATGCCCGTGATCTCGCAGAGGAATCGCTCGGCCTCGAGTAGCACCGCCAACGCACCCTGTGCCGAAGATTCCGGTGTTGCCGGATGGAGATCACGAAACGCCGGGTGCTCCGCAGCCCAGTCGCACACTTTGGGGTTGTATTTCATCGTGCATGAGCCGAGCGGGTATGCGCCGAGATCGACTGCGAAGTTCCGATGTGACAGGCGCGTGTAGTGCATCACGAGATCATGTTCGCTCACCTCGGGAAGTGCGACTCGTCCCTCGCTCTTCTCCGGTAGATCCAGCTCAATCTCGGGTACATCGAGCGGCGTGAGCGACCAGGCTCGCCGGCCTGGGATGGAGATCTCTTTCAGGGTCGGTTCCTCGGAGCCGCCAACGAGGGGAGATGATGCAGCAGATCCACCGGGCTTAGGCATGAGCGATCACCTCCCGGAGCAAGGCAATGTAGGCATCGATCTCTTCTTTCGTCCGTTGTTCGGTCAAGGCTATGAGCAGCCCATTTCCCAGCTCGGGGTAGTCGGCCGACAGATCGATCCCGGCGAGTATCCCCTCCTTCGCCATCGCATCGATGACTACTGCCGGTGCGACAGGCAGCGTTATCGCGAATTCTCTGACATATGCGGCGGGATGAGCAAGCTCCACACCATCGATTGTGGTGAGGCGGGCAGCCATGTAGCGGGCCTTTTGGGCCGACTGCCTGCCCACCTCGGTCAGGCCATCGGGGCCGAGCCAGGCCAGCTGAATCGCCACGCCGATGGCGTTCAGGGACTGATTCGTGCAGATGTTCGATGAAGCCTTCTCTCGCCGGATATCTTGCTCCCTGGCTCGCAACGTGAGGACGTACGCCAGACGACCGTTGTCATCGGTGGTGGTTCCGACCAACCGGCCGGGGAGTCGCCTGACGAGGCCCTCGGTGACGGCGAATAGGCCGACTCCTGGTCCTCCGAAAGTGAGGGGACCGCCGAGTGGTTGCCCTTCCGCAATGGCGATGTCCACTCCGGCTTCTCCGGGCGCCCGGAGCAGTCCGAGCGTCATTGGATCGACGACGGCAATCGCCAGAGCGCCGCGGGTGTGTGCTGCTTCAACTGCCGACCCGTACGATTCGATGGCGCCGAGGTAGTTCGGTTGTGCCACGACGACCGCGGCTGGAGGGCCAACTGCATCAGGGTTCCAATGCGTGACTCCGGCAACAATCGGGTGTTCAACAATGGCGATACCACGGGCGTGCGCGAATGTTGCGATCGTTTGCCGAACTTGAGGTCCCACGGCCTCCGATACCCAGATCACGTTCCGGTGGGTGGCCGCCACTGCCACATTGACTGCTTCGAGGGCGGCTCCGGCGCCGTCGTAGACCGATGCGTTGGCAACATCCATGCCCGTAATGGCGCACACCATCGATTGGTACTCGAACAGTGCCTGGAGAACGCCCTGGCTGACCTCCGGCTGATAGGGCGTATATGAAGTGACGAACTCGGTCCGCATATTCAGTGATCGCACGGTCGGTGGCAGGTAGTGGTCGTAGTGGCCACCACCCGCAAAGCAGACGAGATCATCATTCCGTTCCGCCAGAGCAGTGATGGCGGCGACGAGCTCCGGTTCACTGATACCCGCCGGGAGGTCGAGGTCCCCGACCACGCGCACGCGCTCGGGGAGATGTCCGAACAGGTCGGCAATGGAGGCGAGGCCGACCCGACTCAGCATTTCTCCGATGTCGGCGCTGGTATGTGGTGTGAAATCCACGTCACTCCTTTCCCAAGAACGGAGGCGTGATCCGCCGGGTAGGATGCCACGCTCCTCGGATTTCTACTTCAATCAGGTCGGCGGCAGAGGGTGGTGGGCTCACATACGCCATGCCGATCCCGTAGCCCAATGACGGGCTGAAGTTGCCGCTTGCCACGACGCCCGTTGCTGATCCGGCGCGGACCGGATAGCCGTGTCGAGGGATCTGCCGGCCCTCCATCGCGAATCCTACGAGCAGCTTGGGCAACTCGCCTCTGATTCGCAGGAGAGACGGACGGCCGACGAAATCGTGATCCCAGTCGACGACCCACCCAAGGTCGGCTTCAAGGGGGCTCGTTTCTGCGTCGAGATCCTGGCCCCACAATGGGTAGCCCATTTCGAGGCGCAGCGTATCTCTCGCTCCGAGCCCGCAGGCCGTCGCACCGGCATCGAGGAATGCCTGAAAGAGGGCCGGGCCCAGCTCACGGTCGACCGCCACCTCTCCCCCTCGTTCTCCGGTGTATCCGGTGCCTGCTGCCCGTGCTTCCCTGCCCTCAAAGGAGCCCGTGACGACCCGAAATCGCCCCGGTCTCCGACCGGTGACCGCCTCGATCAGAGCAGGTGCGTTGGGACCCTGGACGGCCAGAAGTGCAGTCGTCTCCTGAAGCGACGCAATGGTGACGTCCACGGGAGCGGCCTCGTTGAAACGAGCAAGGATTGGAGCCTGATTAGCGCCGTTCGGAATAACCCAGTAGTGCTCGTCGTCCCATCGCCAGACAATGATGTCGTCTTCGACTCCTCCTCGATCGTTGAGGGCCATCGTGTACTGGGCCCTTCCGGGCGGGATTCTGGCGACATCGTTGCAGAGGAGGGTCCGGAGCAGCTCCGTCGACCCGCGACCCTGAAGGTCGAACCGCCCGAGGTGAGAGACATCGAATACGCCCACATCGTCACGGACGGCGTTGTGTTCCGCCAACACGCCCTCGTACTGGACCGGCATGTCCCAACCGGAAAAGTCGACAAACCTGGCGCCAAGTGCTTCATGGGTTGCATGGAGCGGGGAACGCGGCATAACACCTCCGTTGAGTTCGAGAACGAGACTAGACGCGCCGGAGGTTCTCGCCGGTCAACGGTTCGCCTTAACCGGCTTCGGAGCCTGCCTCATCTAGTCGGGTTATCTGCGGTGGTCCGGGGATTCGGCTTGGTAGCGAATCATCGTCCAACTGTCCGGGTTCCTCGAGTCCGTATTTCACGACCAGATGAAGGTAATCACGCTGGTAGAGAATCTTGCACCTTACGTCGGGATGGAACTCGAGTAGTCGCCGGACTTTGCGGTTCTTCTTGGTTACCAGCTTCTGGTTCATTGTGGTGATCTCAATGAATATGTCTTCATCGGGCAGGTAGAAATCGGGAGTGAAGAAGCTGGTCGGCGTGCCGTCGGCGTCGAACTCGATTCCAAAGGAACGCGGTTCGTAATCCCATGGCAATCCGTAGAAATCCAGGAGCAACGCGAATTGTCGCTCACTGTTGTGCGCAAATGAAACGGCGTCCGCCGCCGGGCGTTCGGGCCCCTCCCGGTAGTGGCTGCTCAGGTGGAGCCTGCCTCGGTCGCGGCGATTTCCGTCCGGAGTGACTCGATCTCGGGATAGAGCTCATGAATCTCACCTTCGAGCTCATCCTGGACCGGGCCGACTGCAATCCCGAAGACGCCCTGTCCCTTGCGAAACACGTCGACGACTTCGTCTGGGCTGTGGGCGGCGAAAATGGTCTGACCGTCTGACAGCAACGTCACATCCCTCAGTGGCTGGGACGTTCGCAGCTGTTCCCGGAGAATCTCCATTGCCTGACGGATCTTCTTGAGGCTCATGCCGGCGTCGAGCAGCCGTTTGATGACCTTGAGCTGGATGACGTCGGTGAACGAATAGAGGCGCTGCGAGCCCGACCCCCGGGCGTCTTGAATCGACGGTGTGATCAGGTCGGTGCGTGCCCAATAGTCGAGTTGCCGATAGGTGATGCCAACCAGATTGCAGACATTCGGGGCTCGGAAGCCGGTCTCAGTCACGATGCGTTTCCCTTTCGTTGCCCAAGGTTACACGCCCGTAATTACCCCAGGGTGAGTCAACCTACTCGTGCAAGCCCGCGCAGTCAACGATCATCGGAAGACGGGACGGCCAACATGCGAATCAGGGCATCGATGTGCTCCCGCGTCCCGATTGCCACCAGCAAGTCGCCGGGCGCGAAGGAGCGGTCGGGATTCGGGTTGAGTGCGATTCCTTCCTGGTCTGCCTCGATGGCGAGAATCGTCGCCCCGGACAACTCCCTGATACGTGAGGTTCGTAGTGTGGCTCCTGCCAGAGGGCTTCCTTCGGGTACCGCCAATTGCTCGATCCGGAGTTCCACCAGGTCCCCTTCCACAACCAGATCGACGAACCTGGCCAGGTTGGGATCGAGAGCCATGGCAGCAATGCGTCTGGCTCCCACGGTTTGTGGCGAGACGATCCGGTCGGCCCCGGCCAGGCGAAGCTTCCCAATCGATTCAGGCTCCGTGGCTCTCGAGATCACCAGCAGATCGGGTTGAATCGATTTCGCCGACAGCACGATGACCAGATTGTCTGAGTCGTCCCTAACGCAGGCAATCAACGAATGGGCGCGTTTGATGCCGGCACTCTCCAAAACATCGTTGTGAGTGGCGTCTCCTTCGATGACCAGCGCCCCCGCTGATCTGGCCGCTTCCGCCAGCGTGGGGTCCGTTTCGATCACCACGACGTTCTCAGTCCGACGGTGAATGTGCTCCCAGGTAGCGGCACCGACCTTGCCGAACCCACATACGATGTAGTGTTCGGTGAGATTGTCGATTTGTCGGCTCATCCGTGCCGTCCCCCGTCCACCCAGGTTCTCGAGCGCCATTTCCAGGGCTGCGCCAAAAGTGTAGACCGCCGCGCCAACCCCGACGATCATGAGCAGGATGGTCACGGCCCTGCCAACGCTCGAGAGGTCGATCACCTCTGCGAAACCGACCGTTGTGATGGTGACGACGACCATATAGAAGGAGTCGAACCAGGTGACGTCTTCGATGATGACGTAAGCGATCGTCCCGCTGCAGACGATCAGGGCAAGGAAGGCGGCGCCGATCCTGACTCGAGAGACGGCACTCACGAGGTGGGCGGGGCTCCGAAATCCGTTGGAGACACGTCGTCGAGGAACTCCCGAAAGGCCTCTATCTCGTCCTCCTCGGATTCCTCCTCAATCTCAATGCCGGCATCCTCGAGCACTTGCGCGTCGGCGAAAAGCGGCGCCTCGGTTCGAGCGGCAAGAGCGATGGCGTCGGACGGGCGGGCAGACACATGAATCTCATCCGTTTTCGTTCGGAAGACGAGGTCGGCGAAGAAGACGTTGTCCCGAAGTTCCGTCACGACAACGCGTTCAACCGCACTTCCAAGCGCGATGACGCTGTCCCGAAAGAGGTCGTGGGTGAGCGGGCGCTGGTGCTCGACTCCCTCGAGCGCGTAGGCGATTGCCGTTGCCTCGATCGCGCCGATCCAGATTGGCAGGTAGCGGGTGCCCCCTCGTTCGCGCAGGAGCACAATCGGCTGATTGGATGGCAATTCAATCCGCACGCCAACCAGGTCCATCGGAACTCCGTTGCTCATGTGCTCAGACTATCACCGGGATCGGCCAACGCCAGGCGGCTCAAGACGGCCGGGTCTTCCGAGAAGGCAGGGAGATCGAGCACCGCCCAGATCGATGCGAGGTTTCGGAACCGACCGTCCCAGTCCATTCCATAACCGAGGAGAAACTCGTCTCCGACCTCGAAACCCCGGTACTCCAGCGGCGTCTCAACGAGCCGGCGCGAGGCCTTGTCGATCAGTGTGGCGGTAGAGAGGCTGGCCACGTCGCGCATTTCGATCATCCGGCGGAGCACGTTCAGTGTGAGACCGGTATCGACGATGTCCTCAACGATGACCACATGGCGCCCTTCCAGAGACGTAAGGGTGTCCATCGCTATTCGCACGCGCCCGCCTTCACCGAACCGGCTCAAGGCAAGGAAGTCAACATCGAGTTCGGCTGGGATCGCCCGCACCAGATCCGCCAGGAACGGGAGTGCGCCGTGCAGCACCGCAACGAAGATCGGAAAACGACCCTCGAAATCGACGCTGATCTGATTCCCCAGCTCGCGAATGCGCGACTCGATGGCGGACTGAGTGATGACCTCGACGACCGGCTCAGTCATTGCCCCACAACCAGTCCCAATACGCGCTGGCCCACGAGAACGCCTCGGCGATACCGGGCAACGAGTCTGGGTCGGTCAACTCGAGACCGACGCGACCGATCTCTTCCTCCCCCACTTCCGCGACGACCAGCGGATCTCCGCCCTCCGAGTATTCAATCACGAGGTCAACCTCCCCGGAGTCTTCCGGGCTGGCGAAGTACTCGAGCCCGGCGTTGGCGATCGCGTCGGTGGTACCTCCCGGCCCGCGTTGCGAGGCGACGACCTGACCGACCGCCACGACATTCAGCATACCGAAGGCGCTGTAACCGTAACGGAGCAAAGCGGCGGCATCCGCGAAGTGATCGTTGGATCCCATGACCACCGCATAGAGGCGCCGCCCCTCTCGTTCGGCGGCCGCCACCATCGTCAATCTGGCCTCATTCGTGAACCCCGTCTTGACGCCGATGGCACCTTCGAATGTTCCCAGCAGTGCGTTGGTGGAGGCTGCCACCCGCTCCGAGCCGTCCGGCGCGTTCGGAAATGTTGAAGATCGAGTGCCGACGATCTCGGCGAAGGTCGTATCTTTCATTCCGATCAGTGCAATCGTCAGTAGATCGCGGGCAGACGAGTAATGACCTTCCTCGTCGAGACCGTGAGGATTCATGAAGTGAGTGTTCTCGAGCCCGAGCCGGTCCGCCGTTTCGTTCATCATTCGGACGAATCCGCGTTCAGTGCCCCCTACGAATTCTGCGATGGCGATCGCGGCATCGTTGGCAGAGCGCATGAGCAGTGCTCTGAGAAGATCTTCCATCCGCCATACCTCACCAGGGACGAGGTCGATCTCCGACTCGCCGATCTCGGTGGCGGCCTCGCTGATTACGACTCGATCGTCGAGATTGCTGTTCTCGAGGGCAACGAGTGCCGTCATCATTTTCGTTGTCGATGCCATCGCCCGCGCCTCGTCTGGACGTAGCGCACCCAGTTCACGTTCGAAGGTGTCGTCCCACAGCAGCCAGGTCTCAGCGGTGATCTCAGGCGGGGAGAGAGGAGCCAACCCCTCGAGCGGCTGGGTTGGAATGGAGAGAGGTCCGGCATCCACCCGGGCCGCGGGTGCGAGGACCACGGTGAGGGTGGTAAGGAGAACTATGAAGCGCTGTATCACTGCGGGAGGGCTTCCCGTAACTCGTCGGATAGGAAAAGCTGATAGAGGTGTTCAAATGACTCGGAACCGGTCGACAACGCTTCATGGGCACGCCTCTGAGCCTCCGGCGACCGGTGACGGCGCAGTGGTTCGGTCAGCGTGGTGAGCAAATCGGATGTTCGTTCGGCCGCCAGCATGACGGTTCGGAGGTGTCGGGCTTCGAGGCCGAGTCCGATCAGACGGCCGGCTTCAAGACTGATGGCTACGTGGCCATCGTGATACGGCCCCCGTCCCGGCAGCAGTCCATGTTCGATTAGCGCTCGCATCTGCGAATCGTTGAGTCCCGACCGGGCCATGACCGTGTCGGCCTCGTACTCACCATCGGGTTGACCGAGTTCCCGAGTGGGGCGGGGGGCACCGTCCGGCGTTCCCACAGCGGGCTCCTCTCCACGATCCCACATGGTGAGTTTCGACTTGATCACTTTGAGTGGTAGGAAGTGATCGCGCTGCAAGCGCAGGATGTAGCGCAGGCGCTTCAAGTCGCTCTCGTGGAACTGCCGGTATCCGGATCGACTCCGCCCCGGATGTATTAGACCCTGGTCCTCCAGAAAACGAACCTTTGAAACGGAGACGTCGGGGAACTCCTCCTTGACGAGGTTGATGACCTCACCGATGGTGAGGGCGGGCGAATCAGGCATCACCCTTGGCCACAAGGAGATGGAACTTGCCGATGAGGACCTCGTCACCGGGTTTCAACCATGCGTCGTCTACTCGCACTTCGTTGGCGTAGGTACCGTTCGTTGAGCCAGAGTCCTCAAGGCGGAGCCCTCGATTGTCAAGCACGAACCGGCAGTGCTGGCGCGAGACGGTTATGTCGTCGAGAAAGATATCACTCTCCGGGTGGCGCCCTACGGTCGTGACCCCTGGTTGCAGCAGGAAGGTGAGACCGGCACGTGGACCTCGCTCGATGACCAGGCCGATACCGCGTACACCGGGAACTTGTGACGCCTCCGTAGGGCTCAGCGCGGGGTGTGCCTCTGCGGAAACCGGGACGAATACCACCGTCGGTTCATGCTCGATCGCCAATCCACAGGAATCACAGATGGTGGCGTCGTTGGCAAGCGTTTGCTGGCAGGACGGGCATTCCATGCAGGCAATGGTAGCCGGGCCCGACGGACCCGGTTTTGGTTCCGTTCTGAGTCCTTCTCGTGCAACCGAGCCTGTTGTCCGGAACCTCAGTCCGCGATCAACGCTCCGTAGTCAGTGGCCTCCAACATGGCATCGAGGCCCGAAGGGTCCTGCAGCCGCAGCTCGACAAACCATCCATCGCCGTATGGATCAGAGTTGACGAGTTCCGGCTGGTCGTTGAGTGCCTCGTTGACGGCTGTGACGATACCCGCCAGGGGGGCATAGACATCGGCGACCGACTTCGTCGACTCGACCTCGGCGAGTGTTGCTCCTTTGGCAAATTCGGAACCGACCTGTGGCAACTCGACGTACACGATGTCGCCGAGCGCTTCCTGCGCGTAGTCGGTGATGCCAAGACGAACTACGCCGTCTGCTTTCGCAACGGCCCATTCGTGCTCTTCTGTATATCGCCGATCGCCGGGGACATTCATCGGATCGCTTCCTCCTGTATCAAATCACCGGTTCTGAGCTTAGCCTTGGCGAGATGTCGCCAGCGCCCGTCGGATATCGATTGCGTACAAAACGCCCACCCAGTAGTACAGGATCAGCCCGACGATGCCGGCGACCCAGGCGAGGGGTTCAAATAACCCGGGTAGAACATCTCCGGCTGCGACGTAGAACGCAGGAATGGCACCGTACAACAGGAATGTGGCCAGTTTCCCGAGATACCGCACCTCGAGCTTTCCTCTGGTCCGGAGGGCCAGCACCAGTGCACCGACCGCGACAATGGATTCCCGGATGATGAGCAATGCCGCGAACGACGACGGCAGAATCCCTGTAGCCCACCCGGCAATCACCGCGGTCGCAACGGCGATCCGATCGGCGAGGGGATCCAGAAATTTGCCAATCTCGCTCACCTGGCTCAGTCTCCTGGCCAGATAGCCGTCGATCCAATCGGTCCAGCCGATTGTCAGTAGGAGCCAACCGGCTGCAGCCGGGTTGTCTCGCCCGATGAGCAGCCACAGGAAAACCGGGATCATCAACAGCCTGATGATCGACACCAGATTCGGTATCGTCAGCAGGTTCCAATCCCGGCCGTCGGCCTGGTGGTCCAGTTCGGCTCCTAGAGGTTGTAGCAGGCGACCAAGTGGCCGTTGCCGAGGTCGTCGAACCCGGGATGATCGCTGGTGCGGCACTGATCGGTAGCCCGCGGACAGCGTTCGATGAACCGGCAAACGGGTGGCGGATTCAGGGCCTTGGAGATTCCACCCTTGATATCCACCCGTTCGCGCTTGTAGGCAGGATCCGGCACGGGGACTGCGGAGAGCAGTGCCCGCGTATAGGGATGCCGCGGGTTCGCCAGGAGTTCTTCTGTCGGTGCGATCTCCACGATCTTGCCCAGGTACATCACCGCGATGCGGTCGCACATGTAGCGGGCGACCGCCAGGTCGTGAGTGATGTAGAGGTACGACACGTTGAACTCGTCTGCCAGTTTCAGCATCAGATCCATGATCGAGATGCGGATGCTCACATCGAGCATCGAAGTCGGTTCGTCGGCCACGACGAAGGTCGGATCGATCACCAACGCTCTGGCAATAGCAACCCGCTGCCGCTGACCGCCGGACAACTCGTGCGGGTAGCGGAACAAGAACGACTCCGGCGGGGTCAGGCCTACTCGATGGAGCAGCTCCGCGACACGCTCTTCTCGCTCCTGGACGCGACCGATGCGCTGGACGGTGAGTGATTCCGCAACCGTGTCGTAAACGGTACGGCGGGGATTCAGCGACTCGAACGGATCCTGGAAGATCATTTGAACTCGCCGGCGGAAACGTCGCATGTCGGAGCGCTGAATGTGGGCGATGTCGATGAGCTCGCCTTTGTCATCGAGAAGGATCTGTCCCGATGTGGCATCGGTCAGCTTCGTCAGCATCCGTCCCGTTGTGCTCTTCCCACAACCGGACTCACCGACGAGCCCGAGCGATTCGCCTGGAGCGATCTCGAAGTTAATGTCGTCGACCGCATGGACGAAGTCGTGAGCTTCCCGGAAGATGTTCTTGGATACGGGGTACAGCTTGCGGAGGTTCTCGACCTTGACCAGCGGGGTCGTCTTTGCCGCAATGTCGGTCATCGGCTCAGTCACTTCTGCAGACCTCCGATTTCGGGAACTTCCTGCCAGTGCCAGCAAGCGACTGAGTGCCCCTCGCCGACCGTGGTAAGTGGTGGGTCTTCATCGATGCACTGCTGAGTCGCGAACGGGCACCTCGGGTGGAACCGGCAGCCGCTCGGCGGTTCGATCAGGTTGGGCGGTTCCCCTTCGAGGGGCGCCAGCTTCCTGCGCGGCCCGGTGATCGACGGGGTGGACTTGAGAAGGAGATAAGAGTAGGGGTGCTTCGGCCGGTGAAACACCTCGATCGTGGAACCCAACTCGACGAGTTTCCCTGCATACATGACCCCCATGCGCTCGGTTACCTCGGCGATGACGGCGATGTCGTGGGAGATGTAGATGATGCTCATCCCGAGTTCCTTCTGGATCTTCTTGAGCTCGCGCAGAATCTGATCCTGAACTATCACATCGAGCGCCGTCGTCGGCTCGTCAGCGATGATCACCTTCGGGTTGCACGACAAGGCCATAGCAATGACGGCCCGCTGTCGCATCCCACCCGAGAACTCGTGCGGATAGCGCTCCATGGTCGCAGGATTGAGACCGACCAACTCGAACAGAGCTGCAATGCGCTCAGTTTCTTCTTGGTAGGTCAGGGTCTCCGGCCAGTGCAGACGCAAGGCTTCCCTGATCTGATCACCGATGCGATAGACGGGGTTCCACGAGTTCATCGCTCCCTGGAACACCATCGAAATGTCGCGCCAGCGCCGCCGCCGCATCTGCTCCTCATCCAGTCCGATGAGGCTCTCACCGTCCAGGCGAACATCGCCGGATTTGACGACCGAGTTGTCCGGCAAGAGACGAAGCAAGGTCAGGGCGATCGAGGTCTTGCCACAGCCCGACTCGCCGACCAGTCCAATTGCCTCGCCGTTATTGAGAGTGAAGGTCACATCTTCGACTGCCGAGACGTCCCCCTCTTTGGTCCCGTAGTGCATCACAAGGTTCTGGACTTCGAGGAGCGGCGTACCCGCCTTGCCTCCTCTTGATTCGATTTCGAGGGTCTGTGCCATGGCTTCCTTTAGCGCTTCCGGAGGCGGGGGTTGACGACTTCGTCCATTGCTCGTCCGACCAGAAAGAACCCGGCCGAGAACAAGGTGATAGCGAGGCCTGCTGGGAACATCAACCACCACACATCGAAGCCCTCGAGGGTGTAACCCTGGGTGTGGGCGATATTGATCATGATGCCCCACGACTGCTGGATGTTCAGCAGGCCGAGGAACGAAAGCGCTGCCTCTGTGAAGATTGCCCCCGTCACCGCGAACATCATGTAGAGGAAACTCAACGGCAACACATTTGGAATGATGTGCCGGGTGATGATGCGCCAGTGGCCGCCCCCGGCGATCCGGGCTGCGTCGATGAACGGTTTCACCTTCACGCTCAACGCCTGTGATTTGAGGATGATTGCAGTCCCGCCGAGGCCCGAGAGGATGCCGATCAGGATTCCCAGCATGGTCAACTCGACATTCCAGAAACCACTCACCACGATCAACAGCGGGAGCAGCGGAATGAGAATGACGAGGTCGGCTAGTCGCATCAACAGCGTGTCGATCACGCCGCCGAAATACGCCGAGATCGTCCCGACGAGTGTTGCAAGTGCCACCGAAGAAATCGCGGCGATGGCTCCGAGTAGGAAGGCTGCCCGTGCCCCAAAAAGCAGTTGTGAGAACACATCACCACCGAACGGATCGGTACCAAGGATGTGAGGATGCTTCACGCCGGAGAACACCGGCGGAGCGGGATTCGCCAGAGGCGACTCAATGGTGTCCCCGATCTCGGGGATATTCACCCCGGTTCCAAGGAACATCGCTTCGATCTGGCTGATCTCTGTCAACGGGTCGGTAACTTCCTCTACGATCGTCTTCGTGACGATGATCGAATCGGCGCCTGCGCGGATGTCGTAGACGTTCTTCCCGCCTTCGAGATGATTCGACCAGATCGTTGCCATAAGGATCGGGTGGGCGAGTGCCATGAGCCCGAACAGTGCGATGATGGCCAGCCCCACGACCCCCATCTTGTTGTCGTTGAAGAGGGCCCAGTTCCTCCTAAATGACCTCCAACCGAGGCGCAACCGAACACGCCACAGCGGTTCCTCGACAACGCGTTGGGGATCGAAGTTCTCGAGTTCGCCGGTCGGCGGTGTGAGAGTGTCTGCCATGGTCCCCTCCTAGCCCTGCACCCGGATCCGCGGATCCAGAAATGCGTAGGTGATGTCGGCAACCAGGTGGGCGAGGAGAGACAGCACTCCGATGAGCGCCAGTGCCCCCATGGCCACGGGAATGTCCTCGGCCGTGATCGCACCGAGCAAGGCCCGTCCGAGACCCGGCCACGAGAAAATCTGCTCGGTGATAACGCCGCCTGCGATTACGACGGCAAGCTGCAGTACCAGCGACGTCGTTACAGGAAGCATTGCGTTGCGGGCCGCGTGTCGATCACGGATTGTCGATTCCGGGACGCCTTTGGCCCGGGCGGTGAGGATGTAGTCCTCGCGCAGGGTCTCCAGCATCGAACTGCGCGTGAGCAGCGTTGTGCCGGCGAAGTTGACCAGGGTGAGCGTCAGGACCGGAACAACGGTATGCCACAGGATGTCCATCGCATAGGTCCGACGACTATTGAATGCCCAGAACACGGTTGCCACTGCAATCAGCGACCACAATGCAATCCGATGGAGATTCTGTCGCGACCGCGGGTCGTCGGTACTCCGATCAATCACGAGTCTCAGGATCCCGTAAACGAGAGTGACGGCCGCGATTGAGGTGAGCATGAGAATGAAGACGCTGTCCGCGCTGAATGGACTGCCTATCCACGTCTCCACCGTTATGAACTTTCCGATGGGGAACCACCCCAGCTGAGATGCGAAGAACCACAACATCAAGATGGCAAACCACGGGTAGAAGACCGTCCAGAAGAATATCGAGGTGACCATGACCGACTTCTCGACCACAGTTCCGCGCCGCCATGCGACGAGCTTGCCGGTGTAGAAACCGAGCCAGAACGACAGCACGGTTGCCGTCAGAAACAAGAACACCGTTCGAGGGAGCGCAGTGAAGAGGATGTCGGCGACTTCCCGCGGGTAACTCGACCAGCTGACGCCCATGTCCATACCGAACGAGTAGTTCCAGAGGTGGTGCCCGAGCTGCACGATCTTGGGCTGATCCAGTCCGAGCTGTCGGACCATGATCACTTTGGCTTCCGGCGGGATATTGGGGTTGCCTACGAACTGCTGGCTGATGTCGCCCGGCTGAAGATCCAGCAGGAGAAAGAGCAAAGCCAGGAACACGTAGAACAGTATGAATATCTGGCCGAAACGCTTGGCTATGTATTTCACCATCGCGGTCGAGTCGCTCCCTTCCGGCCGGCCCGCGAACTATGAAATGCCAAGGGCGAGATCCGGAGAATAGTGGTGTTGGGAGGGGGCCTCGAGGCCCCCTCCCAACTGCGTTCTACGAAGTGGTACTACTTCTGAACGATGCTGGTGAACCCATTCCCAAACTGCAGACCGGAAAGGGTCTGAATGAACGGGAAGGTCAGATCGCTGCTGAAGAACTCCGTGATCGGCGTATCGAAGAGAACCACGTACGGGAGCTCGTCGGCGAGGATCGCCTCAGCTTCCCACATCTTCTGGTAAGCATCTTCGATGGTTTCCGCCGCCAGGATGGCGTCGGAAGCAGCATCGAACTCGGCGTTGACGAAGCCGGTCGAGTTGTTTCCGTCGTTGTCCTCGGCAAGGTAACGGCTGTGCCAGAACGACTCGTGGAACGTCGGCAGGGCCGGGTTCCCAAGGCTCCAGCCCAGGATGTACATGTCGAACGTGATCTCCTCACCAACGCCCGGCCAGATCTTCGCCACGATCGTGTTGAAGTCGGTGGGGTTGGCCTTGGCAGGCACGCCCAACTGCTCGAGCCAGCCCTCGATCCACAGCGAAGCCGTGGCACGAAGCGGATCGTAGCTTGCCGGAGGTGCGAGGATTTCCTGTTCCGGAACCTTCACGCCGGCTGGGTCGATCATGCCGGAACCGGGGATGATCTCCCCTTGGTCGGCATCGAACGTGGGCTCAACCTCCCACGTGAATCCGTCGGCTTTCAGGAGTTCCATCGCAGCGTTGAGACGCTCCTCGGAAGACAGGCCCACATACTTGGCCTTGATCCCGTCGGCGAACTCGGTGTTGAACCACAGCGTGTTGCCCTCAGGAACCATCACATACATCGGGAAGGCCACACCCTGCAAAACGTTCTGGGTGAGGAATTCCTTGTCGATCATGTAGGCGACGGCTTGGCGGTAGCTCTTGTACGAACCAGGAGACTTCCGCAAGTTGAAGGCGAGGTAGCGCATACCGTTGGTCGGGTTGACCGCAACCGAGAGGTTGCCGGCCTCGAGACCCTGACCACGCAGACCAGGCGAAACGCCGAGCGGGTTGATCCAGTAGTCGATCTCACCGTTGATCAGCGCCAGCATGGCGGCCGATTGGTCCGTGTACACCGAGTAGGTGACCTGGGTGGCGTACGGTCCGTCCGTGTAGGACGTCACGATGTTGCCGGTACCTTCTCCGTAGAACTTCTCGCCGTCGATCTCGACCGTTCCGTCGTCATAGACGGTGGTCTGCTGACCCTTGAACGAGTAGTCCGGGTTCGCTGCATTGACGACGAAGGCGCCCTCTTCCCAGCTGTCGAACATGACGCCACCGATGGATGGGTCGCCGGAGCCGTCTGCCCCGTAGATCACTGCGGCAGGATCTTCGGTGCCGAGTGCTTCAGTAACGACATCGCCCCAGTAGGCCTTCGACATGATGGTGTTGACGCCGACGTTGTGCGGCCAGGTACCGAGACCAGGCTTCGTGTCGAACGTCAGCTTGACCGTGTAGTCATCGAGTGCCTCGAGCGCGGTCAGACGCGGCGAGGATTCCTCGCTGTACGGGTAGGCCGAAAGCCACGTGCCACCCAATGCGGCGTCACGCGCGGTTTCGTACGTGAAGACGACATCGGCTGCTGTGAACTCGTTGCCATCGGACCACATGACGCCCTGCTGGAGAGGTTGCGTGACCGTCCAGAGATCGCCTTCCGCAACCGGCTCGACCGGTAGGCCTTCTGCGAGATCCGGAACGACCGCCAGCGACGGCAAGTCGATCGCGAACAGGCCCTTCTTTGCTGGCCCCAAGACGTAGGCGTTGTAGACCGTAGAGTCGCCTCCGCCGTAGTACGTCCAGTAGTTGGTCGTCGTTAGATCAGACGTCATACCGAGGCGATATGTAAACGCTTCCCCGGTCGGCGGGGTCGTCGTATCGGTCGGTGTTGTAGCGGCTGTTGTATCCGTAGACCCCGTGCCATCAACCGTTGTATCGGTTGTTCCTGCACTGGTGGTATCGGTGGTGTCGCTTCCGCAGGCGGCCGCGATCATCGCAAAGGTTGCGAGGATCGCGATCAAACGCCAGAGGCGACGGTTCGATGAGTTACTCACCGGTTTTCTCCTCCACTGTTGACTTAGCGAGACGCGCAACCTCGATATGGTTCCCGCGCAACGCGGAGGGAACTCTATACGTTGGCGGAGAGGAATCGCAACCACCGATGGCAGGGTCTGGAAGCCGGTTGCTTCGTACGGATTCCGCGAGCACTACTTGTGGGAGGAACGCGCAGAAACCGCTCGCGGAATTGTGGCGGCGCGGCTCCTCCGGGTATCCCCGACCACCGTCCCCTATCGTCGATCAGTGGCTCGTGTCCGGGTCGCACTCTGCGCAGATTGGTGCGCAGCTCAGATGCAGTTCCGCGTTTGTCGACGGATTCGGGCACACCCTGATCGAGGCTGTGCCTTCGACCTCCGGTACCATCTCCTTCATGGGCACGAACGGCCGGATGGTATGAAGAGTTGGCGATCAGCACTCATTGCAGGCGTGGTCGGCGCGCTCGTCCTGCTGGCGGGCTATCTGATCGATAGACCGCCGGGACAGGACGGGTCTCCGTCGACGGTCCAGGAGGCAGCGGACGGCGCAGTGCTCGTCTGCGCGGCGGCGCTCAGGCCGGCTTGTGACGCACTGGCCTCTGAGCTCGGCACGACCGCCGGGACCTACCGGCCGGGGACCGAGCCGGGAAGTGCAACCGTCGTGATCGCTCCTGCCGCCGATCTCTTTTCAGGTCTGGAGGTCGGTGACGCCGTCGCACGCTCCCCTATTGCCATCGCTGTGTGGCAGGACCGGGCTGGAGTCCTGAGCGCTCACTGCGGCGGGTCGATCACCCTCGCCTGCCTCTCGGCGGCGTACGGTGAGGCATGGGAGGATCTTGGCGGCTTGCAGAGTTGGGGCGGGTTCAAGCTGGGGCTGGCAGACCCCACCTCCTCCGAGGCCGGCCTGGCAGCCTGGCGGGCCGTCGCCGGCTCCGGCGTCTCTCCTGGACTCAATACAGGACTTCGTCTGACGGCGGACGATGACGCGAGCCTGATGTCCGATGTCCTCCTCTTTGGTACGGCCCGAGCCGACGTTGTCGTTACGACCGAAGTGGCTATCGCCGGCCAGTTGGCCAACGCCCCGGGCCGGGGTGGCCGACTCGTGGTGTCGTATCCCGACCCGGCTCCCTGGGTGGAATACGTAGTCGGGACCAGCGGCGGCAGGGGCACAGACAAACTAATCGAAGAACTGCTGAGCGACGAGGTGCAGTCCCGCCTCGGGGCCCTGGGTCTGCGGCCGGTACGAGGGGAGACCATCGGATTGGCCGATGGGTTGGGCGCGCCCGGGGTGGCGTTGCCGGCCTTGGATGAGCCGGGACGAGTCGCCCTGCTCGATTCGTGGAAGGCCCTACGATGAAACCAATAAAGGGAGTACCCATGAAACGTATCAGCGTCGTCCTCGTGTGGTGTTTGCTCGCAACAGGATGTGTGGGAGGGTCTGAGACCGACACATCCGGCGATGGTGAAACTCTCTCAGTACCAGAGGGTTGCCGCGAGGTGCCGGCCGCCGTTTCGTCCGAGAAGGTGACGCTCCTGACTGATCTGGCTGCAGCCTATAACGACACCGATCCGAGTTTCGATGGACAGTGTGTCGCCATCACCATCCACCGGGTGGCGTCGGGCCGGGCCGCCAAGCTGCTGGCAGAAGGTTGGCCGACCGACGGGTCTGCCAGCCCTCCGCCGGTGCTGTGGAGTCCCGCCTCCGCCGCCTGGGGCGCGTTGGTCAACTACCGCCTGGAGTTGGCAGGGCAGCCTCCCATCGCCAACGACTATCAGCGGATCATGCTCACGCCCCTCGTGCTGGCGATGCCCAGACCGATGGCAGAAGCGCTGGGTTGGCCTGAAGCCGATATCGGTTGGTCCGACATCCTTGAACTGGCCCAGAGTCCGGAGGGCTGGGGAGCGTTCGGTCATCCTGAGTGGGGGCCGTTCCGGTTGGGTAAAACCAATCCCAATTTCTCCACGTCGGGCCTCTCCGCCACGATCGCCATCTATTACGCGGCGACCGGGAAGACGTCGGCACTCACCCTCGACGATGTGGGAAGTACTTCGGTGGGGGCGTTCGTGCGTGGCGTCGAGTCCGCCACCGTTCATTACGGCGACACCACCCTGACATTCCTCGAGAACATGTTGAAGGAGGACCTGGCCGGTCGTCCGCTGTCGTACGCCTCAGCGGCGGCAGTTGAGGAGGTCAGCATCATCGCCTACAACCGGGGTGATCCCGCCGACACCGGCGCCGACGATCTCACTCCTCCCAATGTTCCGCTGGTAGCCATCTATCCGAAGGAAGGCACCGTCTTTTCGGATAACCCGGCCTTCGTACTTGATGCCGCATGGGTCGATGACATCTCCCGTCAGGCTGCGGAAGCGTTCCGATCGTTCGTCATCGACGATCCGGAGATCCAAGCCCGGGTCCTCGAGTTCGGGTTCCGCCCTGGTAATCCTGCCGTCGCGGTCGCCGATCCGATCTCCCCAGCCAACGGCCTCAACCCGTCACAACCTGAGACCGAGTTGCAGGTGCCGGAACCGGAAGTACTGGCCGCCCTGGTCGACGGGTGGGAAACCTACCGCAAGACCGCCCGGGTGATCATGGTCATCGACGTGAGCGGCTCGATGGGCGACCTCGCCGGAGAGGGTTTCTCGAAGCTGGACCTGGTCAAACAGGCGGTGGCGGCCAGCCTCAATCAGTTCAAGTCCGAAGACGAAGTGGGATTGTGGATCTTCTCGACGAACCTCGACGGCGACGGTGACTATCTGGAACTGGTTCCGCCTGCTCCCCTTGCGCAGACGGAGGCCCAGATTCGCCGGTCGGTGGCGGGCTTGATCGCCGACGGTGGCACCGGCCTCTACGACAGCACCCGCGCTGCCGTGCAGGCGGTTCGAGAGGGATTCGATCAGACCAAGATCAACGCGGTCATCCTGCTCACGGACGGAAAGTGCGACGACAATCCACCCGGCTGTGAGCTCGACCCCCTGCTCGAGTATCTGGCGTCCTCGGAGCGCGACGTCGTGCGGGTGTTCCCGGTGGCCTACGGCGCCGATGCCAACCTCGCCGAGCTCCAGTCCATTGCGGATGCCACCGCCGCCCGGCTCTACAAGGCGACCGACCCGCTCACCATCGAAGAGGTGTTCGAACAGGTCGTGTCGAACTTCTAATGGTCAGAAGGGCCATCCTCCGTTGGGATCCGCGGGTCCGTCGCAGCCGGCGGCTGCTCAAGGCGACAACATCACCGACGGGCTTGATCACCGGGGGCGCCGTGTCGGTTGCCGGCCTGGCGCTGGGGATCGGGGCACCCTGGTTGGTCGGCGCAGGGGTGGCCGCCTGGCTCACCTCTGTGGTACTGCACCTCCGCGACCCGAAACTGCTCGGCACCATGCTGGCCCCGGAGTTCGACCGCGACCTCTCCGCACTCGACGATCAGCACCTTCCCGCCATGGTCGCCGCGCTGAGCGCCCGCGATCGCTTTGAAGCAGCCGTCGCCGACATGCCCGACCACGAGGATTTCGCAGGCATGAAGGCGCGGGTGACGGAAGTGTTGCACAGGCTGTACGACTCGGTGGTGTGGACCCAGCGGGCCGACGGTTTCCTCACCTCGGTCGATGAAGCGTCGCTCACCAGGCGTCTGCACGACCTTCCTCCGTCCTCGCCCCTCGCTAACGAGCTCGCCGAGCAGGCCGCCGAGATTGACGGAGTCCGGCAACGCCGCAAGGAAACGGCTGCGCGCATCACGGCCGGCATCACGGGGATCGAGACGCTCGCTCTCAAGATGGGCAGTCTCGCTCTCGGGGCGGCCGACAGCCCGATCGAGGCGATGCCGGCCGCCGAAGTGCGCGCCCTCCGGGAAGAGCTGGATGCATATGCAGGCGGCCTGGAGGAGATTGAGCAGGACTTGCGGCGGGCCCTCCCCCCGACTCCCGCCTGACGCACAGGGCCTGTTCGCTGAAGGTGCTTAGTCCCAGAGAGTGGGATGGAGAGTCACGGACCGGGCGACTAGGGGCTCACCCGGCTCGGTCGCTCCGACGAGCCGCTCGACGAGGCCGGCCCAGTCGAAGCCCTCCGTGACCTCGGATGCGCGGATCGTGATCAGGCGGTCATCCGGGGCGTATCTGGGGAGTATGGCGTTGAGGATCACTTCGATCTCGTCACGGAATTTGTCGTTTGTGCTCCGAACCCCGTCGACCCTGAGCGGAACGTCCGGCTTCAATCTGACGAACAGGTCGTAGGTCTCGCACCACTTTCTCACCAGCGGCTTGACTTCGAATGGGTCCTCTCCCCCGGTAGCACGAAGGAAGTAAGCGAAGTTGTCGATCACGGCCCGGTCGGTGACGAGCACCTCGGCTCGTGTACGCAGTTCGAGTTCTTGTTGGATCTGCGCCATGATCACCCACAGCTGTGCCTCAGGAGTCGCCCCCTCGTTGAGACCAAGTGGATTGAATCGGATGACCTCGCGACCGACCTCGACGCTGCGCCCGCTGCGGCCGACGGCACCGGCGAAGGAATGCACGGCATTGGTCTTTCGGACCGAATGGGATCCGATGAAGGCGATCTTCAAAGATGTAGGCATGCTCGGCGGGATCCCTTGTCGACTACCAGCACGCTACCGGCTCGAAGCCCGCAACGTCTGTATCGAGTCGCCAGTCTGCCGTCCGGTTGCGGCGATCCGGCGTTGATGTTCGATGTGCTGTTCAGGACAGGCGCTCGATGATGCCCCTGAGGTAGCGAGCCTGGCCGGCGTGCTGAAGATTGTCGCTGAGAACGCTGACTAGGCGCACACCGACCGATACGGGCGGATCGTAGGAGCGGTCGATGATGCGATCGAGTTCTGACTCGTCGGCGCCTGCCAGGTATTCCGCAGTGCGATCCATCACGGCGGCGTGATAGGCGAGCAGTGCCTCTGCCGACGCAGGCACAAGGGCGGCCACGTCCTCGGGGCCGTCACCGTATCCCGTGTCTGTGGCCCCGCGATTGATTCCGGTCCGCTCGGCCCAGCCCGGATCAGCCCAGACCTTCACTGTGCCTGCGATCTCAGCAAGGTGATCGTCCTGAACGCGGGTCAAGTGCCACACCAGCCAGGCGATCGAATTGGCACCCGGCTCGGGTCGATAGGTCAGGCCGGCCGTATCAAGACCCTCGCTCGCGACTCCAACCAGCTCCTGGATGCGCCGGTACGCCTCGATCAGCAGTGCACTCGTGTCCATTCGTATCCTCCTGTGGAACGTCCAGTCCAGTCAACCATGCCACACCGGTCTTGACCGGCGCAGGCGGGCGAGCCTTGGTGATCGGGGTGGGTAGGAGCGGTGGGCGGACAGTTACGCTGGTCGGCACCTTGATGGTTTCTGTTCCTTTGAAAGGACGATGTGTGAGAATCAACCACCAGGTCGTTGTGTTCGACGCGGCCGATTTGAGCGCGGAGAGCAGTTTCTGGGCCGGACTCGTCGGGGGCACCGTCGACGCCGAAGACGATTGGCACATGGTGCTCGTAGAAGGCAAGCCCAGGGTGGGCGTCCAGCTTGCGCCGAATCATGTTCCGCCCGAGTGGCC
This sequence comes from Actinomycetes bacterium, assembly GCA_024641245.1. Taxonomy (GTDB): domain Bacteria; phylum Actinomycetota; class Acidimicrobiia; order Spongiisociales; family JAHEDJ01; genus JAHEDJ01. The sequence continues at coordinate 60,764 of JAHEDK010000015.1, forward strand.
CGACGGGAATCCGCAGCAGATCCATCTCGACCTGTGGATCGACGACATTCATGCATCCCACGAACAGGTGATGTCGCTGGGCGCACGGCTGCTCAAGTCGGCAGACGAAACCGAAGCGCCAGACAGCTTCCAGGTTCATGCGGATCCAGCAGGGGACCCGTTCTGCCTCTGCTGGGTAAATGACGCGTAACGTCCAGAGAGATGCGGCACGGATCCGGCTCCACGGTTCCGCGGCACCGTCTTCAATCCCTCCGGATACTGCCTCCCCGATCGCAGGGATGATTCAGCAACGACCCAGCTGGCCCGCCGATGCCTCGAATTCACACGGGTTCCGGCGCTCTGGAGGCTGCGACCTTCCTAGCCGGGCCTGAAGCTCCTGGCGGCTTGCTCGATGTTGGAGCGATGGTCGGCCCACCACGCTTCGTCCCGATCGGGGAGATTGTCGTTGTCCGGGCGCAGGCCGGCAGATCCGTCGATCAGTTCGCGCACGATGTCGGCGTGGCCGGCATGCCGGTGCGTTTCGGTCGCTACATGGACGAGGATGCGGTGCAGGCTCACCTGGTTTCGATCGGGCGGCCACCACGGAACCCGACCCTCGAACTCGAGGTCGAAAGCGTCGATGGTTGCGTCGGAGTGAACCCAGGCCCGGCGGTAGAGGGCGACGATATCCTCGCGCGACTCGTCCGATGTCGCCCACATGTCTGCGTTCGCTACTGCATCGTTGTCCGACCACGGAAGCGCTTCTCCGTGCGGCCTACCGAAGGAGTCCCCTAAGTAGCCGAGCTCGACGGATGCCAGATGCTTGACCAGCCCGAGCAGGTTCGTCCCAGTTGGGACGAGCGGACGGCGGCAGTCGTACTCGGAGAGACCATCGAGCTTCCACACAACGGCCTCACGTCCAACCTGCAGGTACCGGTGGAGGTCTTGCTTCGGGGTCGACATGGGGCGATTCTGGCAGACGGCACGGGAGCACGGAAGCCCCTACGAATACGGGAGTTCCGGTGGTCGGGCTGGCGGGATTTGAACCCGCGACCTCTTGACCCCCAGACGGGATCAGGGGGTGTCGGCGACCTGGCGAATCGGCGCGATCTGCTGTCTGACCTGGGGTTTTGCTGCTCATTG
>JAHEDK010000047.1 GCA_024641245.1 Actinomycetes bacterium
AACGGCGTAGCGTTGTGAGTATCGGCTCGCGAGCGCAGGGAGGCTGCCATGGGGTTCGAGACCATCGCCCATAGAATCCTGACGACCGGCGCGGAACGTGGCAACGCGGCTGCGTACGCGGTGCGCGAAGGCGATCGATGGGTGACGACGAGCTGGGCCGAGTACGCGTCCCGGGTTCGTGACGCCGCGAAAGGACTGATTGCGCTCGGGGTTGAACCGGCCATGTCGGTGTCCATCCTCGGGACCAACCAGCCAGAGTGGGTCATTTTCGATGTCGCCGCCATGGCGGTCGGTGCGATGCCGGCCGGAATCTATCCGACGAACGCGCCGGAAGAGTGCGCGTACGTCATCAACCACTCCGAGTCGCCTGTGGTCCTCGTCCAGAACCTGGAGCAGCTAGAGAAGATCCTGGTCAAGCGTCACGAGCTGCCGGGTCTGCGTCATATCGTGCTCATGGGCGACGATGCGACCGACGCCGAGGGCGTCATGACTTGGGGCGAGTTCGTCGCGAGCGGGCGCGAAATCTCTGACGAGACCGTCGATGCGAGGATGGACGCGCTCGCTCCGCGCGACGGTGCGACCCTCCTTTACACGTCGGGCACCACCGGACCACCAAAGGCGGTCGTGTTGCCCCACGAGGCTCTGGCATACATGGCCATGACCCTCATGGAAATCATCCCGGTGGGTCCAGAGGACCGGGTGATCTCCTTTCTGCCCCTGTCGCACATTGCCGAGCAAGTCGTGACCCTGCTCACACCGGCGATCAGCGGCCACATGGTCCACTACGAGATGGACATCAGACGCCTCGCGGAGACCATCAAGGAGGTTCGCCCAACGGCGTTCTTCGCGGTGCCCCGGGTCTGGGAGAAGTTCTACGCCGGTGTGGACGAAGCCGTGGGCGGGGCCACCGGAGTGAAGAAGGCACTCGCAGACCGGGCGTTTGCCGTAGGTAGAAAGTACATCGGTGCCATCAACCGGGGAGAGACGCCGGGTGGCTGGCTCGGCCTCCAGTACGGGTTGTTCGACAAGCTCGTCTACTCGAAGGCGAAGGAAGCAATGGGTCTCGACCAGGTTCGGTTCGTCTTCTCGGGAGCCGCGCCGCTCTCCCCGGCGATCGCCGAGTTCTTCGCAGGCCTGGGGTTGCAGATCCTGAACGTCTACGGCGAATCCGAGTGTACCGGTCTGTGCTCGTTCAATCGTCCCGCCAAGAATCGGTTCGGCTCGGTAGGCCCTGCGCTACCAGATGTCGAGTTGAAGATCGCCGAAGACGGTGAGATCCTGACCCGCGGCCCGAACAACTTCCTCGGTTATTTGAAGAATCCGGAGGCGACGTCAGTGGCGTTGAGTGAGGACGGTTTCCTCCATACCGGCGATGTCGGATACATCGACGACGACGGGTTTCTTTTCATCACCGATCGCAAGAAGGACATCATCATCACCGCAGGTGGTGAGAACGTGACCCCATCCCTCATCGAGATCGAGCTGAACAAGACCCCGCTCATCGCGGCCGCCGTCGTGATCGGAGACCAGCGTCCTTATCTCACCGTGCTGATCTCGCTCGACGCGGACGCCCTCGAGGAGATGGGCCTCGACGCCGATACGGTCTACGCCGAGGTCCAGAAGGCCATCGATGAGACGAACAAAGACCTCGCACCCGTGCGGCAAATCAAGAAGTTCACGATCCTCGAGGAACCGCTGTCAATCGAACGTGGCGAGATCACACCCACCTTCAAGGTGAAACGCAAGGTCGTCAGAGATCACTTCGCCGCCGAGATCGACGCGATGTACAAGTAGACAGTGCAAGTAGAGCCTCGCGGTCAAGTGGGGACAAGAAGCCACAGATCCCCAGAACACGAACACGAACACGAACACGAACACGAACACGAACGAGGATTTCGTCGAGTGCCCGGGATCGGCACTTCACACAAGGCGAATGCGCCACCTATCGCATCGACCCCTGCCCCGTCGAGCGTTCGGGCCGGGTTCCGTCCCACAGGCTTGTGGTAAAAAACCGGTGGCCAGGCCTCTTCTTGATTGAGAGGCCGGAGAGGCAGGGGTGTTGGATACCCGAACAGGTTCGTTTACGGAGTTCGTCCGAGCCGCGGAGCCGAAGCTCCGCCACGCGCTGATCTCCGGCTACGGCCGTCAGGAAGGTTGGGAAGCTGTGGCCGAGGCCCTTGCCTACGCCTGGGAACACTGGGACCGGATCCAGACCATGGAGAACCCCATCGGCTACCTTTACCGGGTCGGCCGGAGCCGGGGTCGCTGGGGTTTCCGGCGGCCTCGCGTCGTCCACGAGATGAACCCGACGGCCGATGATTCGCCCTGGATCGAACCTGCCTTACCGGCTGCTCTGCGACGGCTGTCCCCACGACAAAAAACGGCAGTGATGCTGGTCAAGGGCTACGGGTGGACGTATCAGGAGGTCGCAGACCTGACCGGCATCTCGCTGAGCTCCGTCCAGAACCACGTGGAACGAGCCCTCGCCAAGCTGCGAGCGGACCTGGAGGTACCCAATGGTGCATGACCTGGACGATCGGATTCGTGCCTACGCCGAACATCTGGACGACACCACACCGCGCGTTGCAGCCGAGACGGCTCGACGGATCGCCCAGCGGCAACCGCCGGCCACTCGGTTCACTGCCGCCGTTGCCGCAGCAGGACTCGTCGTTCTGGCTATCGCTGCAGTCGTAGTCCTCAATCCGTTGGGATCGGAAGCGCCCTTTGTTGAGCAATCGACCACCGTGTTGACCACCGAGACGCAACCTACCACGAACACAGAAGCCGCCTCGACTGACACCACAGGGGCCGCCCCGACCACCACTACCGAGGCCGCCACGCCTGCACCGGTGGCGATGACCTGGACCCGCGTCGAGTCCGACGTCTTTGGAGGGTCCGGGCAGCAGGAGATATACGACATCGCCGTCGGTGGGTCGGGGTTGTTGGTGGCGGTCGGCGCAGACGGCTCGGGTGGTGATCATGATGCCGCGGTCTGGTATTCGAGCGACGGACACACCTGGAGCAGGGTTGCACACGACGAGGCGGTCTTTGGGGGTCCCGGAGATCAGGACATGACGGTGGTCACCGCGGGCGGACCGGGGTTCGTGGCGGTGGGAGAGGAGAGCTCGGAAAACGGAACGACCGGCGTGGCTGCCGTATGGATCTCCGAAGATGGAGTCACCTGGGGCCGGGTGCCTCACGACGAGGCCGCCTTCGGTGGTGAAGAACAGAACACCTTCATGAAGGACGTCACTGGCTTCGGGTCGGGTCTGGTGGCCGTGGGGATGGAATGGAAGGGGAGCTCTGCAGACGCGGTGGCGTGGATCTCGGCAGATGGGATCACCTGGGAGCGGGTCCCACCCGAGGAGACGGTATTCGGAGGGCCTCAGGCTCAGGTCATGTGGGCAGCGGTGCCGGCCGGTCCCGGACTCGTGGCGGTCGGACAGGGTGGTGATGGGGCCGGGGAGAGTGGCCCGGGCCAGCCGGCAGCCGTGTGGGTGTCAACCGACGGCCGCGACTGGTCGCGGGTGCCCGAGCAGGCAGCGTTGCTGAGCGGATACCCGGCCGGAGGACCCGGCACCGGAGACTGGGCACGCATGGACGACGTGATCGTCGGTGGTTCCGGCCTCGTGGCCGTGGGTCGCGTGGGCAAGTGTCCGGAGTTGTTCTCGCCCTGCACCGAGGATGCGGCAATCTGGACCTCAGCAGACGGCGTGACCTGGGAACGGAGCACCGTCGAGCAGGCAGTCGGCATCCCCTTCGACCAGATCTTCGGGGTGAGCAGTTTCGGCGACCGTCTGGTTGCGACCGGGTCTGGCCGCGCCGCCGACGTACAGCTTGGGCCGGCCGTGGTGTGGACCTCGACCGATGGAGGCCGGACCTGGGATCGCGTACTCAGCGCCGCCGCCTTCGGGAAGATGAACGAAGGGCCGAATTACATATATGCCTCGGTCGAGTTCGAGTCCAGGTTGATCGCAGTTGGCAGCTGGGGGTCGGACGCCGCGATATGGATCGCAACGAACGCGGAATGACCCGCCCCGAAAGGAGGCGACGATGAGAAAGACGACGAGCGTGCTCCTGGCACTTGGAATCCTGGTGACCTTGCAGGCACCGGTGAGTGCCAAGAAGCCGGTGCCGCCACCGGGACCGGAACCGGTGATTGGACTCACGTGTGAAAAGCGAACCTTCGAGGATCCCGATCTCTGGCAGATCGGTTCCGAGGTCGACTTCCCTCTGACCCTCGACGCCGACCACCCGGCAGCCTGCTTCGATGTCATCTCTGGAGAGGGCACCTGGCAGCTCGACATAGATGCGGAGTCAGCCGCGTATCTGCAAGTGCAGGTGAAGGACAGTGTCCCCGGCGACTTCTGTTACCGCGAGAACTTCGGAAAGAAGACGAACCCCATTCCCGATACGATCGACGTCTGGATCCCCGCCGCGGCCATCGATGCCTGCACCGCCGGTGAAGTCGGCTTAGCAGCCGACCAGGATCCCGCCCTGGTGTTCATGGTGTCCTACACCCCCGAAAGGAAGACGACCGGCTCGCACGTGACGATCTCTGTCGAGCTTCCGTGAGCCGCGTTGCGTCGAACGCCTCCACTCGACCCACTAGACGCGGGCTGCGATGGTCGGCTGGTACCCACCATGGCATGTCCTCATCAGAGGTTGCCCCTGCTGTCGAACAGGGTCTGCTCGCCCTCGGCGGATGTAAGCCGGAGACGAAGTACTGTTTCAGGCAGATAGAAGCAAGATGCGCTAATCCAGTGCGTAACTGAGATAGGCACGGTCTGGGTAGCACCAGACCCACTGCTCTCCTGGCTCGATGGACCGGATGAGCGGATGAGCGGTTTCCTTATGATGCCGCTGAGCGTGCAAACCCGGCGAACTGTCGCAACATGCCACCTCACCGCACGAAAGGCACATACGCAGATGCACCGGTATGGTGCCCTCTTCGAGGCAGCCGGCGCAATCAGGTCGCTCCGGCGAGGTGTGCTCGATGGACGCCAGATGAGAGCAGTCACGCCGTTTCAACGAACGCTGAAACACGATCCGCCTCACCGTGTCGCCGATATGCGACCTTGCCATGTTTCCGACCATACACGAACCGGCAATGACAGAATGGCCGCCTCCGACCGCCGACCCTCAATGTGGGCTGGCGACGAAATCCGGCATCGCCCTACGACCGGAATAGCGAGAATCCCCTGCAATCACAGGGGATTCTGATGGTGGAGGTGAGGGGATTTGAACCCCTGACTTCTTCCGTGCGAGGGAAG
>JAHEDK010000016.1 GCA_024641245.1 Actinomycetes bacterium
TCAACCGGATCAACCGGATCAACCGGATCAACCGGATCAACCGGATCAACCGGATCAACCGGATCAACCGGATCAACCGGATCAACCGGATCAACCGGATCAACCGGATCAACCGGATCAACCGGATCAAGTTTCAGATTCATGTTCGCCTGACTGTGGCCATGGGAGAGGTGAATCGTCACCGTGGCATGGTGGGAACCGGAGACGTCTGCCGCCACGACAACCTCGAGAGCGGTAGTACCACCGGACTCGAGATCCTTAGAGCCGAAACGGCAGTCGACCGATCCTGCCGGTACGCCACAGTCCCAACCGTCCCCGCCGGCGGTTACCACCGTCAGACTGCCGGGGATCGTTATGGCCACATCGAAACCAGAGATAGGAGTCGGATCGGTGTTGGTGACGAATACCGTGAACGACCCGGTGCCATCATCCCAGGGCGAGTCAACGACACTCGCCGACAGCGTGAGCGAAGAGAGGGCGGCCAGCGCAGGAAGCGCCGATCCAACGGTCGCTACCAGGACCATCGCCGTCGCAAGCCAAATGCGGAAGGGCCTAGCCACTTCGGCCTCCCGTGAGCGCCTCGTCATCCGGTTGCAGGGCGTTGACGTCGGGCGCCTTCAGGAGTTCGAGCACGAACCGAGTGTCCTCGCCTCGCTCGTATCTGATGTCGCCGCCCATCCTCCTGGCTAGATCTCGAGCGACGGCTAGTCCGAGACCGACGCTACCGACGAGCAGTGGCTGGTCCCCCTTATGCACGAATCGCTCGAACAGCTTGGGCTCCATCGCAGACGAAACACCGCTTCCGTGATCGATGACGGCTATCTCGACGGTTTCCCCGGTGGGTATGACGCGAACGCGCAACGGCGGCTCTCCGTGATTGGTGGCGTTGGCGAGCAGGCTTCGCAGAAGGTGCCGTAGCCGGAGTGGATCGGCGAGCACCCGCAGGCTCGGGCAATACACCGTGATACTGGACCCGTAGCGCTCGAACGCGGGAATGACGGCATTGATCTCTGAAGACAGATCGAGAGCTTCTATCTCGATGGAGAGGGAGCCCGAATCGAGCCGGGATGCAACGAGGAGATCGTCAACCATCCGGCTCAACTCAGCCGCCTGACCAATGATCAGATTGACCAGTTCCAGACCGGTAACCGGGTCGAACAGCGACCCCTCCTCGAGCACATGCGCGAAGCCGGAGATACCCGTCAGCGGAGTGCGGAGTTCGTGAGAGACGTGCGACAGGAACTCATCCTTGGCGCGGAACGCATCTTCACCTGCGGCTCGCCATGCATCTGCGGCCGATTTCCGAAGCTGGCGGCGGGCGAGCATCCGGTAACCCCCCAACAAGGCCACCGGGATACCAAGTGCGACGAGGAACGCGGCGGCGGTTGCCACCGCGCCGGCCTGATCGCCAACCGCGGCGATAGCGTCGAGTTCGACGGACCGTCTGTTCGCAAGGGCGGTCATGGCCGTATCGTGGGCGCCGGCCACTTCGGCCGTCGCGGCCGCCTTCGCTCCGGCCAGGTTGCCGGAATCGAGGGTATCGAGCATTGCGAAAGCCGCCCCTGTGTACCGGCCGATGGCCGACCGCTCGTCAGCTCCAAGGTCGACGGCGGCGGCCTCGAGGGATCCGAGTCGCTGCCTGGCGGCATCGAGGGCGACTGCAGCCGAATCAGCGTCTGCAATTCCTGCGGTCACGTCGACCGCCAGCAGAAGCGCGTCGCCGACCAGCACATGAGCCACCTCTGCATGTGCCAGCGCCTGGTCCACCACATCGAGCGTGAGGGATCGCTCGGCAACGGCAGAGGCGCCAACAGACCGGGACATGAGGAAGGCGAACGCACCGAGAAGTGCAACGACAAGGGCAGCAATACCCAAAATGCTCCGTCGTCCGCGATACAGATCCCTCATACGGTTAAATCGGCACCACATGGGCCGATCGGGAGGACCATTCAGAAACTACCCGTAAGAACTAGTCACTCCTGGTGGCCAGAATCTCACATCGCGTGAATGAGGCTGGTGGTCATTCGACCCAGTCGAGGGAACGTTGAACGGCCTTCCGCCAGGCGCCGATAAGGCCCAATCGTCGGTCGTCGTCCATCGCGGGTTGCCAAGATCTCCCCACGCCCCAATTCGCCTTCAAGTCGGCGAGGTTGGACCAGAAACCGACTGCCAGACCGGCCGCGTAGGCGGCGCCGAGTGCGGTGGTCTCAGCAACCACCGGACGAACCACCGGCACTTCGACGATGTCGGCCTGGAACTGCATCAACAAGTCATTGCCCGTCATGCCGCCATCGACCTTGAGGCTTCTCAATTCGACTCCGCTATCGGCGCGCATCGCATCGAGCACCTCGAGGGTCTGAAATGCGGTCGCTTCAAGTGCGGCGCGAGCCACATGTGCCTTCGTTGCGAATCGGGTCAGCCCCGCAACCACACCTCTGGCATCGCTCCGCCAGTACGGGGCAAACAGGCCGCTGAACGCCGGAACGAAGTAGACGCCGCCGTTGTCGTCGACACTGAGTGCGAGGGCCTCCACATCCGCTGAGTTCTCGATGATTCCCAGGTTGTCACGCAACCATTGCACCAGCGCCCCGGCGATCGCGATCGATCCCTCTAGGGCATAGACGGCCGGTTGATGGCCTATCTGGTAGGCGACGGTTGTTAGCAATCCACTGGCCGAACGGACGGGTGTCGTGCCCGTATTGAGGAGCATAAAACATCCCGTGCCGTAGGTGTTCTTGGCGTCGCCCGGCTCAAAACAGGTCTGGCCGAAGAGGGCGGCCTGCTGATCACCGAGGATCCCACCTACCGGCACACCGTCGAGAGTTCCCGCCGCCGTACCGAACATCCCGGCCGATGGGCGAATCTCGGGCAACATGGAGCAAGGAATCCGCATGGCCTCGAGCAGTTCATCGTCCCACCGAAGCGTCTCGAGGCTCATCAGCATGGTCCGACTGGCGTTCGTGACGTCCGTCAGATGCAAGCCCCCATCAATCCCGCCGGTGAGATTCCACAACACCCAGGAATCGACGGTCCCGAACAGGGCATCACCCGACTCGCCCCGGGCGCGAAGACCTTCGACGTTGTCCAGCAACCAGGTGAGCTTCGGTCCGGCGAAGTAGGTCGCCAATGGCAGGCCGGTCTTGGCGCGGAATCTACCCTGGCCCTCTCCGCCCCCAAGGTCGGCAACGAGTCCGGCAGTCCGCGTGTCCTGCCAGACGACGGCGTTGTGGAGCGGTTGCCCGGTGGTGCGATCCCACACCACGACGGTCTCCCGCTGATTCGTGATGCCGACGGCAGCCAGGTCCGTCCTGGTCAAGCCGGCCTTGGACAACCCCACATCGATCACCTCGAACATCCGATCCCGGATCTCGACGGGGTCGTGCTCTACCCAACCGGGTTGGGGATAGATCTGACGGTGCTCCTTCTGGTCGAGCGCAACGACGTTGCCATCGTGATCGAACACCATGAAACGGGTGCTGGTGGTGCCGGAGTCCAGTGCGCCTATGTAGTCAGCCATGGCCCAAGGCTATCGGTTCGGGAGCGCCATCACGATGCAGGTCGGGTCTCCTCCAGGTTGCCACGCCGGATCCAAAGGCCACGCGCCACCCAGACGGATGCCAGTGCGAGTGCCAGGGCGAGCGCGTCCGCCAGTATTCGCGGCCCGATCCAACCCCACACCCAGAGCGGGTACACGGCGAGTGCCAGCAGGGCACCGACGACGAGGATCGTGACCAGCACGAGCCAATCGAACAGTGTCAGCGGCCACTTACCGATCTGATCTCTGGCGGCAATTGCACCCGAGCCAAGGACGATCAGGCCGATCACGGTCATTACGATGCCGAAACTGAAGTCGCGGTGGGACATCTCGACTGCCGCCCCTCCGATGGCGACTCCTATGCCGAGGAATCCGCCCACCAGGATTTCGGCGATGTCGCAGTATCGACCGCTGCACCAGATCGCCAGTCCGATCAACGGAAGTAGCGCGACTAGGAAAAGGAGGGCGGCGGAGCGAAGCCCGAGTCCCTGTGCGAAGTGCCATACCGCAACGGTGCCGGCCCATCCGACGAACGAGGCGAACGTTGCGCGGGCGACCTCTGATCGATCGTGAAAACCGAACACAACCGCGATGCCGACGAGGGCCAGGGCCGTCGCCAGCAACTCCGGAACAAGATAGACATCGGCGAGTCCGGCGTCGTCTCGGGCGGGTTGCGTGTATACATCCCGTACCCAGTTGCCGGCCTCGTCAAGCCCCATGACTCCGTCCGGCCCGGCCGCGACGACGAGCTGCCACCGACTGCCTTCATAGGTTGGCGCAATCCCTGCCAGGTTGAGATCAGCGTGGCCGTCACCGCACAAGCCGGGAAGCTGCCTGGCCAGATAGCTGACGCGCCCCGATGGGTACTCCCAGGAGGTGGTCCAGGATTCATCCTCACCTACCTCGATTCCGAGCCGATCGGATCGAATCCGATAGCACTCACCAGAATCGAGACACACCTCATCGGCGTACTTCGTCCGCTCCCGCGGAAGACTGCGCACCGGCTCCCAGGTGTCGCCATCATCGATAGTGCCAAACAGCGCTCCCGTTGAGTCGATCACGATGAACCCGTCGGCATGGGTGAACACCTTCCACGCTCCGGACCCGAAACAGATGGCGGCTACGTTGGAGATGCCCATCAGGGCGATTGCCACCAGGAGAAGGCGACCCCTCATGGGGCTTGCCGCAACGAGGCCATCTCGACCGCGGACTCAGAATCGACCAGGAACCGTTCGACCACATCGGCGGAGTCTCGAACCAGGATGTCGACCTCTGCGCGTTCGGACTTCGCGAATGTGCGGAGAACGAAGTCGGCAGGATCCATCCGGCCGGGTGGGCGGCCGACGCCAACCTTGAGCCGCCAGAACTCCCTCGAAGCCGTTGAGCCCACAATCGACTTGATGCCGTTGTGCCCACCAGTTCCACGCCCGGCATGGAGCCGGAGTCGGGCAAAGGCCAGGTCGATGTCATCATGAACGACAAGGAGATCGCCGATTTCTGCCTTGAAGTACCGAAGCGCGGCGACGACCACCGGCCCCGACTCGTTCATGAAGGTGAACGGCTTGACCAGGACCACACCCCGACCCTCGGCCGGGTGGCTGGAGACCTCCGCGCTGACCCGGGACGGAGCGTTCTTGAATGGGGCCTCCCAGCGCTCCGAGAGGATGTCGACAACTTCTGCACCCACATTGTGGCGTGTGCCTTCGTACTTCCGACCGGGATTGCGGAGCCCGACAACCACCACAGGCGGTGTCTGGGAATCGCGACTACTCGTCGCTGCTCTCCTCAGCCGCAGCACTCTCGGCACCCTCTTCACCTTCCGCCCCTTCTGCGAGGCCTTCCTCTTCCTCTTCTTCGGCAACGACCGCGGCGGGAATGACCACAGTGACCACCGGTGCGTCGGGATCGTCGAGATACTCAACACCCGGCAGGACCGGAAGGTCCGAGACCTTGGCCGTGTCGCCGATTTCGAGGTCACTGATGTCGAGGGAGATGAAGGAAGGGATCTCTTGCGGCAGGGCCTCGATTTCGACGGAGTTGCGGAGCGTTTCGATGATGGCGCCGCCCTCGCGAACACCGACGGGCTCTCCCTCGAAGTGGATCTGCACGTCGGCGTTGACCTTCTCGGTAAGCGAGATAGCGAGAAAGTCGACGTGGTAATACTCAGAGCGGAACGGGTGGCGCTGGATTTCTTTCGCCATCGTCAGGAGGTTGGCGCCGCCCTCGATGTCAAGGGTGATCAGCGCGTTCATACCAGCCTCGGTGTGGAGGATCGAGTAGAGATCCCGGGCATTCACCGCGACGGAAACCGGTTCGCCGTCGCGTCCGTATACGGTGGCAGGTACGAGGCCTTCGCCGCGCATCCGGCGCGCAGGTCGGCTACCCGTTGGGCGACCGGTCTCGGCGCGCAGGGTGAGTTCCATGAGGTGACTCCTTGGGGAAAAGGGGGACGTGCCATTATGCCTGCGACAACCGCAAGAGGCAAAGCGCGCCTGGATATTCTCCGCAATGCTATGGCGCGTGGCAATACACAGTATTGCCGAGAAAGGTCCCGGCGTTTTCTCCGCAATGCTATGGCGCGTGGCAATACGAAGTATTGCCGAGAAGCGTCAGTTGAGGGACCTGACGAGATCGGCGATCACCCGTTCTGGGTATTTGCGCAGGTCCTGCGCGGTGTAGCGGAGGACGCGATACCCCGCCATCAGAAGGCGATTCTGACGATTCCGATCGCGAACGAACGCATCCGGGCCGCTGTGAAATCGATATCCATCGAGTTCGATCACCAGGCGCCGCTCGGGATAGGCGAAGTCGGCGCGACCCAGAAACATCCCACGTTCGTCCCTGATCTCGAACTGCGGAGTCGGCACCGGAAGAAGAGCCCGGTCAACGATTCGCCGGAACTCGTCTTCTAGGGCACTCTCGTTCTCACCCGCCCATCTCGCACGGCCCTCCACCAGATCGCGTAACAAGCCAACACCGGCGCGGCCCTGCCGGCCGATGTCTGCCAGGAGGATCTCGAACTCATTGAGCGTCGCAAGACCATCTCGCAGTGTCTGGTTGAAAGCTCCGACGGCCAACCGAGGAGCGTTCGCGCCCAGGTCGACGACGGTCCTCGCCGGGACGGTGGTTGGAACGCCGCGAACCTCGGTGACATGGTGAGGCGCGAGATCTGATGAACGATGAACGTGATAGGGCTTCGACCGCCACCGTCCGGGTTGAGTCGTGACGTGCGGCACCGCCGGAGGTCGATTCAGTAGACCCCACAGATATGCGGCCGACTGATGGGACACCACCGTTTCGCCGGCGACGCCAAGTACCGCCGTCATCAGTGCCCGCTCAGGGGATGGAGCAGCCGACCTGGCACGAAAGACACCTCGATCTACCCGGACCAACGCACCGCTACGAAGCCGGTTCGCAATCACACCTGCGTTGACGCCTGCTTCGATGAGTTGCCTGCGACTGATGACTCCATGCTGGGCGGCGACCAGGTCATCGACTGCCCTTCCAAGTCCACGATCCATGGGATGGAGATACCACAAACGCGCTTGCTGCGGAAGACCCATGGTTTCTCCGCAATGCAATGGCGCGTGGCAATACACAGCATTGCCGAGAAACACCTATGTCGTTTCTCCGCAATGCAATAGCGCGTGGCAATACACAGTATTGCCGAGAAACACCTTCAGTCGAGGCCAACCAGGTCACGAGTCATTCTGGCCGTGGCGCCCCACAAGATCTCGCCTTCGAGGTCGTAGAACCACACCTTTCGACCGCGCCACAGCTCGAAGCGCCATGCGGATGCGTCGGCAAGTTCCTCGACCCGCGGTAGAAGGACCTTCGCCACCTCGCGTGGCGAAGGCCGCAAATCGGGGACTCCTTTGAGCCGGCCGACGACCGGCACCACGAAAAGCGAGAACTCCACCGTGTGAATCGTCGGCAAGAACCCCATCAGTTCGACCGTTTCAGGATCGATACCGACTTCCTCTTCTGCCTCCCGCAGGGCGGTGGCCACCGGCCCCCCGTCGCCGGGGTCGGGTCGCCCACCGGGGAACGCAATGTGGCCGGCATGGGTGGGCATCGTCATCGGGCGCTTCGTCAGGACGACCCGAACATCGCCCGATCCATCCTCAAACAGGGGCACCAGCACCGCGGCGCGGTCTGCGCCGGTACCCGGCGACGCGTTTGGGTGAATACCTGGAAGCCGATCCCACATGCGGCACATCATGGTACGCCCGCGATAGTCTCTAGCGGAATGGAACTAAGTCTGGATCCTATTTCAACGGATCGTTTCGTTCTCCGGCCCTTCCGCCGGCGAGACGCCGATGCCCTCTACAGCGCCGTCCGGACCTCCGTCAAAGAACTCCACATGTGGCTTCCCTGGGCTCACTTGACCTACGGCCGGGTCGAAGCAAGCCATTTCGTCCGTGAATCCATGAAAGCCTGGCGCGAAACGCGTGCATACGATTACAGCATCCGGGACCCCCACGATGAACAGGATCCGCACCTCGGCAACATCTCCATCTGGTTCGTTTCGCGGGGTTTCCGTACCGGAGAGATCGGATACTGGGTTCGCTCCGACCGTGCCGCTCAGGGCATTGCCACCGAAGTCACGGCCCGGATGGCTCAAGTCGGATTCGAGCAACTGAAAATGCATCGCATCGTATTGCGCATTGCCGTCGGCAATCGAGGGAGTGAACGCGTTGCCGAGAAACTCCACTTCGTCCGGGAAGGGATTCTTCGAGAAGAGCTGAAAGTACGCGGCACCTGGCTCGACCACACCGTCTACAGCATGCTGGACCACGAGTACAGCAAACATCACCAGGAGATCGCCGATATCGTTGCCGGAGCGCGGCTACCCGTCGAAGACGCCTGAGCACGGCGACGCGCAGCAGGGGCCCGAAGGCCCCTGCTGCTTTTCGATACCCGGTACTCAGATATTCGGACCTAGAAGTCCATGCCTCCGCCGCCGTGATCGTGGCCTCCGCCGGGGACGGAAGAGGACTCTTCCTTCCGCTCGGCAATGAGAGCCTCTGTGGTCAGCAGCAGCGCGGCGATGGATGCAGCATTCTGCACAGTCGAGCGAGTGACCTTGGCAGGATCGATGATTCCTGCCTTCATCAGGTCCTCGTAGACGCCCTTGGCCGCGTTGAACCCGAAGGGCCCTTCGCCGTTGCGAACATGCTCAACCACGACACCACCTTCGTAGCCGGCGTTGACTGCGATCTGGCGAATCGGCTCTTCGAGCGAACGGCGCACGATGATCCGACCGGTCTTTTCGTCGTCATTGCCGCCCCGCAGCTTGTCGATGGCGTCCTGCGCACGGAGCAGTGGAACGCCGCCCCCCGGCACGATGCCTTCCTCAACAGCAGCTCGCGTAGCAGACACTGCATCTTCGATGCGGTGCTTCTTCTCCTTGAGCTCCACCTCGGTGGCAGCCCCGACCTTGATCACCACGACACCACCGGACAGCTTGGCGAGACGCTCCTGGAGCTTCTCGCGGTCCCAGTCGGAGTCGGTGTTTTCGATCTCACGCTCGATCTGACGGATGCGACCCTGAACGTCGGGTTCGGCGCCGGCGCCGTCGATGATCGTCGTGTCGTCCTTGGTGACCACGACGCGACGGGCATGGCCCAGCATGTCGACGGTGACACCGTCGAGCTTCAAGCCGACCTCTTCCGAAATCACCGTGCCACCCGTGAGGATAGCGATGTCCTGGAGCATGGCCTTGCGACGCTCACCGAACCCGGGAGCCTTCATCGCCACCGACGAGAACGTGCCGCGAATGCGGTTCACGACGAGCGTGGCGAGAGCCTCGCCCTCGATATCCTCGGCGATCAGAACCAGCGGCTTGCCGGTCTGCATGACCTTCTCGAGCACGGGCAGCAGATCGTTGACCGACCCGATCTTCTGGTTGGCGATCAGGATGTACGGATCCTCAATCACAGCTTCCTGGCGATCCGGATCTGTGACGAAGTACGGAGAGATGTAGCCCTTGTCGAACTGCATGCCCTCTGTGAACTCGAGTTCGATACCGAACGTCTGGCCTTCTTCAACGGTGATCACACCGTCTTTGCCGACCTTGTCCATCGCCTCGGCGATCTTCTTGCCGATCGTCTGATCGGCGGCCGAAATGGCGGCAACGGCCGCGACCTCATCGCTGGTTTCGATCGTCCGGGAGAACTCGCCGATGAACTCGACGACCTTCTCGACGGCCTGCTCGATACCCCGTTTCAGATCCATCGGATTGGCACCGGCGGCAACATTGCGGAGGCCCTCGCGGACCATTGCCTGCGCCAGCACGGTAGCCGTTGTAGTTCCGTCACCAGCGACATCGTTTGTCTTAGTGGCGACTTCTTTGGCGAGCTGAGCACCCATGTTCTCCCATGAGTCGTCGAGCTCGATTTCTTTTGCAATAGTGACGCCGTCATTGGTGATCGTGGGCGCACCCCACTTCTTCTCCAGTACGACGTTGCGGCCCTTGGGCCCGAGTGTCACCTTGACGACGTCGGCGAGCTTGTTGACGCCCGCCTCGAGGCCCCTACGGGCCTCCTCGTCGAAGCGAAGTTCCTTCGCAGCCATTCAAATCCTCCGTTGTCTCAGCCGACGATGGCGAGAAGATCACGCGACGAGAGGATCAAATACTCTGTGCCGTCCATCTTGATCTCCGTGCCACCAAACTTCGAATACACGACGACGTCGCCAACGCTCACATCCATGGGCATGCGATCGCCGTCTTCATTAAGCGCACCCGGCCCAACGGCCAGGACCTCTCCAAATTGAGGCTTTTCCTTTGCAGTGTCGGGAATCACCAGGCCGGAAGGAGTCCGCGTCTGGTCTTCCTCCTTCGCCTTGACGACCACCCGGTCACCGAGAGGCTGAAGCTTCATGCCGAATCCTCCTACTGATTGCGGATTAGCACTCTCCGAGTGAGAGTGCCAGTAAGGTTAGCACTCTCCATACAGGAGTGCTAGCCGGCCGTCCGCGCTCTGGATTCGCCTCCACGCCGTTCAGTTAGGCTCACGCACAGGCAATCCAAGCGATGATCTCTGGAGAAACTGAGGTGCTAGTGACCAGTCGGCGTTTCCTTGATGCGGAGGCAGCGCACGTTGCGCGCAACTATGCCCCTCTGGAAGTCGTGCTGACCAGGGGCGAGGGGTCTTGGGTGTACGACGTTGACGGCAACGCCTACCTCGACTTCTTGGCCGGGTACTCGGCTCTCAACTTCGGACATAGGCACCCGCGACTCATCGCCGCCGCCAAGCGCCAACTCGACTCACTGACGCTGACCAGCCGCGCCTTTCGGAGCGACCAACTCGGGCCGTACGCCGAAGCACTGACCTCTCTGTGCAACCGGGAGGCCATGTTGCCGATGAATACCGGCGCTGAGGCCGTCGAAACGGCCATCAAGATCGCCAGGAAGTGGGGATACAACACCAAAGGAGTTGCGCCGGGACGCGCCAAGATCATCGTCAGCGACGGCAACTTCCACGGGCGAACGACCACCATCGTGAGCTTCTCCTCAGATCCCATCGCTCGTTCAGGATTCGGCCCGTTCACCCCGGGGTTTCAGTCGATTCCGTTCGGTGATGCCGGTGCGTTGGATGCAGCCATCGATGGCGACACCGTCGCGTTCCTCCTCGAGCCGATCCAGGGCGAGGCCGGGGTCAAAATTCCGCCGGATGGATGGTTACGCGAGGTAAGGCGCATCTGCACCAAACGCAACGTCCTCATGATCGCCGACGAGATCCAATCGGGACTTGGACGGACCGGCACCACATTCGCTTGTGACCTCGAAGACGTTACCCCCGACCTCTACGTGCTCGGCAAGGCGCTGGGAGGTGGGATCCTCCCGGTCTCGGCGGTCGTTGGTGATTGGGATGTAATGGGCGTCTTGTCTCCAGGTGAACACGGGAGCACCTTCGGCGGCAACCCGCTGGCGGCTGCCATCGGACTCGAGGTTGTCACCATTTTGAGCGAAGGGCATATTCAGCGACGGGCGGCCGAACTGGGGAGATTGTTCTCGGATGGACTGGCTGCAATCGCGGCCGGGTCAGATGCCATCGAAGCGGTCCGCACCAGAGGCCTGTGGGCCGGTGTCGACGTTGCGACGTTGGGACCGAGCGCCAGAGCCGTAACCCAGCAGCTCCTCTTACACGGGGTACTCGCCAAGGAAACCCACGGCCACACGATTCGGTTCTCACCGCCACTTACGATCAGCGAAGAGGACCTGGCGAAGGGGCTCGAAGGAATCGCCAACGCGCTGGCAGTCGCGAGTTCCTAGTCGGAGTCGCGAGTTGCTAGCTCCGTTTTGGGCCGGGGAAGAATGCGTTCGTCGTCCGGACATAGCGCTCATAGCCCGCCCGGGTCTTCGATAGCTTTCTCTCGAGGAGTGTCACCCCGGACACCCGCATCAACAGCACCGACATCGCGACCGGGCCGTAGACACTCCACCAACCGCCCGCATCTGCTGCAATCAGGAACAACCCCCACCACACCATGAAGTCGCCGAAGTAATTCGGATGACGCGTGTAGCGCCACAACCCCTCATCGAGAACCTTGCCTGCACTCGCCGGATCCTGCTTGAACACCGACAACTGCCAGTCACCGACGGCTTCAAAGAAGATCCCAACGGCCCAGGTCGCGATCCCGAGATATGCGAGCACTCCGACGTCACTGCTCCCGTCTGCGCCTGCCAGCAGCGGGGCCGACACGATCCAGGCAAGTACGGCTTGCCCCCAGAACACGGTCAGAAGGCTCTTGTAGGGCCAACTGGGTCCGCCCCGCTCCCGCATCCTTTGATAGCGGTAATCCTCCGGTTCGCCCCAGTTCCGCCAGGTCAGGTAGCCGGACAATCGGAGCCCCCACACAGTGACCAGCGCCAGCATCAATGTCGTCCGTCCACCCTCCTCCGCACCGGTCGACATCGCGTACACGACCGCCGCGGCAATGAACGTCAAGCTCCAGAAGAGATCGATTATCGATGCATCCTTCCGGACCAGGCTCACCACCCAGACGAGCATCGTCAGGATCACTAGAGCGGTGAGTCCGAGGAGGTATGCAGAGAGATCGAAGATATCGAGTCCTATTCTCTACGTTCTAAATCGAGTGTTGCCGGCCACGCCGCAGGATGGATATCCGACTGATCGTCACCGGCCGTCCATCATCCGATACGCAGATTCGTGTCGACCTGGCTGTCCCAGGCCGAGTACACGCCCTGTGAAAGCCAATGCGAACCGGCCACGCCGATCATGGCGGCATTATCGGTGCACAGCAGCCGGCCGGGCAAGAACAACTCAACGCCTCGGCTCGCAGCCTCCTCCGCCATCCGCTGTCGCAGCCGGCGATTGGCGATCACTCCCCCGCCGGCGCCGACGATGTGCACGCCGGTGTCTTCGACGGCGTTGAACGTCTTCTCGACGAGGACGTCCACAATGGCTTCCTGGACTGAGGCGGCCACATCTTCGATCGGCGGGAGGGAACCGGCCGCCTTGGCTTTCTCGATGTAGGTGACGGCGGAAGTCTTCAGACCGGAGAACGACACGTCGTACCGCCGATCACGCAGTGGGCGGGGAAGAGCGATCGCGGACGAGTCACCTCCCTCGGAAAGCCGATCCAGGTTGGGGCCGCCCGGATAGCCGAGGCCCATGAAGCGGGCGATCTTGTCGAACGCCTCTCCGGCCGCGTCGTCGATTGTCTGGCCGAGGGTCTCGTATTCGCCCCAGTTCTTCACGTGTACGATCTGGCTGTGCCCTCCCGAAGCAAGCAATACGATCGCCGGTGGGGTGAACGCGTCGAACTCGAGTCGAGGCGCCATCAAATGGCCCTCCATGTGGTCTATTCCCACGAACGGCAGCTGCCTGGCCCAGGCGGTGGCTTTGGCGAACGAATACCCGACCAGCAACGCCCCTACCAGTCCGGGACCCTGCGTAGCGGCGATCCCGTCGAGATCGTCAGGATGAATACCTGCTTCCACGAGCGCCCGATGGGTGAGTGACCGGATCGATTCCACGTGGGCCCTGGCGGCGATCTCCGGCACAACACCACCGAAGCGGGCGTGGATCTCCACCTGCGAGGACAAAACGTTGGAAAGCACGTGGGAACCACGCACCACGGCTACTGCCGTCTCATCGCAGCTCGTCTCGAACGCCAGAACAGTAGGCTCAATCGTCACAGTTCCTCCCGTACCCGGCGCAGTCGCTCCTCATAGTCGGCTTTGTCGATGTCGCTGGCCCACATGATGAGAGCGTCCTCATTGAGGTAGTAATCCTTTCGCACCCCGACGGGAGCTAACCCGAACTTGCGGTAGAGAGCCTGAGCGGACTCATTAGAACGGCGCACCTCGAGTGTGAGATGTTTGGCCCCGGCCGCCAGCGCCAGGTCGATGAGTCGCACCATCATGCGTTTGGCAATGCCGTTACCTCGAGCTGCCGGCGCCACCGACATCGTTGTTATGTGGGCGTCCTCCAGGATGACCATCATGCCCGCGTAGCCGACGATCTCATCACCCTCGACTGCGATCAGGTACCGGCGATTCGGCTGTGCCAGCTCGTCATGGAACACACTCTCCGACCACGGCTCCGGATACACGCGTTGCTCCAATGCAGACACCGCCTGAATATCGTCGAGCGTCATAGCCCGAATGTCCATCATGCAGACGCCGTGTCGTCCCATGGACCCTCCCTACGGAACTGCTTCCATGAGATCGTGACGTCCGGTTCCCGCAGGTACAGCGGGCGCACGTCCTCGGGTAGGGGGAAATCGTCCTTTTCGAGCGGGCCGGCAGCCAGGTCCAAGAGAGCGGCGGCTTCGGGATATCGAGGCCGACCGGACTTCACGCGGTGAAGCCCGCGCACCGTCGATCCCGGGAGATTCTCGACGTCGCCGACGATCAGAACCTCATCGGGGTCGGATTCGAGCATCGCCCGGAAATGATCGGGCGACATGACCTCGGGCGGGCCGTCCTTCACTACTCCGCCCGGGACCGCCCGGTACGACGCAACCGCCAGTTCGCCCCGCCGTACATCAACAACGGCATAGACGTGGCGGTGACCGGTGGCCGCCCGCAAGGCAACGGCATCGAGGGAGGTGACCGGCACGATCGGGATGCCGAGGGCGGCCGCCATCCCTTGCGCGGTGGCGAGACCCACCCGGATACCTGTGTAGAGACCGGGCCCCACATCGATGGCGATCGCATCGAGATCGTCCGGATTCCAACCGGCCTGATCGAAACAGAAATCGACGGCGGACACGATGAACGAACCGTGTCCGCGCCGATCGACCCGGGCCGCCGACGCCACCACTACCCGGTCCTCTCCGAGCGCCACCGAAGAGGCGGGAGTGGCGGTTTCGATGGCTAGAACCTTCATTCTGAAAGCTCCTCGACCCGACGATCTGCCCAGATTCCGTAAGGCTCGAATCGCAAAGTGCGGTCGGTTTCGCCCGTGATCTCGATGACGATCTTCAGATGATCGTCGGGAAGGCTGGCTGCAACTGCGTCTCCCCATTCAACGATGAGTACCGCATCTCGCGCCTCTTCGAACACGTCGAGGTTGTCGAACTCACCGAGCGACCCAACCCGATATACGTCGACGTGGACGAGCGGGATGAACCCAGACGAGTACTTCTTCATCAGCACGAAGCTCGGGCTCGTTACGGGCGCGTCGATCCCGAGCCCATCGGCGACTCCCCCCACGAGGGCCGTCTTTCCTGCTCCGAGCGAACCGCACAGGACAACAACGTCTCCGGGCTTTAGGAGGCCGGAGAGGCGTCTACCTATTGCGCGAGTTTCTGGATCCGAACGACTAATCAGATCGACGATCAAGCGAAGAACTCCAACTGGGTTGCGTCCTGGAGGCTAGTTGCAGAATGCGCCGGTTCCATGCGTTCGGCAAGATCGTCTTTGACCCGATCATCGAGAACCCGCCGAACGAGCGCGAAGTCGGCGCGCATATGGTCGAGAACACGTTCGCCTCCCCGCAGGGCGGCAGCCGGATGAAACGTGGGTACCACAAACCGCCCCCACCACGGATACGCCGTTCCGCGCAAGCGCGTGATCCCCGTGGTCGTCTTGAGCAGTAGTTTCGTGGCGAAGTTTCCGAGTGTCATCACCACCGCCGGATCAATCAGCTCGATCTGTCTGGCGAGGTAGCCCTTGCAGGCAGTGATCTCCTCATCACGCGGGTCACGGTTCCCCGGCGGACGGCACTTGAGCACGTTGGCGATGTAAACGTCATCGCGCATGATGCCGGCCGCGCTCGCCAGGCTGTCCAACAGTCGTCCCGCTGCTCCAACGAAGGGTACGCCCTGCAGATCCTCGTTCCGCCCTGGTGCTTCACCGATGAACATCAAGTCCGCACTCGGGCTACCGGCGCCGAACACGACGTTCGTCCTCGTTGCCGCCAATCCACAGTCGGTGCAATCACCGGCTACCCGGGCCAGTTCGCTCAGTTGGTCGTTCGTCACCCGCTATCCCTCGCCCGGATCGCCGCCTCGATCGCTCTCGCCGTCACAACGAAGGCAGCCTCCGATATTCGGTCGAGATCGCCGGGCCGTGCACCGCACGAAACGGCGAAGGCCGCGTCGCCATCATATCTGGTGTGGGCGGGACGCAAGCATGCCGCCAGCGCATCCTGGGCGCGGACGGCGAGCCGGCGGGTTGACGGGCGATCGAGCGCCGCATCGGTGGCAACCACAACGAGTGTGGTGTTCCCGCCCATCATCGCCGCAGGATCGAAGTCGGGTGCGTGAACCCCTCCGGTGAGAGACTCTCCTTCGAGAGTGAATACGTCGCCCAATGCGTTGACCACCACGAGGGCCGCAACAGTCACTCCGCCGAGATCGACGGAGGCAGATCCCAATCCACCCGGTCGCATGTTCTCGAATCCCCGCCACTTGGCAACGGTGGCACCGGCGCCCGCGCCGACTGCGCCGTTCTCGACCGGTGCGCCCGTAGACGCCCGGAAGGCAATGGCACCTTCCTCCGGACCCGGTCGGCTTTCAGAGTCACCCGCCGACATGTCGAAGATGACGGCACCCGGCACGATAGGGACCGGACCAAGCGGTGTCGGGTGGCCGCGGCCGTCGACCGCAAGTTCTCGCATGACCCCGTCGGCGGCGGCGAGACCGAAGGCGCTTCCGCCCGTAAGCAGAATGGCCTGAATCGCCTCTACCCGCATTCCGGGGTCGAGAAGGGCGACTTCACGAGTTCCGGGTGCTGCACCTCGAATCTCGACGGCCGCCACGTTCGGTTCGGGAAAGACGACGACGGTGCACCCTGTCACGCCTTGAGCATGCGTCCAATGACCGACGGTGACTCCCTCGATTGCGGTGAGTGTCAAGGGCGATACCTCCTGGGCATACGCGGCCCGATCTGGCAGACGATCTCGTAGTTGATGGTGCCGATTCGCTCGGCCCACTCCTCCACCATGATCTCTTCACTGTCCTGGCGCCCGATGAGTACTACCTCATCTCCGACCTCCACATCATCCACGCCGACGTCAACCACCAGGTAGTCCATGGTCACCGTGCCCGCCAGCGGGTACCGCTTGCCGCGGATCAGGACTTCGCCCCACGAGGAAAGGAGGCGCGGCACTCCGTCTGCATACCCGATCGGAATGGAGGCAACCCGACCGTCGGCAGGTAGCGGCCGCCGGCGACCGTACGACGGGCGGGTCCCGGCCGGATGCCTCCGCAAATGTGCGACTGCAGAAACCACGCGCATCGCCGGATGCAGCCCCAGATCTGCGCCGACCGTGGGAGCGGGCTGCAGCCCATACATGCCGATACCCACTCTGACGAGGTCGTACCTGGCCTCCGGGAAGGCAATCGCACCGGCCGTATTGGCGGCGTGTGCGACCGGCACCTCGATTCCGGCCGATCGCAGCTCCTTCATCGTCGCTTCGAACCTTTCGATCTGAAGACGTGTGAACCCGGCATCTTCTTCGGCAACCGCAAAGTGCGTCCAGAGTGCGGCCAGGTCTAGACCGGGGGACTCCGTGATGAGCCGGGCAAATCCGATCGCGTCGTCAGCGGAGGCGCCGACCCGGTGCATTCCAGTATCGACTTTCAAATGCACCGGGATGGGTGTAGTCGCCAAACCGGCCAGTGCCTCGATCATGGCGCGTGTGTAGACGGTGGGAGTGAGATTCCACTGCAGAACGGCGGGCGCCGAGCTCACCGGCGGCTCCGACAAGAGCAGGATGGGTGCATCGATTCCGGCTTCCCGGAGCCGGGCGCCTTCAGCAACCAGGGCAACCGCGAGACACGTCGCTCCGGCTGAGAGCGCGGCCTCGGCGACCGGAACATCCCCATGGCCGTAGGCGTCGGCCTTGACAACGGCGCAAACGCCGGTCGGCGCGACGAGATCCACCAAGATGCCGATGTTGTGCCCGATGGCGTCGAGATCGATGTCGACCCAGGTTGGCCTCACCTGATCACCCTTCTCACTTCACGGGCCAAAGCCGGAGCCGTGACGTTCTCGCGGCCGGCAAGAGAGATACCAGTCTTTCCATGCCAGAACGCCGCGCTGCGGGCTGCCACTTCATGGACCATGCCCGACGCCAGAAACGCGGCGGTCACGCCGGTGAGCACGTCGCCCGTGCCGATGGTGGCCAGTTCCGGACCACCAGAATCCACAACCCACAGTTCGTCTCCTGCAACGAAGGTCGGGTTCCCCTTCAGGAGCACGGTAGCTCCCGTCTCCCTGGCAAAGGCTGCTGCCTCAACGTAGCCGGTCGGGCCACCGGTCAATCTCTTGAACTCCCCCGCATGCGGCGTGATGATCGTGGGAGCTGTGCGGTTGCGGAGGAGGTCGGGGTCGTGCAGCGCATTGATTCCATCTGCGTCGAGAACTACCGGACGGTTCCACCGTTCGAGAAGGAGCCGAACGAATCCATCAACACCCGGACCGAGGCCGGGGCCAACGGCCAGCACGTCGAAACGTGCCACATGGCCGAGCGCCTCGATGGCATCCTCGGTCGCAAACCGGTCACCTTGGCCGACTCCGTGCGTGAGCACGCCGGGGGCAGAACCCGCATATGTAGCCTGTGCATCCGCCGGGCAAACGATCGAAACAGACCCGGCACCGGCTCCGAGCGCCGACCAGGCCGTCAGCAGAGCCGCGCCGGTCATCCCCGGCGCACCACCGACGACCGCTACGGACCCGGCCGACCACTTGTGGGCGGTCCTCGCCCGCTCCGGTAACGGAGCATCCGACTCTTCGCAGTGAAAGAACTCCCCGTCCGCGGCAGACAATCCGATGTCGACCACTTCGACAACACCGCTGACGTCCGGCCCGATTCCTACGAAGTGGCCGACTTTCTTGGCATGAAAGGTGACCGTGCGTTCGGCTCGAAATGTCGAACCACCGGACGAACCGTCGGTGGCGCTGAGACCACTCGCAACGTCAATGGAAAGCACGCGACCGGAGGATCTGGCCCATGGGATGACCGTATCCGGCAGATTTCCCCGAAAACCCGCCCCAAAGAGAGCGTCGATGATCAGGTCCGACCCGACCGGGCCGGTCCATGATCGAACCGGGACACCCGACTCCCGGGCAGACTGCGCGGCTCGTTTGGCCGCGTTGGATCGAGGATCGGCGAGGGCATGTACGCGAACCGCGACGCCACGGTTGTGGAGATACCTGGCTGCAACGTAGCCGTCTCCGCCGTTGTTGCCCGGACCTGCCAGCACGATGACATTGGACCCGTATCCAATGCCCATTCGAACCGCGGCCAGCGCAACGCCGAGCCCGGCTCGCTCCATGAGTATCTCCACCGGTTCGGTCGCCGCCTCATCGAGGGCAGCCGATTGAGCGGCGGTGAGAACTGGCTTCATGAGCCGGAAGTGGTTGAAAGCACGAGGTTGATCCTAGAGAAAACAGGCTGCCACGTACTACGAAGATCATCTGATGAAGGTGGGGCGCCGAATCCGCCTCAGTGCTCCCCTACCGCGATGGCCATCACCATGGCGGTCACGTCGGTGTGGGTGATGGTGACGAGCACTTCGGAGACGCCGAGTTGGGCTGCCCTGGCTTTGGCCGTGCCGTAGAGGTTGACCCGGGGAGCACCACCGCCGGTTATTTCGACATCTCGCCAGCGAATTCTTCGCCAACCCGTGCCCATGCTCTTCATCACCGCCTCCTTCCCGGCGAAACGGGCGGCGAACCGGCGGGCCGGGTTGGCAAACCTGGCGGCGTAGGCGCGTTCGTGCTCCGTGAATACCCGCTCAGGAAACCGGGCGTACTTGGCGAGGAGTCGCTCGAATCGATCTATCTCCGCCAGATCCACACCAAGACCAACAATGCGCATTCGGGCAGCATACGCTGCCCGAATGCGGGATCGGGTGCCCGTGACCGAATACCGGTGGTCCGGCGATCACTCGACGGTGACGGTCTTGGCCAGGTTTCTCGGCTTGTCGACGTCCAGACCGCGTTTCTTGGCAAGCCAGTACGCCAGGAGTTGCAGGGGAACAACCGCCGTCACCGGGCTCAACAGTTCCGGTGCCCACGGCACGAAGATGACCTCATCGGCCACCGCCTCTCCCTCGGCGTCGCCTTCGGTGAGGACCAGTACGATTGTCGCCGCCCGGGCCCGCATTTCCTCCATATTTGAGAGCATCTTGCCTTTCACATGGCTGTTCGTCGCGACACCGACGACCACAACACCCTCCTCGATGAGAGCGATCGGACCATGCTTCATTTCACCCGCCGGGTAACCCTCAGCACGGACGTAGGCGATCTCTTTGAGCTTGAGGGCACCCTCCATGGCCACCGGAAAGGCGGCGCTTCGCCCCAGGAAGAAGAAGTCCCGCCGGTCGGCCCATTGCTCGGACATCTCACGAATCTGGTCGGACTGAGTCAGAGCCTGCTCCACTTGATCCGGAAGGAGGGACATCGCAGTGACGGCATTTTGAATGACTGCGTCGTCCAACGATCCGCGAGCATGCGCAAGCCACAGGGCCAGCAACTGCATCGCCACCAGTTGGGTAGTGAAGGTCTTTGTGGCCGCCACGCCGATCTCGGGACCCGCCCTCGTGTACAGCACCGCATCCGACTCGCGCGACAGCGCCGAATCGACCACGTTCGTCACTGCGATGAGCGTCGTGCCTTGCGCGTGGGCGTAGCGAACCGCCGCCAACGTATCGAGGGTCTCGCCCGATTGGGAAATGCCGATGACCAGGGTCTTATCGTCGAGAACCGGATCGCGATAGCGGAACTCGGAGGCGATGTCGATTTCTACGGGGAGGCGAGTCCAGCGCTCGATGGCGTACTTCGCCATCATCGCCGCGTGGTACGACGTTCCGCAGGCGATCACAAACACCTTGTTGAATGAACGGGCAGTCTCGAGGTCGAGATCGAGTTCCCTGAGACGCACGAGACCGTCGCTATCAAACCGCCCCCGCAGGGTGTCACGGATGGCACCGGGTTGCTCGAAGATCTCCTTGAGCATGAAATCTGGAAAACCGCCCTTCTCGGCCGATTCCAGGTCCCATTCGATCTCGCGCGTGGCTGGTTCGACGACTGCACCGTCCAGATCGGTGACGGTGACGCCCTCCGGCCGGACGGCCACAATACGATCGTCGTCGAGCACAGCCATCCTCCTCGTGTACTCGAGAAACGCAGGTATGTCGGACGCAAGGAAGTTCTCGCCATCACCGAGGCCCACCACCAGCGGACTGCCGCGACGGGCGCCGACGATGAGGTCTGGTTCGTCACTGCGAACTACCGCCAGTGCGAGCGCTCCTTCAGCCCGACGCATGACTGCCCGAACGGACTCCTCGAGCGGAAGATCGGCCATGTCTTCAATCAGGTGGGCGACAACCTCGGTATCGGTGTCGGATTGGAAGACGTGACCGGACTCGATGAGTTCAGCCTTGAGATTCGACCAGTTTTCGATGATGCCGTTGTGCGCGACCGCGACATTCTGCGAACAGTCGCGGTGAGGGTGAGCATTGATCGTATTCGGCGCTCCATGGGTCGCCCACCGGGTATGCCCGATTCCGGTTGTGCCCTGCCCGGATCGTCCTGCGAGCTCCGCCTCGAGCTCTGCAATCCGACCTGCCTTGCGGATGACGTCGATCCCGGACCCTTCGACGATGGCCACCCCTGCTGAGTCATAACCACGGTATTCGAGCCGCCGGAGTCCGCTGATGAGGAGCGATTGGACCGGACGCGGTCCTACATAGCCAACGATGCCACACATCGTGCACTGTCCTTCCCATATTTCGTGCCGGCGCGCGCCGACAACCAACCGGGTCGGTTCGATGTGCCGCAGTATCTGACTGCTGCACCCCACGTCGGAGCGGATTCTGTTTCACCGGTTACCCGATGGGTTTCGGCCGCTCCGTCACGACCGTGGGAACCGAGAGGGCATCCGCCGAATGGTTCGATACTCCCTCTTCCTCGTCACCCCTCGTGGGGCCAGGCGCTCAAGGTGCTGCGACCCGGATCGAGGAAAAGATTAGTCGCGAGTCGCGAGTCGCGAGTCGTCCTAGGTCAGCTCGGCCCGGACGATCCCGATTAGTTCCTCGGTAATGGCCGCTGCCTTCTCCTTCGTGGCTGCCTCGACCATTACACGCACAAGGGATTCGGTGCCGGAAGCACGTACGAGGATTCTCCCGTCGCCCTCGAGATCGGCCTCTGCCCGCTCGACCGCCGCCCAGATCGCTTCGGCGCTCTCGAGCCGGCTAGTGTCGTTGACCCGAACGTTGCGCAGGATCTGCGGGTATTCGGTGATGACTTCCTTGCGCAGTTCTGCCAGTCGCCGGCCCGATGCCGCGACGACCTCGACGAGTCGGAGAGCGGTGAGCAATCCATCCCCGGTGACGAGGTCCTTGAGAAAGATGACATGACCGGACTGCTCGCCGCCGAAGGCTGCGTCGTGCTCACGCAATCCTTCGAGCACATAGCGATCACCAACCTGAGTCTGGATCAAGGTGATCCCCATCGACTCCATCGACTTGCGGAATCCCAGATTCGACATGACGGTGGCGACCACGATGTTGTTCTTGAGCCGGTCCCTTGCGTGCAAATGCCGGGCAATGATCGCCATGATGACGTCGCCGTTGGCGGGAACCCCCTCCTCGTCGACGGCGATGAGACGGTCGGCGTCGCCGTCGAAGGCGAGACCCAGCCGACCTCTCGATTCCCTGACCAGGAAGGCCGGGGAGGTTGCTCCGACTCCGTCGTTGATGTTGATGCCGTTCGGGTCGGCGGCCAGGACGGTCACACCCGCTTTCATCCTCTCGAACAAAGCGGGGGCGGTCTTGTAGGCGGCGCCGTTGGCGCAGTCGAGGACCACCTCGATTCCACGAAACGAATACTCGGCCAGGCCGGCCAGGAAATCGAGGTACTCAGTCGGCGCTTCTGTTTTCTGAAACCTCGTACCGACGGCGTCGCCGACCGCCACATTGAACGGGCGGCCCGACCGGAGGCGCGCTTCAACCCCGTCCTCCTCCGCGTCGGTGAGCTTCGCACCTGTGCTCCCGAGCAGCTTGATGCCATTGTCGGAAGCAGGATTATGCGAGGCACTCACGATTGCTCCCATGACCGCACCAGATACGCCGGTGAGATACGAAACCCCACCGGACGGGAGAACGCCGACATCAACGGTGTCGATACCGACACTGTGAAATCCGGCTTGGAGGGCGGAAGACAGCATCTCGCCTGAGCGCCGCGTGTCGCGCCCGACCACAACTGGTCCATGGGGTAGGGCCTCACCGGCGGCACGACCCAACGCCATGACGAAGTCGGGTGTCAGCTCGGTGTTGGCAACACCGCGAATCCCGTCGGTCCCGAAGAGCCTGCGACCCTCCCGGAGCATCTAGCGCTTGGTGTACTGAGGAGCACGGCGGGCTTTGCGAAGCCCGTACTTCTTGCGCTCGACCCGGCGAGCGTCCCTAGTCAGCAGGCCGTTGCTCTTCAACTCAGGACGAAGCTCGGGAGTCAACTCGACCAGGGCACGGGCGATGCCGAGCCGGAGGGCATCGGTTTGCCCGGTCGTGCCCCCGCCGTGAACGGTGGCGTCCACGTCGTAGCGACCCTCTACCTCAGCGAGACGCAGCGGTTCGAGGACCCGGATGCGCTGAGCGATGGTCGGAAAGAACACCTCCAACGAGCGTTCGTTGATGGTGATCCGCCCGGTGCCTTCACGCAGGCGGACGCGTGCGACCGAGGACTTGCGGCGCCCAGTTGCCTGAACGAGTGGCTTGGACATCAGGCGTCCACCTTTCGGATATCGAAGACGAGCGGCTGCGGGGCCTGCGCTTCGTGCGGATGGTCTGGCCCGGTATGTACCTTCAGCTTCTTCAGCATCTGGCGGCCGAGACGGTTCTTGGGAAGCATTCCCTTCACCGCTCGTTCGACGACCTGCTCGGGGCGACGTTCGATCAGAGAGGAGAACGACTCTTCCTTCAGTCCACCCGGGAAACCTGAGTGGCGGTAGTAGATCTTTCGCTCGGACTTGCTCGAAGTGACGGCGACCTTGTCGGCGTTGACGACGATCACGTAGTCGCCCACGTCGAGATGCGGCGCGAACTGGGGCTTGTGCTTGCCGCGCAGCACCTGCGCGATCTCGGACGCCAGCCGCCCGAGGGGGAGACCCTGGGCGTCAACGACATGCCACAGGCGTGGAACTTCGTCGGGTTTGGGTGAATAGGTCTTCTGCATCTTTCGAAATCCTCGCGAGGGAGTGGCCCCGCGATAGCGAAGCCGGGTAATGGTATCGGATCGGATGCCAGATCGTCAATCCGGCGACCGACCGTTTCTCGGCAATACTGTGCCCTGTTTTTCGTACACAGTATTGCCGAGAAAAAATGGAACAGATTCCTGGCAATATGGTGCACCAAATGCCGAGAAACCTGATCTCCCTCGATGACATCCGCGCTGCGCAGAAGCGCATTGCCGCGACCGCGCTCGTCACGCCGTCGATTCACTCGACCTCGTTCTCACGAATGACCGGACGCGATGTCTGGTTCAAAGCGGAAAACCTCCAACGAACCGGCTCCTTCAAGATTCGCGGAGCGATGAACGTACTGTCGCAGCTCGATGCAGAGGCGCGGGCTTCGGGCGTCGTGGCCGCCTCAGCCGGCAATCATGCCCAGGGAGTTGCTCTGGCCG
This sequence comes from Actinomycetes bacterium, assembly GCA_024641245.1. GTDB lineage: Bacteria > Actinomycetota > Acidimicrobiia > Spongiisociales > JAHEDJ01 > JAHEDJ01. The sequence continues at coordinate 24,648 of JAHEDK010000016.1, forward strand.
CACAATCAACCGGTGTCCTGGCCACGGTCTTCATGCCGGAGACCGCTCCCCTTCCGAAAGTGCAGGCAACGAAGGAGTACGGCGCCGAGGTCCGCCTCACCGGCACCAGCCTCGAGGAGGCGGTCGTGGCGGCGAGGGCTTTCGCCGACGAGGGCGGCGCACGATTCATCCACCCCTACGACGACGCCACCATTGTGACCGGCCAGGGAACCCTCGGCATCGAGATCGCCGAGCAAATCCCGGAGGCGTCCACCATTGTCATCCCGGTCGGCGGTGGTGGTCTCATGGCCGGTTCGGCCGCCGCCCTCAAGGCGATGCGCCCCGACATCCGGATTGCCGGCATCGAAATCGTCACCGCCAAGACCTATTCGGTGAGCAGAGAGAAGGGCCGTCCGACCCCAGTCCCGCCGAGGCCGACCGTTGCAGACGGCATCGCCGTCCACGAACCGTCCGAACTGGCCTTCCAGCACATCGAGGCGTTCGTCGACGAACTCGCAACCGTCGACGACCCCCAGGCCATGCAGGCGGTAGCGCTTCTGCTGGAGCGGACAAAGCTGATGGTGGAAGCCTCCGGTGCGGTCGGCCTCGCCGCCCTCCTCGCCGGCAAGCTCGAAGACCTACCCGACCCGTTGGTGATCGTCCTCTCGGGAGGCAACATCGACTTGCTGCTCCTCAATCGGGTGATTCGCGGTGGGCTGGCGGCCGCCGGGCGTTTCGCCTGGTACCGGGTACGGATACCCGATGTGCCGGGCCAGCTCGCCGGTCTCCTCGAGGTGATCGCCTCGAACGAAGGCAACGTGGTCTCCGTCGAACACTACCGGGAAGAGGGCGGTGTGCCCGTCGGGTTCACGGAAGTGCTGATCGCAGTGGAGACGCGCGGGCCCGAGCACGCGGCCGAGTTGAAAGATGCGCTCCGCGAACACGGCCTCGTGGCGTGACGGACGATTGGCCCCCAGCCGGCATTGGGCAAGTTTCATTCTGACGATCTCGTCGTGCTTGTGTGCGCCGGCGCAGGCTGCGCAGCAAGGATGTGTCACGGTCGCCGAGCCGGGGTGAAGCCCGATCACGTGGAACTCGCCGACCGACTCGAGGCCGTCATCGTCACAACAGATTCAGGGTTGGCAGCACAGCACCAACTGCTGACCTTCTCTCTGAGAGCACCTAACTCGCTCCTTGAAGTCCCGCTCCGGCGCATTCGCTGAGTCGAGCGTTGGTGCTCGAGAATGGGCGGTCGGTGCTCTATCGGCTCCACCTGACCAAGTCGGAGGGGTCGAACGAGGGGGCGTACACTGGCATGGTGTCCGAGTCGTCGACTTCTGAGAAGCTCGTCACCCGCTATTTCCGCTCATGTTCCATAAACACAACATGCGATCTGTCGGTGCCGGAAAACGGCTGATTGGGGCGGTTGCCGGCGGAAATCCGGATGACTGGTGGGAAGCAGACAGCTACCAGCCGTGGGCCGCCGGCTTGCTCGCTCACGCACCGGGCATCTCAACAGTTGCGCTCCCGCCCACCTGCAAGTAGCCACGGATACTCGACCAAGGCGCGGGGCGGGTGCCTACTCCTTCGGGTACCCGACGCCCTCCAGCGAATGGGTGATCTCGTCCAGGATCTTCGGGTCGTCGATCGTGGCGGGCATCTTCCACTCCTCGCCGTCGGCGATGGCGCGCATCGTCCCGCGCAGGATCTTGCCGGACCTGGTCTTCGGGAGCCGGTCGACAACCATCACCGTCTTGAACGCGGCCACGGGGCCAATCTTCTCCCGGACCAAGGCAATCAACTCAGCTTCGATCTCGTCCGCGGACCGGTTGGCGCCCGCGTTGAGGACAACGAATCCGACCGGAAGCTGACCCTTTAGGGTGTCGTTGACGCCTATCACTGCGCACTCGGCAACGTCTGGATGATTGGCCAGCACTTCCTCCATGCCGCCGGTAGACAAGCGGTGCCCGGCGACATTGATGATGTCGTCGATGCGACTCATGATCGAGAGATATCCATCTTCATCCATGAATCCGGCGTCACCGGTGAGGTAGTAACCGTCGTGGTGGCTGAGATACGAATGAACATAGCCCTCGTCGTTGTTCCACAGGGTCGGGAGCGTGCCTGGGGGCAGCGGCAGCTTGACCATGATCGTGCCGATTTCGCCGGCCGGAAGCCGGCTTCCTGAATCGTCGAGAACCCGAACATCCCAGCCCGGGACCGGCTTCGTCGGCGAACCGGCTTTGACGGGCAGAGGCTCGATACCCATCGGATTGGCGACAATGGGCCAGCCCGTCTCGGTCTGCCACCAGTGGTCAATCACCGGAACCTTGAGCTTGTTCTCTGCCCAGTGCAACGTGTCGGGGTCACAGCGCTCCCCTGCCAGGAAAAGAGCCCTGAACTTCGAGAGGTCGTATCTGGATAGCAGCTTGCCGTCGGGGTCCTCTCGTTTGATGGCCCGAAAGGCGGTTGGAGCAGTGAACATGGTCACAACGTCGTGATCGGCAATCACCCTCCAGAAAGCTCCGGCATCCGGCGTCCCCACCGGCTTCCCTTCATACAGAATCGTGGTGTTCCCATGAAGCAGTGGCGCGTACACGATGTAGGAATGCCCGACCACCCAACCGACGTCCGACGCCGCCCAATAGGCCTCACCGGGCCGCACGTCGTAGATGTTGTCCATGCTCCACTTGAGTGCAACGGCATGCCCGCCGTTGTCACGAACAACGCCCTTCGGGATGCCGGTCGTTCCAGAGGTGTAGAGGATGTAGAGAGGATCGGTGGCTGCCACCGGAACGGGATCCACGGGAGACGCCTTCGATTCCTCCTCCCTCCAATCGAGGTCACGACCGGGAACCAACTCCGCCACGAGCTCGGGGCGCTGCAGGATGATCGTCTTTTCAGGCTTGTGAGCGGACAACTCAATCGCTCCGTCCAGCAACGGCTTGTAGGCGATGACCCTGCCCGGCTCGAGCCCGCAGGATGCCGACAGCATGACTTTGGGCCTGGCATCATCGATGCGAGTCGCAAGCTCCTTGGCTGCAAACCCACCAAACACCACCGAATGAATGGCCCCGATCCGGGCACAGGCCAGCATGGCGATTGCCGCTTCGGCGATCATCGGCATGTACACGATTACCCGGTCGCCCTTATCCACCCCGTGGTTGCGAAGTACCCCGGCGAACCGGGCCACCTCGTCGAGCAACTCCCGGTAGGTGTATGAGCGCACCGAGTCGGTCATGGCGCTGTCGTAGATCAGGGCCTTCTGATCGCCCCGTCCCCTTTCGACGTGCCGGTCGAGTGCATTGTACGACGTGTTGAGAGAACCACCGGAGAACCACCGGTAGAAGGGCGGCCGGGAATCGTCGAGAACGGTATCCCACCGATCGATCCAATCGATGTCTTCTGCCGCCTCGCCCCAGAATCCGGCCGGATCACGCAAGGACCGGTCGTAGATCTCCTGGTATGTCACATTTCCTCCTCCCTGCCATCCAGCATCCGCCGTCCGCCGTCTGCGGCCCAGCGGACGACGGAATCCGGATCGCGTCGTTACTCGTCGCTCGGCTTCGTCTGCGACATGGCGGCAATCGCCTGCACCACCGATTCGTTCGCCAAAGTGGTCACATCACCTAGTTGCCGCTCCTCCGAGATGTCTTTGAGAAGACGCCGCATGATCTTGCCCGACCGGGTCTTCGGCAGGTCGTCGGTGAACACAATGCTCTTTGGTTTGGCGATTGCACCGATCTTCTCTGCGACGTGATCCCGCAGTTCGTGGAGCAGTTTGTCGTCTCCGATTTCACCGGCACGCAACGTGACGAACGCCGCGATTGCCTGACCGGTGATTTCGTCCTTGCGGCCGACGACGGCTGCCTCTGCAACTGCCCGGTGTGAAACGAGTGCAGACTCAACCTCGGTAGTCGATATGTTGTGTCCTGCTATCAGCATGACGTCGTCCACACGGCCGAGGAGCCAGAAGTAGCCGTCTTCATCTCGCTTGGCGCCGTCACCAGGGAAGTAGACCCCCTCCATGCGGGACCAGTAGGTCTGCACATAGCGATCCGGGTCGCCGTAGATCGTGCGCAGCATCGACGGCCAGGGGCGCCGGATGGCCAGGAACCCTCCGCCCCCGAGCGGAACCGAATTGCCCTCTTCGTCGATGACGTCTGCCGAGATTCCGGGGAAGGCAAACGTCGCAGACCCGGGTTTGGTGGGAACCGCGCCGGGCAGCGGGGTGATCATGATGGCACCGGTTTCGGTCTGCCACCACGTGTCGACAATCGGACGGCTGCTGCCGCCGATGTGCTCGTGGTACCACATCCAGGCTTCGGGGTTGATCGGCTCGCCGACCGTGCCGAGCACTCGCAACGAGTTCAAGTCGTGCCCGGCCGGAAACTCGTCGCCCCACTTCATGAACGCACGAATCGCGGTTGGAGCCGTGTAAAAGATGGTGACCTTGTAGTCCTCGATGATCTGCCACAAACGGTCCTTCTCGGGCCAATCCGGCGCACCCTCGTACATCACGCCGGTTGTGCCGTTGGCGAGTGGACCATAGACAATGTAGGAGTGACCGGTGACCCACCCGATGTCGGCTGCGCACCAGTACACATCGTCCGGTTTGATATCGAACACGTAACTGTGCGTCGTGGCTACGCCCGCCAGGTAGCCGCCCTGGGTATGAACGATTCCCTTCGGCTTTCCGGTCGTGCCCGATGTGTACAGGATATAGAGGAGGTCTTCGGCATTCATCACCGCCGGCTCGAACTCCGTCGACTTCCCTTCGATGAGATCGTGGTACCAGACATCCCGACCCTCGGTCATCATGACGTCGTTGTCTGTGCGCTTGACGACGACCACGTGCTCGATCGATGGGCTCTGCGCCACCGACACATCGGCGTTCACTTTGAGTGGAACCACGCTCCCGCGTCGCCAGGCCCCATCCTGGGTGATGACGACCTTGGCTTCTGCATCGTTTATGCGGTCGGCCAGCGCGTCCGAGGAGAATCCGCCGAACACGACGGAGTGGGGTGCGCCGATGCGGGCGCACGCCAGCATCGCAATCGGAAGTTCGGGGATCATCCCCATGTAGATGGCTACTCGATCGCCTTTCGCAACGCCTAGTTCCACCAACCCGTTGGCAAAGCGATTGACCTCTTCGTAGAGCTCCCGATACGTGAACGTCCGGGTGTCGCCGGGTTCTCCGATCCAGTGATAGGCGACCTTGTCGCCTTGAGAGGCGAGATGACGGTCGAGGCAGTTGTAGGTGACGTTCAACTCGCCGTCTTTGAACCACTTGAAGAAGGGCGGATTCGAGTCATCGAGGATCTCTGTCGGTTCCTTGAACCAGGTGATCCGGCTCCTTGCCTGCTGCTCCCAGAAACCCAGCCAGTCATCCTCAGCTTGTTCGTGAAGGCCCGGTTTTGCGTTGGCTTGCGCGGCAAACTCGTCGGACGGCGGGAAGACCCGGTCCTCCGTCGAGAGGTTCTCGATGGCCTGACGGCTGCTGTCTGACACGAAAGCTCCTTCCTGCCGCCCGCGGCGCGGGCACATCACAATTCGAGGGACACGCCCTTCCAAACGACATGCTACGGAAGCACCACCTCTTACACCACGGAGTGCCGCCGACCGGTCGATATGGGCGGTGAGCGGTCCGCAGCGGGTGCTGAACCACTCGACGCAAACGGTTTGCCGAACCCCGTTTCGCGCGTGAGGATGTGGCCATGTCAGAAACCCCACCCACCCAGGTACGTCGCCGACGCCCGGGATTCCCCTGGTTCGGGCCTACACAGATCTGGCTGGCCGTCAGCCTCATCGTCGTGCTGATCGGCAGCATGCTGCGCTGGTGGAACACCGTGGCCGGCCCGGTATACGGCCTCGACAACTGGGGGATGATCTCGTTATGGGGCGCGGCCGTTGGCCTGGCGGGGGTGTTCTCAACCCGCCACACGCTTTACCGGTTCTTGCCTGCTCTCGGTGGAGCTGTTGCGCTGGGGTTGGTCATCTGGCTGATGGTGACGGGCACCTCCGAGTGCACCCTCGATGAAGGCACCCTGTGCCAACCTGCCTTCGGACTGATAATCACCGGCGCCGGTGCGCTCAACACTGTGTTCCTGGGTGGCCGGGAGTTGCTGAGCACTCGACAGTAGACCCCGGGCCCGCTCTCCTGGTCGTTGGCCAGCTCGACTGAACCCTCCGTGTGGTCACTGGGTCTGCTTTCGTGCCGCCGGCACCATCATCAATAAGTCGTCAAGGGCGCGAGATTGCGGCCGACAAGTCAACTATGGCTGTGCCGTTGGGAACCCGGGCGGAAATCGAATACGTATCGCAACGCGACGTTGTCGAGAGCACTTCTGCCGCGATTGAAAGTGCCGTCGTTCGCGGTCTTCAGTGGGGCGGGGTTCTGCTCGGCATACCCCTTCTGATCGCCGCGGCCACCCTTTCCGACGCCGGCATCGCCTTTCTGGCATCCCTATCGCTCGTAACCGGAGGATTCGCGTTTCTGCAGTTGCACCGCGGCAGTGTCAATGCCGCGCAGTTGATCCTGGTTGTGGCAACGCTGGCCGCCGTCGAGATGCCCGTACAACCAGCCGAACGTTGGAGCCCCCTCCTGGTGGGTGTTGCGGCGTTTGGTGCAGTTGGCAGTTTGTTCGTCCGCGGCCGACGGCTGGCTTTCTACCTCGGCTACCTGGGGGCTATCTGGGCTCTCCAGGTGCTGTGGGCGGCCGACCAGGGGTCGGGGGTCTTTGCCGGCGCCAGACAGACACACCTGTTCACCATGGCTCTCGAGGTAGCGGTCTTCATAGTCATCGCCGGCGCTCTCCATCGGATCGCCACCGCGGTCCAGAACACTGAGCTTGGCTATCAGGCACTCTTTGCTCGCGCTCCCACGTCGATCTGGCAGGAGGATTTCCGCGGTGCCGCCGCAATCCTCGATCGGTTGCGGGCAGACGGGATCGTCGACCTCCGAAGCCACCTGACCGACAACCCCACCGTGTTCGACGAGGCGCTGGCCGCCATCCGAGTGATCGATGTCAACGAAGCCGCAGTTGCCCTCCTCGAGGCCGACGGCGCCGACGATCTGCTCGGACCGATCAACTCAGTGACCGTCGACGAAGATGCTCGGAAGTCGTTCCTCGAGCAACTCGTTGCCATCTGGACGAGACAGGATCATCTCGTCATAGACTTCTCGGGTACAACATTGAAAGGACACCCTTTCGATTGTGTGATGCATTGGGAGGCGCCTCCCGACGGCAAGGGCGGCCTCGACCTCGGGCGGGTCCTTGTTTCCATCGTCGATGTCTCCAGATTGAAGAAAACGCAGCGAGATCTCGCCAACAAGAACGAACTCCTCGACAGCGTCGCCAACGCGCAGCTTCGCTTCATTCGCACTAGTGGAAGCCGGGTTGACCAGTTCGATTCCCTCCTCAACGACCTCCTCCGGCTCACGGCCAGCAACTGGGGCGTCATAGCGGAGATGCTTCCCGTGGACGACGAAGCCCACCTACTGGTTCGCGCCGCCCACGGCGCCGGGTGGCAGAACGACGCGACCGACTGCGAAGCGGCTTCGTCAGCAGGGCTGATCGGGCTGGCGCTGGGAACCCAGGAAACCGTGATCGCCTCTCGTCCCACCGGTCAAGATCTCCCCTGCTACCCAGGGAACGCCGATGACCTCGACTCGATAATGATCGTTCCCTTCCGGCAAGCGGGCTCGGTGGTCGGAGTCATCGCCATAGCCAATCGCCCAGGTGGGTACTCACGGGAGATGTCCGAGCAAATCGAACCGTTCATTGCAACGATCGCCGGCTTGACCGATGCGATCAGGACGGAGCAGAGACGGGTCGCCGCCGAGGCAGCTTTACGGGAAGCGAAAGAAACGGCGGAGAGAGCGACGAACGCCAAGTCCCAATTCCTCGCCAACGTCAGCCATGAAATCCGGACTCCGATGAACGCGATCCAAGGAATGACGGAGCTGGCACTGGCGACGGAGTTGACCGGGGAACAGCGCGAGTACCTCGGAACGGTCAAGTTGTCGGTCGACAGCCTGTTGACATTGGTGAACGACCTGCTCGACGTGTCGAAGATCGAGGCAGGAAAACTCGAACTGGAGACCATCCCCTTCAGCCTCGCCGAGACCGTCGGAGACACAATTCGAACGATCGCCGTGCGAGCCGCGGCCAAGGGCCTCGCTCTCGACTATCAACTCGACCCCAACATTCCAGACGCCGTCGTCGGAGACCCCGGACGTATCCGCCAGATTCTGTTCAATCTGGTCGGCAACTCAGTGAAGTTCACAAATGTCGGAGGGATCAAGGTGTTAGTGAATGCCACCGCGCTCACCGACTCCAACATCGACCTCCATGTCTCCGTCGCAGACACGGGAGTGGGAATCCCTGCCGACAAGCAGGAGCAGATCTTCGAGGCATTCGCCCAGGCGGACGGTTCAACGACCCGCCGGTTCGGAGGGACGGGACTCGGCCTAACGATAACCGCTGAGCTAGTCGAGAAGATGGGCGGTCGGATTTGGGTGGAGAGCGCCCTCGGCTCCGGAAGCACGTTTCACTTCACAGCCTCTCTCGGCGTGGCTGATGACGAGGCAGTGTTGCTGCAATCCCTCGGACCCGAAGCGTCCGGGAAGATTCATGCTCTGATAATCACCGACTCCGCCGGCGCCCAGCGCAACCTGGCAGAGATGCTACGACAGGGTGGGGTATCGTCCGTCGGGGCGATGAGCCTCCCGGACGCGGTAGACGTCATGACGAGGATCGAGCGGCTGCGTCGCCGGCCGGACGTGATAATCATCGAGCATGAGCAGGACACCCTCGAAATGGCCTCCCGGGTGTCTGGCCATGAAGCCTTCAACGGCATACCCGTCATTGTTTGCCCCACATCCGGGCAGCGCGGCGAAGCGAGCGAATACCGTTCGGCCGGCGCTTCGGGCTACCTTGCGAAGCCGATCAGTGCATCTGAGCTACTTGAAATTGTGAGGGTTCTCGCCGGCCCTTCCCGTCCCGATCTCCTCGTCACGCGGCATTGGATTCGAGAGCGTAGAACCAGGATGCGAGTCCTCGTTGCAGATGACAGTCCGACCAACCGCCGCCTGGCCTTGCGGCTCCTAGAGAAGCGCGGTCACGTCGCGGTGGCTGTTGAGAATGGATATGAAGCCGTTCGGGCGGTCGCGGACGGGACCTTCGACGCGGTCTTGATGGATGTCCAGATGCCGGGAATGGATGGCCTTGACGCAACCGCAGTGATCCGCGCCAACGAGGCCGCCGACCGCCATTTGCCCATAATCGCACTCACCGCCCACGCGATGGACTCTGATCGCGATCGTTGCCTCGAAGCCGGGATGGACGGATTCCTAGCGAAACCATTCCGAGCCGAGGAGCTCTTCGCAGTCCTGGAGCAGATGGTTCCGCACGGAAGTGTCTCGGGTTCGCCGGCAGAAACAGCCCTCGAGGATCCACGGTCTGTCGTTTTCGACCGCGAAGACGGATTGACCCGGGTCGAAGGCATGCTTGATGTGCTGGCTGAAATGGCCGATCTCTTCCTGGAGGAAGCGAGGATGCTCTCGGAAGCGATCGTTGATGGATTCGGCCGGAACGACCTGACGGCCATCGCCGGGGCATCGCACCGCATCAAGGGCAGCTCCGGCCTGCTTGGGGCAACAGGCACCTTCCGCGCCGCTCGCCATCTCAACGACATCGCCAAAGGCGGCGACCTCGAAGGAGCCACCAGGGCGTGGCCGAAGTTGCAGTCCGAACTGACGCTGCTCGAGCCGGAACTGCGCCGACTCATCGCTGAGGCGAGTGTGGTCCACAGCTAGTGGGCAATAGGCAATAGGCAGCCTTCCTCCCCTCAGAAGCTCAGAGCCTGCGGACCTCAGTACTCCAGTCGAGCGTAGAAAGTATCTTTCTCCGCCCTCTGCACCTGCGCGAAAGTACGCAGGCCGCGGGCCTCGAGCAGTGGGATGAGCTGTAGAAACAACTCTGCGGTGACCAACGCGTCACCCAGCGAGGTATGCCGTCCGGTCACGGGCACTCCCACGAGTCGGGCGAGGGCCTCGAGACTGTGCACGTCCGACTCGGGGTAGACGAGGGCTGCGAGCAACAAAGTGTCCAGGACAGGATTCGAGAGGGTGACCCCCGTGGACTGCTCTTTCAGCTGAAGGAACTTCAGATCGAAGGCCACGTTGTGACCGACCAGAATCGTGTCCTCGACGAACCGCGCGAAGCGGGGAAGCACGATATCGATGGTGGGCTGCCCGGCCAGCATTTCCGCGTCGATTCTGTGGATCTGGTACGACTCGGCCGGTATGGACCGACGCGGATCGACGAGCTGATCGAATGCCTCGTATCGGAGCAGTTTCCCGTTGAGGATCCGAACGGCGCCAATCGAGATGATCTCATCCCCCCCGCTGGGATCGAGTCCCGTTGTCTCGGTGTCGAAAACGGTGAATACCAGATCGCGTAAGTGCCGGTCGTCGAGGCTGTCTGCCGCGTCGCGCTGTTCGAATAGATCAAAGTCGTAGAATTCCGGTCGACCCTCATCGAGCACTCGCAATGCGAGCGCTGGGACTGCGACGGCCTTCGGCAGAAGCACTCGTAAGAAAGGCTTCCCGTCAGAGCCCGTTTCGCACCAGACTTCGCCACCATGCAAAGCGAGGAGGGATTCCAGGTCCCCCTCGCCAACCGACGATTCCTTCATGCAAACCGCCACCATGGACTCGGTTATTCCGGTCTCCGGCCATTCGACGTCCAGGGCGGCGAACTGACCTAGCTCCTGCATCCGGATGGCCATCGAGCCCGACCCGACCTGTTCCGCCATGTGGGCCGCCACGGCGGCCAATCGGTCGATCAGAGCGAGACCGTCCACCTTCACCCAGAGTGAATCCTCCCGCACGTCCGTCGACACGCTGATTCCTGTGGAACTCTCCACGCGGTTCGCCAGCGCCAGCAGCAGATCGTCGCCGAGCATGTCGTCGAGTTCCCATGCCGACTCGAGTGTTGCCGCATGTTGTGCCGAAACGTCGTCGATCCGGACTGATAGCCGCTCGGCCTCCTCAACGATCACCGACCGGAATCGCTCGACATCACCTCCCGACATCTCGGGATACGAGAGTATGGTCTCGATCGCGGCCCTGATTCCGGCGACGGAGTGCCGGGCCTCGTGCGTGAGGGAACGAAGCAATTGATCACGCCGTCCGCGGGCCGCTCGCTCGTGCGTCACATCTTCCATTGTCAGCACAAAACCGGTGAAAATCCCCGCGGTATCGCGAACGGCGACCATGGTCATGCGCAGGACGAAGCCGGAAGGGATCGTGGCAACGAAGCGTTGAGGACGCACTTTGGCACCACGTTCGGCACGCAGTTGCAAGTGATGGAGGGCGTTGAGAACGACATTGCGATCGAGAAACGCGAACACCGACCTCCCCAGTCCGACGTAGTTCGCATCTTCCCCGGCCAGGAGGTTCCGGGCTTCGCCGTTGTAGAGCAGAATCTGCCCGTCGAGATTGCAGACGATGACACCCTGAGCAAGGTCGGACATCAGCGCGGCCAGGCGTTCCTTCTCATGTCCGACAGCTTTCCTACCTGCCTCGACCGCCGCTTCCTGATCCTCGAGGCTCTCCCACAATCGTCCGGCCAGGCGATTGATCGACCACCCCAGCTTGCGCAGATGGGTCGGACCGCCCGGGTCGATGCGGTGGGCCGGATTGACCGTGGCAATGAGGTCAACCTCGTCGGACATCCGGCGCGTCGCCACCATGAACGAACGAAAGAATCGCCCGGCCACAACACCGCCGAGTGCCGCCAGTGCAAGGCCGCTGGGCACCAGGAGATTCAAAGCCTCTCCGAAGCCCTGACGACCTGCTTCGTCGAGTCCCGCCCAGACAATCGACAACGCCGCGACATAGCCGACGGCCGTGCCGACCGCGCCGACGCCGGCGATCGTCGATTCGAGGCGGCGGCCCCTCATCGACCTTCCAGGGCCCGGTGTACAACGGCAACGAGGTCTCGCGTCGCGAAGGGTTTCGTGACGTACTCGTCCGCTCCGAGGGCCTTTCCTTTTTCTGCCTCGGCTTCCCGACCCCTGGCAGTCAACATGACCACCACCGGGTTCGGAAGCTCGGCGTCGTTTCGGATGCGCTGCAGAACGTCGAACCCCGATAGCTTCGGCATCATCACGTCGAGTAGGACGAGATCCGGCTGAAACGACGCAAGAAGCTCTAGCGCTTCTTCCCCATCGGAGGCCACCTCGACTTCATACCCTTCGTGTCGCATGAGGAACTCGAGCGAGATAACGATATTCGGCTCATCGTCAACGATCAGTACCCGTGCGCTCAACTGCCTCACCTCCTCCCGGATCGTCAGCCGGCGGACTGATTGCCAACGGTAGAGCGAAACGGAACACTGCGCCCGGCCCAAGAGCAGTTTCAATCCAGAGGCGCCCCCCCAACTGGGTGATGATCTCTTTCGAGATAGGTAGTCCGAGCCCGGTACCGCGCGGCTTGCCGGAATCTCCATCTGCGACTTGCTGGAACTTCTCGAAGATAAGCTCGTGGTGTTCACGCGGTACTCCCGGGCCGTTGTCCGCGACCGTTACGCGCGCCTCCCCATCAGCTTGCTCGAGGGTCACCCACACCCTCGGTTGGTCGGGATCGCTGAACTTCACCGCATTGGACACCAGATTGATGATCACCTGTATGAGCCGATCGCGGTCGAAATCCGCCTGCAAGTTCGACGGGCCGAGGTCAATGTGCATTTCGATGTTCCGGCGGCGGAGAAGTTCGCCCACACGCTGTAGTGACTCCTCAACGACCGGTCCCAGCTGCTGGACCTCCATCCGCCACTCAAGCGTGCCGGATTCGATCTTGGCGAAATCAAGCACCTGGTTGATGTGCCTGGTCAGCCGCTCGCTCTCTTTCAGGATGATGTCGAGGAACTGGCTCCGCTGATCATGATCGAGGTCGGGGTTGTCATCCAGAATCTCCGTGAAGGCGCGGATCGATGTCAGCGGAGTACGGAGTTCATGGGTCACAGCCGACATGAAGTCATCCTTCATCCGATCGAGCTCGAGAAGTTGCAGGTTGGCGTTCTGCAAATCCTCCGTGGCTTGCTCCAGTTCGCGCTGTTTCTGCTCTAGTTGCCGGCTGTAGGCGAGGACGCGGGTCGTTTCATCCAACACATCGAGGACCTCGTCGCGGCTCAGAACGGCCTCTTCCACAGCGGACGAAACCAGCGCCCGGGCGGACACTGCTCCAACCGCCCCGGCGAGTCTTTGCTCGACGAACGTGACCAAATCCGCATCGGCCTCCAGTTCGCCGGACTCGGCGATGCCCCGCGTGGCCGCATACCGCATCAGAAGCGCGTCTGCCCTCGGCGAGCCCAGTACCCGTTCGAGGATCGACCGTAACTCGACAAACGAGGCGGTGCCCTGCCATACGGATGCCTGGGTTCGTTCGCTGGCTCCCTTGAACACATCCACGAAGATCGACGCCTGACGCTGCTCGATGGGTGTCTGGTCGGTGAGGATCGACACCACCATGAATAGCCCGGCGTTGATCAACAGACTCCAGAACAATCCGTTGGTGATCGGATCGAAACCCTCTAGCCCGAGCAGAGCGAAAGGCCGGAGAGCCTCGATCCCGAACGGCCCGGACTCGATGAGGGCATCGGACATGAGCCCGCTCTCCACCAGCGTCGGGATTGCGAGCGTGTAAGCCCACACCGTGAATCCGGCAACCATCCCCGCAATGGCGCCTCTGTGATTGCCGGGCTTCCAGTAGATCCCACCAAGGATCGAGGGAGCGAGTTGCGCGATTGCCGCGAATGAGATCAGCCCGACCGAAACGAGAGGCAGAGCTCCTTCGGTCAGCCGGAAGTAGAAATACCCGAGGAGGACGACCGAAAGGATGGTGATCCGCCTGGTGCCCAGCACAAGCGAGGAGACGTCCCCGCGCTCGCCCAGGCGGAATGAGCGAACTCTGAGCAGCACAGGGATGACAACGTCGTTGGAGACCATGGTGGAAAGAGCAACGGTGGCCACTATGACCATGGAGGCGGCTGCAGACAAGCCGCCGATGAACGCCACAAGAGCAAGCAGCCGCTGACCGTCGGCCATCGGAAGCAGCAGGACGAGGTTGTCGGGGTCCACCGATCCCGACGCGAACGTGAGGCGCCCGCCTACCGCGATCGGGAGAACAAAGATGTTGATTACGAACAAGTAGAGGGGGAACAGCCAGATCGCCTTGTTGAGATGGCTCTCATCGGTGTTTTCGACCACAGCCATCTGGAACTGCCTCGGCAGGAACATTATGGCCAGCGCAGAAAGCACCATCAGCCATCCCCAGTCCCAGTACTCCTCAACTCCGCCATCGAATCGGAGCAATGAGGAGATATCGGCATCAGCAGCCGCTCTCGTGAAGATGTCGCCCGGCCCAGAAAACAGCCCCCAGGTGACAAATACCCCAACGGCGAGGAAGGCAAACAACTTGACGACAGACTCAAAAGCAATGGCAGCCACGAGACCTTCATGGTGCTCGGTGACGTCCAGGTGCCTGGTCCCAAAGAGGATCGCAAACGTCCCGAGCAGAAGCGCCACCCAGAAGGCCGTCCCACCGAATGGGTCGGTGAAACCCACAGCACTCGAAGTAACGTCCGGGTAGTGCCAGAGCAAAGCAAAACTCGTGGCGATCCCGTCGAGTTGGAGAGCAACGTAGGGCACGATGCCCACCGCGGCGATGCCCGTGACGATAACGCCGAGGGCGAGTCCCTTCCCGTATCGAGACGAGATGAAGTCGGCAATCGACGTGATGGAGTTCTGCTTGCTGATCCGGATTATCTTGCGAAAGACGACCCACCAGAGACCCGCCATCAGGGTTGGCCCAAGGTAGATGGGGAGAAAGCCGATACCGGCGGAGGCTGCCCTTCCGACGCTGCCGTAGAACGTCCAGGCGGTGCAGTAGACGGCCAGTGACAGCGAGTAGACGTACGGGTTGGCGATGATGCTGCGACCGCGCTCGGCGCGGCGATCCGCATAGCGGGCGATCAAGAACAGCAGGCCGATGTAGGCGAGCGCCGAGCCAACAATGACCCAGCCGAACACCGCTCAGTGCCTCCGCTCGATGACGACGGCCATAACCCCGATGAGCACGGCCCACAATCCGAACAAGTACAGGTACAGCACAGGGACTCCGAGCAATGTCCCTTCCGAGGAGGCCAGCTTCATCAGTGGATAGTTGAGAACGAGCGCGCCGAACACGGAGACCGCTGCTAGGCGTTGACCGCGACGATCCATCGTCGTCCTCCTCTCCGTCGCAGATGTAGCGGCCGGGCGGGCCACCTCGCGACCGTCAATCGATGATCATGACACAAGCCCTGACGAGAAGTTGAGCGCCAGAGCCTCCTGGGCGGACTTGATCGCCTTGAACACTTCCCGTAACCCCATCCGCCGCCAGCTCGTCAATTCGTCGGGATTGATGCGGTTGTCCGGCGATTCACCCGACCGCCAGCGTGCCACCTGATGTTCGAGACGAATCGTGGTTGCCAGTTCGTAACCCTCGATGAGCATCGATGACAACTCGTCCGAAACCTCTCCCGCCGCCGCGGCCGCCTCCAGACGGCCGATCGTGCCGACCGTTGGAGCATCGATCACGAGGGCATGAATCCGGGCGAACTGAACGATCGGGAGGATCGCTCCCGCCTTGAGATCAAACGTTCCTGGGTGGTCGCCTCCCCGGTCGGTCTGCATCCGCCCCATGAACCCGAGCGGCGGACGGAAGTCGGCCGCATGCTTGGCGAGTAAGGCGAGGAATGGCCCGGCGTTCCTTGCCCGTGCCCGCAACTCCGCGAACGAACCGGCCATGGTCGCATCTCCGGCGATGACCCTCGAGTCGAAGACAATCTGGGATTCGAGGAGATGGACCGGGCTGGCATCGAGGAGATAGGAAATCCACCGTCTCTCCCACTCGTCCTCCTCGCCGCGCCAGTCCGGTTCTGAGGCCATCACCCCCCCATCGCAGCGCGGGTAGCCGACCTCTTCGAGAACCCCAGTCACGTGAGAGGCCATCACCTCAAACCAGGAGTTGGAGCTTGCCCCGTTTGGCACGACAAGGGCGTGATCCTGGTCGGGGAGCAAAGCAAGTTCACGCCGGGCGAGGCTCCCGAAGGCAACCCAGGCGTAGGAGCCGGGAGCGGGGCCGAGCTCGGCCGTCGCCCAATCGATAGCGCGGGCGGTGGCGGCTTCTGCGAAGTTGGCCAGCAGCCGTGAGATGGCCAGACCTTCCATGCCCTGCGACAGCAGTCGCTCAACGATTCTCGGCATCGACGAGTAGACCTCCGCGAGTGCCCCCGGGGTCCGAGCGCTCCGAATGGCGCTACGAATGGCGAACGGGCTCTCGTCGATCGTCCCGAACAGGTCGCTGTCGGCCAGCATTCCAACCGGCCGGCCATCGAGCAGGACGGGCAGGTGCTTGATGCCTTGGTCAACCATCACTTCGAGGGCCGTCAGGAGGCGGTCGCCGGATTCGATGGTCGTGACCGGGAAAGTGGCGATGTCACGAATCGGGCCGGAGGAATCCCGACCGATCGCCACCATCCGGGCCCTGAAGTCCTGATCCGTGACAATTCCCATACGGTCCCCAACCGTGACGAGTGCGGCGGTGGCACCCTCCATGGTCATAGCCTCAGCCACTGCCTGTGCCGCAATGTGCCCGCCGACCACGAGAGGCGAGGCCATGACCTCCGATACGAGGCGCGAAGTGAGCCGAAGGTCGTCGCCGGCGGTCCGTTGCCGCCCGGCCAGAACTGCCCGACCTGCCTCACCCTCCCACGCCAGGTCGATCGCCCGATCCGGTAGCTGCAGGTAGGTTGTTGCAGAGGAAGCGGTGGCAGTGTGGCCGGGGGTCGGGACCCAGAATTCGCCGGTGCCCACGACATCGACGCTGCGACCCTCCTGATCGCTGATCCGGAGCCCGCCGAACATCACCGCCACGGGGCCTGGTGGGGAGACGACCTCGCCTCCGACCGCAGCCGCTTCGGTTATGTCCTCGATCAAGTCATCGAGATCCGCCGGGCGGACGCCGGCGAACGCGGTCATCTCGGAAAGGAACCGAAAGATTGCCTGTTGCATCGGAAACGCAGGTTAGTGGGAGTCGCCCGTCGGAGCCCGAAGAAGTGTCTTCCCTCGAAAAGGCAACCAGCGACCCGCGACGCAGAACAGCGGGGAAGCACCAGGACTTCCCCGCTGTTCTGTTCAGACCTGTAGTGTTTTACGCCTTGCCCTCCTTGAGGTATGCACTGGCAACTTCGGGGATCCGGAGACTCTCGACGAGTTCCTGGATTTCGGCAGGCGGTTCTTTGGAAATCTTCGACACGCCGTACGTAACCACCAGGTTGATGATCATGCCGACCGTGCCTATGCCCTGAGGCGAGATATCGAAGAACCAGGGATCCATGCCGAGCAAGCCCTTGGCGGTCATCACGATGTACACGAAGGTGAACGTCATGCCGATGGCCATTCCGGCGATCGCACCCTCCTTCGTGGTCTTCTTCCAGAAGATCCCCAACACGATGACCGGGAAGAAGCTCGCCGCGGCAAGGCCGAAGGCGAATGCCACCACCTCCGCGACGAAACCGGGCGGATTGATTCCGAAGTAGCCGGCCACCAGCACGCCCCCGGCCATCGCGATCCGGCCGGCACGAAGCCGCTGGGCTTCCGTCGTCCCTCGCTTCAGGACCTTCGTATAGAGGTCGTGCCCGATCGACGATCCGATCACCAGCAGGAGACCGGACGCGGTCGAGAGTGCAGCGGCCAGGCCGCCTGCCGCCACGAGCGCCGTGATTGGGGCGGCCAGGCCCGCAATCTCGGGGTTGGCGAGCACCATGATGTCACGATCGACCGTGAGTTCGTTGCCGTCGCCTGCCTGGTAGTTGATGATCCCGTCACCGTTCTTGTCATCGAAGCTCAGAAGTCCGGTTTCCTCCCAGGAGCCAAACCAGGAGTTCTCAGCCTTGACCTGCTCGTACGACTGATTCGACACCGTGTCCATCAGGTTCGTCTTGGCGAAGGCCGCAACTGCCGGAGCCGTCGTATAGAGGATGGCGATGAAGAACAAAGCCCATCCTGCCGACCAGCGGGCATCCCGCACCGTCTTCGTCGTATAGAACCGCACGATCACGTGTGGCAACCCGGCTGTGCCGGTCATGAGCGCAATCGTGATGAACAAGACGTTCAACGTTGACAGCGACGAGAAGGCGTCTGTATACGCTCCGAATCCGAGATCCGTCTGGATCGCGTTCAGATCGTCGAGCACGCCACCAAAGCCAAGCTGAGGGATCGGCATTCCCGTCAGCTTCGAGGCGATGGCAATGGCCGGAATCAAGTAAGCGATGATCAGCACCGAATATTGCGCCACCTGTGTCCAGGTGATGCCCTTCATGCCGCCGGTGACGGCATAGACGGTGACAATCGCCATACCTACGAAAACACCGACGTTGATGTCGAGGTTCAGGAACCGCGAGAACACGATCCCGACGCCGCGCATCTGGCCGGCAACGTAGGTGAACGAGACGAAGATTGCCGCCACCAGTGCGACAATGCGGGCAGTCTGGCTGTAGTAGCGATCGCCGACGAAGTCGGGGACCGTGTACTTGCCGAACTTCCTCAAATAGGGCGCCAGCAACAAGGCCAGAAGGACGTAGCCGCCGGTCCATCCCATCAGGTACACAGACCCGTCGGAACCGAGGAAGGCAATGATGCCCGCCATCGAGATGAACGAAGCGGCAGACATCCAGTCGGCAGCAACGGCCATGCCGTTGGCGACGGCGGGAACTCCGTGGCCTGCAACGTAGAAGCCCTCGGTATCTCTCGCCCGCTGACGCATGGCGATGTAGATGTAGAGCGCGAAGGTCAGACCGACAACGATCCACGTCCAAACTTCGACGCTCATGCGTTACCTCCCGACATTCCCTGCAGTGTGGCTTCGAGCTCCGTGTCGTAGCGATCCATGGTCTTCGCATATACGAATATCAGAACCACAAACACGAAGATCGATCCCTGCTGCGCCATCCAGAATCCGAGTGGAAATCCTCCGATCGATGCCTCGTTGAGAACATCGATCATGAGAATCGACAAGACGATCGAGACAAACGCCCAGATCGACAACAAGATGAGCTTGAGGCGTACGTTCCGTCGCCAATAGTCCTTAATGGCTTGATCCACCGCTTCGACCTCCCTTCCATGCATGGGTGCCCCTGGGGCACCCGGGGGCTCGTCTCCAGGAAGGTACGACGCCTTTTCTCTCCGCGACGGAAGTATGCGTTGAGCGGCGGTTTGTTGCGTCGATCGGTGGCGTTGGGACCGATCATCGGATGAACGGACCGTTTAGCGCATCAAGGCGAAAGGTGCCGCATAACGGTTCTGCCGTTCAGTTCCAGGCTGTGGGTCATAGGTTCTACGGCAATTCCGCACGGCGTTTTGCCGTGTGTTGCCTCCCCTGGACCACGCTAGATCTCCATTCGTAGGAGTTCGGCGGCGCGTTCCGGCATGTGCATTCTCAGCAGCAATTGGTCTGCATGACGGGGCGGACGGGCCCGCAATGAGAACAGGATCATCACGGCAAACGCCAGAGGAACCGTCACTACCGCCGGCTGCGCGAGCAGCGCTCCCAACAGCCCATCAACGTCGCCGAGCATTGTGACGAGAATGGCGGCTGTGGCGGAGAGTCCTCCAACCACCATGCCGAGCGCGGCGCCGCGGGCAGCCAGCCGTCGCCACCATATGCCGAGAATCAAGAGCGGGCAGAAGGCGCTGGCGGCTATGGCGAAGGCCCAACCGACCAGAACATTGATGTCGAATGGTCGGGCGAGCAAACCGAGCCCGATCGCCACCACTCCACCGAATACCGCCCCGACCCTGAAGTACAAGAGCCTTCGGGCAGCAGAGGCGGCGGGGCGAAAGAGTTGAGCGTAGAGGTCGTGGCTCAATGCCCCGGCGACGCTGATCAGGAGTCCGGATGAAGTCGAGATGAAAGCGGAGAAGGCACCGGCCGCCACCAGCGCTGAGATGAACTCGCCGAGCGTTCCACCAATCAGACGGGGCAAGGCCAGCACCACGGTGTCGGTGTCGCCGGTGACGTACAATTCGGGAACCCACACTCTGCCCAGAGCTCCAAAGATCCAGGGGAAGAGGTAGAAGACCCCGACGAAACCCAGGATCACGACCGCAGTACGTCTCGCCGCGGGCGCATCGCGATTCGTGTAGAACCGCACGAGGATGTGTGGCAGCCCCATGGTCCCGAGCACGGTGGCGATCAGGAGTGACGCCGCCCCCAGCAGGCCGTACCGCTCGCCATCCGGGAACGGCACCGTCCAGGCAATGCCGTCCCTGGCACCGATCGATGCAGCCGTCGGCGCCACGTCGCCGGCTGCGAATGCCGCCTTCGTGCCTGCCGGCACCTCGACATCTCCCACCGGCCACACAGCGGTCGTACCGTCAACAACAACGACGATCGACTCCGGCACCTCCAACCGGGTTTCGCGAGCGAAGGTCACTTCTGTGGCAGTGGGGAAAGTCGGCAATCCGGCCGCAAATGGAGTGCGAGCACCGGACGACCAGCCGAGCGCAATCAGCAAGACCAGAGCCGAGAACGAAATCGCAGTGAGCTTGGTCCAGAAATGAAAGGCCTGCACATAGGTGATGCCCTTCATCCCTCCAAATGCCACCGCTGCAACGACGAGGACCCCCACGACAACGACGCCCAGCCAGTAGGGCACGCCGGCGAGGAGTTCGAGCGTCACACCTGCGCCCTTCATCTGAGGAACCAGGTAGAACCACCCAATGACGAGAACCAGTAGGGCGGCGATGCGCCGGAGGCGCCGGCTGGCAAAGCGCCCCTCGGCGAAGTCCGGGATCGTATAGGCACCGAATCGCCTGAGGGGTGCTGCGACAAAGAGCAGCAACGTCACATACCCGGCCGCATAGCCGAGTGGAAACCACATCGCCCTGGCCCCGAGCTTCATGACCAATCCGGCAATGCCGAGAAAGGAGGCCGCAGAGAGATACTCACCCGAGATGGCAGACGCGTTCCAGATCGACCCGACCGCGCGGGTGGCGACGAAGAAGTCCGATGTGGTGCGGGCGATCCTTATGCCAAACAGGCCGATCGTGAAGGTGGCGACGATCACCGCTCCTACGAAGATCGTCGTCAGTGTCACGGCGTATCCACCAGGTCTGAGAACTCCTCTTCATCCTCCTCGACTGCGCCGAGGTAGCTCCAGGCAATGAGCACCAGCATCGGGAATCCGGCGACTCCGAGAAACAGCCAGGGAAGTGGCAGCGACCACAGGTAGGTAGTCGCCAGCGACGGGAAGAACCAGAAGACGATCGGGCCGCCGAGCATTACTAGCAAGAAGAGCCCGAAATAGAAGAGCGAGGTGGACAAGTTGACTCTGAGGACCGTGCGCAGGTAGATCGGGTCGAGTGCAGTGTTGCGGTCGTCTCTCATCGGCCGGTGGTACCGAGTCCCAGGCGCTCACGTAGTTGTCTCGCCCGCCGGCGACTGACGGGGATCTTGGTCTCCCCCGAGTCGTTGAGTCTCACTATCAGGGTCTGATTGAAGTACGGCTGAATCTCAATGACGTGGCGCAGGTTCACCAGGAAGCTGCGATGAACGCGGACAAAACCCTCGGAGGACCATCGTTCTGCCAGCGATGAGAGCGACCGGCGCACCAGGTAGGAGTCCTTGAAGGTGTGAAGGCGCACATAGTCGCCCTCGGATTCGACGTACCGGATCTCGCCTCGATCGATGAGACGTGTCTTGCCCGCCACCTCGACCGCTACGAAGGGCAGCGCCTCATCTTCTGTGCGTTCCACTCCAACCTGGGTCGAGGCGTCCCCCGACTTGCCGGCCACCCGGCTCTCGAGGCGCCGGAGCGTTGCCGTGAGTCGTTCCATTGAGACGGGCTTGAGTAGGTAGTCGGTCGCATCGATCGCAAACGCTTCGACCGCATGCTCCTCATGGGCGCTGACAAACACAACGGCAGGCGGATCGGAGAATTGGCCGAGCGTCCTGGCGAGTTGAATGCCGTCGAGGCCGGGCATCCGAATGTCCAGGAACACGACATCGGCCGGTTCATCCTGTAGCAACACCAGAGCTTCGGTTGCGCCGGCGGCTGTCTGGATCTCCTCGGCGGCACCTGCTGCCTCGAGCAAATAGGCCAGGTCGTCTCGGGCGTGCTGTTCGTCGTCGACGACCAGCACCTTGGAGAAGGTCACGGTTGGATCACCCCGGCACGATACTTCGGAATGAGCATCGAGACCCGGGTTCCCGAGCCGGGCTCAGATTCGATGTGCAGGCCGTAATGCTCACCGTACGTCGAGCGGAGTCGCTCCTGAATGTTGGCCAGACCGACCGATCCTTCACCAGGGTCGCCGCCGGAAGCCGTGATCGAGGCAATCGCCTCGTCGGCCATGCCGACACCGTTGTCCGATACGGAGAGGTAGACATCGTCGTCCCGGTCCTCCGCATCAATCGTCACCAGCCAGATCCCGTCACGGCGCTCGAGACCATGTTGCACCGCGTTCTCCACCAGGGGTTGCAGTAGGAGCATCGGAATCGTGATCGGCAGGACTTCGGGATCGACTCTGAACACGACCTCGAGCCGGTCTCCGTGCCTAGCTCGCTGTAGTTCGAGGTATGTGTGAACGTTGCGTAGTTCATCCGAGAGCGTCGTGTTGATGCGGTCGTTGCGCAGGATGTAGCGGGAGAACTCGGCGAACTGGATCAGCAGTTCTCTGGCCCGCTCGGCATCTCTTCGCACCATGCTTCCGATGGCGGTCAATGTGTTGTAGGCAAAATGAGGACTGATCTGAGCACGCAGGGCCACGGTCCTGGCCCTCAGAAGCTCCTGGCGGGTTACATCACCTTCAGCCAGTTGGAGCTGATTCGAAAGCTGTCTGGCGACCTCACGGGCGGCGCGGATCAGGCCCAGGGTCACCGGCTGATCCTTAAGGCGGAGCAGGATGAGGCTACCCATCACCTCAGACCCGGCCCGCAAGGGGACGGCAACGGTCTCACCGATCGGGCAATCGAGCCGATCACAAACCAGGCCCGACCTGGACGCCCGGGACCCCCCGGTCCGGATAGCCGCCTCACCGATCTCAAAGACTTGAAGATCTCCGACTCCATGATGGCGATGCCCGATGCCGCTGTAGGCGAGGACCTCTTTGAGATCGGTGATGGCAACTGCCGCCACTCCGACGAGTTCTCGAATAGCGCGCGCCGATCGAGCGGCCGACCGGGCATCGAGCCCCTCGCGCATCGGACGGGCAGTCAGGTAGGTCAGTCGGAGGGTGTCCTGAACCGACCGCTCCGTCGGATTGGCCAGCGCCCATCTGCTCGGCCGCCACGATCGCCTGGTTCGCCGCCGATTCACAAACGGCTGAGTGGTGAGCAGGACGAGAGGAATGCGATGCATACGTGAGGAGGAACGTAGCAATGGCCACAGGCAATAGGCAATAGGTTCTTGGAGAATGGCAACTGGCAATTGGACCCGGCGGTGTTCGGTGGGCCCTGGGCATTGGGCGATAGGCGATCGTGCGCCCTCACACCACCCCGAAGATGGCGATTGGGACCAGAAACACATTCGAGACGATCAGCAGACCGGCGGCTGCCATGACCCCGGTGCCGGCCGCCCGCCGGACGGAGAGGCCCAATACCGCCCGGCCCGCCACCATCAGGGCGAGCACGAACCAGATGGCCGCGACGACATTGGCGAAGCTCACATCAAGCGGCATGACCTGGAGCAGGAGTGGAGCGTGCGCCAGAGCCGTTGCCCGGTACATCGCTCCGAGGGTTCCCTCCCCTTCGAAGCCGTGCACGCCGATGAACCACAGGATCGGCGCAACGACCACCCAACGAAGCAACCCCCACACGATGAATGCCGCTGCGGTTCGAAATCCAGCCCCGGACGCACGGTCGAGCCACATCGCCCATGAAGCGAGCAGGCTGTAGACCGCGAGGACGAACAGCACCGACGACACGTTCGATCCGGCGCGACGAAACGACACTTCTCGGTAGGACTCCGGTTGGAGCAGCAACGCACGGACGATGTGAGCAGGACGGTACAACGTACCCAAAGCAACGCCGCCGACCCGTCCGGCATTCCGATCGTCGCGACTATGGGTACCCCACCCGCCACAACGTGAGGCCGTGCGGAGGTGCCGCGCCCCCTGTGGTCGAACGATCTCTGGCCTGCAGGAAGCGCGGGATGGCTTCAGGATGCAGTCGCCCACGCCCGACCTCAACACACGCCACCACCATGGCCCGCACCATCTGGTGACAGAACGATGAGGCAGTCACCTCGAACTCGAGGATCCCATCCTGGAGGTACCTCCATTCCGTCGCCAGCACGGTCCGCTCGCTCGACCGTCCGGGGGCGGCCCTGCAGAATGATGCGAAGTCGTGCAGGCCCTCGAAATGCTCGGCAGCGGCTGCCATCGCTTCGATATCGAGTGCATACGCAACGCGCCATGCTCGATGCCGCCACTGCGGATCGAGCACTCGGCCGTTGTCGATCCGGTAGCGATAGGTCCGGGAGATCGCTGAGAATCGGGCATTGAAACCATCGGCCGCGGCTGACAATGCGGTGATGGCAATCTCGGGGTTGAGCATCTTGTTGAGAGACCTGAGGAGCCGCTCGATGTCGAGATTCTGGTCACTCTCAAAGCTGACCACCTGCCCGTCGGCATGGACCCCGGCGTCCGTCCGCCCGGCGACCACCGTTTCCACGCCGGGCACGACTCGATGGAGAGCACCCTCGAGGTCGTCCTGCACGGTGCGAACGTTTAGCTGACGGGCGTATCCGCGAAAGCCGGAGCCGTCGTAGGCCAGATCCATCCTGTACACGGTCACGTCAGAAGAAGCGGAGCAGAGAGGCGAGGCCGTCGCCGATCCCAATCGCTTGCACGACCCACCACAGCGCAACTGCGAGAACGGAACTCGCCATCGCCTTGCGGGTGTCGAAATCGAACACCACGCGTGCGGCCGCTCCGATCGCCGCCACGAACCAGATCAAAGCAGCTGCTACGACCACATCGACAAGTATCGACCCGACGAACGGTGCAACGACCAGCAGAGCAAGCGGAGCGTGGCTGTATCCGGTCAGGCGGATCACCGTGGCACCGCGCGCCGACGCATCGAAGAGTTTGGTGCCGGCCAACCACAGGCCGCCCGAGACGACCAGCCATCCGATCAGGCCACCGAGCAACAGGCTGATGAAGAAGACAACACCGAAACCAACGGATCCGCTGACCACCAGGGCCAGGTAGACGGCGGCATAGATCCCGGCCACCAGCAACACGGCGTCTCCGGTAGCGGCCGAGTCGAAGAACACCTCGGTATAGAGCCTCTGATCGAGCCTGGCGGCCCGCATGATCCTGTCGAGCATGAACCCATTCTGTCGGTCCCGGCAGAGTAACACCCGGCCGGGCTGGCGATTCGAAGCGATTTCGATCGCGTTCCACCGGCCTCCGGCAACCGGACGACCGCATTCGGCTGCGGACTCTGGGACTAGCCGGCGGAGGAGTGTCCGACCAGTGATCGCAAAGCCGTGCAGGGACGCGTCACACTCAGGTCGGAGTTCCAGAGGTCCACCTGATCGAACTCGACCCACCGCACGTCCATGGTGCCTTCTCCGGAGGTCACGATCCCCGAAGTTGCCAGGAACCCGAACCGAACATCGAAATGGAGGTGAGCCGGACTGTCCCCGCCAGCCGGGAACTGGTGGATGTCGATGTCGAGCAGTCCGAGTGATGCCATGTCCGCCAGACCAGTCTCTTCCTCGACTTCCCGACGTATCGCTCGTTCAATAGACACATCGTCGGGCTCGATGTGACCTCCCGGTTGCAGCCATGTACCGATCTTGCCGTGGTGGATGAGTAACACGCAGTCCCGATCGGGCGACGCCACAAATCCGCTGGCCGTGAAGTGGCCCGGTTTGTATAGGTCGCTCGCCGTCGGATCTTCGTCGATTCGCGCCAGATCGAGCATCCGAAGTCGATACGACGCCTGGAGCTCATCGAGCGGAACAAACGCAGTGAGCAGATCTCGGAGGTGTGATGGATCAATTGGCATCAGAGATCTCTAGGCAATAGGCAAAAAGGTCATGGGCAATAGGTTGTAGGTTATGGGCGTTCGTCGGCCTATGGCTGACGGCCGACCGCCACTAGATACGCCGCAACCTAACCCGCTTGATGGTGTGATCCGCGTCCTTCTCGATAATGAGGTGCGCTCTCTCGCGGGTCGGCAGGATGTTCTCGCGGAGATTCGGCCCATTGATTCGGGTCCAGATGTCCATCGCGGTCTCGATCGCCTCGCCTTCACTGAGACGGGCGTAGCGATGGAAGTAGGAGTTGGGGTCCTGGAAGATCGTCGTGCGCAGCGTGAGGAATCGATCGACATACCACTGCACGACATGGTCTTCATCGGCATCCATATAGATCGAGAAGTCGAAGAAGTCAGAGACGAACACCCGCGCCCGGGCGGCTCCTCCGTCGCCGGTCTGCAGGACGTTGAGTCCTTCGACGATGAGGATGTCCGGCCGGTCGGTCAGCCGCTGCTCCCCCGGCACGACGTCGTAGGCAAGATGGGAGTAGACCGGGACCGCGACCTCCCCCTCCCCGGCTTTGACGGACGCCATGAACCGGACCAGGCGCCGAACGTCGTAGCTCTCGGGAAAACCCTTGCGGTCCATGAGGCCGCGCCGTTCGAGCTCTGCGTTTGGATAGAGGAAGCCGTCCGTTGTGACGAGGTCGACCTTCGGATGGTCGGGCCAACGCGCCAGCAGTGCCTGCAGAACACGGGCTACCGTCGACTTTCCGACCGCCACGCTCCCTGCCACCCCAATGACGTACGGCACTCGTTCGGCGGGTTGACCGAGGAATGTGTCGGTCACTTTGTACAACTGCTGGGAAGCGGCCACGTAGAGGTTCAGCAGGCGGGACAGAGGAAGGTAGATCTGTGCGACCTCGTCGAGTGACAGCTTCTCGTTGATGCCCCGCAAGCGCTCGAGATCGGTTTCGTCGAGCGTCATCGGTGTGTTGGCGCGGAGATCCGCCCATTCGTCATGGCCGAATCTGATGAAACGGGCGTCGAGATGGGCATCTGAGGGCATGACCACGCAGGCTAGTGGTCGAATTCCCATTGCACAGCACCATCGGTCTAGCGTTTAATGGAACTCAGAGGCGAGTTCGAGCGTCTTACAAGAGACAGCCAACCGGGGGTGCATCATGATGTCGCGTTCTGACGGTAACCGGGCAACGCTCAGATTGATCGCGCTGGTGGCGATCCTGTCGATACTGGCTGCCGCCTGCGGAGCAGGAACAACCGGTGGCGGGAACGACGTGGCGGCGGACCTCGTCGACGACGACACGAGCGGGGATCAGTCGACCGAGACGACGGCCCCAGACGCCGGGGACATCCCAAAGACGCTCGCCGACTTCTTCGGATACGGCGAGGAGAACCGCGACCCGGCCGCCGACGAAGCACGCTATCGCGAGCAAGAAATGGAGGTCCAGCAGTCCATCGCCGAGTGCATGGCCGCGGAAGGCTTCGAGTACACCCCGTACGTCCAGGACCAGGACTTCGCCTACTACGGCCCCGGTGAGGACCTGACCGAAGAGGAATGGAAGGCCAAGTACGGATACGGATACTTCACCATGATGCTCGAGGAAACCGCCGCCTTCGAAGAGGGCGGGTTCGATCAGCAGTACAACCCAGAAGACGACCCCAACTGGGTGTATCAGGAGTCGCTCTCAGATTCTGAGCGTCAGGCCTACGAGATCGCACTGTATGGGAACTGGGAGAACTTCGAACAGGTTGCGCCGGAAGTTGACGAGGAAGGCAACGAGATCTGGGTAGAGCCGGATTTCGCAGAGATCGGCGGTTGCCAGAACCTCGCCTACGAGGACATCTACGGTGGCTTCGGACCGGATCCGGAACAGGAGGAGATCTGGCAGCAGCTCGAGCCTGCCTACGACGATCTCTGGAGCAGGATCGAATCCGACCCACGCATCGTCGAAGCCAACGAAGAATGGGCCGCCTGCATGGCAGACGCCGGATACTCGTTCACGACCCAGCAAGACATCTGGATGTATCTGGACGAACTCGGCCAGGACCTCTGGTCCGGCCAGGAAGACTTCTACCAGCAGATCGAAGCCCAGGCCCAGGCGCTTCCCGAGGACGAACGTGAGGCGTTCTATGAGGAGTCATACGCCAACGTCGGCCCGTGGGGACCGGATGTGGATTCAGAACAGATCCAGGCCCTCGCAGATGAGGAAATGGCGATTGCCGCCGCAGACACCGAGTGCGGTGGCGACATGACGGATCTCAGAACGGAAGTCCAGGAGGAGTACGAAGCCCAGTTCATTCTCGAGAACTTCGAGTTGCTCCAGAAGCAGAAGGCCATGCAGGACGA
The DNA here is from genome assembly GCA_024641245.1 of Actinomycetes bacterium. Classification (GTDB taxonomy): domain Bacteria; phylum Actinomycetota; class Acidimicrobiia; order Spongiisociales; family JAHEDJ01; genus JAHEDJ01. Next base: position 53,096 of record JAHEDK010000016.1, read on the forward strand.
GTTGGGCTATTGACCGGTGCGTCGAACCACAACCCTCGCAATCGGACTCGCCGCGGTCGTCGTGGCGGCGAGTGGTGGATGGTACGCCGGGAGCCAGATCAAATCGCCGGCTCAGGTGGCGGCGGAGGCTGAACCCCCACCTCCGTCGCGCATCACCGTGCCGGTCGAAATGCGGACGCTCGGCCGCGACATAATCATTAGAGGCGATGTGCGGTTCGATCAGCCGGCCGGCATCACACTGGCGGATCCGCCGGCTGTACTCGGGGGCGCGTCGATTGTCACTCTGGCGCCCGACGAGGGCACCGACCTGAGCGAGGGGTCCCTGGTCATTGAAGTGTCGGGGCGGCCCATTCTCGTGTTGCAGGGTGACTTGCCGATGTTCCGGTCGATTCGCCCTGGTGATGAAGGCGATGATGTCATGCAGCTCGAGGAAGCGCTGGCACGGATCGGCTTCGACCCGGGAGCGATCGACGGCGCCTACAGCGGGGACACAGCTACCGCCGTCGACGCCTGGTACCGATCGCTCGGATATGAACCGATCGGCCCGAACGAGCAAGAGCAGGCCGAGTTGGACGCGGCCAAGTCATCAGTAGACGGGGCGGCCAGAGACGTCGCCTTCGCCAAGCAAGCCCTGGCGGCAGCCAAGGCGCCGCTGCCCCAATCTGCCATCCTGGAACTCGACGCGGCGGTCGCATCGGCACAGCGGACTCTGGAGGACGCCAGGGCAAATGCCGGCGTCTCCGACGCCGCTGCGGCGGCGGCGGTCACGTCCGCAGAGCAAGACGTGACGGACGCGACCGCCGCCAAGGCGCTCGCCGACGAACAGCTTGCCGCCGGGCAAGCAGCCGAGCCCCCGCTCACACCGGAAGACCTCGCCGCTTTGGAGCAGGCGTCGATCGACGCCGCCACGGCGCTGCGCGATGCGGAATCGTGGCTGGCCCAGTCCTTGATCGATCGAGACCAGACTGCTCGCAACAACGCCAATCTGGTTGCAGACGCCGAAGACCGGTTCGCCATCGAGAAAGCCAGACGCAGTGAGACAGTCGCACCGGCAGACACAAGCGAATTCGACGCTGCGCTCGCCGATGCAAGCAAACGCCTCAGCGAAGCCCAGTCGACCTACAACGGCCTCCTGGCCAAGACGGGCGTCACCGCCTTGCGGTCCGAAATCATGTTCATGCGACGGTTACCCGTTCGCATCGACCGTGTCTTCGTCGAACGCGGCGACGGCGTCGCCGGTGAGATCATGCAAGTCACAGGATCTGAACTCGCTATCGACACGTCGATTGCCGTTGCCGATGCCGGTCTCATCGACGTCGGCGACGAGGTCATCATCGAGGACTCGTTTAGCGACATCACCACGACCGGAGTGGTCACCCAGAAAGCAGACCGCCCCGGCACCAACAACGTCGATGGCGACCGGGTCTACCTCGAGGTGAGTCCAAACGAGGACCTCTCGGAGGGATTCAACGTCAAGCTGACGATTCCCGTGGAATCGACGGGCGGGGACGTTCTGGCCGTCCCACTGGCCGCGTTGTCTGCGACCGCAGACGGTGCGACGCGGATCGAAGTCGAACACGAGGACGGCACAACCACCTTCCTCGTTGTAACGATCGGCCTGGACGCCGGTGGATACGCCGAGATCAACGCCGTGGATGGAGAGATCCACGAAGGCGATCGGGTCGTCGTCGGGACGGAGCAGACCCCCGTCGCGCCAAGCTCAGACGCATGAGCCTCCCCGTCGTGCTCCTCGAAAGCGTCTCGAGGACATTCGAGGGGACACAACCCGTCCACGCCTTGCGCAGCGTCGACCTGGCGATCTATGAAGGCGAGTACGTGGCGGTCACGGGGCCGTCCGGGTCCGGCAAGTCGACCCTGCTCAATGTACTGGGCCTACTCGATGAGCCCACCAGCGGGTCGTACCTACTCGACGGAGTAGACGTGCGGGCTGCGGTTGATTCCGAACGCACCGCACTACGCGGCCGCAAGATCGGTTTCGTCTTCCAGGCTTTTCACCTACTGCGCCACCGCACGGTCATCGAGAACGTCATGACGGCTCTGCTATACAACGGATTCCCTCGGAAAGAGCGGAGAACAGCTGCCCAGACCGCTCTGGCGCGCGTCGGTATGGGACACCGAATGGAGCAGACACCCGATACGCTCTCGGGTGGCGAACGGCAACGCGTTGCCATCGCCAGGGCGATCGTTGCCGAGCCGAGCCTCCTCCTTGCCGACGAGCCCACCGGGAACCTCGACACCAAGACCAGCGAATCGGTCCTCGAAGCATTTGATGACCTGCGGCGGGACGGCCTGACACTCATAGTCGTCACTCACGATGCCACGGTCGGTGCCCATGCAGAGCGTCAGGTCGAGATGCTGGACGGGATACTGACCGAACTCGAGACCAGCACATGAGCAACCCGAAGCCCCGCTTCGCGGTACGCGATCTGGTGGCCGAAGCGGTGACCTCGATGCTGGCACGACCCGGACGCACCATATTGACCATCCTCGGAACAGTGCTCGGCATCGGAGCGATCGTTGCCACGCTCGGAATCGCTAAAACGGCGGGCAACCAGATCGTGACTCGCTTCGACCCGCTCATCGCCACGAGCGTGACCGTTTCGAACCGGTCGGAGTTCGGGTTCTTCGGGCCACAACCCAACGTCAACCTGCTGCCGTGGGATGCTCAAGAGAGGCTCGAGCGCCTGAACGGTGTTGTCGCTGCCGGAACGCTGACCAACGTCGACACCGCCGGATCCCTCACTCGCTCAGTCCCCCTGCGCGATCCGCTCGCCCGCAACGAGTTCGCATTGAATGTCGTGGCAGCCTCACCGGGGACGCTGGAAGTGTTCGTGGCCGAGCTCAAGACCGGGCGCTTCTTCGATGAAGGCCACTCGGATCGTGCAGACCCCGTCGCACTGATCGGCAGGAGCGCTGCGCAACGTCTCAACATCGATCGGGTAGACCACCAACCCGCCATCTTCATCGGGGAACACCCGTTCATCGTTGTCGGAATCATCGATGACCTGGCCAAAGAGCCCCGCCTCCTCGACGCCGTGATCATTCCGAACGGAACCGCAAGAAAGCTCTTTGGCCTGAACGGAATCGACGAAGTGCACATCCGCGCCGAACTCGGAGCCGCCCAACTCATTGCCGAGCAGGCACCGATCGCTCTCAACCCCAACGAACCGGGCCGCCTGCGGGTGCAGGCGCCTGCGGACCCGACCAGCGTGATTTCAGGGGTCGAGGAAGACGTCGACGCACTCTTCCTCGTCCTGGGTGGCGTTTCCCTTTTGATCGGCGCCATCGGCATCGCCAACGTGACCCTGGTGTCGGTCCTCGAACGGGTCGGCGAGATTGGTCTGCGCCGTTCGCTCGGAGCCGCTCGCCGGCACATCGCCTACCAGTTTCTCATCGAGAGCGCCGGAATGGGATTCATCGGCGGGGTGGTCGGAGCGAGCGTCGGTGTTCTGGTCGTCGTCGGAGTCGCCGCCAGCCGTACGTGGACGCCCGTCCTCGAACCCTGGGTCCCCCTGGCGGCCCCTGCGCTGGGAACAGTGGTCGGATTGCTGGCCGGGTTGTACCCGTCTCTCCGAGCCGCCCGCTTGGAGCCGGTCGACGCGCTGCGGGCGGGAATGTGAGCCTGCCGGCTCCGCCGACTCGCTTTGTCCACCGCTGGCACCGAGCCAATTGCCAACTGCCCAATCGCCTTCTGAAAGATTCGTTCACTTCCTTGTCTAGCCAACCGTTTTCCGTGCTTTTCTGTCACAGACAGGTCGTATCTTGCATGCATGGGACAGAAGGTTCTCGACCGGCCGACAACTGATGCTTTGGAACAGCAACTCACAGAGATCGAGTCGCTCAAATCTCGGTTGACCGCCCGCCAGCTAGTTCTTCTGCGGGAAGCCGATGCCAGGCAGGCACCGTTGGCGGATGGATGCCGTTCTTTGCAGGAATGGACCGCCGGACGCCTCGACGTCGCACCAGAGACTGCCAAGGCGCTTGTTTCGGCCGCTCGAGCGTTGGCCGATCAACCTCACCTGGAAGAACGGTTGGAGGCTGGTGTTGGTTCGTTTGATCGGATAGTCGCCACCGCCACGCTGGCAGCCGCTGCGCCGCTCCTGATCGGGTCGAGCAATCTGAAGGGTTCGATATCCCTGGGGTGCGACGTCTCACCGCCTTGCACCGGCGCATGACCCGCAGTGACCAGCAACACGTCTTCTCGGACCGGTTCCTGTCTATGCAACCCACCCTGGACCGAACTGCATACAGACTCTGGGGACAGCTACCAGGATCCGATGGTGAGCTAGTCGAACAAGCGTTGCAGACCCGGGCAGACCAGTTCCCGTCACTGCCAGACGGCAGCAAAGGGACCTTGGGTCAACGGCAGGCAGATGCCCTGGTGTCCATCAGCCAAGATTCGCTCACATCAACTTCTGGAAACGATGGTTCTTCGGCTGGTCCGATCTTGTCGGTGTTCACAACTGCCGGACGGACTGCCAATACCAATGGCGAGGCCGGATCGACAACCGGTTCAGGCATTCAGGTCG